>CAZFJN010000001.1:0-31914 GCA_964519595.1 uncultured Rickettsiales bacterium
GACTCCGAAACAAACAGAGTAGAACCTCTGGATAACCCATTCAACCCTAAAGTGTTACCTATGTCTTCGGAATAATCTGTTACCTATCTCTCAGGAAGGACACAGTCAGAAGCTAAAGGTTCTGAACTGGCCTCAAAAATGAGGTTCTGAAGTCTCACCGTTTAACCACCAACAAAATAAGAGTATTGTTTCTCCAAGTGTTTTTAGGTTCGAATCCTGTGAGGTCACCAACATATTTTTGTCAATCTACTTCACATAACAAACAAACTTGCTATGGTGATTATTCGCATTGTAACTCATTTTCTAAATCGAGAGTATGACTCAAGGATCTTTCACATTGGTATCATTATTTGCAGGTGCAGGAGGGCTTGATATTGGCTTAGAGAGAGCTGGATTTTGTACGCTAGCAGTCAGTGAACTAGAGCCACATGCATGTGAAACAATTAGACAAAATAAAATTCTTAATGCCCTACCAAAAAAAGATTTTGAAGATTGGCTATCCCTTCAAATGCAACAAAGATGCCACGGAAAATCAACGCCTAATTTTATTAATAGCCTAAGAAGTAGGCTAAAAGATCATGTGGGCACCCGCACGTTTCTTTCTGAGGCAAATGTGATTGAAGGAGATATCCGCACAATCAGCAGTGATGAAATTTTACAAGCTGCGCGTAAGAAACCAAGAGAACTAACTTTGGTGGCTGGTGGGCCTCCTTGCCAGCCTTTTAGTAGAGCAGGAAAAAGAGAGACAGTCGAAACTTCAGATGGACAATTATTCCTAGAATTTGTTCGTGTAGTAAAAGATTGTCAACCAAGGTGGTTTTTATTTGAGAACGTAAAGGGACTTTGCCAAAGCAAAACCCTCGTTGCATACGAAATTTGTAATTCCTGTAGCCACAAAAAAATTGTGGCTTTCTCAGAAAGAGCAGCAGCTATAAATGGAACGCATACCCCTCTATTTTGCAAAAGCTGCAAATCAAAAGATATCCGTATTGAGGTGGCTGATTTGCGCGGTGGTTCATTAGAAATTATCCTAAATGAATTTGAATCTATTGGCTACAAATGCTATCATACGCTCCTAAACGCGGCAGATTTTGGTGTTCCGCAAAGCCGTGAACGACTCTTTATTGTTGGCTCAAGAGATGACGAAAAATTCAATTGGCCCAAACAAACTCATTTTAATCCACTACTATCAAACAAAAGTGGAAAAAGCAGTTCTCAGTTGTCACTTCTCTTAAATGAGACTGATCTAAAGCCATGGCGTACAGTAAAAGATGTTTTGTGGCAAAACGGCCATGATGATTTTGGTTTGCTAGACTACAGTAGAGCCCAAATTTGGGTGAAGAACGTTGTGCGCCCACACGATGAACCAGTGACTTGGTCTCTAAATCGGCCATCACCAACTGTTGGGGCACACCAAGCCGCGAAGCTAGCAATTGCTCCACTAGGCGTCCCCGACGCTCAGCTGGCACGCCAACAATGGCATACGAAGGGGTGTAGGCAAAAAGATTTGCCTCCAGTTTTTGTCGAACATTCGATGCTTTCAGACGCAGAGCTGCTAGAGCTGCAAACTTTCCCAAGGAGTTGGTATCTCTATGGGACAAGAATGGAAAGAGCATTTCAAATTGGAAACGCCGTACCGCCAGCTTTAGCAATGGCTGTCGGGAAATCTATATTGGATGCGTGCAAAACAAATTCAGCATTAGAAATAAATGAAACGGCTGCGGCATGAATACTAAATTAGCATTTTCACAAGAACAAAAAGAATTAGCAAAAAAATTACTTGCTACGCGGGTAGCTCAAATGATGGGGCGTAAATTTGAAGAAGATGATTGGGCTTTCGTATACTGCCACTCCAAGAATATTCCAAAACGCGGATGGAGCAACCTTCATATTGATATAAGGCACAATGGCTTAGGTGTAGAACAGAAAATGCTTTGTGTTGGCGATACTAAATCGTTGATGTCATATGCAGGTACTACTTTGATGCACCCTTCAGCAACTCGATCAATTCGTATTGCATCAGTAGATGTTGATCCAAACGAAGCTATGCGTGATGTTTTCCATCAGTACAGTGCTCTAATTGACCACAGAACTAAGAAAGTTGCTGAAGACTCTAGCAATGGAGTAGCAGATATGAGAACAGGATGGCTTATTTGGGAGCGTTCTCTGACTGAATTTTTATATTTTGAGCAGCCAATGTTAAAACCAAACCTTGAGAATCACTGGGCAAAATGGAATGAAACAAAGGCCAAAGGTGTAAGAAAGGCCAGTAAAAACCTCTGGATATACGAAAAGGGAACAGACAAAAAACGCTTTTCAGTGACAACTAATGCTGGAGTTAAAATACAGCCGTACTTTGATGTCCCTGGCCCAAATGATCCAAATTTGGCTTTCTTTAGAGTTCAAGGTGAAGAAATCTCAAAGGATAAAGTTCAGATTTGGCTTACGCCATCAACTGCTCGAGAGTTATCAGCATTATTAGGTAAACTTGATGCAGTGACGCTCAGCAAGGCGATAGTAGAAAACTCAGCTAATGTAAGCACCTCAAGCGTATTGACTAAGGACTCCGTTGAATTGGCGCAACCAATAGAGGTCTCTTTGGAAGCCTATAAAATTCTTGTGTCTAGGTGGGAAGGAGTTAGTGACGAGCACAGGGCCCAACTGCTGATTCAAACAATTAGAAACAACGAAACCTAGTACTAGCCTACCCCTGCTAGTCGAATGCAACCACTTCGTTAAAATCAACATACTGTTTCACTTGATCGCTAACTCTCTCCACTATCTGCGGAATATGCATATACTTTCTTGCAATCCACATCTGCAAAATCAATAACCTACGTTCGTTGCAGGTTCTGAACCCGTCCACGAGGGTCGACCATCCGTTAATCCAGCAAGCTTCGCTTGCTTGGGATTAACGAGATCCTCGTCACTACGCCAGTAGTGACGGGATTGGGATTGACGAGGCTCTCGTCACAAGCCCGAGCAAAGCGAGGATCAGCTTGTGACGGAATAGAAATAAGGAATGCATATGTGGTATGTATATATCCTTGAAAGCGAAAACTATCCCGGAAAATTCTACACAGGCTTTACCAATGATCTGAAGCGTCGATTTGCCGAGCATAATGAAGATGGAAACTCTGGACACACTGCAAAATATCAACCGTGGAAATTGCACGCCTATTTAGCATTTAGCGATAAAAAGACAGCGCAAGATTTTGAAGCTTATTTGAAGACACAAGCGGGTAGGCGATTCCAGAAGTTGCGGTTTAAGGCTGATTAAAACAGGTTCTGGAAAAGCCTTTGCATCAAAACGCTTTTGGTAGCGGGAAAATCAGGCTATTGCTGTGTTTGGCTGGTTTGTCTTTTTGATAGTTTGCAATTTGATAGTTTGCAATTTGATACTTTGCCAGTTGATTATTTATTTAAAATGCGCTATCAGGGCGGCTTATTGGTTGCGTATTTTCTATAACATGATCTTTTTTTATTATCTTTTCTTATGACCTTTTCTTATGACCTTTGTTGTTACTGATTCATGCATTAAATGCAAATATACTGACTGCGTTGAGGTATGTCCGGTTGACTGCTTCTACGAAGGTGAAAACATGCTGATCATCAATCCTGATGAATGTATTGATTGCGGTGTTTGTGAGCCGGAATGCCCTGCTGAGGCTATTGTTCCGGAGTCTGATTCAACGCTGAAATGGCTGGAATTAGCGCGTGAATATAGTCCGAAATGGCCAAATATAACCAGCAAAAAGCCTGCTGCGGCGGATGCGGATAATTTCAAAGGAGTTGCCGGAAAGTTCGAAGAGCATTTCAGCCCTAATCCTGGCGAAGGCAGCAAGTGACGGAACTGGCAGTTTTCGCTTGCTCTCCTTATCTGGCAAGCCTTGCAAGACGTTACCCTGAATTATATCACAAAGCCCTGCTCATTGATAATTATCAGGAAATGCATGTTCTTCTTGGCGCGGAATCTTTCAATATTAATGATAATTTCTCTTCGCAAGCAGAGCTGATGCGCGCGCTTAGAATTTCCAAGCAGAAGCTGGCCTTGCTGGTGGCAATTGCCGATTTGCGCGGTGTATATTCAGTTGAGCAGGTAACGCGCTGTTTGTCAGATTTTGCTGATCTGGCGCTTAAAAAAACTCTTGATTTTCTATTATTATCGGCGGCAAATCGCGCAGAAATCATCCTTAAAAACCGCGCTGATCCTTCTTATGGCAGCGGCATTATAATTCTCGGCATGGGAAAATTAGGCGCTTATGAATTAAACTATTCCAGCGATATTGATATTATATTCTTCTTCGAGAAATCGGCGCTTAGCTATAATGGCCGCGCCGGAGAAGCGCAATTCATGAACAAGCTGGTTCAAGACATAATAACCATAATGCAGGAAAGAACCGGCGACGGTTATGTCTTCCGCACAGATATAAGATTGCGGCCTGATCCGGCTTCAACCTCGCCGGCAATTAATATTGAAGCAGCTTATTATTATTATGAAAGCGTCGGACAGAACTGGGAACGCGCGGCAATGATAAAAGCAAGGCCAGTTGCCGGCGATAAGGAAGCCGGAGAGCGATTTCTGCAAGGGCTTGCTCCTTATATCTGGCGACGTAATCTCGATTTTGCCGCTATTGATGATATACATTCGATTAAACGCCAGATGGACGCACGCGGCGACCGCGTAATCGGCATGTCTGGACATAATATCAAGCTGGGAATTGGCGGTATCAGGGAAATAGAATTTTACACACAGATTCATCAGCTGATCTGGGGCGGCAGAAAACCGTCATTACGGTTACGCGCAACAATAGACAGCCTTGCACAACTTGCCGCAGAAGGATTAATCAGCGCAGAAGCCAGAGATACGCTTACCAGATCATACCGCTTTCTGCGCGTGATTGAACATCGTCTGCAAATGGTTGATGATGAACAAACACACACACTGCCTGCTGATGAAGAAAAATTGCAATCGCTGGCGATTTTTTCCGGCTATTCGCAGTTGAGCGATTTTGAAGCTGATTTATTGCGGCATCTGCATGATGTGCATGATATTTATAGAAACTCCTTTCGCAGCTCAGATACTGAAGAGCTGGCGGATAATGGCAATCTGGTCTTTACCGGCGTCAGCCATGATCCGGAAACATTGATAACTTTGCAAAAAATAGGTTATCAGAATCCACAAACCATATCAGAAATAGTAATGGGCTGGCATCATGGCGCAAAACGCTGCACTAGAACCAAACGCGCGCGCGAAATGTTAACTGAGCTAATGCCTTCATTGCTGAAACGCATGGCGGAAACGGCAAATCCTGATGCGGCTTTTCTTAAATTTGATGAATTCCTTACTTATCTTCCGGCGGCAATTCAGCTATTTTCACTATTGCAGGCGAATAAAGGGCTGCTTGGACTAATTGCCGACATAATGGGAAGTGCGCCAGCGTTGGCGGAGCGTCTTAGTAAATCTCCAGAGCTGATCGAAAGCGTTTTATTTTCCGATTTTTACAAGGATCTGCCGGATAAAACTCAGCTTGCGGCCTTAGCAAGGGAGCGGCTGGCTTTTGCGCGTGATCAGGAAGAGGCGCTGAATTTTCTGGTTTATTTCCGCAATGAACGGCAATTTCAGGCCGGAGTGCAATTTCTGAATCATATGATAGATGGTTGCGCTTTAGGCAATTTCCTTACAAATCTGGCGGAAATAACTCTTGCCGAATTGCTTGCTGCCACGCGCAATGAATTTGAAAAAACATATGGAAATATTGCTGGCGCTGAATTCTGTGTGATTGCGTTGGGAAAATGCGGCAGCAGAGAGCTTACTTTTCATTCTGATCTGGATTTGATTTTTGTATATAGAGTGCCAGATTTTGAAGCATTATCAGACGGCGAACGCAGTCATAATGCCAGCGTATATTATAACCGTTTCGCACAGCGGCTGGTCGGTGGTTTTTCACAGCTTACACGTAGTGGAAAACTTTATGAAATAGACACACGTCTGCGCCCTTCCGGAAAACAAGGGCTGCTTGCTATCAGCGACCGCGCGCTTGTGCATTATTTTTCCGAGCTGGCATGGACATTTGAATATATGGCGCTTACCAAAGCGCGAGTAATTGCCGGCGATAAGGCGCTTAGCGCAGATATTACGCTGTTTATAGAAAACCAGCTGCAAAAGCCGCGTAATCAAGAAGTTTTACTGAGTGATGTTAATGAGATGCGCTTAAAAATGGCGGAAAGCTACGCTACTGAAAATCCCTGGGATGTTAAACATGTGCGCGGCGGAATGGCAGATATAGATTTTATCGCGCAATATATGTTGCTGCTTAACGGCAATCTTAGCAACAAAGAACATAAAGAACATAAAATAAACTCAGGAAGCAGCGAGGAAATTCTACTAAGCATCTTAAATAATATTTCAAACAAAACAGAAATATTTTCTCCACTTAATGCTGAGCAAATAACGCAATTACGCATTGCCAACAGCTTCTTCTCACAGCTATTTCATATGTTGCGCCTCTGCACAGGCGGAGAATTAATTGAAGAAAACGTTCTCCCTGGCCTTAAAAAACTACTCTGCGCTACTGTAAAGATAGAAGATTTTGCAGCTCTAAAAGAAAAATTACTGAGCCTTGAACAATCTGTCTGGCAGATATATAGTGAGGTTTTCCGAGAGGCAAGAAAGAATTGAGGAATTGAAGAATTGGAGAAATGAAGAAGTGGGGAATTGAGGAAATGAAGAATTTACGAATTTACGAACACAAAGGATTCAAAAATGCTTAATCAACTGGCCGTAGGAGATAAAGCTCCTTCCTTCAACATGCCTTGTGGCAATGGCGAGAATGTCGCTCTTGATCAATTTTCTGGAAAAAATCTGCTGTTATATTTTTATCCTAAGGATGACACGCCAGGCTGTACCGCCGAGGCTAAGGATTTCCGTGATCTGATCAAAGATTTCGAAAAAGCACAAACAGTAATCATTGGCGTTTCAAAAGATTCGATAAAAAGTCATGACAAATTTAAGGAAAAATATTGTCTGCCTTTTGCGCTTGCTTCTGATGAAAATGGCAAAACATGTGAAGATTACGGCGTCTGGACTGAAAAAAGCATGTATGGAAAAAAATATATGGGAATTGAGCGCAGCAGCTTTTTAATCGACAAAAAAGGCATAATTCGCCAGATCTGGCGCAAAGTATCCGTTGCAGGACATGCACAAGAGGCGCTCGAAGCGGCCAAAAATATATAGCCAGAATATATAGCCAGAATATATAGTCAGCATATATAGTCAGCATATATAAACAGCATATATAGCAACTATATAGTCATCGCCTTGCATTCATTTTCCGCACAAAAATGCTTTGTCCGCCGGCAGCGTAAATCTGGTCCATTGCGCTTACTAATTGCTGCATTGAAACATTATCTCCGGTTAGGATCATTATTCTGGCATTTTCATCCTTGCTGAATAATTCACGCAAGGAAGCATTTATTTCATTAGCTTTCAGAATTTTTCCTGATAGTTGCGCCTCGCCGTTATCATATATCATAAATTTGATTACATCCTGCTTCTGCGCTGCTTTACCGCCTTTGGAAGGCAGAATAAGCTCCAGCGATTCAACGCGCATAAACGAGGTAGTAAGCATGAAAAAAATAATCAGAATAAAAACAATGTCGATCAGCGGAGTAAGCAATAATCCGCTAACAGCTTTTTTATTACTGCGTTCAAAATTCATGATTATTTATGACGATTGATAATTATCTGCATTTTATTTATATTTTGGACTAAGCAGATGCAAGGTTGAAGTCTGCTTAGGCGTAGTATCTGAATGCACGGCTTTACGTTCTTCGTCGGCTTTCTTTGCTTCTGAAATAGCCAGCAGCCTTTCATTGCGGCGGAATTCATCCTCCAGCGCCAGAATCTGCACGGAAACATCTTTCATAGTCGAACGTGTTTTTTCAATAATTCCATCAAAAATATAATGCGCGGCCAGAGCCGGAATAGCAACCGCCAAACCTCCGGCAGTAGTAAGCAACGCTTCCCAGATACCGCCAGCAAGCAGCGTCGGATCAACCCTTGCGCCGGAAAGACTCAGCTTTGAGAAGGAATTAATCATGCCAATAACCGTTCCGAGCAATCCCATAAGCGGCGCAATCATCGCTACCATTTCCAAACTACGCAAATGCGATTCAAGATAGCGTATATCAGCAGAGCCAACGCGCATTATCTCGGCCTCTTTGCTTTTTTGTGAAATTTCCCGATTTGCCACACAGGAAAAAGTAATGCGCATAATCCTTGCTACCGGACCGGCAATTGCCTCAAGAGTAAGCGTTGCCTTCGAGCGATCTCCGTTTTTTATTTCCTGCAAAGCAGCGTCAATAAAACTTCTATCAAAAACATTAGCTTTTGAAAATTGCGCTATTTTAAGAATTATAACCGCCAGTGAATAAATAGAAAGCGCTATCAGCGCATACATCATCACTCCGCCCTTATGCAGCAAAGCCATATCAAGCATAAATTCTCCAAGTTATATTTGCGTGTCATGCCAGCGTAAGCTGGCATCCAGTATTACTCGCGGTAGCGAGGAAAATAGTTATCTTTCGCCGTTTGTTGCAACTATCACTGGACTTTCGACTTTCGTCGGAATGACACAGAACTAGCGCAACAGCTTATTAGTATACTCATTACACTTCAAGAGTTGGTATTTATTCCAAGTATTTTTGTTCAATATATGAGATAAAAATCGAAGGAATACTTATTGATATTTCAAGATTTTTATCTCATATAGTGAACAATAAAGACGAAGCGAAGGAATGCCAACTCTTGAAGTGTAATGAGTATATATACCTAAAGCACATATATCCTAAGGCGCTTTTCCACACAACTGCTTTTGCGGACGTTTGCTGGCAGCGCTGTCTTTTATATATAGATGAAATAGACAGATGAAATAGATAGAGAACAAAGCTAAAGAAATTGCGCCTTCACCGCGATCTTCTCTCTATATTGGCGGATTTTGGCAATTTAGATCATATTTTTCAATGTTTACGAAGGCGTCATTCCGACGAAAGTCGGAATCCAGTGATTGTTTCAATAATCACTGAAAAGAGCTATTTTCCTCGCTACCGCGAGTAATACTGGACTTTCGACTTTCGTCGGAATGACGCGCAGATACAACGACGTTATACTGCAACAAATTGTCGATTGCGCCCTCACCGCGATCTTCTCTCTATATTGGCTGAATATTGTTAGTCTTTTCTGTCTAATAAGCTGTTGCGCTAGTTCTGTGTCATTCCGACGAAAGTCGGAATCCAGTGATTATTACAAAAACCACTGGATGCCAGCCTACGCTGGCATGACACGTAAGTTGCCAATGGTTTTTGTTGTTTCCGGTTATGAAATTTTGCTGAAATTCTTCCTTCCCAGCGGCGCGATTGGCTGATATAAGCAGGAAGTAGTTTCCTAGAAACAGTTAAAAAAAATAGCTAGTAAAAAAACAGTTAGTAGAAAACATAAATAAAGAATCGTGAGTGAAAGACCGTGAGTAAAAAACCGACTGCTAATAAATCTGGTGAAATAATTGCCGTGCCGTTTCGCGCAACGCTCGAAGAGAAATATTTTTCATATGCTCTTTCTACGATCACAGCGCGTTCTTTGCCTGATGTCCGCGATGGTCTTAAGCCAGTGCATCGCCGCCTTCTTTATGCGATGTTGCAATTAAAGCTTGATCCTAAATCTGGTTATAAAAAATGCGCGCGCGTGGTTGGTGATGTTATTGGTAAATATCATCCGCATGGTGATTCCTCGGTTTATGAAGCAATGGTTCGTCTGGCGCAGAGCTTTGCGGTGCGTTATCCGCTGGTTGATGGTCAAGGCAATTTCGGCTCGGTAGATGGTGATAATCCGGCGGCAATGCGTTATACGGAAGCGCGTCTTACTGATATTGCAATGGCGCTGCTTGGCGAAATTGACGAAAACACCATTGATTTCCGCCCTACTTACGATGGTAGTGAAGAAGAGCCTCTGGTAATGCCTGCCGCATTTCCAAATCTGCTGGCTAATGGTTCAGAAGGAATCGCCGTTGGCATGGCGACTTCAATTCCGCCGCATAATGTCGGCGAATTATGTGATGCGCTGTCGCATATTATCTCATATCCTGATTGCACCGTGGCGCGGCTGATGAAATATGTGCCAGGGCCTGATTTCCCAACTGGCGGAATAATCGCCGAAAGCGAAGAAAATCTACGCGCAGCATATGAAACCGGACGCGGCGCGATTCGCGTTCGCGCCAAATGGGAAAAAGAAGAGCTTAGTCATGGAATGTATCACATTGTTATCACAGAAATTCCATATCAGGTTCAGAAAGGCAAATTAATTGAGAAAATCGCTGAGCTGTTTAAAGACAAGAAATTGCCTCTGCTTGGCAATATACGCGATGAATCAGCAGAAGAAATCCGCATAATAATCGAGCCGAAAAACCGCAGTGTTGATGCAGAAACGCTGATGGAATCAATGTTTCGAATTACTGATCTGGAAAATCGCTTTAATATGAATCTCAATGTTCTTGATGCCAGCGGCGCACCGCGCGTTATGAACCTTAAAGAAGCGCTGATGGCATTTTTGGCGCACCGTCTTGATGTTCTGCAAAGGCGCAGCAAATATCGTCTGGAAAAAATTGCACATCGTCTGGAAATACTCGGCGGATTGCTGATTGCTTATCTGAATCTTGATGAAGTCATCAGAATAATCCGTGAGGAAGATGAGCCAAAGCCGATAATGATGAAAAAATGGAAATTAAGCGATATTCAGGCAGAATCTATCTTAAATACTCGCCTGCGCTCACTGCGTAGACTTGAGGAAATGGAAATTAAACGCGAACATGACGCGCTGCTTAAAGAACAGAAAGAAATTTCCGCGCTCATTAAATCAGAAGAAAAAATGTGGCTTAAAATTGATGAAGAAATAAAGGATATAAAAACTCGCTTTGGCGGAAAAACCACCCTCGGCAAACGCCGCACGGCATTTACTTCCGCTCCTGTTGCGCGTGTTATTGATATTGAAGCCTTTATTGAGAAAGAACCAATTACTATATTACTGTCCAAAATGGGCTGGATAAGAGCGCTGAAAGGACATCAGGCTGACTTAAGCGACGTTAAATATAAAGAAGGCGACGAGGAAAAATTCCAGCTGATCGCTAATACCACTGACAAATTACTGCTATTTGCCACTGATGGTCGTTTTTATACAATCTCAGGCGATAAATTGCCGCGTGGAAAAGGCGCTGGCGAGCCAGTTCGCCTGATGATTGATATGGAAAATGATGTTGATATAGCCGGCGCGCTTATCTACCGCGAAGGAGAAAAGCTGCTGATTGCCGCTGATAACGGCAAGGGCTTTATTGTTGATTCTGAGGATATTGTCGCCTCAACGCGCAGCGGAAAACAGATTCTCAATCCGCTTTCTCCTTCTAAAGCAGCGTTCTGTATGCCTGTTTGTGGTGATCATGTTGCGGTAATCGGCGAAAACCGCAAGCTGCTTATTTTCCCGATAACACAAATACCGCCAATGAAAAAAGGCCAGGGTGTTACCTTGCAGAAATATAAAGACGGCGGACTTTCTGATCTGAAAACCTTCAACCTGAAAGAAGGTTTAAGCTGGCAATTAGGCGGCAGAGTAAGGCTGGAAACTGACCTTAAAGCCTGGCTTGGCAACCGCGCTGACGCCGGACGCTTACCACCGTCCGGTTTTCCAAGAGAAAACAAGTTCGGCAATGGTTAGGAAAAAGCTAGTGTAGTATCTCACAAAAATCACTACACTAGCTAATCGCCACTAATATCAGCGTTTGCTTATTTCCACAAACTCGCGTGGCGCAGCGCCGGTAAAGAGCTGGCGCGGACGTCCGATTTTGTTTTTCGGATCTTCGATCATTTCTTTCCATTGCGCTATCCAGCCGACTGTTCTTGCGACCGCGAATAACACAGTGAACATTTTAGTTGGAATTCCCATAGCGCGGTAAATAATTCCCGAATAGAAGTCAACATTCGGATAAAGCTTGCGGCTGACAAAATATTCATCTTCCAGCGCAATACGTTCCAGCTCAATAGCAATTTTAAGCAATGGCTCGTCAATCTTGCCAAGCTCGGCCAGAACTTCCTGGCAGGTTTTATGCAGAACTTTCGCACGCGGATCATAGTTTTTATAAACGCGGTGGCCAAATCCCATAAGCTTAACGCCGGAAGATTTATCTTTTACTTTTTTGATAAATTCCGGAACTTTATCAACCGAGCCAATTTCGCGCAGCATGAGGATAACCGCCTCATTCGCGCCACCGTGAGCTGGTCCCCACAACGAAGCGATTCCAGCGCCAATGCAGGCAAAAGGATTCGCGCCAGAAGAGCCGGCCAGACGAACTGTTGAAGTTGAAGCGTTCTGTTCATGGTCAGCATGAAGAATGAGGATTTTGTCCATCGCTCTGGCTAACACAGGATTTACTTTATATTTTTCGCAAGGCGTCGCAAACATCATATGCAGGAAGTTTTCGGCAAATCCCATTTCGTTTTGCGGATAGATGAAAGGCTGTCCTACTGAATATTTATGCGCCATTGCCGCCATTGTTGGCATTTTGGCAATCAAACGCATTGCCGCCAGCTCGCGCTCAGCAGGAATATTTATATCAAGAGAATCGTGATAGAAGGCCGAAAGAGAAGCCGTCGCTCCTACCATAATCGCCATTGGATGCGAAGCGCGTGGAAAGCCGCGATAAAGGAAATGCAGCTGTTCATGAACCATAGTGTGATTATTGATCCGCTTTACAAATTCTTCCTTGAATTTAGCCTTTGGCAATTCACCGTAAAGCAGCAAATACGCAACTTCCAGAAAGTCGCTATTTTCCGCAAGAGCGTCAATATCATAACCGCGATAACGCAGAATTCCTTCATCACCGTCAATGAAAGTCAGTTTTGATTCACAAGAAGCGGTCGATAAAAAACCAGGATCATAAGTAAAATGTCCAGTATCAGCATAGAGCTTGCTGATGTCGATAACGCTCTGCCCTTCAGTGGCATTATATACAGGATAAGTAACGCTCTTGCCGCCAACTGTGATAGTCGCCGTTTCATTATGTGGTTTTACAATTGCCACTTGTTCTGCTGCGCCCATTTTGTACTCCTGTTTTTGTTGTGGTTTTTTTGTGGTTTTCTGGTTTGTGGTTTTTGCTGCACTGCAAGAGATTTTTGCACAAAAGAGTAAATAAATGATTGAGGCTGCTGCCTTCCTTAAATTTAAGAAAGAATTAAAGCAGCATTACGGCGACAAAAATCATCTAACATACTGTAAAAAAACAAATGTACATTTGTACAAATGTACATTGGCAGAGTGTTTTATGAAGCGCCTTTTATGGAAGCTTTCCATCCGGCATGTTATTTGCTAAAAAGCAGACATGAACCAGCTAGTACCTTTTGCCAGTCCTTCAAAGCCCGACCCTAAAATCGAGCAATCATTAACCAGAACGGTTGAGTTTCTGCGTGAATACAGCCCTGCGCCATCTTCTGACAAGAAGGACATGCTTGGCGATCAATATCAAATTGACATAAATTCGCCGCTGCCAATGTTTGACCGTCCTACGGCTAAGGCATATGCGGCAACTAATAATGCCGACGGCAAAAAACTTATCGCGCTGGTTTGTGAGGCGGGAAGCGTTCTGCGTCATCATCTGCTCAAGCCGCTGCTTAACATAAAACATCCGAATTTATGCACGCTTGTTGCGGCCGGAGTTGTTGATATTTCTCAGCCCTCAGGCGAGCGTTATGTATTATTTTTTGAACATATCAAAGGCCAGAAACTGTCGACAATGCTTGAAAAAGCCGGCGGAAAAATTCCCAATAACATTTTAATAACCAGAATCATTGATCCGATAGCCAAGGCGTCGCTTGAGCTTCTGGAAGCCGGAATTACGCACGGTTCGATTAATCTCGACAATATATATTATGATTCGCAGGCAATATTAGGGCCTTGCATAACTGAGCCATGCGGCTACGGACAACCATATTATTACGAGCTGGTTGAGCGTATGCAGACACATCCGGCTGGCAAGGGCGATTTCCACAGCGGCGCGGATTTTTACGCGATTGCCGTTTTAGTGTTGAGAATAATCGCCGGAACAAAAAATCTTGAACGTTATCAACCACAGACATTAGCCAGAGCGATTCTACGGCAAGGTCCGTTCATGGCGCTTACCAACGGCAAGGACATGCCTGAGGATTTTTTTGATTTCCTCTGGGGAATGTTAGGCTCAGGAAATAACCAACGCTGGACTTACCGTTATCTCAAACCATGGCTGGAAGGAAAACATTATAATATCATCCCCTCACCTCCTCCGGTTGAAGGCTCAAAACCTTTTGAATGTTTTGGAACAACCGGACATTCGCGGCGCGAAATAGCGCATTTGATGCGAAATAACTGGGATAAAATGCAGGAAACACTTGCCGCATCTTCGCTGCCGCAATGGATTCTGATGATATTGCGCCAGAAAGATTTATCTGAGCTGGTTGCCAGGCATGTAAAAACAATCGTCGAAAGTAATATTAAAAACGAAACGCAGCGTTTTGAACACAGCACGCGCCTTATTCTGATCCTCGATGAAAACGGTCCGCTGCAATATAGTTCGCTGGCTTTTCATGTCGACGGAATCGGACCGCTATTCGCCGAGCTGTATAACAAGCAGATGAAGGACGAGCTGAAACTATTGATAAAATTCATCGAGCAGAATCTTGTTCTCGCCTGGATAGATTTGCAGCAGGTTAAGGAAGTTCTTATTTCCGATAGTTTGAGTCAGTTTTTCTCGCGCCTTGACCGTATTCGCAACATGTTGCGAAATGAAGGTCTTGGCTTTGGAATAGAGAGAATTTTATATGATCTTAATCCTGAATTACCATGTTTAAGCCCTCTTTGCCGAGGAAAACATATCACAACCTTGCCGGAATTATTGCGCCATCTCGATAGAATCTCAGTAACCGCCGCCGCAACGCAGGATCCTATTGATACACATATCGCCGCTTTTATCGCCAGCAAGCTGGTAATAACCAACGAAATCCGCCTTTATGATCTGGCGGCGATTCCTGATATGGCAAAAAACAACGCAATGATCGCGCTGAAACTATTCGCCGTGGCGCAACATCGCTCTGGCAATATGGATTTAAGCGGCCTGACACACTGGATAGCGCAGAGAATTGTGCCAATAATGCAGAATCTACGCAGCGCCGCCGTGCGCGGTCACACGCTGCAAATGCTGCTCGATGAAGCTCTGGAAGGACGCACGCAGATACTTGGCGATCTGCTGCTTGATGGAGAAATAGTAAATGTCGATCAAAGCGGCTTCCAGAAAGCAACCATCAGCTATAAACGCAACGCCGACCGTATCGAAGCATATAAAAAAGCTACCAACCTTGACTTTGACAGCGCGCACCTTGCACATATCATCGCTAAAATATTTGCCTACGCCGCCCTGATATTCAGCATTTATAATATAATAATGGCATATCAGCAGTAAAATACTGGCATATCAGCAGTAAAACGCACAATCGACATAAACGCACAATCAACAATCTATCTCTATTATCTATCTATAGAAGACAGAAGAAGACAGAAGAAGACAACAATAATCTCTATACATTTGCCAATGTCGAGAGAAGATTGTGGTAAACGCGCAGTCGGCAATTTGTTCCAGTATAATGTTGTTGTATCTACGTGTCATGCCAGCGCAAGCTGGCATCCAGTATTACTCGCGGTAGCGAGGAAAATAGCTATCTTTCGTTGCTTGT
Source organism: uncultured Rickettsiales bacterium (assembly GCA_964519595.1). Lineage (GTDB taxonomy): Bacteria > Pseudomonadota > Alphaproteobacteria > Rickettsiales > SXRF01 > JANRKF01. The sequence goes on from CAZFJN010000001.1 coordinate 15,802, forward strand.
AAATATCACTGGATGCCTTTCATAATATTGCGGTATTAGTAGCTTGATTTTTGGCAAAATTATTGTTACTCAGAGAATTATTCAGAGAATTATTCAGAGAATAATAATTATCGCCTTTAATATCACGTTTAATTATCACATTTTTCGTTGTCATATGCCAGCTGCTCGTATTTATAAAATCACCAAAAATGCTATGCAATCCGGAAAAGCCAAGGATGATTGGCTGTTAGAATATGTGCCACAAACGCCTTATTTTACTGAACCGCTAATGGGCTGGAGCGGAATGGACGATACCAGCAGAGAAATACGCCTTGCCTTTCCCAGCGCCGCGGCAGCAGAAAAATACGCCAAAAAACACAAAATTAGCTATGAAATACAGCAGCCTGCTCCTTCTGCACATGTAAAAAAGGCTTATGCTGATAATTTCAGTTCCAGAAAAATAAAGTAAAATAAAGCAACTGTCATATAATCTTCACGTTTTTTAGCCTTATTTTCGTGGTAGATTGAAAGGGGTGAGGGTTTTTTATGAAGCGCTTTACTATACCGTGCGATTTCAACGGCACTAAATATCCTTTTCATGTTTATGTCGGAGAACCGCATCCGGCTCGGCATCCTTTGCAGAATCAGGCATGGTGGCTTTCCACTATTCGCGGTGGCACTATTCCGCAGGATGTTATGGACAGTTTTGAGCGTCTTCATAAAATCGCTATTGAAAACAATGTTTCCTTTGAGGATCTCTGCGTTTACGCACTCGGCACAGCGGCCGCAGAAGAAGGAAAAAAAGTTGAAGTGAAAGACACTTCCAGCTGATGATAACAATGCCGGAATGGTTGCAAAATGGCAGATGACGCAGATAATTTCCGCAGCTCAAGCGATCGCAACCGCGATGGAATAGACGACGATATTGATCGCCGCCCTGGTAACGAACGGGAAAGCGCTTCTTATTCGCGCATTTATGATCCGGCAAGCACGCAGGAATATTCCAACCTGCTTGAACCAAGCAACGAAATTCAAAAACGCTCGGCAGAACAACGGCGCGCTGCTAACAACAAAAAAATGCTCTCAGCAATGAAAGCGGCGCAAAGCGATGTTCACTTTTTTCCTGACATTGGACGTTTTATAATTCCGGCGGAAAATACCTGGGCAGCTCATTCTGAGCTTGTTCTTGATAATAAAACTGATCTGGCTTTTAATACTGATAAATTCGCCTTTGATCGCATAATCGCTAATAAGCTGAATATTCCGGCGCTGGTTGATCGCAATCATCCTGACTTTGCAAAATATCGCGGCTTGAGAACAAATCTGGAAGTTCTGCGTAATGACATTATCGGACAATATCTTGATGACGGTTCTTTTGACCGCGGCGACGAATATTATGTGCCAATAATAAATTCAATAGCGGAAGTTTTAGGAAATGCGCTGGCGAATGATGTGTGGTGGAAGCGCCCTTTTGTAAATTATTTCAGCCAGAATGTTGCCAATGTTGAAGCAGTCGGCGCGGCGGAGATGTATAAGTTTCTGCTGCGGCAACAGGATAATCCGAATAGTTTGCAATTCCTAAAACCATTTATAAAAGGAATGCGCGAACTTGCCGGAATTCCTGACAAAAACTGGGGAATTCTTCCGCTATCGCGCACGCCTTTTAGTCCGGAAGCTTTATCTGCGCCGCCGCCTGGTTTTAACAAATCATTTGCAGATAATAATTCCGGCAATAGCATTGAAAACGCTAATAATATTAATAATGCTAATAATGTTAATAATGCTAATAATCAGCAGGAAGTAATATCTCCTGAAGCGTCCCTCGCCATAGTGGCAAACAGCAGCAAGCTGATTGATGTTGTCAATCGCTTTAATATGCCAATGCAGGCAGTTAATGAATTGTCAGAAGAAGATAAGGCTATTTCTGTTGAAGATGGTCGCACGATTCTGCGCTGGTTACGCAATATGCAAGGAACTGATAAAGACGTTCAGGATTTCATCAGCGCCGGATCGCCGCAGGAGCAGGAAGCGAAAACCACCGCCTTAAGCAAGCTGATCAAGCTATATGCTATATTGCTTGATAAACAGCCTTTTATGCAAAATGTTCCTGAAGTTCAGGAAGGCAGCGCTGCTGCCGGAGGCGCGGCGATGATGATTGCCGAATATGCAATCACCGTTCTTAAAGATAATGAGTCGGCAAAGGCTTTGCTGGCTTCTGCTATTGATTCGCAACCAGAGGCACATTTTGAGCGCAGTCATCAATCAATTGACAGAATTATTGAGCATATTGAAAAAGGCTTGTCGCATCTTGCCGGAAAACCACTTGGCGAACGCACGGCGGCTGAGCGAATTCTGGAAGCCAGCGCGCGCGTAAGCAAACATGCTTATGAGCTGCGTAACAGCAAAAATTCCGTAGACAGCATGACTACGCCACGGCGCGAGGAATCTGTTGAACTTGGCCGCGAAATATTACGAAAACTACGCAATATGACGTTTTCCGATAAACCAATTACAGAAGTTGTAGATACCGGACGTCCTGATGATCAGGCGAATCTGGCGGAAAGAATCGCTGAAGCGGTGGAAATTTATCGCAATGTTCTGGCGCAGGCTGTGGCAGTTGATCCTTCTTTGATAAATGATCAGCGTATAAAAGAAGCAAATGATGCAACAGGCGCCGCCGCGCATAGCCTTAAATTAATGGCCGCTAAGGAAATCCCTAATAATATTGCACAAACTCAGCAAATATCCGCTGATGTAACGCAAATGCCGCAAGAATGGAAATCATTAAATGATCGCGCGGTGGATCGTCTGGTTAAAACTATGGAAGGCGGTCTGGAAGCGGCAGTTGACAGTATTAATCAGCAAGAGCAGGATCAGCAGCGCGAAGAAGAAATGGCACAGGAAGCTATTGATACGGCGTTGCTTAATTCAGATAATGCGCGGCGCAAAAAACGCAAGCGCCGCAGTCAACGCTCCGGATTAGGCGGCAAAAAACAGGAAAAAATCAACCGCGATATCATGGCTGATGACCGCGCTGCCGGACAAGGCCGTTTCCGCGATGATGACGAACAGAAAAAACCAAAAGGCTCAGGCGAGCTAAAAAACGCGCTTAATCTGAATGAAAAAGATTTAGAAAAAATAAAATCAATTGGCAATAAACTGCAAGGCATTGGCAACAGCGCAAAAGCCCTTCCGACAACAAATGCAACAAATTCACTGCAAATCATGCCTGATGACAAAACCGCCGCGGAAAGAGCAGTAGAACAAGCGTTGCAATCAAGAAGAAACAACCGCAATTCACCACGAGCATAATTTTTATAATTCTTCTGAAATTTGGAAAGACAATTGGAAAGAAAAGCTTGGAAAAATCTTGGAAAAAAATCTTGGAAAAAATTTGAATAAGCACGTAATATGTAATATAGTTTTGCGATGAAGAATTTATTAGAATTTATCGCTCTGAATTTTATTATTATCGCTCTTTGCGGCGTTGTTTCTGACAATGCTCTGGCGGCAAATATTACGGCAAATATTGCCACAAATATTACCACAAATATTACGGCAAATGCTGTAACAAATATTGTCGAAAATGAAAATAGCCGCGCTACTCTTATTTCTTCTCATAAAACTGTAAAATCAGGCTCGGCAATTGAAGTTGCCGTGCTTATTGAACCTCGCGCCGGCTGGCATACATACTGGGAAAATCCTGGCGATGCTGGAATAGCAACCAGCCTGGAATGGCAACTTCCTTCTGGAATAAAAGCCGGAGTAATTAAATGGCCAGTTCCTTCCGTGATAAACGAGGATATTCTGGCAGTTTATGGTTTTAAAGATAAGGTGTTTCTGCCGACTGACATTGAAATTGCCAGTGATTTCGCGGCAAAAACTGTTGAGCTGGCCGTAAAAGCTTCATGGTTAGTATGCGAAAAAATCTGCATTCCGGAAAGCGCCGAGCTTGCAATTGCAATTCCAGTTGCAGAAAATAGCGCACAAGCAATGCTAAGCGCTGATTCTTCTCTCTTTAAATCAGCAAACGATAATTTGCCGGAAAAAATAAGCAGCGCCTTATCTTATAAACTCAGCGTTGACAAAATTGAAATCACTCTGCCGGATAATATTCTTCATGATAATACTATTCCTGATAATGCAAATAATATTACTCAGCCTGAAAATTCAGCATATTTTTTTCCACGTCAGCAAAATGTCATTACATATTCAGGCGCGCAGATACTGGCAAATGGCCGCTTATTAATTCCGCGCAATAAAAACAGCGCTGACGAGGAAATTCCTGAAGAATTAAACGGCATTCTGATTGCAGGAAAAAAATCCTACGACATAAGCGCAAAAAGAGCAGATTACAGCGCGAAAATTTCCGATGATAAAATTGCTGATAAAAAAATTTCTGATGAGAAAACTTCTGACAATAAAACTTCTGATGATCAAATTTCTGATGATCAAATTTCTACTGCAAAAACCCCCTTCACAGCGCAACAGACAAAAACAAGCTTTGCCTTAATAATAATTTCCGCTCTGCTTGGCGGCTTAATCTTAAATCTAATGCCGTGCGTACTTCCTATATTATCACTTAAAGCGCTGGCAATTGCCGGAAAATCCGGACATACGCGCAATGTGATAATCAAACAATCTCTGGCGTATACATCTGGAGTTTTATTGTCTTTTGCAGCTATTGCCGGATTATTAATCAGCCTGCAGCAGGCTGGAGAAATTATCGGCTGGGGTTATCAGATGCAGTCGCCGCCTTTTATCGCTTTTCTTGCTGTTTTACTGTTTTTAGTCGGACTTAATTTAGCCGGAATGTTTGAGCTGCCGGTTTTGTTTGGCAATATGCTGGCGGAGACACAACAGCATAATCTACGCGGCAGTTTTGCAACTGGAATATTAGCAGTAATGGTTGCAGCGCCTTGCACAGCGCCTTTCATGGCAACAGCAGTTGGCGCGACTATTTCTCTGCCGCCGCTATTATCGCTACTGGTATTTCTGGCAATCGGCTGCGGTTTATCGTTGCCTTTCCTGCTGATTGCGGTTTTTCCAAAGATAGCTTATCTGTTGCCACGTCCCGGCGAGTGGATGATCAGATTCAGGCAGTTTTTGTCTTTTCCGATGTTTGCCTCAGTTGTGTGGTTGTTGTGGGTTCTTACGATTCAGTCCGGAGCGCAAGGATTGCTGATCGTTCTTATCACTATGCTTGCGATTAGCTTCATAATCTGGCTAAAGGAACTATGCCGCGATCAGTCGCTATATTGTAGAATGTCGATTATTCTGTTATTGCTGGCGGTTTTAGCAAACGGCTTAACCGCGCTGGCAAATAATTCTCCTGCAACAGCTATAGTTGAAGCAGATTCGGCAAAAACAAGCACCGCACAAAATATCAACACAGAGAATAAATTCTCAGAAGAGCTGTTAGCAAAGCTGCGCGCTGAGAATATTCCGGTTTTTGTTGATGCAACGGCGGCATGGTGCTTAACCTGCCAGCTGAATAAAACTCTGGCAATTGATACAAAAAACACACGTGCTGCCTTTAAAAGAACAGGAACGCGCCTGCTGATTGCCGACTGGACAAAGCGCGATGAGGAAATAACCTTATTTCTGAAGAAATTTGGTTATAATGGCGTGCCGTTATATGTTTATTTTCCGCCTGGTAAAGAAGCGCAAATTTTACCGCAACTGCTTTCAGAAGATATTATTATAGAAGCGATTGAAGGCGGTAAATAGATTACAGTAAAATCCTGATTATTACTAGAATATGATATAATCTCCTTATGGTGCGCGAATTTCTTCCGCCAGCAGATCAACAGCAGTTGCGAAATAGCGCGAACGATTCCATTTGAGAATCACCTTATAATTATCATAAACTATGTAAGGAACAGCGTCTTCCGCTCTTCCAACCATGATGATTGAAGAAGGCAATGAATTCTCAACAAGAGCGCTGCCGTCGCTGTAAGTAACGCCTAATTTGCGCCAGGCATGAGTTGGTTTCTGCTTGTTAATATCAGCAAGTTTTAAATCAAATTTTTCCGGCAAAGTAACCGGCATTGCTATTTCGCCATTTTCCTTCCAGCCTTCAGCGCGCAGATAATTAGCAATTGAAGCAAGGGCGTCGCTTGTATTGTTCCAGATATCACGTTTTCCATCACCATCATAATCAACGGCGTAATTAATATATGTACTCGGCATGAATTGACATTGTCCCATTGCGCCTGCCCAGGAGCCGGACATTTCTTCAAGTTCAATATCCTTCTTCTCAAGCATAAGCAGCGCATTTATCAATTCGTTGCGAAAAAAATCACTGCGTCTTCCTTCATAGGCAAGAGTTGCCAGCGCATCAACAACCGGATAATTGCCGCTATTTTCTCCATAGCTGGTTTCAATTCCCCACAGCGCAATTATAATTTCACGATCAACACCATATTGCGCTTCTATTTTTTTGAGAATTTCTGAATATTCGGCAAGTTTGTCTCTTCCTTCAGAAACGCGCTGTTCATTAACCATGATTTCAAGATATTCAGATAAGGTTTTTGTGCCTTCCGGTTGCTTGCGGTCAAGAGCTATTATTGCCGCAATAGGCTTGAAATCAGCAAAGGCTTTGTCAAAAATTTCTGAAGAAATTCCTTGTTTTGAGGCTTCTTTCTTAAATTCATCAAGCCAGATTTTATGATCCTTGACTGTATTTAAATCGTCAGCAACGGCAGAATAAGCCGCAACTGCTATAAAAAACATCATAGTAGAAACAAAAACTAGCAATAATCGCGGCAATAACATAATGATCCTTTATAAAAGCAACAAATAAACACAGAAATAAAAACAGAAATAAACGCAGAAACAAAAAAAATAAGCAAAACAATAAAACAATAATGTTCTCAAAAACCATACAAGACATAATCAGCGCAAGATTGCAACAATTGCCTGAAATATTACTAGCCGGAGATTTGCGGCGCGATATTGATGATTTAATTGCAACACATCTTCCTTACGGCGAGAAAATTGCGATTATTGATGATATTGATACAGCTTCTGCATATGGAAATTTAGTATTCAAGGCGCTGAAAGATAAATATCATACAGCGCATATTACTTTGCCGCGCTTCGTATTGCCGGACGAAGAAACGCTGGAATTTATCAAATTACGCGCAGAAAATGCCGCTTTGTTGATCGCCGTAGGCAGCGGCACAATCAATGATCTGGTAAAACGCGCTGCTTTTATTGGCAATAAACCATATATATTATTTCCCACTGCCGCTTCAATGAATGGTTATTGTTCAGCGAACGCTTCTATTTATATAAATACTTACGCAAATACTTACACAAACATTTATACAAATACTTACACAGATATTTATACAAAAAATGAATATGGAAAATCATCTGGCAATAAAGCCATAAAAACATCGCTTTCAGGATGTTTGCCGCTTGCGGTATATGTAGATATGCAGACATTGCTTGCAGCGCCTCTAAGGCTTGCTAAAGCCGGAATAGGCGATAGTCTGGCAAGGCCTACTGCTCAGGCCGACTGGCTGCTTTCACATCATCTTCTGAATACAGCTTATGATGAAACAGCTTATCTGCTTACTAAAGATAGTGAATTACAAGTTTTTACAGAACCAGAAGCGATCATTCGTAAAGATAGCGAGGCAATGCAAGAACTGTTTAAACTATTGCTGCTTTCCGGTTTTGCCATGACTATTTGCGGCGGCAGTTTTCCGGCAAGCGGTTCTGAACATATGCTCGCGCATTTAATGAATGAGAATTATTCTGCTACAGATTATTACGCTGCCAGTAAAAAAGACCATTCTGATAATAAAATACCAAGCCTGCATGGTGAAGAAATCGCCATAACTGCGCCTTTTATTGCTGACATTCAAGAAAAGCTGTTAAACCGCTCTGAAATCAAATTACGCGCAATAGAGGGATTTTCTCAGGAAAAAGAACAATATTCAAATCATTCAGAATATCAGGAAAAAGCCGCGCTGATTCGTTCGCGCTTTCCTGATAACATCATCACAAAAACAATCTGGCAGAATGCTTGCGCGGCCATTGCCGAGATTCACATCGCGCCGGAAAAACTGCGACTTATCAGAAAAAAAGCGCAACTTCCGGAAAATATTGTCGAAATAGGCTGGCAACAGCAACAGTTTGAAAAGGCAGTAAAACTAGCGCGCTTTACTAGAAAACGCTTTACATTCCTTGATGTTGAATGAATGTAAGCAAAGAAAAATTCTGATATAAAACATGTATAATAGTAGAAAACGCCAGCGGCAGAGAAATTGTGATAGTTTTTTGCTGCTGCTTAATAAGGCGGCTTATTATCGCAACAAGGTAAAATAGCGCGTAAAAAGCTGCAAACAGAGTGATAAATGATAGTAGCTGAGCGTGTCCAACACATATCGCGCCGGCAATAAACAGCAAGGCAGCAGGCGGCAATATATACACATGACCAGCTTTGCGAATTGATTTACGCCATAATAAGGCGGAAAAAATAGTAGCCAGAAGAGCTGCCTGAAAAAATCCAAAAATTGAATGATCAACTAACACACGATAAATCATTCCGGAAATAGCAAGACAAAGTAATATCCGCTTTTCAATAAGATTATCATTTACTTCAATAGCGCAAATGATGATTAGAAAAACGCCGATAAAGGAAATCAACAGAAATTCCTCGCCATAACCATGTGCGAAAAAAGTAAAAACCAGCAATAATCCAACGGCAATTTCTGTCCATGTATGAGAAACAGGAAATGGTTGCGCGCAATAGCGGCAACGATGGCGCAGCAATAAAGCTGAAAAAACCGGAAATAAATCTGCGTTTTTCAATAAAGTTCCGCAATTGCCGCAATATGGTGTTTTATCAAGAATAGCCTTGCCGCGTGGCAAACGATGAATAAGGCTGCAAGCATAGTTACCAATTGCAAATCCACAAGCAAGCGACCAGATAATGCCGCAAAGCACATAGCCTATTTTCATGTCCCAGATTGCAGCAAACATCGACAAGCTTTCTAAATATTTTACTGATTAATTATTAGATTATTAATTATTAGATTTCTTAGTTGTTATATTTCTTAGTTGTTAGATGCAATCAGCGGATTAATTACTGAATCAACATAGCGCCCTTGGAAAAGCGCTATTCCTATAGATTGTCCGAATTCAACAGCCTGATGATTATCACAGCGACAGAGAATAACGCGACTGGAACTATTTGCTAAAACAGCATTTGCCATATTCTGCCGCTGCGTGCCAGGTTCTAATAAATTAGCGTGCCATTGCACTTTGATAAGATCAACGCCAAGCTTTTCGCGCTGAATATGATTCAGACTGTCAGCAGTAACGCCGTCAAGGCAAATTCGATAACCTAGAGATTGAATTTCCCGACGCGCAACATGAAATCCTGACATATCAGCAAAAGCGTCAACCAGAGGAATTTCAAAAACTATTCCTGATTTTTTTTCTTTCTCAAGCGGCTGATCAAATTCGAAGAAAGCCTGAGACAGCAAAGTTTCAACATTGACATTTATGCTGACTGGATTTTCAAGCATCTGCTCGCGGTGGTTGGTAAGGAAATTCAGCATTCTCATATCAAGAAGCTGTGTCATATAGCGAAACAGCCAGCGATTGCTGAAAAATTCTTTTTCCGCTTTCAGAACATCGCTTAATTGCGCCATATAGACATAGACTTCATCAAAAACTTTCCTAAGCGGCAGACCATGCTGCATAGCGCATATTGGCTGCGAACGAATCATGCTTTCAATATTCATTTTCTGCAAATCGCGCTTAAGATTAAATAATTCGGAAATATTATTTGAATTTGCAGAAACCGCTGAATCTGCCGTAATGGCAGAGAGGTAGTTTTCTTCAGAAGAGAAGTTAGAATTCCTATCAGCAGATGGCGAATTGATCTTTTCAGCGGCAGCAGCGATTTTATCTGCGCGTACAGCGCCGGAAGCACGGCGAGAAGTAAGCGCCATGCGCTTTGTTGATAATTCCATAAAATCCTGCCAGTTGCGCGCTAAATCATAACAAGTGCAAAATTCCGGATTTTCTTCTCCGGCATCGCTATAAGCCAGAGGATCGTCCATATATAAATAGCGCAATTGGAAAATAAGTTTGTTCTGCAAAGCTTTTTCCAAAGAATAACAGACAACTATTATGCTTGAATCATGCAGCACAAAAATTCCACCATCGAAATTTTTGAGCAGATCATTGATAAGATTCACCGCGATTCTAACTTGATATTCGCTTTTAAACTGTTCCATAAGGCCAGAAAGATGAAAATGCACAGCGTGCCAGCCTTGTGGATTATTTACCGAATTGAGTGCTTCTACAAGCTTTGCCTCGGAATTACGCTGAAAAAGCTGCATCACCATAGTAAAAACCTTTTCTGAATAGAGTATTTAATTTCCTGTAATTCTTCTTGAAACAAGCGCTTCAAGCTCTTGCGTGTCTGTTTGCAAAACAGGATTTACGACATCTCCTGCCCAGTGTGCCGTTAATACTGGAACTGTATCGTCAGACATGTCAGGAAAGCGAAACAAAGAAGAAATTTTTACATCCCAGGGAAGCAATCGCAAATCTCCGGTTACAGTACCAACAATTTTTCCCGTTTTCAAGGCAATACCAGGAGTGGTTGCAATGGCTTTGCTGATATTTATTGCTCCGTCTGCGCTATATTCTCCATTGCCGCTGACAAGAGATAAATTGACATTATTCAAAACATCCTCAGGAGTTTTTGAAACGGCAACGGCGGAAGGAACAGAAGCAACATCAAAACCGCGCCAGCTCATTCCGCGTGCGGCGATCAGGAATTTAGCATTAGCTTGTTTTAACCATGAGAAACTATCAATTCCGGCAGTGTCAATCGTGCCGCTAATGCTTACGCGACCGCCCAGATTGTCTTTTTCAAGTAAAGCGCCTGTAATTTGCGCTATGTCTGCGCCGGCTACGACCATGCCAATTGAAATTCCCGGAACTTTACCGCCATAAACTGTGCCGTTTATGCTAAAACTGCCGCCCCAGTGGAAAAAAGTAAGAGTTTTGAAAGTAAGAAGATTACGTTCCAATCGCGCTGACATTTTAAAATTCTCAAATAGCAAATCGCTATGCTGCAAACTGCCGACTGAGATATCATAATCACCATCTAAAGCGTCCATAAAGTTCATATCTATTGGCTTATTAATCCAGCGTGGCGATTGTTCATTTTCCGCTTCGGAAGCGGCAGCAATTGGCAAATTAACGCCAGAATCATTTTGCAAATTATTTTGCAAATTATTTTGAGAATTGTTCTGAAGACTATTTTGAAGATTGTTTTCAGAGTTATTTTGAGAATTATTCTGCGAATTGTCAGAGAGATTATTTTCCTGCGCGAATGCTTCAGAAATTATCAATGACTTTAAGGTTGCAAAAATGATTTGGCGAATTGAATATGAATTTTCCAAGGAACTTTCTGGAGAATTTTCTGGAGAACCTTCTAGCGAATTTTCTGTGGAATTTTCTGGAGAATTTTCTGATGAATCGTAATCATTATTAGTTTTTTCAGAATCTTTATCAATCGCATTATCGTCAAGAATTTCACTATCAGAACGATGAATTAAATTTACTGGATTTACGGTTACTGGATTTACGGTTTCAGAGGAATAATCATCCTGAGGTGATATTATTGCAGAAGCTTCTTCCTCTATTTTCTTCCGCATTTCCTCTTCCGGAGTTGCTTCCGGCAACGTCATCTCTGGTAATTGTTCACTAAGAGAATCATCCGACTGTTCAGAAGATTCAGAAGAGCCGGAAGATTTATCAGCGCGCTGAGCGTTTTTATCATTTTTTCCTGATGATTTTACGAATTGCTTGCCAAAAGAGTCTGACCATTTCTGATCAGAAGGATCAATAGCAAGATAACGCGTATCAAAAATTGCTGTATTCAGAACCAGATTAATGCGCGGTCTTTCGCTGTTTACATCAAATTTAATACTGCCTTCCGTTGTATCTTCATCATAAACAAATCTGGCATTATACACGCCTAATTCTCCCTGCTGAGCGAAAAGCCGGAAGCTGGCGTTGTTGCCTTTGCGCTCAAGGAAATTAAAGCCTTGAACTGTTACTCTGAAATCAATAATCGCCGCTAATTTCTTCAGCCAGTCAAAATTCATGTCACGAGTTAAGCTTAACACAGAACCATCAGCAACCTTCTGCGCGGCAAATGAGCGCCAGCGATCACGCAATAAATCAAAATTGATATTTTTAAGTCCGATATCTGCCTCGAAGCGCGGTTTTTTATCAAGATAAGCAACAAAACCGCCCTTAAGAGATAAATCAGAAAAATTTGCATCAGCTTCGGAAAGGCGCAATAATTCTCTTGAAATAAACAGATCAGCCTTCAGATCATATGCGCCAAAACCAATTTCCGGCAATTGAGAAGCTGATTCATCAAAGACTGTTAAAGCCTCGCGCAGACTAGCTCCCTGCCCTTCTATCTTGCCCTGGAAACGAAGGCTCTGCGCGTCTGATAATGATAAAACGCCAAATAAATCCAGCTTGCTTTCACCAGGAATGGAAAAATGCAGCTTATTAACTGTCATAACTCCGCTGCCAATAGTTCCTGATAAGCTTGCTTGCTGCCAGCTTTGCTCGTTATGCATTATGGAATCAGCAGCGATTACAAAAGAGACGTTCAAATCAGGAGCAAATAATGTTTGCGGTTTATATTGCGAGCCGGAAGCTACAGATTCGGCATTTGATTTTTTCTCGCCAACGCGCGCCGCTTTCATAATATTGCTGATTTTTTCCAGCTCAAGCGCTTTGAAATTCATTGTGAGATTATATTCCGCGCTGTGATTTGGATTATCATCAGCTAATCTTATTACTGAACCATTGCCTTGCATTCCGGCTAATTCTAAAGTCGCAGCAGATAATTCAGCTAAACCTTTCTGATGTTTATAATCAGCATTTAAGACAAGAGAAACTTTTTCAGAAATATCATCTCTGCCTTGCTCTGCTTCTGATGATTGCTGAGCATCTTCCTGCTGGCTGGCAATTATCTGCATTAAATCCGGCGTGGAGAAATCGATTTTTCCGGAAATAACCGGATAATCAGAAGTCATGTCCATTTCGCCAAGCAGATTTAATGACGCATAACCATCTGATTCGAGATGCAGCTTTATAGGAGTTGCGCCGAGTGAGCCTTTGCGCGAGGCGGTGAATCTAAATTTTCTGTTATTGCTGATCGCAACGCCGGAAAGATGCGCTTCCTCGCCATATTCAAGCAGAGCATTAAAATCAGAGATTTTTATCACCTCCCGGCGCTTGTCATCAAGCAGAGAGGCGCTGCCGGAAGAAAAATCCACCGCGACTTTATATTCCGGATTTACAGAGGATAATTTCTTTAACAGCGGCAAGATCAGCAGATCATAATTTACGCGCTGCCCTGGCTTTGTTTCAGCCTGAAGAAAAGCGCCGTTTATTTTGACATGTTTAAGATGAGCTGAAGAAAATTCTGAGGAAAAAACCGACCATATGCTGAATTCAAGCTCAGCATTATCAATAGTCAGCATTAAAGAATCAGCCTCATCAGCGGCAAGTGATTTTATCTCGACATTGCTAATTACCAAAGCCGGAGCTGGCCACAGGCGAATCATTGAATCGCCTTTTACAAAAACAGAAACAGCGCCGCTTTTTTCAGAAATTTCCGCTAATTTTTCAACATAAGGCTTGCTGTTGATAATAAAAGGCGCAAGCTGCAATAATATAAAAATCAGAATAGCCGCCGCCAGCGGCATCTTTACACGCCGCAAAGACAGAAAATGCGCCAGCAAATTTCTTATTTCCGGAAAGAAGAATTTTTTATTCATAAGTTTAAGCATAGCGAAGCCAGAATATATTTTCTACTGCCTAATCACTTCCTGATCATAAAAATTCCCTGTTCGCCAAAAATATTGGCAAGAATGCCACTATTATTGAACACGCTGCTCATTCCAAAACTGTCAACATAAACTCTTTTTTCGATTGAAATTTGCAGCTTGTCACACAGAACTATAAAATCAGAAATTGTGCAGAAATGAATGTTAGGCGTATCGTACCACTCGTAGCTGAGTGATTTAGTAACTGGCATACGGCCTTTGCAAAGAAGGTACAGTCGATTTTTCCAATGTCCGAAATTCGGAACGGAAACAATGGCGTGTTTTGCAATTCTTACCAGCTGGAACAGCACATCCTGCGGCGCTTGCAAAGTCTGCAAAGTCTGACTTAGAACCACATAATCATAAGCATTGTCCGGATAATGTTCCAGATCATCATCCGCATCACCCTGAATGACAGAAAGCCCTTTGGAAATCGCACGATGAACGCCCTGCTGTGAAAGCTCAATCCCTCTGCCGCGGACATTTTTATGGTCTTTAAGCCAGGCCAGCAACTCGCCCTCGCCGCAGCCAACATCAAGCAGCGAGCTGCCGCTTTCAACCATATTGGCAATTGCCGCCAGATCAGGACGTAAATCAGGGCGTAAATCAGAACGCAAATCAGGAGATAAATCATGATGAATATTATTCATGAACCAACTCCGCATTGTTTTATTGATCCTGAAATAAAACCTCTTATCGTATCATCAAGCTCGGCAATCTCCAGCAGGAACGAATCATGTCCCTTATCTGATTCAATATCAGCATAGCTGACATCAACAGCAGCGGCGTTTAAAGCCCTTACCAGATTGCGACTTTCCGCTGATGAATACAGCCAGTCGCTGGTAAATGATACAATCAGAAAACGTATTTTGCTGTTTCTGAAAATATCAGTCAATTTGCGCCTGCCGCCTTGCGTTAAATCAAAATAGCTGGCGGCGCGCGTCAGATATAAATATGAATTAGCATCAAACCGCTCAACAAAACTCATGCCCTGATGCCGCAAATAGCTCTCAACACGAAAGTCCGCGTCAAAACCATAAGTATAATCATCACGATCCTGCAAATGACGACCAAATTTTTCCTGCAATGTTTCCTGACTTAAATATGTTACATGCGCGGCCATTCGCGCAACGGCCAGCCCTTTACTCGGATATTTACGCTCGGCCAGATAATCACCATCGCACCAGTTAGGATCAGCCATTATCGCCTGCCTGCCTATTTCATGAAAGGCTATATTCTGCGCTGACTGCCTTGCTGCCGCCGCTAAAATCGCCGCTGAATATATTCTTTCCGGAAAACGCACAACCCACTCGAGAACCTGCATTCCGCCCATTGAGCCGCCAATTACACAGAATAATTTATCAATTCCCAGATGATCAAGCAGCAGCGCCTGAGTTTTAACCATATCCGCAATAGTGATAAATGGAAATTTAAGACCATATGGTTTGCCGCTTTGCGGATCTATTTCTTTTGGTCCAAAACTTCCCATGCAACCGCCGATAATATTCGCGCAGATTACAAAAAAACGATCAGTATCAATTGGCTTGCCGCTGCCAACCATCTTGTCCCACCAGCCGCTTTTTCCAGTTACCGGATGAATTCCACAAACATATTGATCGCCAGTTAAAGCATGACAAACTAAAATAGCATTTGATTTATCTTCATTCAGTGCGCCATAAGTCTGATAAGCAATCGGAATATTGGAAATTGCCGCGCCTGACTCAAGAATCAACGGCGCAGAAACCGCAATATTGGCAACCTCGCCAACTTCAACTGGAACATATCCTGAGCCAAAATAAGATATTTTTTTCATAAGCATTGATAATACAAAGCCCTTTTCCGATAAGCAATTACATTATGCAATTACATTATTGATATTCTGTCATTATTGATATTCTCATTATTGATATTCTCATTATTGATATTCTATAGAAGACGCACAATTATCTAGCTATTAAAGCTATAAAAACCAATGCCGAGAGAAAATTGTGGTAAACGCGCAGTCGGCAATTTGTTCCAGTATAATGCTTGTTGTATCTGCGTGTCATGCCAGCATCAGCTGGCATGACACAGAGTTAGTTCAAAGATTATTGGACTGTTAATTCACGCACTGTCTTCTATAGATAGATAATGCAGATAGACTGCCAAATGTGTTTTTACCGCGATCTTCTCTCTATATTGGCTTTTTAGATAGACTAAAATTTTTGTTATTTATTTGTGTGATTTTTTGTCTGTAATG
>CAZFJN010000001.1:32014-39110 GCA_964519595.1 uncultured Rickettsiales bacterium
GCTGTAATATTTTATCTGTAACATTTGGTCTGTAATATTCATCTGTAATATTCATCTGTAATATTCTATTCAATATTGAATTTATATTCTATCTGGAATTTAATATTCTATCTTGCTGCCTGCGTTGATTTACTTTATTCTTTCGTTCTTATGAGCAATGATTACAAACAACTTGAGCAATATCGCGCAATTATTGATGATATTGATGAGCGTATATTAGCACTCCTTGGCGAGCGTATGCTGGTTGTTAAGGATGTGGCTGATTACAAGCTGAAACATTTTCCTAACCATTGTCCGATTCGCGCAGGACGTGAGGCTTCAATGCTGCGGCGCATTGCTGAAATCAGCGCGGCATCTTCTTTTTCAGCGGCGGCGGCGGCGCAGATATGGCGGATTATAATCGGCGCTTCAACCGCTTTGGAGGCGCCTCTTAATATTTCTGTATTTGCGCCGGAAGGACAGTCTGATTTATTCTGGCTGGCGCGTGAATATTTTGGTCCTGATGCGGTTATTTTCCGCGAGTCACATATCAAACGAGTTATTGGCGCGGTTATAGATGGCAAGGCCTCAGTCGGAGTAGTGCCGCATCTTGAGGCTAATAACGATGATTCGTGGTGGCGCAATCTTATTAATTCATCTGCCGATGCGCCAAAAATATTTGCTCATTTGCCAATGGTTGTTGCCAGCAGGCAATTAAACGGCAAAGCTGTTGCCAATCAGTCAATGCCTTCTGCGCTGGCTTTTGCGCGGTTAGTTCCTGAGAAATCAGGCGATGATCGCTCGCTTTATGCCTTGGAAATCAAACATAACGTCAGCCAGAACCGCTTGCAGGGGATATTTTCCGCCGCTAATATTAATGTTCGCTGGCTTGGCGTGCATAGTTTAAATCAGGAAACGCGTTATCATTTGATTGAAATATCAGAATTTGCGCCGCCTGATAGTCAAATAATCAGAGATTTTTCAGCCAATCTTGGCGGAGATTTGCTGCAGGCGTATTTCCTTGGCGCTTATGCAGCTCCTTTTGCAATCGCCAGCAACGATCAAGCAACGATCAAGCAACAAATATAGAGAAAAAAATCAGAATAAAATTCAGGATAAAATCAGGATAACAAATAATGAGCCAGAAACCTTTTCCAAAAGATGGAATATTAGATATTACTCCCTATGTTGGCGGCAAATCGAGCGTTGCAAAATCAGGGCAAGGCGATAATCAGCGCGTCAAGATGCGCGTGGTAAAATTATCTTCCAATGAAACGCCGCTTGGCGCAAGCCCTAAAGCCAAGGCGGCTTATGCGAAGGCGGTTGATAGTCTGCATCGTTACCCGGATGGTCAGGCCGTTGCATTACGCGCGGCAATAGGCAATGCTACAGGAATTCCGGCGGCGCAAATTGTTTGCGGAGCAGGTTCAGATGAGCTGATTGCTTTATTGATAAATGCTTATGTAAATCGCGGCGATGAGGTAGTTATCAGCGAACATGGTTTTCTGATGTATAAAATATACGCGCAAATTGCCGGCGCAAAAATAGTAATTGCCAAAGAAAAAAATCTACGCAGCGATGTTGACTCTATATTAAAGGCGGTCAGCGAGAAAACTAAAATAGTATTTATCGCTAATCCTAATAATCCAACCGGAAGCTATATAAACAAAGCAGAAATGGCGCGTTTGCAAGCCGGATTGCCGCCGCAAGTAATTCTGGCCATTGACGGTGCTTACGCGGAATACGCTAATGTTCCTGATTATTGCGACGGCAGGCAGCTGGTTGAATCATGCAGCAATGTGGTGATGCTAAGGACATTTTCCAAGATTTACGGTTTGTCCAGCCTGCGCCTTGGCTGGTGTTATGCGCCGCCGGAAATAGCTGATGTTTTAAACCGCGTGCGCGGACCTTTTAACGTCTCAACTCCTTCTATGGAAGCTGGAATAGCGGCGATTGAGGATGTTTCTTACAAATCCGCCAGCGTTTCTTTTAATCAGCGCGAATTAACAAAAATGGAAAATAATCTGCGCGAATTGCCGCTGATTATTCATCCAAGCATTGCCAATTTCATATTAGTTGAATTTAAATCATCCTCAATAAACGGCGCAGAAAGAAGCGCCGCGCAGACAGCAAAAGCCGCTTCTGAATTTCTTATGGAAAAAGGTCTGATAGTTCGTGAAGTTGCCAATTACGGACTTTCTCACTGTTTAAGAATCAGCATTGGACTTGAGGAAGATAATAAGGCGGTTGTTTCCGCTCTTGCTGAGTTTTTATCAATATGAAAGCTCCTTTTCGTAAGCTGGCGATAATAGGGCTTGGTTTAATCGGCAGTTCGATTGCGAAAGCAGCGCGGCAGAACAACCTTGCCGCCTCGATTGTCGGAATTGACAATAATGAGGTGGCGCTTAGCTATGCGCGCAAAAACGGCTTCATTGACAAGGCTAATGTTGATCCGGCGCAAGGCGTGCGTGATTGCGATGCGGTTGTTATTGCCGCTCCGACTGAATCATTGCCGGAAATATGCCGCCTGATTGCTCCTCATCTGGCTGATCATGCGCTGGTTATGGACACTGGCTCAGTTAAAAAATTTCCGCTACTGGTAATGAGCGAGAATCTTCCTGGCAATGTTTTAGTTGTGCCAGCGCATCCGATTGCCGGCAGTGAACAATCAGGAGTTGCTGCCGGAAATGCTGAGCTATTTATTAAAAAACGTGTAATTATCACGCCGCAAGCGCCTCTTGACCATGAAGAGCTGCAGAAGGTTGATTTTTTCTGGAGAATACTCGGCGCGAGAGTAGAAGCTATGCCTGCTGAGCTGCATGATGATATATATGGTTATGTATCGCATTTGCCACAGGCGATTGCTTTTGCAGTCGGAGAAATAATCTCGCCTGATGACATAATTCTGGCGAATTATCCGCAATTAAAAAAATTCCTGCGCCTTTCTTCTTCCAGAATTGAATTGTGGAGCGGAATTTTCCGGCTTAATCAAGAGGTAATAAGCGCGGCAATTGAACGCTATATTGACGCTATAGCGCATATTGAGAAGGAATTATCCTCAGCTCCGCAGCAGGAAGAAAATTCTGCTAATTCTGCTAATTCTGCTAATTCTGTTGATGAATCATCTGCGGAATCTTCCTCGGCAAATTATCCTAAGGAGCTGCTTTTTGCGCGAATCGCTGCTTCATGTCTTATAACCACAGTTATGGAAGCAGAAAAGAAATATGGTTTAAATTTTGCGCGATTTGCCGGCAGCGGATTTGCTGACATGACTGCGCCAGCTGCTGATTCTCCTGATAATGACATTGAGAGAATTTCTAAAAAATATAAGGAAATAATTCCGCTTCTGGCTCAATTAAAGTCAGAGCTTAAGAACTTCCTGAAGGCTTAAGAATTTCCTGAAGTAAGCCAGCTTATAATCTGCGAATGATTTTCTGCATAAGCATGATACGGAATATCATTAAAATGCGTAGCAGTAAGGCCGCCTTGCTCATGCGGCGTTGGACCATATAAAATCGCCGTGCAGCCAGTATTGCGCGCGCATTCAAGGTCTATATCACTATCGCCGATAAACCAGACGTCAGAATCTGGAGAGTATTTACTTCCAGCAAAGGCTAACTCAACCGGATCAGCAAAAGGCTTGTCACGCGCGGCGTCATCAGAACCAACAATACAGTCAAAATAATCTCGCCAGCCGAGATGATCTACTTCCTTGGCAAGATTGCCGCTTTTCTTGTTGCTGACAATGGTGGAATATAATCCAAGATCGCAAACTGCCTTGAGAAGTTTTTCTGCATCAGGCAGCGGTTTTAAAGCTTCCAGATGATGTGCGCGATATTGTCTCTGATAATAATCAGCAGCATCTTTCCAGTTATCGCCGAAGATTTCCGGAAAAGAATCGCGCATTGATTTACGCACACGTCGTTTGGTCGTGTCAAAACTCC
Organism: uncultured Rickettsiales bacterium; assembly: GCA_964519595.1. Taxonomy (GTDB): domain Bacteria; phylum Pseudomonadota; class Alphaproteobacteria; order Rickettsiales; family SXRF01; genus JANRKF01. The sequence goes on from CAZFJN010000001.1 coordinate 35,938, forward strand.
ACAGCGGTTTTTGCAGATGAGCAAAAGTTGCATTAATTATTTTGTGAATAATTGGCCATGTATCAACTAAAGTGTTGTCCCAGTCGAAAATAACCGCCTTAGGTTTAGATAAATTCATAAGAAATCTTTGCCAAAAAATTCTTTACCAGAAAAATTCTTTACCAGTTTGCGCTTTTATATGCGCGTGATAAAGTGCCATTAGTTTTTTTGTTACAATGCCTGGTTTGCCGTTGCCAATGTTATTTTCATTAACACGCACAACCGGCAACACATTAGCGCTGGTTGAGGTTATGAATGCCTCATTTGCCGTTGCCAGATCATTTACGGAAAATGGTCGTTCAATAACCTTGATATTATTAGCTTGCGCCAGTTTCAGAACCACAGCGCGCGTTACTCCGCTAAGGATATTATGATCTGCCGGATGAGTTACAACAGCGCCTTGAGCATTAACAATATAAGCATTGGAAACCGCGCCTTCGCTGATATTGCCGTCTTGCATAACCAGCAATGATTCTCGAGCCTGATGGCAAGAGGCTTCCTGCTTGGCAAGGACATTAGCAAGCAGAGCGGTGCTTTTAATGTCTTTTCTATGCCAGCGCTGATCAGGATATGTAATTACTCTTACGCCGTTTTTAACTTCATATTCTTTCGGATATTTAGGCGCGCATATTGTCATAATCAGAGATGGTTTAAGAGTTTTATCAGCGCCGGAAGATGTAGTCGGAAAAACATGATCACGCTTGGCAACTCCGCGCGTTATTTGTAAATAAAAGCCGCCGTCGCAGCGACGATTACGCTCAATTAATTCCGCAATTATTATAAGCATTGCCGCTTTTGACATGGTAAATTCAATTTTCAGCGCCTCAAGACTGCGAAATAAGCGCGCAAAATGCAAATCAGCATCAAGCAGCTGGCGATTGTAAAAAGCGATATATTCATAAACTCCGTCAGCAAATTGATAACCACGATCATCAATAGAAACTGCCGCTATTCCTTGTGGCAAATAGCAACCATTAACATAACTTATTGCGTTCATTTTATTTCTCAAACTATTTTGCAATCATCTTTTTTCAATCATTTTTTTGCGACTATTTTTTTGCGATCATATTTTTGCAATCATCTTTTCGCGATTATATTTGCGATTATAATTGCGATTATATTTTTGCAATCATCTTTTTTGCAATCATTTTAAGGATGATTTTTTTTATTTCTCAAATAAATTCCCAAAATCCTCAATTCCGCCGGAAAGAAAACCTCTTGGCTTGTATCCTAAATCACGCGCCGCGTCATCATGGAAGAAAATCATATCCTCATTCATTGAATAAGCAATTTCAGAATGAATATTTCTTAAGCGCAGAATAGCGCCTGCAAAGCCAAGCAATGTCGGCAAAAGGCTGGTTTCGAAGATCCTAACCGGACGATCAAGCGCAGCAAAAATACGTTCAATCATCGCGCGATATGTTAATATTTCTCCGCCGCTTATGTTGTAAGACATGCCAGAGGCAACTTCAGAGCTGGCGGCACGCAAAGCAGCAAGCGCCACATCTTCAGCATGAACCGGCTGACGTCTGCCTAATCCTGGCGGATAAATTACCATTAAGCTAAAGCTTTTTATCAATCTTGCCAGCAGAGTTACATTATTATCAAGGCCAGCGCCGTAAATTAAAGTAGGACGTAAAATAGTCCACGATATTTTATGCCGTAGTGATGATGATGATAATTCCTGCTCAGCATTAATAAGCGAGCTTACTACTCTCTGTTCATTACGGTTTGCCGAGAGCGCCTTAGTGAAAACTGATGTTGAGCTGATTGCCACTATTTTCCTGACTTCTGAGGCAGCAAGCAGCGACATTATTGCCGGTAATTTCCACAATGGCGCACAATGAATAGCAATGTCTGCCAGAAAACCTTGTAAGGAAAAATTCTGATTTGTTATATCACCTTTTATCCATTTCAAATAAGGATGGTAAAAAGGCGGTGTTTCTCTTCTGCTTACCGCTAAAACCGCCGCGCCGGAAGCAAGCAGATGTCTTACCACATAAAGCCCTACCTGGCTGGTTGCGCCAGTTACTAAAACAGTCTTGCCAGCTAATTCGGAAGCATTTTTTGTGCTAATCAAGCTTGCAGAGATTATGTGCAGTTTTGAAGCGGCAGATGATGATTTTTTAGCTTTCTTTCCTGAAGAAAAAAGCAGTTTAAGAAAGCCTGAGGCGAAGATTCGGCGCAGAAAATAACGTATCCAGATACAAATACGAATGAAAAATATCAGACCAGGAAATTCATTGGCAAAATTGACATTGAAATAGCGAATAAAACCTTGCGCCTTGTGTAGTTCAAGCTCGCCATTACTTGTTTTGCTGCTGGTTGCGCGAAGATGCGCGACACGCACTGAAGGCACACAGACAATCCGCTTGCCGGCTTTGGCGATACGGAAACATAAATCCATATCTTCGACATGAAGAAAATATCCTTCATCAAAGCCGCCTAGCTCTTCATAATCAGCTTTTTTAATGCACATGCAAGCGCCGGAAAGCGCCGCTACATCATGTAATTCATCAGGAAAGTTGCGCTTTTTCTTGCGGAAGGACAAAAAACCGGCAATTTCTGAAATTGCGCTCATTAAGGCGCTGCGCGGCGTAAGAAGCGGCCTGCGACACGCAGATTGTTCACTACCGTCAGAATTAAGCAATAAAGGTCCGGCAAGGACAGTATTCGGCAAACGGCTCATCTCAGAGGTAAGATTCTTAAGCGCCTCAGGCGGCAGAATGCAATCAGGATTAAGCAAGACAAGATATTCACCAAGCGCTGATTTTGCGCCGAGATTACAAGCTCTAGCAAAGCCTATATTGCCATGACCGCTGATAATTTTTATTCGTAAATCAACAAGCGCCATTTGCCGGAAATGCGCTATGACATCAGGAGGATTACCATTATCGACTAAAATTAATTCGGCAAGGCCTTCCTGATTCAAAACAGAAGCAACGGCAACCGGCAACACGCTGCCAGTGTGGTAAGTGACCATTATAACAGATATAGTCATTTTATTGCCTGATTATTATTTAAGATTGTTATTTAAGTTGTCTGATATGCTGCAATTTCTTTAGATATTTTTATTAGTTATTTTTATTAGTTATTTTTATTAGTTATTTTTATTAGTTATTTTTATTAGTTAT
>CAZFJN010000001.1:39210-70464 GCA_964519595.1 uncultured Rickettsiales bacterium
TATTTTTATTAGTTATTTTTATTAGTTATTTTTATTAGTTATTTTTATTAGTTATTTTTCTTATTACATATTTTTATATTTTGCAAAATTATCTGCGCGTTTATCTCGCTCGGAAATCAGCGGATTTTTAACTGGCCATTGAATTGCCAGCTCAGGATCATCGTAACATATTGCACCTTCGCCAGCCGGATTATAAGGTGCAGTTACTTTATATAAAACATCAGCCGGCTCGTTGCCAAGAACACAAAATCCATGTGCGAAACCATGAGGAATCCACAATAAAAGACCATTTTCAGCACTTAATTCCAGCGCAAAATACTTGCCGAAACTTGCCGAATCAGGACGAATATCAACAGCAACATCCCAGATTTTGCCGCGCAATACGCCAACCAGCTTACCTTGCGGCGGAGAATTCTGGTAATGCAAACCGCGCAAAACTCCTGGCGCAGAGCGCGAATGATTATCCTGAATGAAGTCGCAAGTAATCCCTGATTCAGCAAAGAATTTTTTATTAAAACGCTCAACAAAGAAACCGCGTTCATCAGCATAAAGCTTAAGCTGCACAATCAGCAATCCTTCAATATCACATGAGCTTGTTTTCATAACATTCTCTAAGTCCTTCCTGCCAGCTCGGCAAAGATACGCCTAATATTTTTGCTGCTTTGCTGCAATCAAGGCGTGAATTAAGCGGACGTTTTGCCGGAGTTTGATAGTCAGCAGTTGCTATTGGAATAATAGTTCTGCATTTAATGCCTGATTCGCGCTGGCGCGCAAGAGTAAAAATTTCCGTTGCAAATTCATGCCAGCTGGCATGTCCTGAAGCGCAGAGATGATATATTCCGCTGGGAAATTCTGCAAGAAGCTGCACATTTGCAAGAGCTGACAAGGTTGCTTTTGCCAGATGCAGCGCGTAAGTAGGAGCGCCTGTTTGATCAGCAACTATTTTTAACTCTTCACGTTCTTTAAACAACCGCAGCATGGTTGTAAAAAAGTTACGTCCTCTTTCATCATAAATCCATGATGTTCGGAAAATAAGATATTCTGCCTTTGATTGCGCCAGCAGATTCTCTCCGGCAACTTTGCTTATACCGTAAATATTAAGCGGCGCGGTTTGTTCCTTTTCGTCAATCGCCTTATCGCCTTTGCCGCTGAATACATAATCAGTTGAATAATGCACTAAGCGCACGGAATTAGCTTTACACCATTGCGCCAGCTCGCCTACTGAGGCTGCGTTTATTCGCATTGCCAGCAAACGTCCATTTTCGCTCTGTGCATTATCCACTTGCGTATATGCCGCCGCATTTATGATCGTGGAAAAATTATTTGTTTTAAAAAGCGCTGCTATTTTGTCAGTAAAATCTAAATCAACAAAATTGATTTCCTGTGAAGAAACGCCAATTGCCGAGCTGCCTAATAGTTTCATTAGGGCGCTGCCAAGCTGACCATTTTTGCCAATTACCAGAATCACAATTCAGAAACCAATTTTTTCAGATAACAACCATAATCATTATTACTATATTCAGCGGCCAGAGCATTTAACTGCGCGGAATTTATAAAGCCGCGCAAAAAGGCAACTTCCTCAAGGCAAGCGATTTTCAAGCCTTGCCGCGCTTCAATAGTTTGCACAAACTGGCTGGCGGCAAGCAATGAATCAGGAGTTCCTGTATCAAGCCATGCTGTACCGCGCCCTAATATTTCCACGGTAAGTTCTGATTTTTTTAAATACGCCTCATTAACTGCGGTTATTTCCAGCTCGCCGCGCGCGGAAGGTTTTATGGTTTTTGCTATTTCAACTACTTTATTATCATAAAAATACAAGCCGGTAACTGCGTAGCTCGATTTAGGATTATGCGGTTTTTCCTCAATTGAAATAGCCTTGCCGCTTTTATCTATTTCTACCACGCCGTAACGCTGCGGATCACTAACCTTATAAGCAAATATCCGCGCGCCGGAAGTGATTTCTGCCGAACGCTGCACGCTTTCGCTGATCGTCTGTCCGTAAAAAATATTATCGCCAAGAATAAGGCAAACAGGACTATTAGCAATAAATTCCTCGGCAATGAGAAAAGCCTGCGCGATACCTTCCGGCTTTGCCTGCTCTTTATAATAAATAGAAATTCCAAGCTTTTTACCATCGCCAAGCAATTGTTGCATCATTGGCAAATCACGCGGCGTGGAAATAATCAATATTTCCTGAATTCCCGCCAGCATCAACACGGAAAGCGGATAATACAACATTGGCTTATCATAAACAGGCAACATCTGCTTGCTTACCACTGAAGTCATCGGCGCGAGCCTTGTGCCTGAACCTCCTGCTAATATTATGCCTTTCACAATTATTTTCCTTTTGTTGGTTAAGGTTAAGTAAGAGGTTGCTGGTTGATTAAGGGGTTGCTGGTTGCTAGTTGCTGGTTGCTGGTAAGTAAGAGGTGCATGGTGAATGGTAAGCAAGCAAGATAAACCACGCTCCTCTTAACCATCATCCTACGCCAAGGCTTCGGATGACAAGGCAACCAGCAACCTCTTCTCCTACAATGCTCTTGATAAATACCATTCAACTGTCATTTCCAAGCCCTTTTCCAGATTATATTCTCTTGTAAAGCCTAATTCCGCTGCGGCTTTACTGTCATCAATAGCATAGCGGAGATCATGGCCAAGACGGTCAGTTACAAAGCTTATCTGATCTGCATATTTTCCAGATTTTTTTGGAATTTTTCTGTCTAAAATAGCGCAGATTTTATTTACCAGATCTATATTGCGTTCCTCAGCATTGCCGCCAAAATCATAAGCCTCTCCGGATTTTCCTCTGCTAAGCGCCAGCCAGATTCCTCGCGCATGATCTTCAACATGAATCCAATCGCGGACATTGCCGCCATTTCCATATATTGGCAATGGTTTTCCGGCTAAGGCGCAGGAAATCATATGTGGAATTAATTTTTCCTGATGCTGGCGCGGACCATAATTATTGCTGCAATGAGTGATTATTATCGGAAGAGCGTAAGTTTTATGCCAGGCACGCACCAGATGATCAGCAGCGGCCTTGGAAGCTGAATAAGGTGAATTTGGCGCGTAAGCTGTCGTTTCCGAAAATTTTCCGCTTGCGCCAAGCTCGCCGTAAACTTCATCAGTTGAAATCTGCACATAACGAAAATTCTGTTTTTCATTCAGTGATTTAAAATATTCACGCGCCGCTTCCAGCAGCATGAACGAACCGCAGATATTTGTGTTTATAAACTCAGCCGGACCGCTTATCGAATTATCAACATGCGATTCTGCGGCGAAATTAATCAGCGCCTCAATTTTATGTTCACGCAGCAAGGAAAGCGTCAAAGCGCGATCCTGAATATCGCCGACTAGTAATTTCCATTCACCAGCAACGCCATTTTTAATCCACTCAAGATTTTCGCGTTTTCCGGCATAAGTAAGCTTATCAAGCACAACAACGCTACAACCTCGCGCCACAGCTTGCGCGACAAAAGCACTGCCGATAAAACCAGCGCCGCCTGTTACTAAAAGCCGTTTATAATCTGGCATAAAAACCTGAAAAGATAAGGTGAATTAAGCTGAATTAAGTAGAAATAAGTGGAAATAAATGGAAATAAATGGAAGTAAATTAAGCAAGTTGAGTTGAATTATCAGAAACTAAAACAGTGAAAAATTAACTGGAATAAGAAATTCTGAGATTTCACCAGGCGGATAATCATCAGGAACCGCAGGAACCGGATTTGCCCTTCTGATCATTTCAACAGCTGCACGATCAAGAATTTTCGAGCCGGTTGAGCGCTCAAGAGCCTGATAACGAATATTGCCGCGCCGGTCAATACGAATACGCACAACAGTCATTCCTTGTATACCATTAGCGCGCGCCTCTTCCGGATATTGTTTGAATTTCTGAATCCACAAAGAAATTAATTGTGTGTAACGCGAAACCATTTCCGCATCACGTGCCTTGCTGCCGGAAGTGCTTCCAGCAGGATTTTTCCTGACTGAAGTAGAGCTGACTTCGCGCACATATTGTTTAGCGGACGCTGTATCATTATTCTGCTCAGCAACGCTCTGCTGTTTACTTACAGAATCTGCAATTCGTTCAACTACTGCCTCGACTTGCGGCATATTAGCAGATTCAGCAGTAATATCTTCAGAATCGGAAAGGCGAATATTAAGCATCCGAATCGGAATATCACGCACTTCCTGCCGTGGAGAAAAATTCCAGACTACAAAACCGCCCAGATGAACCAGAAAAGCCAGAAAAATTGCCGCAAGAAAATAGTTTTCACGCAGCATATACGGCGCAATGGCATTAGAAGCTATTCCTGATAAATTTGAATATTCACTATTCATTTTTGTTTTTATTTTTGTTTTTATTTTTATTGCTGTTTTTATTGCTGTTTTTATTGCTTATTGAGATGAATCTGGCGGAATTGATTGTGTAACCACTGATAAATGCTCGCCGCCGGATGATTTAATTGCTTCCATAACATCAATAACCATAGCAGCCGGCGCAGCTTCATCAGCCTTAACCGTTATAACCTTGCCAGGATGCTGAGTAAGCAACGGTTTAAGATATGAGGCAGCTTCCGACAAGGTAATAATCTCATCGCCGATAATAAGCTCGTTGTGTTTTCCAAGCAGAATAACTAAATGCCCTTCATCAACCAGCTTGCCACTGGCAGCAAGCGGAGGATTTATAGAAATAACTTCAAATTTTTCCACAGTTCCTGCGATCATAAAAAAAATCAGCAGAAACATGGAAATATCAATCAGCGGAATAAGGCTGATTTCCAGACGTTTTTTACGTGTTCGTTCAAATTCCACAATTTTCTCCGCTTGTTTGTATAGCCTTTAACGAGAAATTGCTCATAGCCCTCTCCCGCAGCGGCGAAGCAGCTGCTTCCCTCTCCCGCTTGCGGGAGAGGGTTAGGGAGAGGGCGCTTTGCGCCCAGATTTTTTATGACCAATTTTTCGTTAAAGGCTATAGCTTTATTTACAGTTTTATTTGTAACTTTATTTGTAGATATTATTCATGAGATTTTTGTAGTTTTTATCTGCAATATTGTCAAAAATATTGTCAAAATATTCGCAACATATTGTAATATATTATTTGTACATTTGTACAAATGTACAAATGTACATTTTAAATTGTTATCAGCTGTTAATTGATTGCCTTATTCCGCATTATTACGCGCCTTATTATGCGCCTTATTACGCGCGCGCTGGCGATTCTTCTGCTTGCGCTATTGATTGCCTTACCAGCTCTTCGTAATTATTCTGTGGCCGGATTTTTTGTGTATAGTTTTTCAAGTCAGCAACATTGTCAGTGCTAACCGCAGCAATATCAGGAAGCTCCGGCAGTGCTTCCTGCTGCTTATGAACTGGCATTATAACTGGATCTGGCGCTGGCGTATTAACTCGCGCTGGCCAGCTATCAGCAATTGATTTTCCACTTAACAAATCTGCGAAAAAATTCACCGCCTTGCGCGTTATAATCGGATAGCTGATTCCGAAATTAGCGCCAAATAAGCCGCCAATTCCGGCAAAATAGCTGCTTACTACCGCCACGCTGCTGGCTGAAGCGCCAAGCAGAAATTTTGCCGCCGGCATAGCAAATTGCGCGACCATTGGACTTTCAGGAACGCCAAAACCGCCAACTGCATATAATGCTCCGGCAAAAACAAGGCCGCCAACAGCGCCAATTCCTGCGAAGATAAGAGATTTTTTGATGCTGACATAATCAGAAAAGCGCAGATTTTTTTCTTTATCCTCTTCCTTCTGCGCGACCATTTCCTCAATCAGCTCAACCGGAGCGTCAGGATTCGCGCGCACTAAGCGATCAATATCACGCGCAATCTGCCGCCTTTCAAATTCCTTCATTGCTGAAGCAGCAGCTCCTGCTCCTGGTCCGACAGTCGCGCCGATAACAAGGCCGCTGCTGATTCCTAAAGCGGAGAAAATCGCAACTGATTGTCCAACCAGCTCGGCAGTCAAAGGCAAACCAAACATCGCCGGCGGCAGCAAAGCCAGCAATCCGATAGAAGCGCCAACTACCAGCGCCACTGACATCATTCCCCAAATCGCCGCTGCCCGCCTTTTCCACGCACCGTCCCAGGCGACATCCTGATAGCTTGGAATGTCTATCCTTGCCTGAATTTCAGCGATTTTTTCATTGATGCTTTCTTCTGAAGCCATTACTGCCGCCTGATTATGAAACTATCTGAGATAATTACTGTTTATCAGGATTGTAGCATATACTAAACATCTGTTATATTAAGATTTAATGACAGTTGCCTGATGGTAAAATACTAGGGCAAGGCATTGATTTACAGATATCTTTCTGCGTAAGTATAAAAATATTTTTTATTGTAATAGCGAACAATATCGTCAAATTCTGTATTTCTAGTTCCTGCTGTGACAGTTATATTTCTCTGCATGTGAATTGTAAGAGCAGTATTGTCAGCAACCGCTCCTGCCGAACTGTTACACATGCAGTTTTCCTGCTCTTTGACGTTAGTGCTGCCGGAACTGACTCTACTGCCAGCAACATTGTAAGCGCCATGACCATTTGGACCATGGCTTAACACTACGGCCAGAACATCGTCAGTAATTGTCGTTCCACCATCATCAACGACATTCAGTAAATTAGTATCAGTAACTCCGGCGGTGCCGTTAATTCCAGTAAAATTAGTGGAATTATTTGCTTCTTTGTCAATATAGTAAGTAAAAAGCCTGCCCCAGGGATCATAAGCAACATCATCCGGCAAGCCTAAGGTGCGAACTGGAACAGAACCACCAAATACGCTATTTCCACCATCAGTTAAGTTTAAGTTAGAGTCAATTGTCCCTCCGTCATGACAATTCTCCGCTGCACCATCAGACTGCAAGCCAAAATTAGCAGCAGAAAGAGCCAGTCTGGAATCGCCTGGGCAAGGCAGTTTATTATTGACGATACGATATTGATAAAGGGCTTTTTCGATCATGTCCATTTTACGCTTCAACTCTTCCTGCTGAGAAACTCGCAATTTACGGTTTTCAATTGACACAACTCCGGCCAGCAGCAGCGAAGTAACCAGCAGCACTATTGAAAGCTCAATCAGCGTAAATCCACCACGCGGTAGACGGCGCAAATAATAGGCAAATAAATTCAAAAATATTTTGCTCTGTATTTTCATAGAAGTTATTATTACACTTTATTGTTTTTTATTTCTAGGAAATTTTCTATAGGAAATTTTCTATAGGAAATTGCCACAAAAAATTGGCAACAAAAAATTTTTTACAGAAAATTTTTCATAGTCGCTACATAATCGCTACATAATAATCACTACATAATAATCGCTACATAATCCAAATAAGAATCATTATCACTTGACTTGGTTTAATCTTTCTTTCATCAAAATGGAATAAATATGCTGATTTGAAAGAATTTAAGGATTTGAAGAAATTTAAGGATTTTAAAGAACAGTGAAGAATAGCAACGAAATATTATCCGGCAAGATTGCAAATGACGTTATAGATCATTTGAACGGCGTTTTGCGCGATACGCTGACGGCGATTAATCAGTATTTTCTTCATGCGCGGCTGCTTAAACATAACAGCCTGATGAGCCTTGCCGACAGTGAATATAAAAAATCACTTGATGAAATGAAACATGCCGACATGCTGGTTGAGCGGATTTTGCTATCTGGTGGTTTTCCGAATTTGCAGGAGCTGGGAAAGTTGCGAATCGGCAATTCCACTGCGGAAATTATTGCCTGCGATTTGCAACTTGCTGCACAATCGTTGCAGGCGGCAAAAAAGGCAATTGCTGTTTGCAATGTTAATGATGATTATGTAAGCTGCGGTATTCTGCGCCGCATAGAATCAGCCAGAGAAGAGCATATTGCTTTTCTTCAGGCGCAAACTGGCTTAGCTGATTCTGAGAAAAATTATAAAACCACAGCTAAGGATTTTTCTCTGGAAGATTTTATAGTAAATTCCGATTCTGTGATAAATTCAGATTCTGTGATAAATTACGATTCTATGGTAAATTCAAAACAAAAAGAAATTCAGGATTAGTTATGATCGCAGTTTTTATTTCTAAAATTTCTAATAAATCGCTGATTTCTAAAGAATTGTCGATTTTTTTTGCAACCGCCTTACTGGCGCTAACCTTTTATTCAGGAAACATCTCTATGTCCGCTGCTGCCGATCTTGAAAACACTCTTTATCTGGATTTAACTTATGGCCGCGTGGTGATAGAAATGCGCCCGGATCTGGCGCCTAATCATGTGGCAAGAATCAAGGAGCTGACGCGCGCTAAATTTTATGACGGCGTGGTTTTTCATCGCGTAATTACCGGATTTATGGCGCAAACTGGAGATCCTACTGGAACTGGCGCTGGCGGCTCAGGAAAAAACATCAAAGCTGAATTCAACCATGAACCACATGTGCGCGGCGCGGTTTCAATGGCCAGAACTAATGATATTGACGGCGCGGATAGTCAGTTTTTCATTGTATTAGCTGATTCAAAATATCTAGACGGACAATATACTTACTGGGGAAAAGTGACTAAAGGCATGGAATTTGTCGATAAGATAAAAAAAGGCTCTGCTTATAATAATGGCGAAGTGCGAAATCCTGATAAAATCGTCAAAATGCAAGTTGCTGCAGATGTTAAAGATGAGCAAGCGGCTGATAATAATGACAAGGCGGAACAAGCTGATAAGGCAGAAAAAGCTGATAAAGATGATAAAGCTGGAAAATAGTTAGAGAGCTTTTTTTTGAAAAAATATCTTTAATGAAAACTGCGCTTTTTGATTTTCATCTGCCGGAATCGCTGATTGCAATCAGTCCGGCTTTAAAGCGTGATGAGGCCAGAATGCTGGTTGTCGGCAGCGACAATTCGCCTGATAAAGCCAGAAAAGTCACTAGTGAATTCGCTGATGATATTGTCGCATCATTTCCTTTATATTTACGCGCTGAGGATATTGTCGTATTTAATGATAGTCGCGTTATTCCGGCGCGGCTTTTCGGCAAGCGTGGCGCGGCAAGAGTTGAGATTCTATTGCATAAAGAGCAGCAAATCAGCTCTGATCAGCATATATGGTCATGTTTTGCCAAGCCGGCAAAGCGCCTTAAAGCTGGCGATGATATTATTTTCGCTGCTGACTTTACCGCGCGCGTAATCAGCAAGGAAGCTTCCGGCGAGCTGCTAATAGAGCTTGATCCGCAAATCAGGCAAGATAAGAGCAGCTTATTAGAAAAGCTGTATAAATATGGCAAAATGCCAATTCCGCCTTACATTGAGAAAAAACGAAAATCATCACACATAAATTCCGCAGCAGATAATTCAAAAGCAGATTCTGACATCAGCGATTATCAAACCATCTATGCGCGTAATGAAGGCTCAGTTGCCGCGCCAACTGCCGGTTTGCATTTTACGCAAGAAATGCTTGCCGCAATAGAAAAATCCGGCGCAAAAAAAACTTTTGTAACCTTGCATGTTGGCGCTGGAACTTTTTTTCCAGTTAAAAGCGAAAATACGCAAGATCATGTAATGCACAGCGAATTAGCGTATATTTCCGCAGAAAGCGCTGCGGCGATAAATTCAGCGCGGAAAAAAGGCGGCCGCGTGATTGCCGTTGGCACAACAAGCCTGCGTGTTTTAGAATCAGCAGCAATGGAAAATGGCGAAATTATGCCTTATAAAAACGAAACGGCGATTTTTATAACTCCTGGTTATAAATTTCGCGTAGTTGATCTGCTGCTTACTAATTTTCATTTACCGCGCTCAACCTTATTCATGCTGGTTTGCGCGTTCAGCGGCATCGAGAAAATGCACAATGCTTATCAACATGCAATTACTCAAAACTATCGTTTTTATTCCTACGGCGATGCTTGTTTGCTAAAACGCTGTGATTAGCCGTAACGTCCGCTGATATAATCCTGAGTTTGTTTCTCAAGCGGCGCGGTGAATATCTGTCTGGTTTCTCCGCTTTCAATAATTTTTCCAAGATGAAAAAAACAAGTGCGCTGCGAAACGCGAGCCGCCTGCTGCATTGAATGCGTAACGATTATTATAGTGAAATTCTGTTTCAACTCCTCAATAAGCGCCTCTATTCTGGCAGTTGCTATTGGATCAAGGGCAGAACATGGTTCGTCCATTAAAATAATTTCCGGATTAACTGCGATGGTTCGCGCTATACATAAGCGCTGCTGCTGACCGCCGGAAAGTCCGGTTGCCGGCTCAAGCAGACGATCCTTCACTTCTTCCAGCAAGCCAGCGCGTTTTAAGCTGTGTTCAACAATTGCATCAAGCTCGCTTTTATTCGCTGCTAAACCGTGAATCTTCGCGCCATAAGCAACATTATCATAAATAGATTTCGGAAATGGATTTGGCTTTTGAAAGACCATGCCAATCCAGCGCCGCAACAAAACAACATCCTCAGCAGAAGAATTTATATTTTTACCGTCAACAATTATATCACCATCAACACGGCAGGAATCTATTATGTCATTCATACGGTTTATGCAGCGCAGAAAGGTTGATTTTCCGCAGCCGGAAGGGCCGATAAGCGCAGTAACCTGATTTTCAGGAATTTCAATATTAACATCAAACAAGGCCTGCTTGTCGCCGTAAAATACATTAACAGCACGAGTTATGATCTTGTTTTTTATTTGCTCCTTGATATCAGCTAATTTTATGGTTGATTCATACATAATTTTACCATTTTATTTCATATTTTTTACGCAACATAATTGCCAACATATTCATTGCCAACAACAATAACAGCAGAACCATAATCGCCGCTGAGGTTCTGGCAGCAAATCCTGCTTCCGGACTGCCTGCCCAGAGGTAAATCTGCACTGGCATAACAGTTGCGGCGGAGGTAAATCCGGAAGGAATATCAACCACAAAAGCCACCATTCCGACCATCAGTAAAGGCGCAGTTTCACCAAGAGCGCGCGCCATTCCAAGAATAGTTCCAGTCATTATTCCCGGCATTGAAAGTGGCAGAGTGTGATGCCAGACAACCTGCAATGGCGATGCTCCCAGCGCTAAAGCCGCCTGACGTATTGAAGAAGGTATTGATTTAAGAGCAGCACGAGTGGCAATTATTATAACCGGCAAAGCCATAAGCGCCAGAGTAAGACCTCCGACCAACGGCGCGGAACGTGGAAGATGCATAAAATTTATATAAACCGCTAAACCAAGCAAACCATAAACAATAGAAGGAACAGCCGCCAGATTATTGATGTTTACTTCAATAAACTCAGTAAGTAAGTTGCTTTTTGCGAATTCTTCTAAATAAACTGCCGCCATTACCGCCAGAGGAAAAGCGGCCAGCAAACATATCAGCATGGTGAAAAAAGATCCGGCAATTGCGCCAAAAAATCCGGCATTCTCCGGAGATCTTGAATCACCGCGTGTTAAAAATCCATAATCAATTCCGCTTTTAACATCTGATCCGAAAGCTGAACTGGAAGCTGAACCTGAAACTGATCCGGCAACAAAATTCGCCATAGCGCGCGATTGCGCTGCGCTGATAGTTTCACTATCCGGATTATCAAGAAATTCCGCCGCTATCGCCGAGGCAGGAAGCCATAATGAAAATTTTATCAGCGAATTTTCTTGCGAATTTTCTTGCGAATTTTCTCCGGCAGAATTTAAATCATATTCGACCATCGCCTGCCTTATTTCTAAACCGGAAGCGCTGCCAAAGAGTTTTAATATCTCACGACGCTCTCCAGCTGAAAATTCTGTAAAACGCTTGTCAATAGCCGCGCGCAGAAAAACATTAAAACGTTGCGGCGCAATGTCGGCAAGCTCCTCGCCTTTATCAAGCTCCAGCAAAGCAATATCTGCCTCAAAATCCATACGAATTTCTGAACGAACAAAGCCCGGCAATCCTGAAACAGCGATACTGCCAAGCAGCAACACAAGGCAAGCCAGAGAAAAACCAAGCGCAATCCTTCCATATAAAGCGAATCTCCGCTCAGAACGCATTCGACGCTGATGATGAAAAGCCGCATTAAAAGCAGCATTATTGCTTGCTAAATCTCTATTCATATCTTTCCCGGTATTTCTTGACAATCAGCAGCGCTATTATGTTGAAAGCCAGAGTTACACAAAACAGAGTAAGGCCAAGCGCAAAAGCTGCCAGAGTCTTCGGACTGTCAAATTCATGATCGCCAACTAGCAATGATACCATCTGCACGGTAACGGTAGTCACTGATTCCAAAGGATTAAAAGTAAGATTAGCCGCCATTCCTGCCGCCATAACCACGATCATTGTTTCGCCAACCGCCCGCGAAACCGCCAACAACACTGCGCCCATAATTCCCGGTAAAGCCGCCGGCAACACAACCTGCTTGATTGTTTCCGAACGTGTCGCGCCAAGACCATAAGAAGCCTCGCGCAGGCTTCTTGGCACAGCTTTAATCATATCATCAGAAAGAGAGGAAATAAAAGGTATTATCATAATTCCCATAACTATTCCCGCCGCAAGGGCGCTCTCGGAAGCAACTGACAATCCTACTAAATTTCCGCTATCGCGCAGAAACGGCGCAACGACAATAACCGCAAAATAACCATATACCACAGTCGGAATTCCCGCCAGTATTTCCAATGCCGGTTTATAAATTGCTCGTTGCGCCGGAGAAATATATTCCGCCATGTATATAGCGGAAAATAATCCAGCCGGAATGGCAACACATAAGGCAACCAGAGTCACCAGAAGCGTGCCGAGAAATAAAGGAACAGCTCCGAAAGAGCCGCTTGAGCCAGCCTGATCAGCTCGCATCGCAGTTTGCGGACTCCATTTTGTGCCAAAGAGAAAATCAAGCGCCGGAATATGCGAAAAAAACCTCAGCGCTTCATAAAGAACCGAGCTGATAATAGCCAGCGTAACAAAAACAGACATCGCCGCAGCCAGCCATAAAAACACCATGACGAAAGCCGTTTTCGACTTGCCGGAAAAAGCCCGGCATGATCGCTTGTGCGCTGCGTATTTCATGCGCGCAACGTTGTAACCAAAAAGCCTAACTAGTCAAGTACAAAGAACAGTACAAATAACAGTACAAGAACAACATAAAGAACAACACAGTATAATGTTGTTATATCTGCGTGTCATGCCAGCCTTCTTCGCCGCTTCGCTTTGGCGCAACAAGTCGCTGGCATGAGACGGAAACAGCCAATGTCGAGAGAAGATTGCTTTGAATGCAAAGGATGTTTTGTTTATCTGGCTTTTTTATTTATATGTCGACAATGTGGTGGCGAGTGTTTTTTCTCAATATATTTTCTCAATATATGTCTCAATATATTGACAAAATGAACTGATATTATAAGTATATTGCTAATGAATAGATTCTTTAGCACAATAATCAGCAATAGATTTTTCTTATCGTCAGTTACGGTATTTATGCTGGCGAGCGCGTTTACTGTGGTTTTTGCGGTTTTTTCTGTGGAGATTATGGCGCAACCATATGCACAGAATTCAACAGCTGAAGGTACAAAAAATGAAGGTACAGTAAGCGCGCCACAGGAAATGATTACTGGCGGCGCTGGAGATTTGCTGGTTGCGCCAACCAGAGTGGTTTTTGAAGGACGCTCTCGTTCGGCAGAGATAATCCTTAATAATAAAGGCAGCAAAGAAGCCACTTATCGTATTTCTTTTACGCATTTACGTCTGGAAGCAGACGGTAATTACACTGAGCTTTCGCCGGAAGAAGCAAAGGCCGGACTTAAAATCGCCGATGATTTGCTGCGTTATTCGCCGCGGCAGGTTACTTTAAAGCCAGGCGAATCACAGATAATTAAGATGATGCTGCGTAAGCCGGAAGGGCTGGCAAATGGTGAATATGTTTCGCATCTGCTATTTCGCGCTGTTCCTGACATGGCAACTGGCGAGGATGTAGAAGCGGCAGGCACTTCTGGTGATAAAATATCAGTAAAGTTAATTCCTGTTTACGGCGTTTCTATTCCGATAATAGTTCGTAATGGTGAAACATCAGCCAGCGCGAAATTGCAGGATATCACCTTATATGAAAACACTCTGTCTCTTAACATTATTCGCAGCGGCAATAAATCGCTTTATGGCGATATAATAATAACTTCAGGAACTAATGAAGTGCTTGGACAATTGCGCGGAGTTGGCGTTTTTGCTTATAATGACCGCAGGCAGGTTTCAATTCCGGTGAGCAAGTCGGAAAAACCGCTGAAAATTGTCTACCGCGAGAGAGAAGAAGATGGTGGCGCGGTTATTGACAGAGCAGAAATTGCTCAGTGATTTTCCAATGGTTATTTTCCAATGGTTATTTTCCAATAGTGATTTTTGAGTGATAATTTCTAACGATTATTCAGTAATTGCTCGGCAGAAGGCAAGTAAAAGTAAACAATTATTTTACAATTGCTATTGACAAATTAAAATTTCTTCCTATTAAGAGAGGGCATTCTGATTTTCTTAAGATAAATTTTAAGTTATCACTTAGGATTTCTGCGGAAAAGAAGAGCAAATTACTTAGCTAAGTATTAATTAAAAAACACAACGTGGAGTTAATCATGACATCTTTTACTAAAATAACTGCAGCATTGCTTGCAGCTTCTGTTATCAGCACTGGCGCTGCACAAGCGGCTACAACTGCTGCTGGCCAAATCAACGCAACTGTAGTAGGACCTCTTTCTATCGTTCAAACTACTCCTCTGAGCTTTGGCTCTATCTCTGTTGGCGCTTCTGGCGGTACAGTTACTAGCTTCGGAACAACCACTGGCGGAGTTGACTATTTAAGCGGCGCTACTCCTGCTTTGTTCACCGTAACTGGAACTCCTAATTCAAACTTCAATCTAAAAGGACCTTCAGCGGTTAACATTTTTAAAGGCACTGATAAAATGGTTGCTTTCATAACTATCCCAGGCGTTTCTGTTTTCGACAGCACTGGCCGTCGTGAAGTTAACGTAACTGGCAAGCTGAATGTTGCCGGCAATCAACCTGCTGGTACTTACAGCGGAACTTACAATGTAAGCGTTCACTACTAGTATTAATAAATCGCCTTTTTGGCATTTGATTCTGTGCTGATCTGGCGGTTGATAATACAGCTATTACGCTTATATAATTGTAATAGAAGAATAAATGGCGGCAGAAATGCCGCCATTTTTTTATAATGCCAATTTGCCTACAAATGTACATTCGATATTGATGCCAGAGGTCAGAATACAGATGTCAATTGCTTGACATCTGTATTCTGGCATCCGACATCTGCGTGGCTAACGCCACGCTATGTACAAATGTACAAATGTACAAATGTACAAATGTACAAATGTACAAATGTACAAATGTACAAATGTACAAATGTTATTTTTCAATATGTTATGCTAAATGTCAATGGTTTTATTGAGATTTTTATAAATATTTTTAGCGGCCATTGATAAATAAATATCTTATAGTTAGAAGAGCTTATTGTTTTATTTCTTCTGAATTAATAATTATATTTTACTATATATTAATAAAATATTTTACATTTATTAATATTTGCTATAGATTGCAGCAGGATAAATTTATCAGAATAATTTTAACTGCGCGGCATGAAAAAATAAAATAATGGCAATTAAATATGAATCAATCAGGCGGTTAATTATAGCAACTATCTGGATAGTTGCAGCGCTTCCTTCATATGCACAGGAAAATATTGAGAATAAAATTACTAATCAGGAAATTGCCAAGCAGGAAATTATTGATGATAATTCAGTAACCATTGACGAGCTTTTTTCTTCAGATCTTCAATCGCCGCAATATAGCGTAGTAACTCGCTCTGATGATGATCTTGTTTTAGCGGAGCTACGAATTGATCGCACTGTTTTGCATGATGCTGTTGCCGGATATATCAGCAAGTCAGGGCTTGTTCTGCCGCTTTCACAAATAGCACAGCTTCTGGAATTCGCAATTAAGGTAAGTCCGCAGGAAGGTCAGGCGGAAGGTTGGATAATAAATCCGGAAAATAAATTCTCTCTTGATGTGGCGCGTTCTGAATATGTTTTGTCAGGAAAACGCGTAAATTTTCAGCCTGAGCAGATTGAGGTGTATAAAGACGATATTTACGTTAATATTGATTTGCTTGGCGAATGGTTCGGCGTTGATTTTGATTTTTCTTACGCAACACAGTCAATTAACTTAACTCCGCATTCAGGAGTAAGGCTGCCAATTCAGGCGAAAACCGAACGCGCGCAGGCAAGGAGAATCCTTGAAAGGTCAAGCGGCAAAACCGCAGAAGGACCATTAGCTCGGCAGGAAATTCCTTATCAGCTGGCGAGTGCGCCATATACTGACATCACATATACTGGCGGTTATGACAAAAGGGCTTATTCCGGATTACATAACAACGCCTCAGCGGTTGCTGATAATGATATGCTGTATATGCAAAGCCGTATTTACGCCGCCGCTGATGATTCGCAACAACTTACCGACTTGCGCTGGACTTTAAGCAGGCGCGATCCGGATGGAAAAATACTGCAATCAGACGATAAGCTGAAAAATACCAGACTCGGCGAATTACTACACAAAAACAACATCACAGAAGTAAGCTTCGGCGATATAAGCACACAGCAACTACCGCTGACCGCCTTTAACCAGCAAGGACGCGGCGCGCTTATTTCCAATATTCCTTATGATCGTGCTACTCAATATGATCGCACCACGCTGCAAGGAGATTTGCAAGCCGGCTGGGAAGTGGAATTATATCGCAATGACGAGCTGTTGTCATTCCAGAGAGCTTCTGCCAATGGACGTTATGAATTTGTTGATGTACCGCTTATTTCCGGATTAAATATCATCAGGCTGGTTTTTTATGGTCCTTTTGGCGAAACACGCGAAGAAACGCAACGTTTTCTGGTTACTGCTGACCTTATAAAAAAAGGCGAATCATTCTTCCGCGCTTCTGTAAGCCAGCAAAACACTAATAGTTTTGACGTATTAAGCCAGAATCAAATAACCAGCCTTTCCGGAGCAACGCCAACGCAGAGCGAAGCAGTAAAAGGAAAAGCTCGCGCCATGTTTGAACATGAATATGGTCTGCGCGATAATATATCGCTCTTTTCCAGCATCACGCACCTTACAACGCCTGATGATATCGCCAGAAATTATGTCTCTGCCGGAATAGGCTCGACAATCGGCGGAACATATGGCCGCGTTGATCTGGCTCAGGATGTGGCAAATGGCGGAAATGCAGTCAAAATTCTTGCTCAGGATCAGATAAACGGCGTAAGCGTTTCTGCTGAACATCAGCAGTTTTTTAACTTTGTCAGTGAATTTACTGAATCAGCGAATGATTCAGTAACGCGCCGCAGCACCGCCAGATCTGACAGTCCTTTGAATTTGCCATATTTGCCAAGCATGAATAACGGCGTTGATATTACTCAGGTTTTATATGAATCTGACCGCGAGATAAACGAAGTTGGTTATCATCTTTCAACGGCAATTAATCGCCTCGCCGTTTCGCATAATCTTTCTTACCGCACTGACAGCTCGCCTTCCGCAATAACGGTTACCGGAATTGGCGGCGTGCCTTTTGTAATAAATACACGCGAAAAGCAAACACTCGGCGAACTTATTATGAGCTTTCCTTTCCGACGTTTTTTTATCAGAGGAAATGTGATTTATGCACTAACGCCAGAACAGCAAATACAAACTCTGTTCAGCGCGGCGGAATATAATTTATCTGAGCGCACAAATCTTTTACTACAAACTGACAAGCAATTAATTGGCGATAAGCTTACCACTGTAACTTTAGGGCTTAACCGCAATTTCAACAAATTCCGCTTAGGCAGTAATATAAGCCATGATAATGAAGGAGAAACCACTGCCGGAGTCACTCTTTCCTTAAGCCTTGGCAAAGATCCGCGCAGCGGCAAATGGAGCGCTCATCCGGAATATAATTCCGGCAGCGGCATAGTTTTAGCGCGCGCTTATAATGACGCTAATAATGATAAAATTTTCAATGAAGGTGATGAAGCTCTTGAAAATGCCCGCTTCATGGTTAATCGCGGCAGTCGCAGCGATTATGTCGCAGACAGCAATGCAGTGGCAATATTGCGCGGCGTGCAAGCAGATACAAAGAGCAGCCTTACTCTTGACAGCAGCAGCATTGACAACCCTTATCTGATGAGCAATCAGGCCGGAGTTGAAATTGTCGCTCGCCCTGGCGTTGTCGCAAAAATTGATATTCCGGTAAGCAGCAGCGGCGACGCGGAAGGAACAGTTCACATAATAACTCTCGAAGGAGAAAAAAAAGAAGCGGCAAAAGTCAGCATTCAGCTGTTAAATCAACAAGGAGAAATATTGCGCGAAACTCAAACCAGCTTCGACGGTTATTATCTTATCAACGCCATTCCGGCCGGAAATTACATCTTGCGCGTCTCGCCTGAGCAAGCCGGCCGCCTTGGATTTATCGCGCCACCACCGCGCAATCTACAGATCAGCAACAGCGAAACTGACAGTCATGTCATTGATCTGGAAATAATCAGAGAGCCGGAAACTACTGTTCCTGCTCTTACCTTCAACAAAGAGCCGGAAATTCAAGAACTCGAAATTCAACAATCAGACATTCCTTAACCATAAATTCAGCAACCATAAATACAAGATATACATTCAAAAAAACCGCCAATTCAGCCACTATAACAGACATTAACATGTCCCATTTTGCGGCCATTGCGAATTTCCTTTTTTCCGTATATGTGAATATGCGCTTTAGCTTGCTGACCTTCATATTCAGCTGATTTCCAGACAGATAAATCGCTAATGTCATCGCCGATAAGATTTGTCATGACAATTTTCTTAAAAAGACGCTGCGGCTTAATTAGCTTCATTCCACAAACAGCCCTGATCGCCTGCTCAAACTGGCTGACATTGCAACCATCTAAGCTCCAATGTCCGGAATTATGCGGACGAGGCGCCATTTCGTTGAGCAAAACCGCGCCTGTTGAAGTCACAAACATTTCAACCGCTAATAATCCAACCAACTGGAAATGATCAGCAAGCGTAATTGCTATATTCTGTGCCTTATCAGCAATTTCCGCGCTAATAGAAGCCGGAACAGTGCTGCTATGTAAAATATGGTTTTTATGCACATTTTCAGCTGGCTCAAAACACATAATCTCGCCGGCAATATTACGCGCCACAATCACGGAAATTTCCTTCACAAACGGCACAAAACCTTCATATATATATTCTATATATTTCGCACTATTTTCAGAGATATTCTCAGATTCCTGAAAAAAATCCGCATCTTTGCGCGCGCGAATCAGCCATTGTCCTTTGCCGTCATAACCAAACATGCAGGTTTTTAAAATTCCAGGAATTCCAATAGAATCAAGCGCCTTATCAAGATCAGCGCGACTCTTAACCGCAGCGAAAGGAGCAGTTTCAATGCCTAAAGATAAAGCCAATTGCTTTTCGCGCAGACGATGCTGCGATATTTCCAGAATATTCAATTGCGGATAAAATGGTGGAAATTGCGCCTCAGACAATAGTTTCCGAAAAGGCGCAACTGGAATATTTTCAAATTCAAGAGTGATAACATCAACCAGACTGGCGAATTGCCGCAAAGCCTCAATGTCATTATAATCAGCCTTAGTATGAAACGTCGCGCTTGACGCCGCAACAGGATCAGCATCAGGCGCAAAAACATGTGTCTTGCAACCAAGATGATTAGCTGCATCTGCCAGCATTTTGCCTAATTGCCCAGCGCCTAATATGCCTATTGTCTTCATTGGCGATTTTTCTTCATTGACTATTTTTCATTAGCTATGAGGATATTGTTTTACTGAATCTGTTTGCTGAATACGCCAGCTATCGAGTTTTTTCAGTAGATTCTTATCTTCCAGCGCAAGAATCGCCGCCGCCATCAGCGCGGCATTTTTCGCTCCGGCCTCGCCAATTGCCAAGGTTGCCACAGGAATTCCTGCTGGCATTTGCGCTATGGACAGCAAACTGTCTAAACCTTTAAGCGCCTTGCTCTCTACCGGAACGCCAAGAACTGGCAGGCTGGTCATACTGGCGATCATTCCGGGAAGATGCGCCGCCCCCCCTGCTCCGGCAATTATCACCTTAAAGCCCTTTTTACGCACGCTACTGGCAAATTCATAAAGACGCTGCGGCGTGCGATGCGCGGAAACAATCATTGATTCATGCGCTATTGCAAATTTTTCTAAAATAACCGCGCAATGCTGCATGGTTTCCCAGTCGGAATTGCTTCCCATTACAATGGCAACATCTTTGTAAGAAGCAGCTTTTGAAGCTTTGGCGTTTGAGGCTTTGGCTTTTGAAATTTTATTGTTTGAAACTTTGGCTTCTAAAGCTCCTGATTTTAAGGCTTTGGCAGAATTTTTGGCAGAATTTTTGATTATCTTTTTCATTATGAATGACCTTAAAACCGTTGGAAAACATCACAAAAATCATCAGAATAGCAATTATAACAATTTATAATATTCGCTTATCATGACGATAATTTCCAGTCAATCTTTACCCTTGAATCTTAGTGAATTACAAATATCAGAAAATATCAATTCAATTATCTTGAACAACTGAAATCTTGAGCAATAATTTTGCACAATAATTTTCTGTATTTATCGCCGCTAATCTGCTATAAAGGCGAGAATATCTTATTAAACGCCCTTATTAAACGCTATTTATCGCTCCTTATTAAACGCTATGCTATCGCTTATTACTATACAGTTATGCACAATGTTATGAATAACCATGAATAGTTATGAACAATACAGCAGATAATTCCAAAAAATATAAGCCAGCGAGTGAATATAGCGCAAGCGATGACAAGGCTGTAAATATTCAGGAACGAATTTCCCTACTGGGAATTCCTGAAGCTGAAATGACTGAAAACGTTCGCATAGCAGTTTCAGCTCTGCTGGAAAAAATTGATGATATTAACAGCGATCTGGAAGTCACCAAGGAAAGCCTTGCTGATATGGAAAAGCTGGTTGATGTTGATTGCATAGCGCCTATTCCAAATCGCCGCGCTTTCATGCGCCGCCTTAACTGGGCAATCAACATGTATCAACGCTACGGTCATCCTAGCTCGGTTTTATATCTTGATCTGAATGATTTTAAACAGATAAACGATCAATATGGTCACTCAGTCGGCGATCTGACTATCAGGCACATCGCGCAATTACTCACCAGCGCAATGCGTGAATCAGATTTTCTGGCACGCATTGGCGGTGATGAATTCGCAATCATCATGCATCACGCTTCACAACAGGCCGCGGAAAAACGCGTTCGCATAATTCTGGAGAAGCTAAAAGCAACGCCAATATATGTCGACGGCAAAACTATTCCAGTAAGCGCCTCATGCGGAGTTTATTCAATAAAAGAAGGAGATGACGCGGAAAAATGCCTCTCCGCTGCGGATATAGCAATGTATGACGATAAGCGCCGCAGCAAAAGCAACAAAACCAAAACAGCAGTTGCTTAATCTGTAGATAATCAGCTTATAATCAGCTTATAATCAACATGTACTTAAGCATGTACTTAAGCATGTAGTCATGCATACATTAAAACCACTATATTCAATAGTGCAAATTATCTATTGTAGAATATGAATTTTTTTGATAAATTCTCATCTTCATTATCCTCTAACTGGTAGAGTTATATGTTAAAATATTCAGATAATCGACTGTTAACCAACAAGTTTTCTCTATATATTCTCTCGATCTTTGCCCTTGTAACCTTATATATTTTTCCATCTTTTCCAGTTCATGCCTCTGACAAAATAATTACCATCGGAACAGCCGGAGTAACCGGAGTTTATTATCCGGCCGGCGGCGCAATCTGCCGCCTGATGAACCGCTCACGCAAGGAAACCGGAATACGCTGCACAGTTGAATCTACCGGCGGCTCTATAAATAATCTGGAAGCTGTCCGTAAAGGCGATATTGAGCTGGGAATTGTCCAGTCTGACCTTCTTTATTACGCTTATAACGGCGCGGAAATTTTTTCCGATGTCGGCGCTGATAAAAAGCTGCGCGTATTGTTTGCGCTGCATTCTGAGCCTCTTACGATAGTCGCACGCAAAGATGCGAATATCGTCAAGTTTGAGGATCTGCAAGGAAAACGCGTGAATATTGGCGCTCCTGGCTCAGGAATAAGAGCAACCATGGAAGAATTGATGATGGAAAAAGGCTGGAATGAAAAAACCTTCTCAGCTCTTGTTGACATTAAATCAGGCGATTTAAGCGGCGCTTTGTGCGGTAATAAGCTCGATGCGGTAGCTTATGCCGGAGGTCATCCGAACGGCACAATCCAGCAATTAACAGCAAGTTGTGAAACAAAGCTGATCAGCCTGAATGATAAATATATCAACAAGCTGGTTGAAAAAAATCCTTTCTATTTTCCGGCGGTGATCCCTGGCGGCACTTATAAAGGCAATCCGAAAGACATTCGCACGGTCGGCGTTAAGGCGGTTCTTGTCGCTTCTGAAGATCTTGATGATGATGTGGTTTATGAAATGGTAAAAAGCGTTTTTGAACGAATTGAAGATTTCAAAACACTGCATCCGGTATTTTCCACCTTACAGGAAAAAAACATGGTTCACGATAGTAAGGTAGCTCCTTTGCATAACGGCGCGGCGCGCTATTTCCGGGAAAAAGGATTAATTGAATAGAAATATAAAAATACAAATAACCCCCTGAAATAAATCCCTGAAATAACTACTTGGAATAACTCCTTGAAATAAAAATGCAAATCGAGCAAAAATACAAATAAAACCACAATAAAAAACCATAAATTCAACCGCCATGAATGGAGAATAGATGACTTCTTATCAAACTCAGATTTCTCAAACAAAAAAGCCGCTTATTGGTGAATTATGGTTTCGCGTATTAATTGGCTTAGTATTTGGAATTGGCTTTGGATTTTTCATGTCCGGAGTATCTGCCGATAATTTCCTGAATGCTGATGGCAAAACGATTGTCACAACTTACATAAAACCAATTGGCACAATATTTATAAATCTGATCAAAATGGTTGTTGTGCCGCTGATATTTTTCTCGCTGGTTGCCGGCATAACCGCAATGACTAATGCTGATGCTTTCAAGCGCATTGGCATTAAATCAGTCGGCGCATTTTTAATGACTGGCGCGTTTGCCGTCTGCATCGGCTTAGCCTTCGCGCATTTCTTTCAACCAGGATTAGGCGTTGATTTAACTTCTCTGCAAAACGGCTCTGACGCAAAGCCGCTGGAAGTTCCAAAGGATGTTAGCATTATTCAGATTCTGGTAAATATCATTCCAACTAACGTTATCAAGGCAATGGCGGATGATCATATCTTGCAGGTTGTGGTTTTTGCCATATTTGTCGGAGTCACCATTAATCGAATTGGCGAAAAAGTTTCGATGGTTCGCGAAGTTTCTCAGCAGGCCGCGCAAGTGGTTTTCAAAATGATTGAAACAGTGGTAAAATTTTCACCATATGGCGTTTTCGCGCTAACCTCATGGCTGGTTGCCACGCAGGGATTTGATATTCTTATCGCCTTGCTTAAGCTGGTTTTTGTAGTTATGGGCGCTTTATTTACACAATATATTCTCTTTGGCGTGATGATTATTGTCTTTGCCAGAATGTCGCCGCTGCCTTTTTACCGCAAAATGGTTGAGCCGCAGCTGCTGGCCTTTTCAACCAGCTCCAGCAAGGCAACTTTATCTACGGCAATGCGCGTTGTTAATGAAAAAATCGGCGTTTCAAAAACCAGCACTTCCTTCGTCTTGCCGCTTGGCGCTTCAATCAATATGGACGGAACGGCGATTTATTTAGGAATTACCGCGCTGTTTTTCTCGCAAGCTTTCGGAATTCCAATTGATACACACCATTATTTCATTCTCGTATTAACAGCAACGCTCGGCTCAATCGGCGCGGCGGGAATTCCTGGTGGTTCACTAATCATGATGGGAATGGTACTTACCTCAGTTGGATTGCCGCTGGAAGGTATTGCGCTGATTGCCGGAGTGGACAGAATCCTTGATATGATGCGAACCACAGTCAACATAACCGGAGATTCGTTGATCACCATGCTGGTAGATAAATCAGAAGGGACAATGGATGTTGAGCAATATCATCGTTCTTAGCTGTTTTTAGCTTTTTTAGAAGCTTTTAGATGTTTTTAGATAATGAGGTGAGTAATGAGCAATTTCCGCGTTGAATCTGATTCTTTTGGCAATATAGACGTTCCTGCTGATAAATATTTCGGCGCGCAGACACAGCGCAGCAGAGATAATTTCAAAATCGGCACTGACACAATGCCGCGCCCTCTGATTCACGCTTTCGGCATTGTGAAAATGGCCGCCGCCAAGGTGAATATTCAACTCGGCGCTCTTGATGGAAAAATTGGCGATCTGGTTATAAAAGCCGCGCAGGAAGTAGCCGACGGCAAGCTGGATGAGCATTTTCCGCTGGTTGTCTGGCAGACTGGCTCAGGAACACAAACCAACATGAATGTAAACGAGGTTATCTCCAACCGCGCTATTGAAATTGCCGGCGGCGTAATGGGCAGTAAAAAACCTGTTCATCCGAATGATCATGTCAATATGGGACAATCGTCAAACGACTCTTTTCCAACCGCAATGCATATTGCCGCCGCGCAGGAATGCACAAACCGCCTTATTCCGGCGCTTAAACATCTGCATCAGGCTTTACAGAACAAAGGCGCTGAATTTAAAGATATAATCAAAATCGGCAGAACACATTTACAGGATGCAACGCCGCTTACCCTCGGTCAGGAATTCTCCGGCTATGTTGAGCAGCTGGCGCGTTCAATAAGCCGCGTTGAGGCGGCAATGCCGCGTCTGCTCGAGCTGGCGCTCGGCGGCACAGCGGTTGGCACTGGACTTAATTCAAAGAAAGGTTTTGATACTGCCTTCGCCGGACAAGTCGCCGCGATAACTGGCCTTAAATTTGTCACCGCGCCAAATAAATTTGAATCTCTCGCCGCACATGACACGATGGTTGAACTTTCCGGCGTTCTGAACACTATTGCCGTGTCATTCATGAAAATCGCTAATGACATCAGGCTGCTCGGCTCAGGACCACGCTCCGGCATCGGCGAATTGCTGCTGCCGGAAAATGAGCCGGGAAGCTCGATAATGCCTGGAAAAGTTAATCCAACGCAATGTGAAGCAATGACCATGGTTGCCGCGCAGATTATGGGAAATCATGTTGCGGTGACTGTTGGCGGCAGTAATGGACATTTTGGACTGAATGTTTTTAAACCGCTGATCATTCATAATGTATTACATTCAATCCGCCTGCTGGCCGACAGCGCGGTGAGTTTTGCTGATAATTGCGTAGTGGGAATTCAGGCGAATATAGAGCGAATCAACAAGCTGATGAGCGAATCGCTGATGCTGGTAACGGCGCTTAATCCGCATATTGGCTATGACAATGCCGCAAAAATCGCCAAAAAAGCGCATAAAGAAGGCAGCTCGCTGCTAGAGGCAGGAATAGCTCTAGGACTACTCACTGAACAACAATTCAAAGACTGGGTAAAACCAGAAGAAATGCTAGGGCCTAAATAATTGCCAAAGCGAGTTAGCAAAAGGCCTAGATAATACACCAGCAAACACTTGCCGCGCAGCATTTGTATAAATTACTGACTTAAAATATAGACCATGTTGCAGTCGCTATGAGTTGCTGTGGCGCTGTAGGCAGCTGCTGAAATACATTTGTCATCACCGTCGTAATTATCTGTTGATAAACCTACTACAAGGTCAAAGGGCGAAGAAGCATAAACATCATCATATCCTATAGAGCGGATAATGCCGCTATTTGGCAGCGCGTCATCAATTTTGTCGTCAATATGCAGTATGTCCTCAAAAAAGATAACTCCGCTTGAGGTAGTGGTTGTTGATTGCGCGAAAAGGAGGATATTCTGCGCGAATCTAAGGCTGCCAGTAGCATTTACAATGCCGCCGCCAAGCGCCATCAGCGGCGCATTCAGCGCGGCAAGGCCGCCATGAGCAACAAGCTGGCTGTCGAGCATTTCAGCCAGCGATAAATGCAGCCAGAAGCCTTTATTTTCATTACCGTTCCAGCTATCTGACAGAAATCCATTGCCATCGCCGCTATATGTATATCCAGCAAGAATAGTCGGATCAGCGCAATCGCCAGGAAAGCAGCTATATCTGTTGCGGAAATTGCTTACTCCGGCTTCGATATTCTGAATTTGTCCAATTTGTTTACGCAATTTGGCAGTCTGCATGAAATTAACTCCGCCGATAATTGATCCGGCTAACAACGCTAAAATCACGATAACTATTGATAATTCAATCATGGTAAAACCATGCTGCTTAATCTTCTGCAATCGCTGTGAATTAAGCGATTTATGTGAATTTTGTGAATTCTGTAAATTTTGTGACTGCATTTTCATCTGCTCTGCCTTGTTTATTCTGCTGTTTGCACAGCATCAACATCCTGCTCTGCTGCATCATCGGCAACTTCACTATCTGGCAATGTCACCACTGACACAACTTTTTCACCGCTGGCGGTTTTAAGAATAGTTACGCCTTGCGTATTGCGGCCAGCGATTCTGATGTCAGTAAGAGTAGTGCGAATTATCGTCGCGCGGTCGGTAAGCAGCATAACCTGACCTTCCTGCTTAACCGGCTGGCTGGCTACTACCTTGCCATTTCTGGCGCTGGTAACAATGTTAGTAATTCCTGAGCCGCCGCGTCCGGTAGTGCGATATTCATAAGCTGAGCTGCGTTTTCCAAAACCGTTTTCAGTTATGGTTAAAATAAATTCTTCCGCCTCGGCCATTTCGGCAATGCGCTCTGGCGACAAGGTAACTTCTGCTACTTTTTCCTCAGCGCCTTCTTCTTTTATTTCTTCATCACTTACTGCATCTTCACGACGTTTAGCAGCGGCATATTTAACATAAGCAGCACGTTCCTCAGCGCTGCAATCAATGCCGCGCAGAATACTGACTGACACTACCTCATCACCATCAGCAAGGCGCATTCCGCGTACACCATCAGAAGTACGCGATTTAAACACACGCACATCGCTGACATTAAAGCGAATACATTTGCCGGATTTCGCCGCCAGCAGAACATGATCCTTGTCAGTGCAAGCACGCACGCCAACCAGCTTGTCGCCTTCATCAAGACGAATGGCGATTTTTCCACTGGAACGTATATCATGAAAATCAGATAAATCATTGCGCCGGACATTGCCTTTGCTGCTGGAGAAGAAAATATTCATTTCATCCCACTGCGTCTCATCCTCCGGCAGCGGCATGAAAGTGGTAATCGTTTCTCCGGCTTGCAGCGGGAAAATATTGACCAGCGCTTTGCCGCGAGTATTAGCTGCGCCAAGCGGCAATTTGTACACTTTCAGCTTATAAACCTGCCCGATGCTGGAAAAGAACAGAACCGGCGTATGAGTATTTACCACCAGCAACTCGGAGGTTATATCCTCATCTCGAACATCCATAGCCGCACGGCCTTTGCCGCCGCGACGCTGAGCGCGATATGTTGAAAGAGGCGTGCGTTTTATATAACCATTAGCAGTAACAGTTACCACCATATCTTCTTTTTGAATTAAATCCTCTATATCCGCTTCAAATTCGCTTATTTCAATGGTTGTGCGGCGAGGAACGGCGAATTTTTCACGAACTTCGAGTAATTCCTTGCGTAAAATGCCATAGAGTTTTTCGCGATTGGCAAGAGTTTCCAGATAGTCAGCTATTTCAGCGGCCAGCTCTTTCATTTCCTCGTCAATACGTTCGCGCTCAAGTCCGGTTAAACGCTGTAGACGCAGCTCCAGAATAGCTCGCGCTTGTGTCTCGCTGAATTGAATTTTTCCGCCGGAAACACGATTGCCGGAATCATCAACCAGCTGCAGCAAGGATAAAACATCCTCAGCAGGCCAGCTGCGGCGCATTAATTCCTCACGCGCGACATTCGGATCAGAAGCCGCTTTAATTACTGCTATAACCTCATCTATATTGGCAACAGCAATGGCCAGGCCAACTAACACATGCGCGCGATCACGCGCTTTATTTAACAGGAAATTGACTCGCCGCGTGATCACTTCCTCACGAAAACGGATAAAGCTGGTAATTACATGTTTAAGATTCATCAGCTCCGGACGACCATTATCCAAAGCCAGCATATTAACGCCAAAGCTGGTTTGCAGAGGAGTAAAGCTGTAGAGCTGATTTAAAACCACATCCGGCATCGCGTCTTTTTTAACTTCCACTACCACTCTGACGCCGTTTTTGTCTGATTCATCACGCAGATCGCCAATTCCTTCGATTCTTTTTTCACGAACCAGCTCAGCAATACGTTCCTGTAATTTCGCTTTATTAACCTGATACGGCATTTCGCTGATGATAATCGCCATGCGGCCAGGACGTATTTCTTCTATTTCCGTGCGACCGCGCATGATTACAGAACCGCGTCCGGTCATCATCGCTAAGCGGCAACCGGAGCGGCCTAAAATAGTTCCGCCAGTTGGAAAATCAGGACCAGGGCAGACTTCTATTAATTCTTCAATACTGACATCCTGATTATCAAGATACAGCATACAAGCATCAATAACTTCGCCGAGATTATGCGGTGGAATGTTAGTTGCCATTCCAACGGCGATACCGCCAGCGCCATTTACCAGAATATTTGGAAAGGCTGCCGGCAGAACTTTTGGTTCTTCTTCAGAACCGTCATAATTTTCCTGCCAGTCAACCGTATCATTATCAATATCATCAAGCAAAGCATGTGCGGCTTTGGAAAGGCGTGATTCAGTGTAGCGCATTGCCGCCGGATTATCACCATCCATAGAGCCAAAATTGCCTTGACCATCAACCAGCATTAATCCCATTGAGAAAGGTTGCGCCATGCGAACCAGCGCATCATAAATCGCGCTATCACCATGCGGATGGTATTTTCCCATTACATCGCCGACAATCCGCGCAGATTTTTTATAAGGTTTTCCGGCCTCGCAACCAAGCTCCAGCATTCCGTATAAAATACGACGATGAACCGGCTTCAGACCATCGCGAACATCAGGAATTGCGCGACTTACAATTACGCTCATTGCGTAATCGAGATATGATTTCTTCATCTCCGCTTCAATTGTTACCGGAAGGAGATCATGATTTTTTAAAGTATTTTCCTGAGACATTTTTTGCTTCTGATTTATTTTTGTTTAGTGATTTATTCAATTCAATAATTTTTAGCATATTATTCTTTATTATCAATAACAATAAGGAAAATAATAAGGCGAAAGAATAAGGCGAAAGAATAAGGAGGTTAATCAAGATGTGATTATAATTAAATCATAAGGTAATCATACTGCTTCTTTTATGTATAAATCGCCTCCTGCTTCGCGGAATTCTTTGGCTTTTTGCTGCATGGCTTTTTCTATTGATTTATCTGTTTCAGCAGCGGTTTCAGCAGCTTTGTTCTCAGAAACAGCAAAATCTCTTACCTCTTGGCT
Organism: uncultured Rickettsiales bacterium; assembly: GCA_964519595.1. GTDB lineage: Bacteria > Pseudomonadota > Alphaproteobacteria > Rickettsiales > SXRF01 > JANRKF01. Next base: position 68,673 of record CAZFJN010000001.1, read on the forward strand.
TATTTTCATGCTGCAGAATTTAGGACCGCACATGCTGCAGAAATGCGCGAGTTTTGCGCCCTCAGCTGGCAATGTTTCATCATGAAAATCTTTCGCCGTTTCCGGATCAAGCGATAAATTAAACTGATCATGCCAGCGGAATTCAAAACGCGCATCTGACAAAGCATCATCACGGCGATATGCTGAAGGATGTCCTTTAGCCAGATCAGCGGCGTGCGCGGCGATTTTATAAGTAATCACGCCGGTTTTGACATCATCTCGATCAGGCAGGCCTAAATGTTCCTTCGGCGTTACATAACAAAGCATTGACGTTCCAAACCAGCCAATCATCGCCGCGCCGATGCCGGAAGTTATGTGATCATATCCCGGCGCAATATCAGTAGTAAGAGGGCCAAGAGTATAAAAAGGCGCTTCATGACAAAGCTCCAGCTGCTTGTCCATATTTTCTTTTATTAAATGCATTGGCACATGTCCTGGTCCTTCGATCATTACCTGGCAATCATGTTTCCAGGCGATTTTTGTAAGATCGCCAAGAGTTTTCAGCTCGGCAAACTGCGCTTCATCATTCGCATCATGCTGACTACCAGGGCGAAGACCGTCGCCGAGAGAAAAAGCAACATCATATAGCTTAAGAAGTTCGCATATATCCTCAAAATTGGTAAAGAGAAAATTCTCTTTATGATGCGCCATGCACCATTTAGCCAGAATACTGCCACCACGCGAGACTATTCCGGTTTTGCGCGCGGCAGTAAGAGGAATAAACGGCAAGCGCACGCCGGCATGAATGGTGAAATAATCAACGCCTTGCTCACATTGCTCAACCAGAGTATCTCTGAAAATATCATAAGTAAGCTCTTCGGCAATTCCTCCGACTTTTTCCAAAGCCTGATAAATCGGAACTGTGCCAATAGGAACTGGCGAATTGCGGATAATCCACTCGCGAATATTGTGAATATTGCGGCCGGTTGACAAATCCATGACCGTATCAGCGCCCCAGCGCGTTGCCCAGACCATTTTCTCAACTTCTTCAGCAACTGAGCTGGCAACTGCTGAATTGCCGATATTGGCGTTTATTTTTACCTTGAAATTGCGGCCAATTATCATTGGCTCTGATTCCGGATGGTTAATGTTGTTAGGAATTATTGCGCGTCCGGCGGCAATTTCCGAGCGGACAAATTCTGCGGTTATGAATTCCGGAATATTCGCGCCAAAGGAATTGCCGCGCTGATAAGGTTTTATATTATTCGAGTTTTTTGTTGATTCTGTTGAAGAAGAAAGTGATTTTTCTGCTGTTCTTCCCTCATTTTCGCGCAATGCGACATATTCCATTTCTTTAGTGATAATGCCGCGTCTGGCATAAGCAAGCTGCGTTACGGCATTGCCATCTTTGGAAATATATGGTTTGCGATTTACATTTGGAAATTCAGCGACCATTGTTTCATTATTTGCCGCATTTGCCGCGAATGATTTAAGTCCGTTATCCTCCGGACGAATATTGCGACCAGTAACGCTCTTAACGTCGCCACGCGCTTTAATCCATTCAGAACGAAGCTGGCTTAGTCCACGTTCGATATTAATCTCAGCTGCGCTGTCAGTATAAGCTCCGGAAGTGTCATATACAGTAAGAAAATTGCCATTGCTCAGCTTTATCTCGCGCATTGCTACGTTATCATGATAGATTTTGCGCGATGCCGGCAACGCGCCGCTGGTAACTGAAAATGGTTTTACTGACATTATTATTTAACCTTAATTATTTATCTGTAATTATTCAGATTTAATATTTATCTGTAAT
>CAZFJN010000001.1:70564-81379 GCA_964519595.1 uncultured Rickettsiales bacterium
TGATGTTGCCATTGAAGGCTGCCGCGCAATACTCTGCGCCGCGCTGCTGCCGGAAGAAGGAGCATTTGAGGCGGCAGAAATTGCCGCTGAAATCGGAGCTGACGCTGGCGCGGCGGCGACTGTTGCTGTTGTTGAAGTTGCGGAAGTTGCAGAAGCTGGCGATGCAGCTGCCGGCTGAATGGTGAATGAAGATTCTTCATTCTGATCCAGCTCATTGTCAAACAGTGATTCTTCTTTGCGGCGGAACATGGTTTATCCTCCTTATGCTATTGCGGTGTTTATTGCGATGTTAGTACGATCTTAATTGATTAACGCTACCACATTAGAACAATAAGCAGATACATGCCAGAGAAATTTTATTTTTTGCAATTTTATTTTCAATTTTTATTTCAGATTTTATTTCAGCTTTTTCCGGCGATAAAAAACTTCTCTGGAAAACAAGTGAAAAAGCGGATTAGTGATTCCAAAATTTATCAAGGAATCAGGAATATGTTCATATAGTTTCCGCAATAATAATTTCGCACGAAAACGAGGATATATTTTATCAAGAATCAAAGCCGGATGAGGAGATGATTCAAGAATATGCTCTGCCAGCGCAACACCAAGAAGGCGGCCATAGCGCAAGGCGGTATGAATTCCTCCGGCCGTAAGCGGCGAAACTATTCCAGCCGCATCGCCAACCAGAAAAACACGCTCATTGGCAAATGGTCGAACCAAACCGCCGCAAGGTATAAGACCGCCGCGCCTTGCCATTACCTGCGCTGCGGAAAAATCAAAAATTCCGCGCATTCTGGAAACAAATTCCTCAATATCCGGCTTACGCGGCAGGCGCTGCGCTATTCCAACTTGTGAAACGCCAACACCAGGAATAATCCAGCCTAGATAACCATGCGCCAGTTTCTGATCAAGAAAACAGTAAAAACCATCTTCATCGCCAACATTGCCAAGCTGCAAACCGCTATATTCAGCCTCAGCGCCGAGCAGAAATTCACTGTTTTTTCCTAATGAATGATCAGCAGAAACCTTCGAGCGAGGACCATCAGCGCCAATTAAATAATCACATATATAAGCGCCGGAATTAACCTCGATTTTATCGCCAGCTATCCGGCTGTTTTCATAAGCAGTATCGTAAATAATCTTCGCGCCGGATTTTTCCGCCTGCTCTGAGAAAAAGCGCATTAATGAAGGAGTGTCTGTGGTTAAGAAAAAATAATCACTGCTTTTAAGGTCTGTGTAGCGCAGATTTGGCGCGAACAGACGTACATTCCTTACTCGGCGCGTAATTTCCTCAGGAATAGCGAATTCTTCAGCGCATTCCTTGACGATAATTCCGGTTGTGTGCATTCCTATTCCGGCTTGTTTTTTGCGTTCCAGAACAGTTACTGCAATTCCTCGCTCAGCCAGAGCAATAGCGCAGGAAAATCCGGCAAAACCACCGCCGGCAACTAAAATATGCGGCAAATCAGGCATTATTTCTTAATTTCTTACATCTATTTCTTACATCTGATCCCAGCGCCGCACAATTGTGCGAGTTTTTGGAAAAGTTTTTTTGAATTTTTCTTCCCAGGCTTTCGCTGATATTCCCTTGGTAAGAATAAGATAACGCAATTCGCGCTTGGTAGCATTCTGGAACATGCCACTGCCGCGCATTGGAATATGTTTTACCATCAGAAACGGTTCTTCCATTAATAATTTTCCGGCGCTGTCTGGCATTGATTTGATAATAGCGCGAATCTGGTAATTATTAGTTCCCATTTTGAAAATATCGCCAAATTTTAAGCCGCTAACATCAAGAAACAGCTGATTTACAGAAACGCCAAAAGTTTTAGTTTTCCAATCTTCAATGAAGCAGATTTTGAAGTGTTTTTTGTCAATTTCGATATTGCCGCGCAAAGGTTGCAAATCCCAGGCGCGAACATTAGTTTCAAAAACTCCGGAAGGAAGAGGAATCGAAGTTCTAAGATCAGCGACAAGTACAAACCGCGCTGTATTGCCACGCAGGAAATTCCATTCATTTCTATGCAGTAAAGCATCAGATATAAGCTCAACCTCGCCGCCGAGCATAGTTTGCCGCTTAATTCTGTCCTCCTTACGGTAATAAGACAGTGCCAGCAGCGAAATTAGTAAAAAAAGCGCAGCAAGAATAATATAATTTTTTTTAGCAATAAAAATTTTAATATTCATGATATACTCCTAAATTATGATAATAAATTATGATAATAAGTTATTATCATATGCTCACATTTACTGCGTGATTATTCTTATGCACAAACTACAATTTATAACATCAATAATCTCGATAATATTATTATCCTCTGTAATAAGTCCAGCCAATTCATTCGCTGATAAATATTATCGCGTGGTATTATTTTCTGACCGCCTTACCTCTGGAAATAAAATTCAGGAACAAGGCGGTTTTTCCGACCGTCTGGAAAAAAAATTACGCGCAACCGGCTATAACAGAATTGAAGTGATAAATCTCGGCAAGGAAAACTATTTAACCTCCTCGGCGCTTTCTGACACTGAGCTTGTTGAAAGAGAAAATCCGGATGTTGTGATAATCCAGCTTGGCTTTAATGACAGCGCTCTTGGTGTTCCTTCCGCCACAATTGGTTATAATCTTGGCATAATTATCAATGATATTAAAAAAACCGGCGCTTATATAATTTTAATTGGCGCTGAATCTCCTGCCAATATGGGAAATAAATATCGTCATGAAGTAGACTTGCAATATCATGCAATAGCTTCAGCACATAAAATTTCACTATATCCGAATGCGCTGGAAGGATTAGCAGATAATCAGGCGCTTACTCTTGCCGACGGCAGACAGCTTAACGCCGCCGGAATTGAAACTCTGGTTACTAATATATTGCCGATGGTTGATGCCGGATTACGCTGGCGTTATGAATTATATATGGAAACAGTAGAGCGCGAGAATAACAATAGCTTTAATGATCCAACGCAGCAGATATTTCCGCAATAAAGACTTCTCCCTAGTGCAGTGTCTAACGCAATCTGGGGAGGGAATTGTACTAAAAGAAGAATTGTACTGAGAATTTTAATGCAGCTTTCGCATTTATAATACAGATATAATACAGAGCTATATTACAGCATCAGCAAAGCGTCGAAACAGCAGGCTGCCAGTTATGGCATTTGCTTCTGCGATTTTTATCAGCATTGCATCGCCAATAGTGAATTTTTTATTGCTTCTTCTGCCGCGAAAACAGGCATTTTTCTTTTCATAAATAAAAAAATCCTCGCCGATATGTCGTAATGGAATAAAGCCAGTAATTCCGTTATCTACTATGGTAACAAAAATTCCGTGTTCATTAAGTCCGGAAATAATTCCTGAAAAAACGCTGCCAATATGCCGCGCCATGTAGCTTACCTTATAGCGATCCGCCGCATCACGCTCGGCCATCATTGCCTTGCGCTCAGTTTCGCTGACATGCAAAGCGACAGAAACAAGCGATTTATTTGCCGCCTCTTTTTTGTTCACAATGTTTTTGTTGTCGTTTGCTTTATGTCGCGATGATTGAGAATCTATCAGCGCGACAATGGCGCGATGAACCACCAGATCTGAATATCTCCTGATCGGCGAGGTAAAATGACAATATTTGCCAAGCGAAAGTCCAAAATGTCCTAGATTTTCAGCTGAGTAGTAAGCTTGCATTTGCGCGCGCAGAACTGCGTTATGAATCATGAAGCCGTTTGCTTCTTTCTGGCTTTTATGCAGTATGATATTAAAATTTCCGGCGCTGATATTGCCCTTGGCGAGATTGTAACCGCTCATTTTCAGCAAATTACGCAGTTCTTCCAGCTTATCCGCATCAGGCGCTTCATGCGCTCGGAAAATGCCGCGCGCGCGGTTTTTAATCAGGAAATCAGCGGCGCAAACATTCGCCGCAATCATGAATGTTTCAATCAGACGATGACTCTCTAAACGCGCTTTAGGAGAGATATGCGCGACATTGCCAGAAGAATCAAAATTGATTTTATATTCCGGAAGATTAAGATCAAGAGCGCCGCGCTTGTCGCGTTCAACAGCAAGCGCCTGATAAGCAGACCATAAATCAGCAAGAATTTGCGGTTTTATTTGCTTATTTATTTGTTCATTTTCTTGTTCGTCGTTTTTCGAATTCTTTTGTACATTTTTTTGCTGATTATTTTTTGATTTTTTGCTGGAAAATTGCTGTTTACTATCTGGCGATTGTGGCCTTAGCACTTCTGCCTCTTCATAAGTAAGCCTTGCCTGCGAGCGCATAATTCCGCGAACAAATTGATAGTTTTCCACTACGCCTCTTTTATCAATCCAGATATGCACCGCCAGACAATAGCGATCTTCATGCGGCATTAATGAGCAAAGAGAATTAGAAAGCCTCTCCGGCAACATCGGAATAACGCGATCTGGAAAATAAACAGAATTTCCGCGCTGATAAGCATCATGATCAAGAGCTGAATCCTCGCGCACATAATATGCGACATCGGCAATTGCGACTATTAAATGAAAGCCGTTTTTACTGGATTCAGCAAAAATCGCATCATCAAAATCACGAGCATCAGCGCCGTCGATAGTAAGCAGCGGAATGTCGCGCAGATCAACTCTTTCCGTATCAGGCAGCGGATTTTCTGCTGTTTCAGCCTCGGCCAGAGCCTCACTGGAAAATGTTGTCGGCAATTCGTGCATATGTGTGGCGATAAGACTTGCTGCTTTTGGTGAGCCAAGACTGCCAAGCCGCTCGGTAATTCGCGCATAGCTCATGCTCATTGAAGGAGTTCCTGGCAAAGTCTTCGCCGCAACCAGCTCGCCTTCAACCGCGCCGCCTAAATCAGCAGCAGCAACTATAAAACTCTCTTTCATTTTGCGCGAAATAGGCTCGATTATGCCGCCATTTACAGTCATAACCAGCATTCCGATGATGTTTCTTGACTCTTCTTCCGGCAAAACGCGAATAACCAGCGCCTGATAAATATGCGGCGCTATACGGCGCATTTTCGCCAGCAGCTTATCGCCAATTACCGCTGCTTTGCCACGTCCTGATTCAGTAACAACAATGTAAGGCGGTTTAGTACGAGAATTCCACAGAGCAGGCACGGCAATTAATTCACCATCCTCATTAACAGAGCTGGCAATAACAACACAACTCTCAGGCAAAGAGCTGGAAAAATTTCCTAACTTGTTCCGCCTGAAGTTATTTGCGGAATTATTCTTAGAACTGTTCTTAGAACTGTTCTTAGATTTTTTTTTCTTTCCCTTGCCTTCATCAGAGCGAAAACCGCGCCCTGCTCTGCCCTTTGCAGTTTTGTTATTTCTTCGCATATGATTTGATTTGTGATTTTATTTTGATTTGTGATTTGATATTATGATTTTATATTGTGATTTTATATTATGATCGTAATTATGAATTTATGTTATGCCTTGATATTATGGCTTCATATTATAATTTGATATTGTGATATTGATAATATGATTTGATATTATTGCTTGATATTATGGCTTGATATTATGGCTTGATATTATCAATGAGAATATCATATAGATAATATATCAGCAATCGCGGAAACTCAGTATTTTGCCGCGTGAAAATTATGTTGCTAAATATTTTCTGATTTTTTGAAATTTCCTGAATTTTCTGAAATTTTTTATGAAATTATCAGCGCGAAACAAAGCATTACTGCCTGGCATGATTTTTATCATGATTGGAATTATTTTTGTAATGCGCTTTGGCGCGATGATTCTTGTACTTACTATTATTCCTTCAATAGTTGCTTATTTTATTGATCATCAGAAAAATCGTCCAACTTTCAAGATTATCGCCGCTTGCAATATTTCAGCAGCACTGCCTTTTATTGTGCCAATAATAGATTTCAGTTTAAAAGGGCAATATTCAGAAGCCGGCCTGGTAATGGACGATGCAATGATCTGGGCATTTATTTATTGCAGCGCTGCTGCCGGCTGGGCAATGATTTTTCTCGCCAAGCTTGTTTCCAGAACAATAACGCTTATGCATTACGAATATAGCGTTAATGTTCTGGAGAAGAAACAGGAAATACTACTCAAAGAGTGGGGAGAGGAAATAATTCCAAAAACACAAGCAAAAGGCCGCAAACAAGAATAAATCTGCCTACTGCCTGCTGCCAACTGCTAACTGCTAACTGCCTGCTGCCAACTGCCTTCCCTACCGCTTGCCGCCTTTTGCTTTGTCTTTTTTGTCTTTTTCAGACTTTTTGCCTTTTTCACTATTTTTCTTACTCTCACTATTTTTCTTACTCTCAGTAGCTGCTTTTTTTACCGCTGATTTTACAGCTCTGGAAGGCGCAGATTTTTTACCATTACGGCGCGAAGATTTTTTTGAATCATCATCTTCATCATCGCCGTAATCATCATCTTCATTTTCTTCTTCATCATCTTCGTCGTCGTCGCTTTCTTCTTCCTCGTATTCATCTTCTTCAATTATTTCATCAAACAAAACATCGCCGACCATTTCTTCTTCCAGAACATCTTCATCATCATCCTTATCATCAGCATCTTCCAGATCATCAAGGCTTTCGATTGTTTCAATGTCCTCTTCTTCTATTTCTTCAATTTCATTTTCGCTGTCAATCGGCTCAATATCTTCAAAAGCCGCCAGATCAATATCCTCAATTTCTTTGATTTCCTTAATTTGCTTGCCGGCTTTTGCCTGCCTTGCTTCCATTTTAGCCTTTTCCTTAAGTAAAGGATCATCAGCATCTGCCGCCGCGCTGGCTTTTGCGCGGCTACGACGCTTTGCTATTATGTTAATATCGTTGACAGTGCCGCATTTAGGGCATTTTGCCGGATTTTTGCTAAGATCGTAAAATTTAGCGCCACAACCAATGCAGCTACGCTTAATGCCTAGATTTATAGTCACAATTTTTATCTCCACAAATGAACAAATTACAAGCTCGTATTGTTCGTGATTAGTGACAAATGATTTTTTTGCAACATAAATATTGAATTTTTTTATAAACGGACCACATTACAGCTATTGTTACAGAGATTATTGATATTAAATTGTGATAAATGAGACAAAGATTGTGATAAGTAAGACAAAGTAAGATAAAGTAAGATAAATAAATACGATAAATAAGGCAAATAAGGTAGATAAGGTAAAAACTATGAATAAAGCGACTGAGACTGTTTCCATAAACGATAATTCAGATAATTTAAACAATGCTGATAAGCTGGAAAATTCTGAAGAAACAAACACATGTCAGACATCAGCAAGCAACGAAGCGGCAAGTAAAATCGCTGAGCTTGAAGCGCTGGCAAATCATAATAAAGATCAATGGTTACGCAGCGTAGCGGAACTGGAGAATCTCAGAAAACGCGCTGAACGTGATCAGCAGGAAACCGCCAAATACGCCGCCAGCGGCTTCGCGCGCGATGTTGTAGTGGTTATGGAAAACGTCAAACGCGCCGCAGAAAGCATTTCCGCAGAAAAACGCGCAGAAAATGAATTGCTTAAAACCGTAGGCGACGGCCTTGACATGACTGTTCAGGAACTTTCCGGAATAATGGAACGTCATGGCATAAAGCGCATTGACCCTCTTGGTAAGAAATTTGATCACAATCTGCATCAGGCGGTCGCACAAATAGAGATTCCTGGCACAGAAGCCGGAACGATAATACAAGTTGTTCAAGCTGGTTATGTAATGCATGACCGACTGCTGAAACCGGCAATGGTAGCAGTAGCAAAATCACAGGAAACAACAAAACAGCTTGATACAAGCGCCTGATATTCCATAATAAGTAAATTGATAATGAAATCATAATGAAGCCATAATAAAATCATAATGAAACTATAATGAAACTATAATGAAACCAGACTTCACCTTCGCCAGAGATGATTCACAGCGTTATCTGCCCTGGCATATCGGAATTATGGTTGCACTGGCCAGCTTGCTGTTGTTTCTTGTTGCCTCGCTTGGCAAATGGGTTGGAACGCATCGTGATGATTATCGCACAAATATCGCCGTTCTTATTCCGGGAACTCTGGAAAATCTCGAAAATACTAGCAACCTTGTTAAAAACACTCTGGAAAAAAATCCTTCAATCGCCGCAATAACGCGGATTAATGATCAGGAACTGCGCGATTCGCTGAAACCATGGTTAGGAGATTATGATTCTCTGACAGAGACTACTCTGCCGATTGTTTTTGATGTAAAGCTCCGCGCAGAAGCGGCAAAATCTGAGAATCCGGCAATTTTAATCAGTGAGCTGAACAAGATTTTAAGCGAAATAAATCCGGCAATTGATATTGATGAACATGAAAGCTGGGCAGAGCTGTTTTCTTCTTTTATTCATGTAATGCAGATTGTTTCAATGATATTGGCGATTGCCGTTTTAGCGGCAATGACCATGGTGATAATGTTCAGCGCGCGCGCCTCGCTGCATTTACATAAAAACACAGTAAATCTGTTGCACGAAATTGGCGCAGAGGATGATTATATCGCCAGACAGTTTCAAAATGAACATGCGGCGATATGTCTGCGCGCTGCTGCTGCCGGAGTAGCTTGTGCTTTAGGTTTTTATATAATTCTAGCATGGTGGATTGGAAATCTTGGCAATGAGATTCTGCCACGCTTTGATTTAAGCAGCATACATATTGCTATTGCCGTTCTTATACCTCCTGCCTGCCTGCTGATCGTAATAATGGCAACGCGCTATTCAGTTTTATCGCAACTTAAAAAGGCGCTGTAACATGAAAATTCTGCGTCGTATTGTTTTATGCGCGCTGCTCATTGCGCTCGTATGGTTTATCGCGGTAATCAGTTTTGCTTTCCGAATCAGCACTTACCAGCTTGATCAAACAGAAAAAGCAGATGCTATAATAGTTCTTACCGGCGGTAGCGGCAGAGTTGAATATGGTCTTGAATTGCTGGTTAATAATCGCGGCAAGGCTTTATTCATAAGCGGCGTCAGCGAGGATGTCACGCTTGGCGCATTGCTGGCCAAAGCGCCACTGGGAATAAGAGAAATTTTAGGAATAGCCTCGCTGGGAAGAATAACCCTTGGCCGTAATGCCACAAATACCATTGCCAATGCTGAGGAAAGCCTCGAATGGATTATGCGTCGCTCTTATAAAAGCGCCTTGCTGGTAACTGCTGATTATCATATGCCGCGCGCGCTGGTTGAGTTTAAAGCCACCATGCCAAATGATATTATTATAATTCCAGCAGTGGTTTCAACACGCGATTACCGTAATTTAAGCTGGCTTTCCGATTCAGGAACTCGTAGCCTTATTCTTTCTGAATTTCACAAGCTGATTTTTGCAAAAATACGACATATATTCCTGAAGAGTCAATAGTAACATACTGAAAAATAATTGATAAATAACTATAAATCAATGATCAGATCGCTAATATTCAACATATTTTATGTAAGCTGGACATTCACCGCGCCTTTTATTTTCGCGCCGTTATTTATCTTCTCAAGAAAAGCGGTATTAAAAAGCGGACATCCCTGGGCGGCGCTTAATCTATGGTTTTTGCGAGTTATTGCTAAAATCACACATGAAGTTCGCGGACAAGAAAATATAACTGATTCGCCAGTAATATACGCGGCAAAGCATCAATCAGCCTGGGATACGCTTATTTTCCTTACTCTGCTGAAGAATCCCTGCTACATTCTTAAACGTGAATTATTGAGAATTCCGCTGTGGGGATGGTATTTATGGCGAATGGAAATGATTGCAATCGACCGCGGCGGCAAATCATCAACAATGAAAAAAATGCTGCGCGACGCTGAAAAACGCCTTAAAGAAGGAAGAGCTATAATAATATATCCGGAAGGAACGCGCACAAAGCCGGAAGCAGCAGCGCAATATCATCCCGGAATCGCCGCTCTTTACAGTCATTTGAATGTTCCGGTTATTCCGGTTGCCCTTAATTCCGGACTTTTCTGGGGAAAAAATTCATTTCGTAAAAAACCTGGTAAAATAACCATCTCCTTTCTGCCGCCAATAGAACCAGGCTTGCCAAAAGCAGAATTTATGAGCAAATTACAAAATATAATTGAAACAGAAAGCAAATCATTATGCGCCCTTCAAAACGTAAAGCAGCAGAAATACGCAAAATAACCATTGAGCCTGATGCAAGCCGCCATGCGGAAGGATCGTGCCTGATCAGCTGCGGAAATACGCGAGTTTTATGCACCGCAACTGTAGAGGAAAAAACGCCGCCTTTCCTTCGTAATACTGGCAAAGGCTGGATAACTGCTGAATATGGTATGTTACCACGCGCAACAAATGAGCGAGTTCAACGCGAAGCCGCCAAAGGCAAACAATCAGGACGCACTCAGGAAATTCAGCGCCTTATCGGACGCTCTTTACGCTCAGTTGTAGATTTAAAAATGCTCGGAGAAAGGCAGATAATAATTGATTGCGACGTAATTGAGGCAGATGGCGGAACACGCTGCGCCTCAATAACTGGCGGATATGTAGCGCTTGCCATTGCCTTAAAAAAACTGCACAAAAAAGGAGTTATAAAAGCAAATCCGCTTACTGGTCAGGTTGCGGCAATTTCCTGCGGCATGGTTGAAGGTTGCGCGGTTATTGATCTTGATTATGCTGAAGATTCAACTGCGGCAATGGATGCAAATTTTGTGCTTACTGCTGATGGAAAAATAGTTGAAATTCAATGCACCGCTGAGGAATCTCCGGTAACTGATAAAGATTTCTCAGCCCTTTACCGTCTGGCGAAAAAAGGCATAAAACGCTTAATTACCGCGCAGAATAAAGCTATAAATCTATAAGCAGAATTGAGATGTTAGGATGTTAGGATGTTAGGATG
>CAZFJN010000001.1:81479-93143 GCA_964519595.1 uncultured Rickettsiales bacterium
TAAGATGTTAAGATGCAATGATCTTTATTTATATATTTGTAATTTTATTCTGCTTGTAGATTTATATCTTAGCATCTTAGCATCTTAACATCTTAACATCTTAACATCCTAGCATCATTATAAGGGATCATTATATATTAATAGAGATAGTTTAAATGCCGGAAAATCAGCTCATAATTGCAACACATAATCAAGGTAAACTGCGCGAATTTAATTCCCTGCTTGCGCCTTTGCAAATGGTAATAAAATCCGCCGCTGAAATCGGCATCAAAGAGCCGGAAGAAACAGGAAACAGCTTCGCTGAAAATGCTGAATTAAAGGCAAGGCATTGCGCTGAAATAGCAAAAATTCCTTCCCTTGCTGATGATTCAGGGCTGGTTATTCCGGCAATAGCAGGCGCTCCAGGAATTTACTCAGCGCGCTGGGCAGGAGAAGGAAAAGATTTTACTGTTGCCTTCGCAAGAATTCAGCAAGAACTTTTACAAAAAAAAGCCGCTCTTAACAGCAAGGCGTATTTTATCTGCGTTCTGGCGCTTTGTTTTCCAGACGGAAAATGCGTGAATTTTGAAGGAAGAATAGACGGCAATCTGTCTTTTCCGCCGCGCGGAGAAAACGGCTTTGGTTATGATCCGGTTTTTATTCCACAAGGATATGATGTAACCTTGGCGGAAATAAACGCTGAGGAAAAACAGAAAATAAGTCATCGCGCCGCGGCTTCAGCGCAATTTCTTGAATATTGCAAAAAACATTTCAAAAACTGATTATGCAATCAAAAATGAATATAATCTATGAATAAAATAGCTGAATAGAATAAATGAAGAAAATAAATGAATAAAATCCGCCTTGGCGTAAATATAGATCATGTAGCAACATTGCGTAACGCACGCGGCGGAAGTGATCCTTGTCCAATTCGCGCCGCTATAGCCGCCGCAGAAGGCGGCGCAGACATCATAACCGCGCATCTGCGGGAAGATCGCAGGCATATTCGCAATAATGACATTGAACGCTTGCGTAATGAAATTAATCTGCCGCTTAATCTGGAAATGGCAGCAACTGAGGAAATGTTGGAAATAGCACTGCGCCTTTTGCCACATGCCGTATGCATAGTTCCGGAAAAACGCGCTGAACTGACTACTGAAGGCGGTTTAAACGTCATTGAACAAGAGAAGAATCTAGCTGATTATATTGAAAAATTACAGAAAGCAGCAATTCGTGTATCTCTGTTTGTTGATCCGGAAGCAGAGCAAATAAAAGCCGCGGCGCGTTTAAAAACAGACGCTATTGAATTACATACTGGAAAATACGCGGTAACTTTTCCGCTTAACGCTGATAAATTATCAAAAGCGGCAAATTACGCTGCAAATTGTGGCTTAGAAGTTCATGCCGGACATGGTTTGAATTATGATAATGTTGCTGCTGTTGCTGCTATTGGCGAAATATGCGAGCTTAATATAGGACATTTTATAATCGGCGAATCACTGTTTGGCGGAATGAAAGAAACAATAAAAACCATGAAAAACATTATAAATTCCGCTAGAAAATAAAAAAGAAAATAAAGCAAGAAGCAAAGCAGGAAATAAGATGATTATCGGAATTGGCAATGACATTGTTGATATTCGCAGAATTGAAAAACTTCTGGAAAAATCCAGCGAGCAATTCATCAAGCGTATATTCACTGAATCTGAACGAAAAACCTGCGATGCGCGCAAGAAAAGAAGTGCTGCTTATGCCAAGCGTTTTGCGGCAAAAGAAGCTTGTGCTAAAGCCTTAGGCTGTGGAATAGGCAGCAAGGCATTATTCCGCGAAATAGAAATAAGCAATGATTCACACCGCGCTCCTTATATAAAACTCAGCGGATCAGCAGCAAAATATCTGCAAGAAATAATACCGCCAAAAACCAAGGCAAAAATCTTCTTGTCAATTGCTGATGAAGAAAATTATGCAACCGCGCAAATTGTCATTGAAGCATTATGAGATGATTGAAAAATAGCCTAAATTGAGATGATTAACGATGAGCAAAACAATTCTGATTACTCGCGCCAAAGGCGATGAGCAGGAAATAACGCAGGAACTGCATGAACGCGGTCATCATGTGATTCATGAACCTCTTACTGAGATAATTCTCGATCATACAATGCGCGCGCCTTTATATAGAATGTTGCTGGAAGATCCTAGTGCGATTCTTCTCTCAAGCAAACATGCTGTGCAAGCATTAGCATTACTTACGGAAATACGCGATATAATGCTGTTATGCGTAGGAGAAGCGACGGCAAATTGCGCTTATTCTCTTGGTTTTACGCGTATTGTAACAGGCGGTGGAACAATTGATCATTTAATAGAATATCTGCGTGATGGTTATGATGAAGATGCGAATTTCATATATATTTCCGGAGAACATATAAAATCTGATCTTCCTACTATAATCCAAAGCCTTGGCATGAATTGCCAGCGTATTGTCGCTTATCAGGCGGTCGCTGCTGAATCTTTGTCAGATACATTGCTTGAGCAAATGCGCCGCGGCTATATAGATGCAGTTACCTTCTTTTCCGTTCGTAATGTTGAAATATTTTATAATCTACTGAGCAAACATAATTGCCTGCCGCTTATTAGCACAATTGACGCTTTTACTCTTAGTGAAGAAATAGCACAGAAAGCCGCAAGCTTTACCACAAGCTTCGCCACAAGCTTTAACGAACAAAGCTGGCGAAAGATTTATAACGCTCATAAGCCAACTCTTGCATCATTGCTTGAATGCATAGATAATGTTTACGGTACAATGTAAAACGGAAGATTTTTATGACAAATCCGCTTGATACAAATAATCAAGAGAACAATCAGCATAGTAATCAGGATAGTAATAAAAACGACAAGGAAAGCTTTGCCGCAAAAAAAGAGCAAGGCAGCATAAAATCTGCTTTTAAGAATTTTGGAATTACCATTGCCTCGCTTGCCGCATTATGGATTCTGCTTAATTATGTGCTTGCTCCGCTTGTTTTAGGAACAGAAGAGAATGTTGATAATTCTCAGGCAATAAATACAAAAAATACAAAAAATGAAATGCCGAAAGAGGCTGAAGCAAAAGAAACAGTTGCCGATTCTTCTTTTCCAGCAATTTATATTGATATTGCACTACTCGAAGAGCGCATTGCCGAGCTTGAAGAAAATGTCGATAATATAACGTTTGATATAGAAGCTAATAACAAGGAAAATATAAATAATTCAGAAAAATATGATAATAATACAATAGAAAAAATGGCCAGGGAAATTTCTGAGCTTAAAGCTGAATTAGACAAGGTCAGAAATTATGAACATGATGCTTTAAGAAGCATGATCATAGTAAGCCAGATTAAAGAGGCAATGCGCTCTGGAAGAGCTTTTGCCAGTGAAATTGAAGAGCTTGCTCTGCTCCGTCCTGACATGAAGGAAATTCTGAAAACAGCAGATTCCTACAGCATAACCGGAATTTCAACCATTGATAGTCTGAAACGTGAATTTGCTGATAATATTGCCGCGCTTTTTGTAAAAAATGATGAAAAAACCATCGCCGGCAATTTAAAATCTATAATAAAAATCCGCAAAGTCGGCAAAGATCATCATGGTTCTGACGATGACGCGGTTATCGCTCGCGCTGAATCTCTGCTTGCGGAAGGAAATATTGCCGCAGCATTGCAGGAAAGCGAAAAGCTCTCCGCTGCAACGAAAAAAATATTCGCTAACTGGCAAGAGCAGGCAAAAACACATCTTGCCGCTAATTTATTGCTTAAAAAAATAACTCTGCATCTTGGACAAAAACCGCAAGGAGCAGATAGCAAAAATCCACAACATGAAACCACGCAAAATGATCAGAAAGTTGCGCTATGATCACTATAATCGCTCTTCTGTTGACAGTAACCGCCTTTGGCCTTGTCGGCGCATGGTTTGGCGAAAATCCTGGTGAAATATCTGTAATCTGGCAAGGTTATAAAATAGAAACCAGCGTTGAAATATTATTGTTGATAATATTTATCAGCGCTTTGCTGCTGGTAATTTTATACCGTTTCTGCTCGGAATTGTGGAATTTTCCTGGCAATATAAGAAATAGACGAACAATAAAAAACTACCAACTAGCCTTAAATAGCCTTACTAAAACCGTCGCCGCTCTGGCCAGCTCGGATATTGATTCAGCAGCAAATCATACAAAATCAATAGAAAAATCTCTAGGCGCTTCGCCGCTTACTCTGATGCTGCGCGCGCAAATCAGTAAAAGTGCCGGAAATGATAATGAAACACGAATTCTGCTCGAAAAACTGCTTGAATATCCTGAAACTGAATATTTAGCAGCAACTTCTCTTTCCGACGCCGCGCATAAACAAAAACTCTTGCCTGACGCGCTGAATTTTGCAAAACGCGCATATCTGGCAAAAACAAACCATGCAGCAGGAGCATGGAAATTGCTTAGCGCATATATCGAAGACGGAAAATTTCAGGAAGCAGAAATACATACGGAAACAGCCAGAAAAAACCGCGCATTTTCCCGCGCTGATCTTAAAAAAGCCAAAGGCGAAATCGCTCTTAAACAAGCAAAAAATGAATTAGCGGCAAACAGAATCGAAAATGCCACGCTGCTTGCTAAAAAAGCCAAAAAATTCCTTGGAAAAACTCAGGAAATTGACGATTTATACAATTCTTTGCAAAGCAAACAGACGAGCTATGCTTAATCATTATTATGCATAATATTGTGCATAATATTATGCATAGTATTAAGCATAAAAATTAAAGCTGCGGCGACAGATTAGGATCAGGCAATGGTTCACTGCCTAGCTGCGCTTCGCCTTGTATCATAGCTGAGTTTTTATCTTCCTTGGCAACCACCGGAATTGAAACAAATATAGGCTTAGCGTTTTTGACACGTTCCTTCATGCCTTTTTCTCCGGCATATTTATGCAAACGCGCTTTTGGCAAAGCTGTAGTCTGAGCTTCCCCAGGCGGCTCGGCCATATCGCCCTGATAACCAACCAGACGATGTTCCATTCCTTGCATTGGCGCACGATAACAAACTATATCCTGCAAAAACTGATAACAATATGAAGTAGGAATTATAACAGGCAGCGGCTCAGGCGGCGGAGTAAGCCACCATTCGCGCAATTTCATGCTGGTTTCTTTAATTTGATCGCGCACATTATTTGCCACGCGCTCGCCATGACGTTCGGCATTTGAACGCACAATCATCGCATCTTCATGCGCTTGCGCCTTGATTGCCTCAGCATCCTGACGATTAGTTTCGCAGGCAGCAAGAAGCGGCAACAAGGCAGATAATATCAGTAGATGATTTTTCATATATTAATTGTCGTAAGATCATTCTCGTAAAATAGTTTCCGTAAAATAGTTTCCGTAAAATAATTGTCGTAAAATAATTGTCGTAAAACAAATCGCTAAAATATTACATCGCAGCAATTTGCTGCAAACATTGTGCCAAGCCTTCGCGGTAAGTAGGATAATGTAGTTTAACCGCTAATTCACGTTTTATTTTATTGTTACAAACGCGACGATTGGCGGAATAAAATTCCCTGGCCATTGGCGATAAATCAGCCTGCTCGTAAGGAATAAGCGGCGGCGGAGCAATTTTCAGTAGCTCGCAGGCATATGCAACAACCTCATGCGCGGCAGCTGGTTCATCATCACAAACATTATAAATACTGCCCGGATTTGGCGATAATAAGGCGGCAAAAACCGTTTGCGCTATATCATCAACATGAATACGCGAAAAAACCTGCTGCGCTTTATAAATGCGCCGCGCCGCGCCTTCTTTCGCATCTTCCAGAACATTGCGCTGCGGACCATAAATTCCTGCCAGCCGGAATATATGCGCGCCGCGCTCTCGCCACAAATTCTCTGCCACAACGCGCCGCTTTAAACGATCACTATTAGGACGAAGCGCAGAATTTTCATCAACCAGCTTACCACCATAATCACCATATACTCCAGTAGTTGAAAGATAATATAAATGCGCGGAAGCTGGAAATTCCGGAAAATGTTGCAGAACAATATCGCCTTGTTCCTGCGGCGGAATGCTTGCAATTATATGTGTAACATCATTAATTTGTTTAGGAAATTCTGTGTAAATTTTTATAGATTGCGCGGCAATTATAGATTGTGCGTTAAGCAATTGCGCCTTCGCCGGATTGCGAGTAGTTGCGGAAACTTTAAAACCTTGTGCAAGAGCGAGCTTGGCAATAGCAAAAGCTGAATAGCCAAGGCCAAAAATAAAAAGATGCATTAGACTTCTTTCGAAACGATTAAGTATTTGATTATATGACGTCATCCTTTGACTTGATCAAAGGATCTTGTGCAACAAGAAAAATACACAAGAAAAAGATCCTTTGATCAAGTCAAAGGATGACGATATTTTGTTAGAAGAATATACTGCAAAATCATAATCAATCTCGAAAATTCGCGAATATTTAGTTTCGAAAGAGGTCTATTATAATTTACTTTTCAGCAGATCATTGACCATTGCCGGATTTGCCTTGCCGCCGCTGGCTTTAAGTACTTGTCCAACAAAAAATCCAAATAGCTTATCCTTGCCGGATTTATATTCAGCAACTTTATCCGGATTTGCCGCAATAACTTCGTCAATTATTTTTTCAATCGCGCCGGAATCAGTAACTTGTTTAAGCCCCTCTTCTGCAACTATCACAGAAGCAGCCTTTCCTGATAAAAACATTTTATCAAGAACATCCTTGGCGATTTTGCCGCTGATCGTGTTATCGGCGATTAAATCAAGCAATTCTGCCAAGCTGGCAGCTGAAATCGGACAATTTTCAAAAGCAATTGCCGCTTTATTAAGCCTGCCGAATAGCTCGCCAGTCATCCAGTTGGAAGCAAGCTTGGCATCTCTTCCGGCGGAAAGTTCATCAAAATATTCTGCTGTTTCTTTCTCAGCAACGATAACTCCGGCATCATAAGCAGAAAGTCCTGCCGCTATATAACGTTCTTTTTTTTCGTCCGGAAGCTGCGGCAGAGTTGCTTTTATTTTATCAACATATTGCTGTGTAAGCACCAGCGGCAGCAGATCAGGATCAGGAAAATAGCGATAATCCATTGCATCTTCCTTGCTCCGCATAGTGCGCGTTTCGCCTTTTTCCGCGTCAAACAGCCTTGTTTCCTGATGAATAACTCCGCCTGCTTCAAGTATCTCTACTTGCCGCATTGCCTCATATTCAATTGCCTTATGCAGAAAACGTACAGAATTTACATTTTTTATCTCACAGCGCGTGCCAAGCGGCGCGCCAATTTTGCGGACGGAAACATTAGCATCAGCGCGGAGATTGCCTTTTTCCATGTCACCATCGCAACTGCCGACATAACGCAATATCGAACGGAGTTTTTTCACATATGCAGCAGCTTCATCAGCACTTCGCATATCAGGCTCGGAAACTATTTCCATTAAAGCAACTCCGGCGCGGTTTAAATCAATATAGCTGTTTTTAGGATTATATTCATGAAGCGATTTCCCAGCGTCCTGCTCAATATGAAGGCGCGTTATGCCAACTTTTTTTACCACGCCGTCAGGCATATCAAGCAAAATTTCGCCACGTCCGACTATCGGATCAAGATATTGTGAAATTTGATAACCTTGCGGCAAGTCAGGATAGAAATAATTCTTGCGATCAAATACGCTTTTAAGGTTAATCTGCGCGCCGAGAGCAAGTCCGGTAAGAACAGCCAGCTCAATGGCTTTTTCATTGATAACTGGCAACATTCCAGGCATTGCTGCATCAACAAATGACACGTTGGCATTAGCCTCAGCGCCAAAAGCAGTAGGAGAAGAGGAAAAAAGCTTTGAAGAAGTCGCCATTTGTGCATGAACTTCAAGTCCGATGACAACTTCCCAATCGCCGCTATTGCCTTTAATCAGCATGACATACCTCCTGGCGGCTTTGCGGAAAAATTCAATGATTTTTCCAGGCTATAAGCGATATTTAAAAGCTGAGCTTCGTCAAAAGCCTTGCCAATTAATTGCAAGCCAAGCGGCAAGCCTTCTTTGCTTAAACCGCCCGGAATGGAAATTCCCGGCAAGCCAGCTAAAGAAGCAGGAACTGTAAAAACATCATTTAAATACATTTCAACTGGATTTTCCGGCTTATAATCAAAGCCGAAAGCAGCACTTGGCGCAGTTGGCGTAAGAATAGCATCAACTTTCTCAAAAGCCTTGCGGAAATCCTCGGCAATAAGCCAGCGTACTGATCTGGCTTTTTTGTAATAAGCATCATAATATCCGGCGGAGAGAACATAAGTTCCAATCATAATGCGGCGCTTTACCTCAGCGCCAAAGCCAGCGGCGCGAGTATATTCATAAAGATCACTTAAACTACCTCCTTCCGGCAGAACGCGCAGACCATAGCGAACACCATCGTAACGCGCCAGATTTGATGAGCATTCAGCCGGGGCAATGATGTAATATGTAGCAAGAGCGTATTTAGTATGAGGAAGCGATATTTCGACTATTTCCGCGCCCGCTTCCTGTAGCAGCCTGCTGCCATTATCCCAGATTGCGCTTATTTGCGGATTTATTCCGTCTGGACGATATTCTTTAGGAATTCCGATTTTTTTGCCTTTGATATCGCCAGTTAAAGCTTTTTCAAAATCAGGAACTGTCAAAGGAGCAGAGGTTGAATCCTTTGCATCATGACCACACATAACTCCAAGCATGATTGCCGCATCTCGCACGTTTCGAGTTATAGTACCTGCTTGATCGAGCGAGCTGGCAAAGGCGATTATTCCCCAGCGTGAGCAGCGTCCGTAAGTTGGTTTAATGCCGACAACGCCGCAGAAAGAAGCCGGTTGACGAATTGAACCGCCAGTATCAGTTCCTAAAGCTGCCGGACATAAATGCGCCGCGACTGAAGCCGCTGAGCCGCCGCTGGAACCGCCGGCGACGACATTAACATCATTAATTTTCCAGGGATTTTTTACCGCGCCATAATAGCTGGTTAAATTTGCTGATCCCATTGCGAATTCATCCAGATTCAGCTTGCCAAGCATAATCGCGCCTTCATTCCACAGATTTTGCGTAACTGTTGATTCATAAGGCGGCTTGAAACCATCGAGAATATGCGAAGCGGCAGTAGTTAGAATATCCTTAGTGCAGAACAAATCTTTAACGCCAACCGGAATTCCTTGCAAAGCACCGCCCTCGCCTTTGGCCAGTAAAGCATCAGAGGAGGCCGCCATTTGCAATGATTTATCAGCAGTAAGAGTGATAAAAGCATTAAGCTCAGGATTGTCACGTTCAATAGCGGCAAGATGCGCTTTCGTCAGCTCAACTGCCGAAAATTTCCGCAAACGTAAAGCATCGCGCATTTCAGATAAGGTCAGATGATTAAGAGACGCTGAATTAGAAGCTGAATTAGAATTAGAATTAGAATTAGACACCTTTTTAAACTTCCTGTTTTAAAATTTCTGTTTTGAATTTACTGTTTCTAAATTAATAATTTGAACTTACTGTTTTGAACTTACTGTTTGCAATTACTATTGTAAAATTATTGCTGTAAAATTATTGCTGTGAAATTACTGTTCTGAACTTACTGTTTAGTAAATTATAGCGCCGGAATTTTTTCATCTTCATAAATATCTTCATAAACAAGAGAAATTTTTCCGCCGACAATACGGCGAACTTTTCCAGCCAGCTCAAGCTCAAGAAGAGCCGCCTGCATTATGCCAACTGAAATGCAGCATTGCTCAACCAGCTCGTCAACAGAAATTGCCGTGGTACTTAGTTTTTGCATTATCAGCTCATGAGCTGCGGCAATTTCATCTTCACTGGCTTTTGTGATTGCTGAAATATCGCCTGAATTGGCGGATTTATTCAACAAATCGGCTGAGCTATATTGAGATTGCGGAGTTTCACTAAGCTGAGCGCGATTAGCGCCAAGGCGCGTTACTTGCGCGACTATTTGCAAAATATCCGCTGATTCTTCCACAACATAAGCGCCATTTTTGATAAGCTGGTTGCAGCCCTTAGCGCGAGGATCAAGCGGAGAGCCTGGAATTGCCAGCAACTCACGGTTATATTCAAGAGCCAGCCTTGCCGTTATCAAAGAGCCGGATTTTGGCGAGGCTTCAACTACTAAAGTTGCATCAGACATTCCGGCAATAATCCGATTGCGGCTTGGAAAAGCGCCAGCGAAGGGAATCTGTCCGAAAGGCTGCTCGGAAATAATTGCGCCTGATTCAGCGATTTCTTTATAAAGCGCGGCATTTTCCGGAGGATATATATTATCAATTCCGCCAGCAATGACTGCGATTGTTCCAGATATTCCGAATGTTCCTGATGTTCCAGATGTTCCTGACGCTCCGGCAGCAAGAGCGCCTTTATGCGCGTAGCTGTCAATGCCGCGCGCAAGGCCGGAAACAACGCGAATTCCGCCGGAGCTTACTTCACGCGCCATTTTCTGCGCGAATTGGCAGGCATTTGCTGAAGCATTGCGCGAACCAACCATCGCCAGAATTCTTTGTTGTTTATAAATTTCCGCATGACCTTTAATGGTCAGAAGCGGCGGCGCATCGCTTATATAAGTTAAAAGCTCCGGATAATCAGCCTCGCCATAACGGACAAAACGCGCGCCAAATTTTTCTGTTTTTTCTATTTCCCGTTCAGCCTCGCTCTTGCTGTAAGGTTTAAGCGCCTGTTTCCTTCCGCCACGAATGGCCAGATTAGGCAAAGCCGCCAGCGCCTCGGCAGCAGTTCCGTAGCGCAGAATCAATTGAAAAAAAGTAACTGGTCCGACATTCGGCGTGCGAATAAGACGAATAACATCAACCAGATTATCGGAAGCAAGGGTTGGATAATACATAATGGTTAATGATTGCCGTATTTATAAGTTAAAATCAACATTAAATAAAAAGATAATAATCAGTTAGAATTTTATTTAGAATTTTATAATGTTAGAATTTTATAATTATAAAACGCGCAGAGAGAATTTCTGCTCCTGTCCGGCCAGCAGGCGGATTATATTGCCACGATGTGTAAAGATAATAAGCGCGGCAATGCAAAGGCACAGCAGAGCAGTAAAATAACTATCCAGCAAATAAGCGGCGATTGATGAATAGCCAATACTGACCAGCGAAGAAATCGAAGAAACGCGCGTGAAGGTAAAGACAAACAACCACAAAGCGCAAATAACCAAAGCCATGCTTAAATTAATCGCAATAAAAACGCCGATTGCCGTTGCCACGCCTTTTCCGCCTTTGAAATTAAGCCAGACTGGAAATATATGCCCTAATACTACGATTAAAGCCGCCAGAGCAGCGTAATCAGCATTATAATAATAGCGGCAAATCAGCACCGCCAGAACGCCTTTGCCAATATCAAAAAACAGCGTAAGAAAAGCCAGAAGTTTATTTCCAGTACGCAGCGCGTTAGTCGCGCCAATATTGCCTGAGCCAATGCGGCGTATGTCGCCTGAGCCAAGCAGCTTTCCTAATATCAGCCCGGAAGGAATTGAGCCAAGGCTGTATGCTATAATCACCGTGCCAATAAGCCATAAAATCATCATTATTCCTTTAAATATAATCAACTAAATGTAATACCTTAAACCGCCTCTGCAACAAATATCTAAAATCAGGAAAATTATATCTTTTTTTAAATCATTTTCAGGATATAAACAAGTATATTAAATTGAA
>CAZFJN010000001.1:93243-115979 GCA_964519595.1 uncultured Rickettsiales bacterium
TTAAATTGAAGAGTTTTAAATTGAATAGTCTTAGATTGAAGAGTCTTAGATTGAAGAGTCTTAGATTGAATAATCTTAAATGTCATATGATTAGATATAGCGTTATTAAATCATGATCCGCTTTTTCAGAAATATTTTTCGTCTGTTGTTCATTATTGTGGTTTTTCTGCGCTATGACGTTTTATGTATAAGAAAGCGCGGCTTGAGAAAAGGTGAACGCTTAGCCAGAGCATTCGAATATCTAGGGCCTAGTTTTATCAAATTTGGACAAGCTATTTCAACTCGCTGCGATCTGGTTGGCGAAGAAATAGCTGATGATCTGGCCGGACTTCGTGACAAGCTAGCGCCATTTTCCGGAAATAAGGCGCGACAAATAATTGAAAAGGAACTTGAGGGCAGAATCGAGGATTTATTTCTGGAGTTTTCTGATCAGGCAATTGCCGCCGCTTCAATCGCTCAAGTTCATCAGGCAATAACCAAAGAGGGAAAAAAAGTCGCGGTAAAAATTCTGCGTCCTGATGTTGAAAAAGCCTTTGCGCGCGATATTAATCTGTTTTTCCAGATTGCCGGATTTCTCGAAAAACGTCTGCCGGCAAGGCTTAAACCAAAATCAATAGTTCAGACTTTTAAAGAAAGCGTTTTTTTTGAACTTGATCTGCGTTTTGAAGCAGCAGCCGCAGAAGAGCTGGCGGAAAATTTAAAAAAATATAATTCCGGAATGCGCGTTCCAGAGATTTATTGGCACATGACCTCGCGGCGCGTACTTACCAGCGAATTTATTGAAGGAATAGCTTTCAGCAATATTCCGGCAATCCGCGCCAGCCGCTTTGCTGTAGATGATATACTTAAGAAAATTTCCAGCAGTCTGTTTTCACAAATATTCATTGACGGATTTTTCCATGCTGACCTTCATCCGGGAAATTTATTCCTTGATGAGCAAAATGGCGAATTAATAGCAGTTGATTTTGGCATAATGGGAAGGCTCGATTGGAATTCACGCGCCTATATCGCCGGAATATTACATGGTTTTTTAAATGGCGATTATCGCGCCGTTGCTGAATTGCATTTCGCAGCGGGCTATGTTCCTGAACATAAAAATATAGAATCATTCACACAAGCCTGCAAAGCTGTTGCTCAGCCGATAATGAACAAGCCACTTAACGAAATTTCCGTTGCTAATCTGCTGGCGCAGATGTTTTCTATCGCCGCTGAATTTGAAATGGAAGTTCAACCGCAGTTGCTGCTTATGCAAAAAACGCTGATGGTAGCAGAAGGACTAGGCAGAATGCTTAATCCACAGCTTAATATGTGGGAACTTGCCAGACCATTAATTGAAAGCTGGGCAAATGAACATTTCTCACGTTCAGCAAGAATAAAGCAAGCCGCAAAGGAAGCAAGAAGACAACTTCATAATATTCCACGATTACTTAAAAAAATTGAAAAGGCTTTAGAAAAAATCTGATAATGTTTGATAAGATTTTATACGCTTTGATAAGCTCTGATACTATTCGCTAAGCTCTTATAAATTTGCACAGGAAAAAAATGAACAGAAAAAAATGTGGTTTTGTAGCGATAATCGGCGAGCCAAATAGCGGAAAATCAACGCTTATAAATGCTCTGGTTGGACAAAAAATAGCGATAATGACGCCAAAAGCGCAAACTACGCGGAGTAATCTGCGCGGAATTATCACTGAAGATAATATGCAGATGATCTTCATTGATACGCCAGGAATTTTCGCCGCTGATCATAATTTTGAAAAATCAATGGTAAAATCCGCATGGTCAGCCGCTGCCGGAGCGGATATTATTCTGCTGATGATTGACGCGACAAAAGGAATAACCGCCGAGCTGCAGAATATTATTGAAAATTTTAAAACATTGTCGAAAAAACCGCTTTTCGCGCTGATTAATAAACTCGACAAAGTTCAAAAAATACGACTTATCGAGCTGGCGGAAATTCTCAGCTCTTTTGGAATATTCAAAGAAATATTATTCGCTTCAGCTCTTAAAAAAGATGGTATCACACAGCTTAAAAAAACTCTCTGCGCTATTCTGCCAGATGGCGAATTTCATTATCCTGAAGATACGGCCAGCGATATTGAACTGCGCGCTCTCGCCGCTGAAATAACACGCGAAAAACTATTCCTGATTATGGCGCATGAGCTGCCTTATTCCTGCCTGATTGAAACTGAACAATGGAATGAAAGCGCTAAAGCAATCGCCATTTCACAAGTTATTTATGTTCAGCGCGAGACACATAAAAAAATGGTAATTGGCGAAAAAGGCGCAATGATAAAACGCATTGGCAGCAGCTCTCGCCGCGAGCTGGAGAAACTTCTGGAAAAAAACATTCACCTTTCACTGTTTGTAAAACTGCGAAAAAACTGGAAAAATGAAAAGACAATCAATAACCACTGAAATAATCGCTGAAATAATTACTGAAATAATTACTGATAATACAAAAAATTGCCTTTTTCTCTTTATGCTTCTTTTTCACAATTTGTAAAAATTTCTGACAACATTCTACAAAGCATCAAGCGCTATATCAACAGCCAGCGCGGAATGTGTCAAAGCGCCTACTGAGATAAAATCAACTCCGCTTTCAGCTATTTCTCTGACATTAGCAAGGTTAACACCACCGCTGGCTTCCAGCTGCACATTTTTTGCCATTTTTACCGCGGCGCGGAGCATATCAGGCGACATGTTATCAAGCAGCACACGATCAGGCGCAGCGCTCAGAGCATCTTGCAACTGCTCCAGATTATCGCATTCAATGTAAACAGGCAAAGAAGGAGCATTTTTTCTGGCTAAAGCAATCATTGCGCTTAGAGATAATGGTTCTGAGAGAATATTTGCCGCTGCCGCAATGTGATTATCCTTAATCAACACCGCGTCATAAAGTCCTATTCTGTGATTAACACCACCGCCAACGCGCACAGCATATTTATCAATAAAACGCATTGCAGGCATTGTTTTTCGCGTATCAACTATTTGCGCTTTCGTTCCGGCAATCGCTTCAACATATTTTCT
Organism: uncultured Rickettsiales bacterium; assembly: GCA_964519595.1. GTDB lineage: Bacteria > Pseudomonadota > Alphaproteobacteria > Rickettsiales > SXRF01 > JANRKF01. The sequence goes on from CAZFJN010000001.1 coordinate 96,274, forward strand.
GGTTATTGTGGCAACGGAACTCATGCGTTGCATGATATTAAGTGATGTTCTTTCGCCAGTCAGAATTGATCGCGCCGAACCGCTTACTGTTGCTATTAGCTCGCCTGCGGTAATTTCCTTGCCATTTTCCGCTATTTTTTCTACAATTATTCTCTTGCCAACTATGCTCTTATCAATCTCACCATAAACTAATTCCGGAATTTCAATTCCACAAACAACCATTTTTTCACGCGCCACAAAAGCCATTTTTGCTGTTAAATCATCAGGAATAAATAATTGCGAAGTAATATCTCCGCTGCCAACATCTTCAGCAAGGGCTGCGCGGATAATTGCCATTAAATTGGCAAAAAGTGAATCCGCAGTAAAAGAATCTGGAATAAAAGAATCTGTGATAGAATTAATCATGTTGATAAACTACTTTCGTAATTCCTGATAAAATACCTTCGTAATCACTATAAACCACCTTCATAATCACTATAAAATACCTTCGTAATCACTATAAATCACCTTCGTAATTGTTAATAAACTACACTCGTAATTCATGATTAACAACTCACAATTTATCACTCATTGTTGCGATACGGTTATAATCGGCGCTGGAGGAGCTGGATTACGCGCTGCTATAGCAGCAGCGCAAGGCGGTGCAAAGGTTATTGTTGTTTCTAAAGTAGCGCCAATGAGAAGTCACACTGCCGCAGCGCAAGGAGGAATAAATGCCGCGCTTGGCAATCGCGTGGCAGATGACTGGCGCTGGCATATGCACGATACTTTAAAAGGCTCAGACTGGCTGGCTGATGAAGATTCAGTTGCTTTCATGTGCGAAAATGCGCCAGCGGCGATTATTGAGCTTGAGCAAATGGGAATGCCTTTTACCAGAGATTCAGAAGGTCTTATTTACCAACGCGCCTATGGCGGACAACGCACTGAATTCGGCAAAGGCGCTATAGCATATCGCGCCTGCGCGGTTGCTGATCGAACCGGACATGCGCTGTTGCACACATTATACGCTCAGGCTCTGCTCCTTGGCGTTACATTTTTCAATGAATCAATCGCTATTGATCTGGTTATTAATGAAGAAGGAGCTTGCTGCGGCTTATTAAGCTGGAGGCTGGAAAATGGTGAGATAATTTATATTTCCAGCAATAGCACAATAATCGCCAGCGGCGGTTTTGGACAGATTTTTCCGGCCACAACATCATCTTCAATCTGCACAGGCGATGGTGGCGCAATGGCCTTGCGCTGCGGACTTGCCCTTTCCGACGTGGAATTCATTCAATTTCATCCTACCAGCCTTTACGGCAGTAATGTTCTGATAACTGAAGGCGCACGCGGCGAAGGCGGCTCGCTGTTAAATGCTAAAGGCGAACGTTTCATGGCCGAATATGAGCCTGAAGATATGGAACTTGCCTCGCGTGATAAAATAGCCAAGGCAATGATGAAAGAAATTCTCTCCGGACGCGGTTGTGGAAAAAATTCTGATCATTTATGGCTTGATGTTCGTCATTTACCAGAGACAGTTCTTATTGAAAAATTGCCATCAGTAATGAGCATCTGCAAAACTTTCGCGCAGATTGATCCTCGGAAAAATTTAATTCCGGTTGTGCCAGCAGTGCATTTCACAATGGGCGGTATTCCAACTGACAAATTATGTCAAACAGCACGCCCTAATCTGCTGGCGGTTGGCGAAGCCGCCTGCGCCTCGGTTCATGGCGCGAATCGCCTTGGCTGCAATGCATTGCTGGAATTGATTATATTTGGAAAAACTGCCGGCGAGCAGGCAGCAAAAATAGCAAAATCAACAACAAAAAAACCACGTCCGCCTTTAAATTCAACAATAAATGAGATTCTCACTCGCTTTAATTCACTGCGAAACAGCAAACAGGCGCGGCAAGATACTAATTTTAACAACAACATTTTAAAACCATCAAATATTTTAAAACCATCATATTTCAGAAAATCACTGCAAAATATAATGCACAACCATGTGCATATTTTTCGTTCGCATGAGCAACTGGCAAAAGGCCGCGCCAAAATGCAGGAACTATGGCAACAATGGCAAAAGGAAGGAGGAGTAGTTGATCGCTCATTATTGTGGAATAATGAGCTTTCTGAAGCGCTGGAAGTTGATAATATGCTGCGCCAGTCGCTTTGTGTAATTGAAGCAGCGTTAAACAGAACGGAAAGCCGCGGCGCACATTGCCGCGAAGATTTTCCGCAGCGTGATGATGTTAACTGGCAACAACATAGCCTTACAAAAATGCATGAAGATGGTAGCGTGTCATGTGACAAAACAGAGGTAAGAAAGCTCCTCTGAACGCGTAAATTACCAAAGTAATGCAACCAAAAAATAAATACAAAAAAATACGATTTTTATCTCTTTATTAATTATTTTGCGCTCATATTTGCTTAGAGATTATATGTAAAAATTATATAATAAAAATTGCACTAGATTTGCACTAGAGGTTGCTTTCTAGAGATTGCTTTCTAGAGATTGCTTTCTAGAGCTAACATTAGAGATTGAAGAAAAAATAAGGATCAAAAAATGGACAGATTATCTATATCTCAGCGCTTATATTTAAGTACTGCTGCTTGTATCGCAGTTATCGCGGTGCTTGCTTATTTCTTTGTAAACAGCGTTGCCAGCAATGTTGATTTTGCAAAACAGGAAAAGCTTGGCAATCAATATCAGCGGCCGCTTACCGCAATATTATCCGCGCTGGTTGATTATCGCATAATTATCGCGTCCGGCAATGAGCAAGAAGAAAAACGTCTGGCTTTGCTCAATTCCAAAGCTGCAGAAATCAGCAATAGCTTCACCGAGCTTGGAAAAATTGACACGCAAATAGGCGCTTCCTTGCAATTTACTAAAGAAGGACTTGGCAGTCGTGGCCGTGATTCATGGAATTTCAAGGATGTTAATGGCAAATGGCAAGCTGTTGCAGCATCTTCAGCAAATCTTAGCGCTGATGAGCTGGAGGCAAAAACCAAGGAAGTTATTGTCGATATACGCGGAATGATTCAACATATGGGCGATACGTCAAATCTGGTTCTTGATCCGGATTTAGACAGTTACTACCTTATGGACGTAACTTTACTGGCGCTTCCACAGACAATTGACCGTATTGGCGAAGCAGCGAGCTTTGCTTTGCGCGTGCGCGCGCAGGCGGAAATAGCTGAAACAGACAAAAATGAGCTGCTGCGCCTTGCCAACATGCTGAAAGAAGCTGATCTAGCGCGAGTTCTTGGCGATTTTGATACTGCTTATAAGGAAGATGCTAACTATTACGGCACAAGCGAAAGCTTCAAGACAAATACCAACAGCAGAAAAGATTCATATCAGCAGGCGAATGAAGCTTTAATCACCATCTTGCAGGATCTTGCTGCTAACAAGGAAACTGCTACTTATGAAGCTCTGCAAAATGCCGCAACTGCTGCGTCGGCAAGTGCTTATGATTTATGGAAAGCTTCCGTTGAAGAAATGGACATAATGCTTGCAGCGCGTATTGATTCTTACGAACAACATATCAAAATAGTTATGGCTTATGTCGCCGCCGGATTGTTCGCGGCGCTTGCTTTCTTCTATTTTGTCACGCGCAGCATAAAAAAACCATTAGCGGAAGTTCAGAAATCAATGCAGGATATTTCCGGCGGCAATCTTGAATGTTTGATTCCGCATTTGAATAAGCGTGATGAAATTGGCGCAATGGCGAAAGCTTTAAAAGTGTTCCAGGAAAATGCTCTGGAGCGCGTATGGCTTGAGGAAGAAAGCCGTCGTAAAGATAAAGCCGTCGCTGAGGAACGCAAAACAATGATTGCCAAGCTGGCAAGTGATTTTGAATCAGGAGTTCATAATATCATTACAACAGTTGCCAGCGCGTCAACTCAGCTGTGCAGAACTGCTGAAAACATGCAGAAACTTATCTTAAATGTTAATCAGCAATCAAACACTGCCTCTTCCAATTCTTTCAAAGCTCTTGGCAATGTGCAGAGCGTTTCTGCAGCTGTTGAGGAAATGTCCGCCTCAGTTAAAGAAATCTCCAGCCAGATCAGCAAATCATCAGTTATGGTAAGCAGCACTGTTGAAAGAACCAGATCAGCTGATAATATTGCCAACAGTCTCTCAACAGCGGTTGATCAGATCAGCGGCATCTTGCAGATGATTCAGGATATTGCCGGACAGATTAATTTGCTTGCTCTTAATGCGACAATTGAATCTGCACGCGCCGGAGAAGCCGGCAAAGGCTTTGCAGTTGTAGCCTCTGAGGTTAAAAATCTGGCCAGCCAGACTACAAAAGCGACAGAAGAAATAGCCAAGCAAATTGAAAATGTGCAAAGCTCTTCTAATGATGTGCTTTCCGTTCTGCGCGGCATTCAGGAATCAATCAGCAGCGTTAATGAATATTCCTCAGTCATTGCCAGCGCTGTTGAAGAGCAATCAGCTGTTACTATGGAAATTTCCTCAAATATGCAACATACTTCGAACGAAGTACAAGGCATCACTGATAATATTTCTTATATCAGCAAAGGCGTTAATGATGCTGATAACGCTGCCAGAGAAGTTCTTTCTGCCGCTGAAATGCTTTCCAAACAGTCGGAGATGCTAAACAGTCAGGTAAAACTATTCTTGCAGAAAATGGTCGCGTAAACTGTTCATAAGTATTTTGCAAATACCTTCTACTTCCTTCTTACGCCCTCTCCCTGGCCATCTCCCGCAAGCGGGAGAGGGAAACCGCACTTAAACTTCGCTGCTCTAAAGAGGTGAATGTTATCCTTTATGTCTGAATTGCCAGTTTTACGTTGTACGTAACTTTACAGCGGAAGCAGCGGCGACCACGAAGGATCAGAAGCATCAGCAGGAGTAGGCAGTTCGCGCAGATTATTGCCAGTTACGTCAACAGTATATAAACGGCTTGCGCCAACATTGCCGCCGCGCGAAGGTGATTGGCGAGTGAATATTATCACTCTGCCATTTGGCGACCAGCTTGGTCCTTCATCAAGATAGCTTTGTGTTAGCAACCGCTCGCCTGTTCCGTCCGGACGCATAACGCCTATATAGAAAGTTCCGCCTTGCATTTTGGTAAATGCTATTAAATCGCCGCGTGGTGACCATGCCGGAGTTCCATACCGCCCTTCTCCAAAGCTGATACGGCGAATATCGCTACCGTCAGCATTCATGACATAAATCTGCTGTGAACCGCCGCGATCAGAATTAATAACCATGCGCGAACCGTCCGGAGAATAGCTTGGCGAAGTATCAATGACGTTGCCGCTGGTTAAGCGCGACATGCGCCGTGAAGCGAGGTCAGTGCGGTAAATATTTGTGCTGCCGCCTTGCGCGATTGACATGACAATCGAGCGTCCGTCATCGGAAAAACGCGGCGCAAATGACATTCCGTCAAAAGAACCAAGCGATTCCTCGCGGCCACTTTGCAGATCACGCAGAAAAACCCTCGGCTGACGGCCAGCATATGACATGTAAAGAATTTCCTGCGAATTAGGCGAGAAGCGCGGCGTTAAAACCAGATATCTTCCGTCAGTAAGGAATTTGTGATTTGCGCCGTCCTGGTCCATAATCGCCAGACGTTTTATGCGCTTAAGAGCCGGACCGCTTTCAGAAACATAGACAATACGTGAATCAAAATAACCGCTTTCGCCAGTTATGCGTTTGTAAATTTCATCCGCCATGATATGCGCGACGCGCCGCCAATTATTGCTGAAAGTATTATATTCCTTTCCGGCGATCTGAGTTTCCGCGAACACATCCCACAATCGGAAAGAAACGCGCATCCTGCCACCGCCGGTTTCAACAACCGTTCCGGTTATCAAACCAGCAGCGTTTATCTGCCGCCAGTCAGCATAACGCGGCGTAACTGTTGACGCTGTTATCTGCTCAATAAAAGCATCTTCTGGAATAATGCGAAACAGTCCGGAGCGTTCCAGATCAGCTGAGACAACTTCGATTATATTGCGCCCTATTTCGCTGCCCGCCATGTCAGGCAGAGCAATTGGCAAAGGCTCGACATTACCTTTTGTTATATCAATAACTAAAGTGGCATTAGCAGGCGCTGAAACTGCCATAAACGCCAGAAATAAAAAGCCTGATAAAAAGCTTGATAAAAAGCCAGAACGGCATGAGAAGATTTTTCTAAACATTAATATAACAACTCCTTAGGATCAAAAGTCATGATTATATCACGCCATGTTGCATATTTCTCCGGCGGCAGATTTTTCAGCGGACTGCACTGACGAACCGCGCGCATTGCGCTGTCGGAAGCGGCCTGAAAAAAACTGTCGGAACTATAACGCGCTTTGCTTTCATCGGCAAGCTCAACATGAACTAGCGAACCATCTTCTGCCAGCTGCACGCGTAAACTTATGCTTAACTCATGCGCGTTTTTAGCGCCAGCTGGCACATTCCAGCATTTCGCGATCTGACTGCGAATTAAATCCATTTCAGTAATGCTCAATGGAAGAGTTGCATCATACTGCGAATTTTTGGATTTTATTCTGGTGGTTGCTTCATCAGCTTCTTTTGCATCTTTTGATTTTTGTGCAGCTTTTTCCTGCTCAGCTTTTTCTTTCTGTTCCTTGTCCTTCTGTTCTTTTTCCTTGGCCTGCTTGTCTTTATCAGCTTGCGCGCGCAGTTTCTTTAAAACCGCTTCCAGATCTTCCTCCTTGGCTTTTTTAGGCTTCTGCTCTGGATTTTTATCAGGCTTTTTTGCCGTCTCATCTTTTTTCTTATCAGGAACTGGCTCTGGCGGCGGCGGCGGTGGCGGTGGCAAAGTCTGTTCTTCAGGCTTTGGCAATTGCGGCTTTTTTTCTTCTTCGACAATCGGCTTGGTTTTTTCCTCTTTATCAAGCTTGTCTTCCGAAAGCTTCATATTGCTGATCTCGGAAAAAGGCAATATATCAACTGAAACAGTTACTGACTGAGGAATCGCGTTTTTTTTCATGAAAGAAGGCAGTCCGGAAATAAAAACAACAATAATCAGCAAATGCAGCGCTGCCGAATAGCCAAGCCCTTTCTGCTGTTCTCTATGCACACTATTTCCTTTGTTCGGAATCAGAAAGTCCGGTTTCAGTTATTAATGCTACCTTGTTAAAACCGGCGGCATTAATTTCACCAACAACTTGCATTATACGTCCATAACCAACTTGCTTGTCACCGCGGACAAAAATTCTCACCTCTTTATTTTGTCCGGCAATCGCATTCATTTTTCCACGAATTTCATTAAGCTCTACCGGAGTTTTTTGTAAGAAGATTTTTCCGTTTGCGGTTACGCTTATGGTAAGTGGTTCATCTTGTCCTGGCAAAGGGCTGGCATTGGTTTTTGGCAGATCAACGTTAACTCCGGACGTCATCATCGGCGCGGCAACCATAAAAATAACCAGCAAAACCAGCATCACATCAACCATCGGCGTGATGTTTATCTCGGAAAAAGCGGCCTGCCGATTGCCACGTCTTCTTCCGCCACGGCTAGTTCCGCCGCCGCCTGTTCCTGTATTCATTGCCATTTAAAAGCCCTTTATTTTATATTGCGCTGCCAGTTTAGTAATTCCGCAAGATTTCCGTGAATTATGATTCCAGCTGTCGTGAAAGGATTGTATCAAATTCAGTTGCGAAATCATCAAGCTTGTTGGAAAAACGCGTAACTTCCGTATTGAATTTGTTGTAGGCAATAACCGCAGGAATTGCGGCGAATAAGCCAATTGCCGTAGCGAACAAAGCCTCGGCGATTCCAGGAGCTACGGCAACCAGCGAGGTGTTTTTGCTCATGGCGATTGCGTGGAAGCTGTTCATAATTCCCCAGACTGTTCCGAATAATCCGACAAAAGGCGCGGCTGAGCCGGTAGTTGCCAGAAAGCCAAGACCGCGTTCCAGATGCTCCATTTCGCGGTTACGCGCAACTACCATGACTTGCATGATTCGCTCTTTCAGCGAGAGTTTAAAGCCCTGCGGCGCAAGCATAGCGCTACCGCTGGTTTTAGAGCGAAACCATTCTTCCATGGCAGCAACGAACATTATCGCCATTGGATGATTAGCGCGTTTTTTGGTTTTTTCGTAGAATTTATCAAGCGCTTCTGACGACCAGAATTCGCCTTCAAAGCGTTGTGCCTTGTCTTTAATGCGCCGGAACAGAATATATTTCTCAAAAATAATTCCCCAGCACCAGAAAGAAGCGAGAACAAGGCTGATCATGATAAATTTAACCACCAGATCCGCCTGCATGAACATACCAAGAGCGGAAAAATGACTGGCAACTGCGGTTGCTGATCCTTCCAGAGCTGCGCTGTCAACTCCTTGAACAGCAGTAGATACGGTAGAGCTAGGCATATAGATTTAAACTCCTGGTTTTTATTTTATGTTTTTGTTGATGGTTTTATTGATGGTTTTGTTTATTGTTTTATTTAATTCTCGCGTTTTTATCCTTCATTGCGGCGATAATATCAGCAGGAACACGAATTGCGCTGCCTTTATCTGTATTAATCATCACCAGCTTTACCTCAAGTTCAGCAAGTTTTTCATCATTTCGCAACACAGCTTGCCGCATGATGATTTTTGCTCTGCTTATATCGTGTAGATCACTAGCTATTGTCAAGAGATCATCAAGCATCGCCGGACGAAAATATTCAATAGCGCAACTTCGCACCACAAACGCCATTTTCTGCGCTAGAAAAAGCTTATGCTGCTCGATTCCAGCAGCGCGAAGCCACTCGCTGCGCGCGCGCTCGGCGAATTTAAGATAGTTAGCGTAATATACCACGCCGCCGGAATCTGTATCTTCGTAATAAACGCGAATTGGGAAAATATGTAACATGCTCTACATATAGCTGTTACGATAAAATTTACATAGTAGAAAATAGTGAAAAATTATAAAAACTCCGCAACAGATTTATTATAAAATTTATTATAAAATCACACTGAGCTGTTGCTGGTTATGAAGGCGTGATATGGCAATTGCCGCAGATGGTTATAGAGTACTATTGAGGAGATTGCCGCAGTCAGCAACGAGGCGAAGAAATAGCCAAAGCCGTAATAGCTGAAGCCGCTTTCAATGGTTATATAAGTGAATATGCCGTTTGAGAGCAGAAAAATCGCCTGAATTGCCAGCATTTTCTTGCGGCAATCAAAATAAGCGAGAATTACCATTTCAAACAAGGCGAAAATGTGAAAGAAAGAAGCGAGAACGCCAATTCTGAACATGCCGATTTCCAGAAAAGGAATTTCAAACCATGAAAAAATTCTCGAAGCAGCAAGAATAACCGCAACTGTACAAACTCCTTGCACAATGAAGAAGTTTCTGGCGCTTCTGATCAGAACATCAACTATTTTTTTCTGATTTTCGATGATTTTCGCAAGGTTTTTATGAGTTAGAATATCATGATAGAATTTCTGATATTTAAGAAAGAAGCTGGTTTCAATGCTGAAAATGAAAATCGCCATGGTTGGAATTACGGTAAGATACGCCAGAAACATCGCGCTGTCATAATGCGGATAATAAGTCATTTTATTAGGAAGAGTAACTGCTTCCGGCGCAAATATCCACATCACGCATTTATCAATCCAGATGGAAATATTATATAATATTCCGCCAACCGCTAAATCCCAGTATTTGGAAAAATAAGGCGCGAGATTGACCTTGCCAACCATCTTGTAAGGATATTCAACAAAAATTCTGCCGAGCAGTGAAAAACCAATCCAGGCAAGTCCTATATTGAAGCCAGTCATGGTGCCGTTACTTCCCCAGGAAAGCGGAGAGAACTGCGAAATAACCACGGCAATTGTCATTCCGACAACAAAAGCGAGAGTGACTGATTTATAATCTTTAAGCGCGGTTACATAAACGCCGAGAATCCAGATTAAGGAAACGAGGTAAAGATTGGCAACAGCATTAAGGCGCAGAACAATGTCCATTTCCACATAATAAAAATAATAATACACGGCAAAGGGCAGTAGCAATAGATAAACCAGCGCGATGCTGATAATTACCAGAGTTGGCGTTGAGGTTAAATCTTTACGGTGAATGCAATCAGCAAGATAACGTGTGACCACCATGAAAACTGGCGCTGAGATTATTAAAGATGCGACAAAATTATAAACAACGATAATCTGGAAATTATTCATCTGTTCTAAAGCCGCCTCGCCTGCGCCAAGCGGATACATGAAGGCAAGAGCTAAAACCGTGCATAACCATGGTCCGGCGGAAACGACAGTGGCATGTGTGTAAGCGCGGAAAATTCCAATCAGATTATCCTGATTCGTAAGGCGCTTCAGTTCAAATCCTATTCCTGCCATTTTGTGTCCATTTCTAATAATACCACTAATAATAACGCAGCATATTAAGTTATCTAAAATAATGCGTTATTATTTTATGCAAGAAGAATATAAATCGTGATATGCGCCATATTGATCTTGTTTTTTGTAGTATCTGGCAACGCGCGCGCGCATTGAAGCGCAGCATGATTGATATAGTTCACGGTCAGCAAACAGCTTTAAAACGCCGCTGGCAAGCGCGGAAGAATTAGAAGGCGGCACAACCACGCCGCCAGGACCAAGATTTGGCGCTTCATTGACACTTCCCATTAGCAATTCACGGCAAGATCCTACATCAGTTACTACTGCCGGAATTCCTGCCGCTCCTGCTTCTAATATAACCAGAGGCTGTGCTTCGCTGATACTGCAGGAAACCAGAATATCAATTTCCGGTAGATAATCTTCGATTTTTACCTGGCCGGTAAAAATAATATTATTATCAAGCGCAAAAAACCGCGCCATATTGCGGCATTCCTCAGCGTAAGCAGGATCTTCATCGCTTGAGCCAATGATCAGCGCACGCAGATTCGGAATGGTTTTTATTATCGAAGCAACGGCGGTTAGAAAATTCTTAATATCCTTAATTGGAACAACGCGACAGATAAGGCCAATTGTCGGACGCATTTCTGTTGCGGAAATTTTTGCTGCAGAAATTTCTGTTGCGGAAATTTTCGTTGCAGAAGATGAATCAGCAGATAAGAAATTACGCCTTGGAATGCGCGAGAATCTTTCAATATCTATGCCGTTTGGAATAACTTTCATTTTCTCAGGATTTGCGCCGTCGGCAAGCTGCGCCTTCTGATTGTCGCCATATAGAGTTATTATATGATCTGCCGCTTCGTAGGAAATGCGCGAATAGTTCGTAAAAATATCTATCCATAAATCATGCAAATCTCGTTCGCTGAAATCAATGGTCATTGCTTTTGAGCCAGCATCATCGAGCCAATCGGCAAGAGCAATTTCAATACGCCGTTCGTTAGTATATATTCCGTGTTCTGTGATTATGGAAGGACGTCCGGTTTCAATTCTTGTACGCGCTGACATAAGTCCAGCATATCCGGTGCTTAAAGCGTGGTAGCAGCGCGCTGGCGGCAATTCTGCAATCATCAGAGAATATAAATTTCCCATAATAGAGCGCCACGACCAGAAATAATCAAGCATTGAGCTGTTGGGAAAGGAGGTTTTATACATGTTAGTGAGCAATTCCCAGGCTTGCTCGCTATCAAGCATCATTTTACTGCCGAGAAGATCACGATAAGGCGCAACGGCTGAAAGCATTGCGCTGTAATCAGCAAGAGATGCGCCGGAAGAAGTAAGCGCCATAAGCGGTTGTTGCAAAGATTTAAACAAAGCGGCAGCTGCTTCGCTGTTCATTTTTTTTCCAGTCGGCAGGCGCTGGAGAAAGAGCTGTGACAAGCCGCTGATATTTTTTGGCAATTCATAGCGCAATTGCGGAACTTCATCACGCGGCAAAATGGTAATCACATGAAAAGTAAAATCCGGATGGTTGCGGATCATATCATGTGTCCATGCTGATACGCCGCCGAAAACATAAGGATATGTTCCTTCCATTATCAGGCATATATCTGCCGGCTTATGTTCTGCCGACTTATGTTCTGCCGGCTGATGCGAAGATTTAATGCTATTATGCTCTGAATATTTCATGAACTGATTTTTCCAGCAAATTAGGTTTTTCCCACAGATTAAGGGCTTGTTTAAGTGATATAAGATGTAAATCATCGCGCTTTCCAGCCGGTTGCGCTTTTGCTGCAAATTCGCGCAGATCATCATATCTTCCGAGTGAAAACAGCGACTCGCTGTACCAGTCTGAGATAGCGTCTAAATGGTTTTTATTGCCGCTTGCAGAATTTTTGTCGAGCGCGGTTTCAACATTTATCTGGTTGTTATTTTCAGCGAAATAACGCTCAAACCAGTAGCATGATTTTTCATAATTGCCGTTACGCATCATAATTCTGCCGATTTTTGCATAAACTGAATGATCTTGCGGATAAATATTTAAATATTCATTGTATAAATCGAGAGCTTTTTTGCGATTTAACATCTCATTATCGCGATCGATAAGTCCTGTATAAGCATAATTATCATAATGTTCAGCAACGGCGAGCATTATTTCAGGATTTTTAAGCTTTGCGACTGGAAGAGCTGATAATTTATTCATCCGTTTGAGAAACTGTGATTCTATACGCGCAATAGCGGTTGCTGCTTGAACGCGAATCATATTGCTGGAATCGTTCAGAGCTTTTCTGAATAAAGGCGCGAAATCAGGGCTGAAATGTCGTGTCATTTTGCCAAGAGCGTGACGTTTCTGCACATCGCTGCCGAAGGAGATAACATCAAGAAATGGAATAATTGTATGCGAAATAACTGCATCATCGCGGCCGCTTAGAATATCTTCGTAAATTCTTTCGGAACGTGATTTTATTATGCGCGGAGAAATTGATTCAAAAAAATCATCAAAATTCTTATGGCTTTTTACGCCGTAAATACGAATTACAATAGAAAGAATCACTCCGGCAGCTCCGAAAACGCCGCTGGTAAATATAGCAAGTGCCAGAATTGTTTCAAAACGCGCATCTGTTCTGGTTCGCAAGCGTAACAGAGCATAAAGAATTACAGCGAATGTTGTTGTCATATGTGCGATAATCGCCTGTGGCAGTGACCATATTCCAGTAATTAACTGCCAGATCAGAAATATTTCAGCGGCAAGAGCGAGCGCAGCAATTAATAAAGCGCTTTTTCCTGTTGCCTGCTCAGTAGCGGCAATATGCAGATCAGGAGGCTTAAAATAAGCATCTATCTGCTCGGATAATTCAAGAAAAGTTTTTTTCATAGCATTTATTTTTTATCATTTATTCTTTATCATTGTTCTATGGCAAATTTGTGAACACTGTTTACTGAAGCGGCTTGTTGTTTTTAGCATCATATATGTTTTGAATTGTGAATGTTATGTTAGCATTCTCAGCGATAATTGCCAGATCGACTGAAAGTTTACGGCGAATTTTATCAAGCACAATCTGCGCGCCTTCCAGAGAAGTTGTCGGCAATACTATTGAATAACCTCCCTCTTCATCAGCACTGTCGAAAGCAAGGTCAACAGAACGCAACACGCTCTGCACTGAAGCAGAAAGCGCCTGAGCAATGCGAATTCGCACCTCTTTATCAAATTGCAGAGGATTGTTAAGCTTAACCTGCAGCATGGTAACGTCAAAGCCAACGCGTTTTGAAAGAGCTTTTATATAGTCAATATAACGATAAAAATAATGTTCAGTGAGCAGATTATGATCAGGATTAATGATACTTGATGATTTACTTAAGTGATATTTATGCGCGTTTATCATTGCCAGACCGCCCCAGTCGCAAATTGCCGCGAAAGTTTGAATATTAGTGATATGCAAATCGACAAAATTCATTTTTTCGATTTTCAGCATTCCGAATACTTCGCCGCTTTCACGATCAACTAAAGGTCCGGCAATTATTCCCTGACTGATGCCCTGATGCGAAAGAATTTGTTCCTGCTCAGGAATAACCACGCAGATTACAGATTTTTTATTAACTACCGCGTCGTAAATTTTGCTGTCAGTTGAAAATTCATTAAGGAAAGAATCTTTTTCTTCCCAGCCGTGAATAAGGGTGTTTTGTAAGCCGGTTTTGTGCAAGGAATAAAGCGAGAATTTCTCCGGATTAAGCGTAGATTCAACAAGTTCTTCAATGCCTTTCATAACCTCAATGCCGCTTAAGCTTTCAAGGGTTTTTGCCGCGTGATAAACTGAAATTGCCGAGCGCATCTGGCCGGCAACCTGAAGTTCAAGGCGCTGTTTTACTTCTTTAACTTTTTCGTAAGCGGCGCTTATTTCATGTTCACGTTTTTGCGAATCATTAAGCTCTCTTTCCAAACGTTCACGCTCAAAAATATGCATTTGGCGCAATTCGCCAAAAACCACTGCTGCCGCCAGATTAAGCAAAGGAACGCGCAGAACGTAAAATAGATATTCATAAGCATCCTGCGTGATAGTTTGCTCAGGCAGTTGCCAGCAAAATAATGAAATACTAGTTATGAAGGTTGCGAATAAAGCTTCTTTTGTACCGTATTTACAAGCGATAATCAGGACAATAAAAAGATAAGGACTAGGGCTTATATTCCAGTAATTTGTGCGATCGAGAAACACTGAATCAAACAGCAGCAACGCGATTACGGCAATAGTAATTTCCAGCAACGCCGAAAGGCGCAGGCCAAGAAATAGCCTGCGCGGCGGTTTGACGTAAGATTTAAAATCCTCAGTCGTTGTCACTGTCATATCTCCAGCGAAGATTAATGCCAATTCGTGTTGTCGCGCTGCTGCTGTTGCTGCGATCAAGTCCGTAAAGAGCGCGGAGCTGTAAATCCAGCGCCTCGTTAATTGTATATGTAAGGCGGCCAAGGCAGGAAGGAGAGCTGCCGCCAAAGCGATCAAAAGCATAGCCGCTAAAAATATCGCCGCGCAAATCTCTGCTAAAATCACGCGCTATATTGACTGAGAAGAAATGCACCTCGCGTGATCCTTGCGCGAAAAGCCGCGTGTAATAGCCGCCGCTGTCGAGTGATTTTTTGTGATTTAAATCATATTCAGCATCAAAGCCATAACCAAGCGCGATATATGGAAATTTCTCGCGGAGAATATAAATAATTTCCAGCTTGCTGGAGATTGTTTGTAAAACCTTGTCGGCAAATTCATTGTCATAATTATTAACGCCGCCATTTACGCTGATAAACCAGCGCGGATCAGGTTTTATAAGATGAGATGCTGATATTCTGTCGCGAGTTGCATAGTCAAGAATCGCGTCAAAACCTTCCCAGTAAGGTTTTTGCCATTCAACTGCAAATCCTGTTTCGCCAAATTCATTGAGGAAATTATAATAACCGCCAATTCCGGCTGATTCTTCATTGCCAAAGAGAGAAGCCTTAATTCTTCTGCCATTTTCAGCGTAATAATTAACGGAAACTTCCATTTGCCGTCTGCTGTCAGAGAAATTTCCTATTCTGCCGTCGGCACGGCGCAGAGCAGAAACATCAACCATATTCTGCTTTAATATTGCGTCTAAGCGAATATTATTGTCATTATGACGGAAATTGCGATAACCGCTAATGGTGGAAATATTTTGCGTTTGATCGTCAGAAGAAAGAATTTCGTGATCAAGAATAAAATGTGAAGCATGTTGACGTTTTAAATTACGCTCTAATTCCTGCAGCCCTTGATGATGCGGCGCTAATAAGCGTGCTGCTTTAGCTAATTCTAATGATTTTAAAGGATTACCGCCGCTTAATTCAGCGCTGGCAGCAAGCGCCAGAATCTGAGTATTTCTGCTGTTTGCAGGATTAGCAGCGAGTAATTTATTTACACGCGCAAGAGCATTGTGAATTTTTCCTGTTTCCAGCTCATAACGCGCTTGCAATAATTCATAACGCAACGCAAGCCTTGCTTTTTCTGCCTTAGCGCGCGCTGATGATTCAATTTCCGGATATAACGATAAAACATAACTATCTTTACCACTTATTCCTGATTCTTTTACCACGATTGTATAATCAGGATTTGCCGCAATCAAAGCCGCATGATGTCCTTCGCTGACATAGCTAATCCAGCTTGCTGCTTGCAGTGGTTTTAATAATTCTCTTTGTTCATCGCCAAAAACTTGTGGAAATTTCAGCAATAATTTCTTGCCCTCTTCAATTAATTCATAGCTGGCAATTAATCTGCCGGTATTAAGCTGTAGCGAAGGAATTTTTGTTTCCTGTAAAGCTGAATCATCTGCTGAGAATTTGCCAGAAAATCCTGAAAGAATTTCCTGAGCTTGTTCATAGCGGCGTAAATCAAGCAAGGCGGCGATATAATCAGCGCGCAGTGACACATTATCAGGATTAGCAGCAAGAGCCTCTCTTAAAATTGTAAGCCCCTCTTCCTGCTTGCCAAGCCAGATTTTGCTGATTGCAGAAACAGTTTCCGTTTCCGGACTATTCCGTTTCTGCTCGGCAATTAAACGCGCCGCAGCAGAATAAAAATTTCCCGCTTCTTTAAGCTTTTCCTGATGACGAAGTAATTCAGCATAAATGAACAACACGCGATAAGGATCAGGAACAAGCTTTTCCTGATTCTCAACTATTTCCTTATCTTCATCTGCCTTAATATTTTTTTCCTGAATATTTCTTTCCTGAATATTTCTTTCCTGAATGCTTTTTTCCTGAATGTTTGCTTCATGAATATTATTTTCCTGAATGTTTTTCAGTTTTGCCGCAGATTTGCTCAAATACAGCGCGCTTTTTTCATATTCTCCTTGCTCAAAAGCAAGAATGCCTAGTTCGCTGTTTGCTTCGTAATCATCATTATTTAAGATAAGAATTGCCTGATAAGCCTGCTGCGCGAAATTTGTGAAATCATGTTGCCTTGCTAATTGTCCATATTGGCGCAGATTTTCTATGTTGTTTTCAGCCAGCGAATTTTTGATATTGCTTTCTGCAATAGCAGCAAAATCTCCATTATTAATCGTTGCATTTATATAACGAGCGGAAAACATCTTGTTTTTAAGCGCCTGCGGATTGCTGCCGGCTAAAGCAAGAACATCATTATCAGCAGCATAATTAGCCAGCAAATCAAGCCAGCCAGATTGTTCCTGTAAAGATGCGCTCCTTATTGCCGCTAAATAATGTTTTTTAAGCCAGCTTACTTGTTCTGTGTTTAAATAAGGTCCCCACAAATAAAGGAGAGTTTTAACATCAGCACTGTCATAAGAAACAACAGCAGCATTTGTTGCAGTTGTTTTAGTTGTAGTAGTTGTTGTTGTAGTTGTTGTTGTAGTGGTAGTTGCTTTAGTTTTTGTAGTTGAAGAAATGAGTGATAAAAGTAATGCCTCAGCGTCAGAATAATAACCGTTATTAAGCAAGGTAAAGGCAATAGCGCGGCGTTCATCTGCGGAAGATTCAGCTTGGTTAGCAAGTTTTATCCAGAAGATTCGCGCTTGTTCATGATTTCCTGATTTGTCGAGATTAGTAGCGTATATATGCGCCCAGTTGCCGCCCTTTTCTTCCGCCAACTGCTTGATTGCCGGCAGCGCAATGTCGCTTAATTGTGCATTGATAAGCGTGTAAATCAAGGCAAGGCGTTCTTCTTCTGTAATATTTCCTGCTAATTTGGCGCGCGCGTAGCTGGTCAATTCAGCGTGATATTTGCTTTTCTTCTCTTCTGATGTTTTTGATTTTTCTGATGCTTCTGACTCTTCTGATGATTTTGATGATTTTGTTTCATTCTGCGCGGCTTGCGCTAAAACTGCCAGATAGTTTTGCGCGTCTTCGCTGGAATTTTCAATATTGACGCGCAGTAAATCAATCGCTTCATCATATTTATCAAGTTTTAAATAACTGCCAGTAAGCAGGCTGCGCGACATTGGAGAATCATATAAGCTTTGCATTTTTTTAGCGATGGTAACAGCGATTTGCCACTGCTGATAACGATTAGCAGTAAATAACAGATCATTCAGATCAGCCTGCCTGATAAGATTTTCCTGTGCATTTATCCACGATTTGACAAGGTTCTCATCACCTTGCGCTACGGCATAATGCATCAGCATAAGCTCTATTTCAGGATCTTGTCTGTTAAGCATTATTTTTGCCAGATAGCTCGCGCCTTGCGTGATTTCATCAAGCTCAAAATAGATTTGCGCTATATCAAGAATTTCCTTGGCAGAAATATTGTCAGGATTTTGTTGATAAATATCCGCAGAATTCTTGATGAGATTTAGAAAATATAACGAGCAGTTTCTTTTTCCAGCTTCCTTACATAAGCGAGCAATTTGCAAAGATTGTTTATTGCTCAGCTTATCAATTGCCGGATAATTACTTTTACTGAGCTTATAATCATCATGATGATTGATTACCTTAATGGCAATTGCCACAACTGGAAAACTTTCCTGAATTTTAGCAGCAGCGAAACGTTCATTTAATAATTCCAGAAAAGATGAATCATTATCACGCTTCTTGCGAATCTGCGCGCGCTCGATAATCAGCAATAGCTCAGATTCAGTCAATACAGAAAGATCAAGAGTAGAAAGCAGCGTTGTCGCCATTTCGCGTTCGCCGTCAGAAACCGCTGACAATAGAAAGTTTTTAGCCAAAGCCGGAGGAAGGCGCTTTTCTTCTGATAATTTTTTCAGACGAACATAAACATCATTATGTTCAGAAAGAGCAGTCTTTGCCAGAACATATTGCACAAGCAAATCTGCTTCAGAATTTATTTCATCATCAGGAATTTTGCCAAGGAAAGAAAGAGCAAGAGAAGGCTCGCCCTTGAAATGCAATAAGCCGGCAATCTTGGCAGCCTGCTTCTGATCATTATGCGCGTAAATCCAGGCGCGCGCTTCTTTTATTGCATCTTTCTGGTTTTTATCATCAAGTAGAAAGCTTATCATCAGCATCGCTTCATTAAATGAATAATGATCTGGATGAAGCCTTTGAAACTCGCGCAAAGTGGCAATTGCCGGCTTGTATAAATTTCCCGCCGCCAGCACATTGGCAAGATCAATAAACCGCGCCGGATTTGTTCCTTTTTCATTGTTAATAATTTTTCTCAACGCTTCTGCTTGTTTTTTATATTCGCCGCTGGCGTTGTAAATCTGAGAAAGCTGCGATAAGGCTTCGTTAGTTTCACTATTGCTGCCTAGCTTGCTGATAATTTCCAGATTGCGGCGATAATCTTCCTGGCGGTTAGCGTAACGATATAAAATTCCCAGCTCATTACGCGCCACAAGATGCGTAGGATTAGCAGCAACAAAGCTTTCCATAATTTGCGTAGCTTTATCAACAGCGCCAATTTTTAAATAAAGATCGCTTAAATTTTTTGTAACTTCCAAAGACAGCTTGTTTTGCGCCAGCTGATTCTCATAAGTTTTTGTAGCCTCTTCAAAGCGCTTGTCTTTCATCTGCATCAGCGCAATTTCCTGCTGTCCTGGCATTAGAAAAATACTGCCGACTGCAATCAGCAGAGAAAAAATAATGATTATAAAAATATGATTCTTAGACATGCTGCTAGTGTCTGCTTAAAGCGTGTTCTGAAAGCGGTTATATTCCGGAATAATCTTCCATCGTCAGCACAGCATAGCACTACATGGTAAAAGTTTGATTTATAAGTAAAATTACCAAAAAATTAACAAAAATATCTGCTTTTATCATGCTCTTAATATTTATAATTTACGGAATTTTTTCAGCATCAGAGGCTAAAAGCGCAATTAAACGCGAAATAAAGTTAATTTTATAATTTAATCAGCATGTTATCTGCAAGAAGCAACGCTAAAATAAGCTGAGGATTATGTAATGGAAAAAATAAAGTCGCGGCAATGGTTAAGTTAA
>CAZFJN010000001.1:116079-150269 GCA_964519595.1 uncultured Rickettsiales bacterium
ATACTTCCCCTCCGGCTCCGGAGTTAAAGTTTGCAGATCAATTGTTGAGACGTAAGGAATAAAGCCTGCTGCACGTTGCGTTGCATAGATTTTTCCGATTGTCTGAATATCAGTTGGCGGCCAGTAATCAAGCGTGTAAATTTTTAAGCGCGGCGATTTATTTTTTGCCGCATATAGTTTTGTCAGATAATCGCGCCGCTCTGAATCGTTTAAGAAAAACCATTCGCCATTTTCGTGATTAAGAGTGGTAAGAGTGCTTTCAGCAAGAAACATGTCAATATCGTCAGAAACATTTGGCAAAATTTCAAAACCACGATTGAGCATTATTGTCATTCCAGGATAACGCGCGCGAATATTCTTGATTAACTCTACCATCGCATTCTTCAAACCGTAATAGCTTGCCGGATTGTGGTTTTCCAACCAGATGATGCTATCAACCGTGTCAATCATGATGCCGTCAAAACCTTGCGCCAGAATAGAAGGAATTATGTTATCAAGAACATAAGAATGCCATTGCGGATTGCGCGTATCAATAATCGGATTTCCTTTCCATGCGCTATCTGTATCAAGAATAAGGCCAAGAGCCTTTAGCTCCTCAAAATTCTTGCGATATGTCTCCGCCTCGCCAAGGCTTATATAGCCGAGAATTGTTTTTTTGCCGTCAATTAAACTATGCAAAGGCGGATGACTGTCGCGGTCAAATACAATCAGATCAAATTTTGCAAAGCTCTGCGCCGGCAAAGTTTCCGTATAATAAACTACCCAGCGTTCCGATTTACGCGAAAAGAATAAGAAAGCGGTAACTATCGCCACCGCAAGAAACAAGATCGTTATAATTATTATTAACATGCGATGCGACATTTGATTCTGTTTATGTTTATTGATAATTTATTGTCTGCTGCAAACCGTCTCGCAAAGAAATGCTGTCATTTATTTGCAGAATTTTTCTTTTTAATGAAACATCTCCTAGTGAGGCGCGAATATCGCCAATTCGTGGTTTATCGTGAATTATTTGCGAACGTGAATTTGTAATAGAAACTATTATTTGTGCCAGCTCATTAATGCTGGTTTTATTTCCTGTGCAGAGATTTAATATATGCTGCCTTACTTCTTTGCAAACAGCGCCCTCTTCCAGATTTTTCATTGCCGCGCATAAACCTGAAACAACATCATCAACATAAATAAAATCGCGCGTTTGCTCGCCGTCGCCAAAAATAGTAACTGGCAAATTATTTTTCATACGATGCGCGAAAATTGAAATAACGCCGGAATATGGCGAAGAAGGATCCTGCCGCGGTCCGAAAACATTAAAAAACCGTAATCCGGCATTAGGAATTGAATGAATACGCGCAGCAACATCAGCATGTAATTCGCAGGAAAATTTATCTGCACCATAAGCGGAAAGTGGCTGACAAAAGGTCGATTCTTTCAGCGGCAACTCCTTGCTATCACCATATACCGCTGCTGATGAAGCAAAAACCACAGGAATTTTGCGCTGCTTACGCGCTATAGCGGCAAATAAAGCAATAGTTCCGCTTAAATTAACCTGGTGAGTTCGCAACCATTCTTCAGTAGAACGCTGTACGGAAACTATCGCCGCAAGGTGAAAACAACCGTCAAACTGCGCGATTATCTCATCAAAAACAGCTTTTTCTGTTATGTCAGCGACTATAAGATTAACGCGCGGAGAGATATTCTCACGTTTTCCGCTGGAAAGATCATCAATAACACTAACCTCATGACCTTCAGCAAGCAGCCGCTCAGTAAGATGAGAGCCTATAAAGCCGCAACCGCCTGTAACCAGATAATGCATGTTCTTTCCAGACGCTGCGACAAACTACTCAACGTAATCAATGAAAATAACTTTGATAACTTCAATTATGCTCAGCATAAAAACCTTCCTAAAACTGCCAACTGCTAACTGCTAACTGCTAACTGCTAACTGCTAACTATCTATCCAGCTTCATCCTTAGCAAAAACAAGTTAAAACAAGGTAAAGATTGTTGGAATTTTATAGAAATCTGCGCTTAAGTTCGGCTTATTGTTGTTTCATGACCTCTGTTTAAATATCTTTCCAGATTTCCACGCGCGGCTATTACTTCATTTTTATTAGTAAATCCGTCACCTTCCCTGATTGATTTTCTTTCTTCTGGCTTATCTCCTTCTATCTCTATATTCAACAAATATCCTGATTTCTTTGAAAATAAAGGGCTGATGATAGTTCTAATATCTTCTTCTGTAAGCTTCTCAAGCTGTTTGCTGCTAAATTTTATAAATATGGTTTGTGGTTTTTTAAGTTTGCATGTTTTATCTTGCTTACCATCTTTATAATTAGGCTGATGAGAAGCAATATTGTGAAAGATTTTGCTTTCTTCAACAAAACCAGCTGGCGAGGATTTAATGCCAGAAAAATCCAGCTTAATTACATCATCAATAAAAGTTATATTCCTTAAATCAGGAATTCCGTCATCATCGCGCAAAGTGACCGTTAAAGGATCTAATTTTTTCGGACTATATACAAACAAATTATCATAGCTCAGCTCTACATTTTGAAGATTAACTATCCCTGCCACTTCAAGCGGTACAGAGAGCTTGATTTTGGATTTTTCTTTATCAACGGATTCTATTGTAAGCACTCCGTTTCTTATTCCGATAAAGCTACATTCATTGCCGTCTTTATCGCGGACTGGCACTATAGTTGAATATCCGATTTTCTCCATTGTATTTTTGGACATTGTATTTTTGGATAAAATTTTGTCACTCACAAGAAAATTTTCCGCAAACTGATCGTTTATATATTCAAAATCACGAGAAAAAATTTCCTGCAATTCATCGTGTTTTTCCTGCGCTTTTTTACACATCTTGCGCCAGCCGTTAACAGCAGAACAACCGACAATTGCTGAAGCAACGATGGAAATAAGAAAATCACGCCTTTTTATAGCAGAATCGTGATCATATTTAGGATTGTCCGAAGAAGGGATATTGTTGCTCATGCTATAATATCCTTTTAAAATTACAGAGTGCGCTATTGCTGGCTCATCATGGCGTGATGATGCATCATCAGTGCTATTTTGGAATTATTTGCTTTTACTGCTTCCAGTTGCTGTTTATGCATAATGCTTGATAGCGAAATCTGCACAAATTCCATAAATAAAACCACGATTTCTTCCAGATGACGTTCTATTTTCCTGACCACAGTATCAGCAATATTTTTAAGCATTCCCTTGGTTTTTCTGGCGCTTTCTTTTACCTTATCATGGTAAACGGCAAGAGAGTTATAAACCCGGCGCAGAGCGTTCTCAATGCGCGATTTATTGGCTTTTCTTCCGCCGGAATTATTGTTGCTGCTGGCGATGTAGATAAATTCTTCTGACAATATATCAGCAGCATCGCCAATATCATTCACCAAAGGCTCGATAAGTTGTAGCTGCGCTTCCTGATCAGATACAAAATGGCTTTCAACACTGGCCAGAAGATCATCAGCTAGATCATATAATTCCGTAATGCTCTGATGTTTATTTCCCATTTTTGCGAGGTAAATATCTTTGTTTTGTATTGCCTTCATAGTAGCCAGCCCTTTATTTATATTCATTTATTTATATTAATTTACTTGTAATTTTTGTTTATAATTTTTACTTATAATTTTTCTTAAGCATTATTACTTAAGGTAATATCTTCTAACCTTTGTCTATTATAGATGTTATTGGCGAATTGAAGTGTTAAATATTTATGACAATTTCAGCGGCGAATTATCGCCGGAATTTGCTCATGGTGTTTTTTTATCACTATTTTTATTGCCGTTCTTTCCCACAATTTTGTCAGGAATTTTCTTTGTTTTTGAGGGCGATAAGCCAGATTGAGCTTTAGCTTTTGCCTTAGGAGGCGTCGCTGAGGATGTTGTTACTGCTTTTTCAGCTGGCGTAGCTTTTACGGTTGAGTTTTTAGTTGAGTTTTTAGCTAATTTTTCCGCTGATTGTTCGATTTGATCGTAAAGAGCGACACGTTTTTTCCAATCTGCATATTGCGCGGCAACTGCGCTTATCGAATCAGGAGCGCCGGAAATCTTAAGAATCAAAGGCGTTTGCGCTTTTAATTCCGGTTTTTTAACTAACAGCAGAATATCAACATTGCGATTCAGAATATCAACCATGCCCTTGCCATGAGCAGAAAAAGACGGCGAATTTATGATCATATTAATATTCTCAACAGCGCCAGTTTCAACGGCAAAACGAGCATAAAGATCATCAACACGGCTGGTTTCCAGCTCAGCAAAACCAGGAATTACCAGCAAAGGATTTACCAATCGCAACTCTCCGCCGCCTTCCATATTGGCAATAAAATCATTCTCACTGCGACCGTGAGTTTTTAAATTAAGGCGCAGATCGCCTTTGCCGGAATGAGGTGAATTAAGAGAAAAATCCGCCAGCAACGGCTGAATTTTTACTGAGCTTAAGTTAACATTGCCTTCTGCATAGCCTGCTTGATTAAGGCGCAGAGAAAATCTGCCAACGCCTTCATAAAGTGAATCAGCAACCATATCAGCATTCATATTGCCAGCGGAAAAATTGACCAGCAAAGAAACTTTATCGGCGCTGAAATTTCCGGCGGCAAGCTTATCAGCGCGCAATATCAAATCGCCATTAATAGCAGCTAATGCTGAGAAATCAAAAAATCTGCCGCCATCGCGGCTGATTGAATGTCTTAGATAAGGCCGTAAATATGGTAAATAAGGAGTGAGATTAATGTTCGAG
This sequence comes from uncultured Rickettsiales bacterium, assembly GCA_964519595.1. Taxonomy (GTDB): domain Bacteria; phylum Pseudomonadota; class Alphaproteobacteria; order Rickettsiales; family SXRF01; genus JANRKF01. The sequence continues at coordinate 120,831 of CAZFJN010000001.1, forward strand.
CTTTTAATCTGCGCGGTCACTATGGTTTTAGGGCTGGCAACATTAATGCTGGCAGCGCCTTCAATGGCGGAATCGCTGAGTTTTATTGCAAAGCGATCAACGATGCAGGCCAGATTCTGGCAGCTTATTTCGCCGTTAATATGCAGAGGTAAAGATGATTTCTGCGCGAGCTGAGGTGAATTAGAGGTGTTTTTTGTGTCATTGTTGTTTTTATTCTCGTTGTTTTCGTTATTTTCTTTGTTTTCTTTGTTTAAGCTTAGCCAGTAAAGCAAATCAGCAATTGAAGTAAAGTTTCCTTCGAAATTTCCTCTATAGCCTGATTTGCTGATATTTCCTGAGCCTTTCAGTGAAAAATCATTGCCTGACAACTTAACAAATATTGTCGATGTTGCGGTTTTTTTTCTGTTGGAAATTGCGGCTGTTTTTCTGTTAGAAGACGCTTGTATTTCCTGCTTGTTCTGCGGAAAATCAGCTTTTGAATTTATTGCTGAATTCTCCGTCTCCAGAGAAAATATCAACGGCGCGCCGTTCATAACAGCAGAGCCTTGCCAGTGTACAGACGATGGTAACAGCGAATTATCTATTGATAAATTAAGCTGCGAGAGCTGAATTCTGCGAGAATTTGTAAGATGCTCGTAATTAACTGAACCATCTTCAATTTCAAAATATTCAAGATTCTTTATATTTTTATTTTCGTAAGCTAAAAATTTTTCAGCCGGAATATTTCCAGGAAAAATAAAAGGATCAGAATAATCATTAAGCCTGATTAATTGCCAGAAATCAGAAAAATTATAAGGCTTGTTAGAGCGCCAGTTGGCATTTTTTTTCTTATCAGTTTGCTGTTCGAAAATATTGAATTCAGGACGATAAAAACGCATTCCGGTTAAATCAACTTGTCCTTTAAAAAGCTTATACAGATTTACTTCCGCTTCAATATGCTTAATCGTTGCAAATGGCTTGAAATTCTCAGGCGAAGCATAAGATCTCACCACCACATCTCGCGCAGTAAGCACAGCAGATGGAAAAAACTGCAAGGAAAGACCACCATTTATGTCAATGCGATAGCCGCTTTTTTCCTGTAATTGTCTTTGCAGAATGCTTTTGAAAACATTGGCATTTATAAAAAACGGCGAAATCGTCAAAGCCAGAATTGAGGCAACAAACATGCCGCAAATAAGCAACAATATTTTCCTGATCAGATGTTTTCTCATCGCCTGATTTCCATTCCTTGCCTAATTTCCATTCCTTACCTTGATTTCCATTCCTTACCTTGATTTACACTGTTGCGCTAATAACACAGGAATATATTTTGTATTTTACTAACAGCAAAAAAATATTTGAGCTATTGATTTATGTAACAAGACGTAGTACTTCCCTAGCATTAACGTCAATAGTTGGCAAAATTTATATTCACCAAGTCGCCATCAAAAATATTGTCAATAAAAGTACGGTCAGTAAAAATACGATCAACAAAAATTTAGGAGTTTGTTTTATGAAGTTAGTTTCAAAATCTTTGGCAATTTTTTCTGCTCTTTTCCTTCTCGCAGCTTGCGAAAGCGGCAGCGGATCAGGAGGAGCTGATGGAAAAGGCGGCGCAAGCGGTCCGGCAACTCCTGGAACTCAGGAAGATCTGGTTCAAAATGTCGGCGACAGAGTGTTTTTTGATACTGACAGCTCAACAATCTCTGCCGAAGGTCAGAATACTCTCGGCCTGCAATCAGAATGGCTTAAACAATATAGCAACGTTAACGTAACTGTTGAAGGTCACTGCGACGAACGCGGAACTCGCGAATATAACCTCGCTCTTGGTGAGCGTCGCGCTGCTGCGGTAAAACGTTTCCTGATCGCAAAAGGCATCTCAGCAGGACGTATTTCAACCATCAGCTACGGTAAAGAACGTCCGGCTGTTGTTGGTTCTGATGAATCAGCGTGGTCACAAAACCGCCGCTCGGTTTCAGTAGTAACTAATCAATAGTTGATTTATTAATCTGGCAAAGAGCTGTGTCAACATTCGTATTTTTTCTATGCGTATTTTGTTCGCAGTTCTTTGCCTGTTTTTATTAGCTGTGTCTTCGCTGTGTTTTTCTGCGAATATTGCTTACGCGCAGAATATAAACGAAGAAAGACTTGAGCAGCTTGAGCAAGAGGTTTTGCTGTTAAAACGTCAGCAACAGCGTAGCCGTATCGACGGACGCTCTTCTCTTGATGATTCCTCTTCTGATAAATCTTCCGAATCATCTTCTGATGGTTCTAATGCCAGAAATTCCGGAAATTCAGGCGGTGATTTATCAACCGCTCATATTGATGTTCGCCTTGGCATTTTAGAAGATGAATTGCGGAATTTACGCGGACAGATTGAAGAAAAAGGCTTCGCTGATCAGAATCTAGCTGGAGAATTAGAGCGTTTTAAGCGCGATGCTGAATTCAGAATCAGTGAATTGGAAAAAGCGCTGCAGGCTTCTCAAGCTAATCAAGCGGCAATAGCAGAGAAAATAGCGGAAAAAGAAAAAGCCGAAGCAGAAGCAAAAAAATCAAAAAAACAAGCAAACGATGCAAAAACAAAAGATACAATAGCAAAAGATGCAGCAGCAAAAAATTCTCAAAACAAAATTGAACAAACAAAAACAGAGCAGAATCCGCCAGAAAAATCTTCCGCCGGAAAATATGTAAATGTTGAAAATTATGAGCAGGACGCTGATGTTTTAAATAGCGAGAGTAAAAAACAATCTTCTAAAATGGAATTGTCTGTACAAGATATTTCTGACCTTAAAAATACCAGCAACAATCAGACGCTCGGAAAACCGCTAGTAACCTCTTCGGCAAATTCTGTAACAAAGCCTTCAGATTCAGCCGCGGAAAAATCAGCTGAGAAATCTGCCGAGCAATCCGCTTCCGAAGCAAAAGAAACACCGCGTGAACAATATAATCGCGCTTTCCAGCTGCTTAATCAAACTCGTTATGAAGAAGCTTCTGCAAGATTTGAGGATTTCATAAAAAAATATCCTAAAGATCCGCTGGTTGGAAATGCTTATTACTGGCAAGGCGAAGTGTCTTACATAAAAAAGAACTACGCAGAAGCAATCGACAAATTCCGCAGCGGTTATGACGCAATGCCAAAAGGTCCTAAAGCCGCTGACAACCTTCTTAAGCTTGGAATGTCTCTGGCTTTAATAAAACAACACAAGGAATCTTGCATTGTCCTCTCGCAAGTGATGGAAAATTACAAATCAGCTTCCTCGAACGTCGCCGGCAAGGCCGCAAATGAATATAAGAAAAACGGCTGCTCTCAATAATGATTCCGCAATCTCGCCTGATGTTCTTTTGCCTTATGAACAGCTTATAAAACCGCGCTCAACAATCGCAGTTGCCGTATCAGGAGGAGCAGACAGCATGGCTTTGCTGCTGCTATTGCATGAATGGCAGAAAAAAAACGCCATAAAATCCGGCGTAAAACTTCATGCCTTAACTGTTGATCACGCTTTACGCCCTGAATCAGCAGCAGAATCACAGCAAATAGCGCAACACTGCGCCCTTCTCGGAATTGAACATACGATTTTACTATGGAAACATGATAGAATAAGCAGCGGAATTCCGGAAAAAGCGCGCAATGCTCGCTATAAGCTAATGTCTGAATTCTGCGCCTGTTCAGGAATTTCTCTGCTATTTACCGCGCATCACCTCGATGATCAAATTGAAACCATAATGCTCCGCCTCCTGCGCGGCAGCAGCATAATCGGCATGTCCGGAATAATGCCAGTAAGCACTCGCGGCGCTATAACTCTGGTTCGCCCTCTGCTGGCAATAGAAAAAAACCAGCTCTATTCCTTCTTAAAATCTAAAAATCACAGCTGGATTGAAGATCCCAGTAACAACAACCTCCTCTATTCACGCAACTATCTGCGCGCTCATTTGCAAACACTAAGCTACGCGCAAAAAAAACGCCTCGCCGCTATTGTCGAATATTTCCAGAACTTTCGAAAACTCCTTGAAAACCGCCTTGAAACAGCCTTAGAAGAATCACTATGTAACAACAATCTTGACCACGAAAAATTCATCAATCAGCCAGAGGAATTGAAAAAACTGATTTTGCAACATATATGCAAAACAATGGGAAAAAGCGACGAACCACCGCGCAGCGAAAAAATCATTCGCCTGCTTGATGTAATTGAAGGAAAAGCTACGGAAAATAAATATAAGGAAAAGCAATATACTACAAATAAATCTTCTGAAAATAAATACTCTGAAAATAAATACTCTGAAAATAAATCTACCGTAAAAAACTATTCTTCAGAAAGAAAATACATGCTGCACGGAGTATTATTTCGTTATATTAAAAAGGACAAGCTCTGGAAAATTTCAAATCCGGCAACGCAGAATTTATAAGAGAATAAATTCGATAAGAGAATAAATAAGGGAATAAATAAGGGAATAAATAAGAAGAATTTATAAGGAAACAAATAATTAGTATAATCAGATTATGTTGTAATGCTAATGCTATTATCTTGTAATGCGATTATGTTGTAAGATTATTATCTTGTAAGACGATTATGGTATAAGACAATAATTCCGAGAAAAGATCAGGAAAATTTGAAAGCGTAAAAAGGAAATACAATGCCTAATAATTTTGGAAAAAACATGCTGGTATGGTTGGTTATTGGCATATTGGTTATTGCATTTTTCAATACTATGCAGATCAGCGCCATTCAGGAACAGCCAGGCGGCAGGCTCGCCTTTTCCGATTTCCTTAGCAAAGTTGATCAAGGCCAGATTGCTGATGTAAATATGCGCTCAGGAATTGGCCGCGGCACAGCAATAAGCGGTCATTTATCTGACGGTTCGCCATTTTTTACACAAGCTCCGGATTATCCAGGCTTAGTCGACAAGCTGAATGCGCGTAATGTGAAAATAACCGCCAGCATTGATGAAGGACGCAGCGAAAATATCTGGAGCATATTGCTTGGCTGGTTTCCGATTCTGCTGCTGATTGGCGTTTATGTATTCTTCATGCGCCAGATGCAAGGCGGCGGCGGACGCGGCGGCGCGCTCGGCTTCGGAAAATCTCGCGCCAAGCTGCTTACTGAAAAAACCGAAAAAGTTACTTTTGAAGATGTCGCCGGAATTGAAGAAGCAAAAGACGAGCTGGTTGAAGTTGTCGATTTCCTGAAAGATCCGCAGAAATATCAACGCCTAGGCGGAAAAATACCGCGCGGCTGCCTGCTGGTTGGCCCTCCTGGAACAGGAAAAACCTTGCTAGCCAGAGCAATTGCCGGAGAAGCCGGAGTTCCTTTTTTCACCATTTCCGGCTCTGATTTTGTGGAAATGTTTGTCGGCGTTGGCGCAAGCCGTGTGCGCGATATGTTCGAACAAGGCAAAAAAAATGCTCCTTGCATAATTTTTATCGACGAAATAGACGCAGTCGGTCGTCACCGCGGCGCCGGCCTGGGCGGCGGCAATGACGAGCGCGAGCAGACTCTTAACCAGCTTCTCGTCGAAATGGATGGTTTTGAGGCTAACCAAAGCGTTATAATCGTCGCCGCAACCAACCGGCCGGATGTGCTTGATCCTGCGCTGCTGCGACCAGGACGGTTTGACCGCCAGATTGTCGTTCCTAATCCTGACATTAACGGCAGGGCAAAAATTCTTGATGTGCATTTACGCAAAGTTCCTAAAGCGCCTGATGTTGATAGCCGCGTTATCGCACGCGGAACTCCGGGCTTTTCCGGCGCTGATTTGTCAAACATCGTCAATGAAGCCGCTTTACTGGCCGCTCGTCTTGGTAAAAAAGTCGTAACAATGAAAGATCTGGAAGCAGCAAAAGATAAAGTCATGATGGGCGCAGAGAGAAAGAGCATGGTAATGAGCGAAGAAGAGAAAAAAATGACCGCTTACCATGAAGGAGGACATGCGCTGGTTTCTATTTACTGTCCGGCGTCTGATCCAATTCATAAAGCGACTATAATTCCGCGTGGAAGAGCGCTCGGCATGGTTATGCGCCTGCCGGAAGCGGACAAACTTTCCTATCTGCGGGAAAAAATGTACGCTGATCTGGCGGTTTCAATGGGCGGCAGAGTTGCCGAGGAAATAATGTTCGGACATGAAAAAGTCTCCAGCGGCGCTTCCAGCGATATTAAATATGCGACTAATCTGGCGCGCGCCATGGTTACAGAGTGGGGAATGAGCGAATCTATAGGACCACTATTTTACGGCAGTAACCATCAGGAAGTATTCCTAGGCTACAGCATGGGACAGCAAAATCAGCATATGTCTGATGAAATAGCCGCTAAAATTGACGCGGAAATCAAGCGTATTGTCGAAGAAGCGCACGCCAAAGCAACACATATACTTACTGAGCATCTTGATGAGCTGAATGTAATCGCTAAAGCTCTGCTCGAATATGAAACACTCTCCGGCGACGAAATAAAAGCGCTGATAAAAGGAGACAAAATCCGCCAGTCAGACGAAAGCATGAGCAAATCAGCGCCAGTTAAATCGCCGCTGCCTTCTAAGAAAAAATCATAAGCAGTATTTATGATAATTCGTTATGATCAGGCTTGCGTAATATGTTCAAGATATTCGCGAGCATGTTTAACGTAGTTTTCTGCTGAAACTGGAATAAAATCTGTTTCTTCTTTAGTCAGATCACGGAAATATTTTGCCGGATTTCCTGCCCAGATTTGTCCTTTAGGAATGCGTTTTCCTGGCGTAACCAGTGCGCCGGCAGCAACCCAGCCGCCAGATTCAACAACCACGCCGTCCATTAAAGTTGAATGCATTCCGATAAATGAATTATCTTCAATGCGGCAAGCATGAAGCAGCACGCTATGGCCAATTGTGACATTATCGCCAATGTAAGTAGGGCCAGTTTTGCGCGTTACATGAATGACCGTACCGTCTTGAATGTTCGTGCGTTTGCCGATGCGGACGATATTAACATCGCCACGAATCACGCAACCAAACCATACGCCGCAATCTTCGCCAATATGAACATCGCCAATAATCGCCGCTGCCGGCGCAATAAAGGCGCGCGGCGAAATAACCGGAAAAACACCGTCTGGAGCATATTCGCCTTTATATGGAAGAATAAGAGGTTTGTGCATATGCGATCACGATGTTATGATGTTACGATGTTACGATGTTACGATGTTATGATGTTACGATGTTATGATGTTTTGCGGCATTACGACATTATGGGAAAACAGCAATTTGCTCAAGAGCAGATGTTTCCGGAAATCCGAACATGACGTTCATATTCTGAATTGCCTGTCCGGATGCGCCTTTGACCAGATTATCAAGAGCAGAAACGATGATAATGCTGCTTAAAGCACGTCCTGCAAATATATTCATAACGCACAGATTAGTTCCGCGCACATGATGTGTAGCAGGAACGTAATCATCAGCAGCAAGCCGCACGAAATATTCATTGCCATAAGCCGCTTCCAAAACCGCGCGCGCGTCAGCTAAATTTTTTCCAGGAGCAAGATTTGCGTAAATTGTTGAAAGAATGCCGCGATTCATTGGCATAAGATGCGGCGTGAAATTAACCGTAACTGCGCTTTTTGCCGACTTGGCAAGGCCTTGTTCAATTTCCGGCGTATGACGATGCGCGGCAATTCCATAAGCGGAAATTCCACCATCAATTTCAGCGAAAAGATTAGCAGTTTTTGTGCTTCTTCCAGCGCCGGTAATTCCTGATTTAGCATCAATAATAATTGAATCAGCAGATATAGTTGATGATTTGAGCAAAGGAATTAATGGCAATTGCGCGCAAGTCGGATAACAGCCGGGATTAGCGACAAGACGCGCATTTTTTATTTGTGACCGCGCATGTTCAGTAAGTCCATAAACTGCCTGTTTCTGCAATTCTGATGCCTGATGCGGATGACCATACCATTTTTCATATTCCGCTTCATCTTCCAGCCGGAAATCAGCTGATAAATCAATGATTCTCAGCTGCTCAGGAAGAGCGGCAATGACGCTTTGCGCCGCGCCATGCGGCAGGCAGGAAAAAACCAGATCAATATCTGAAAAGTCAGCCTGATGAAGAGCAATTAAATCCGGCAATCCGGAAAATTGCAAATGCGGATAAACCTCGCCGAGCTTCTTTCCGGCCTGAGAATCGCCAATAAGCAGCTCGATCTTCGCCTGCTTATGTCCGGCCAGCAGCCTGATCAATTCCGCGCCAGTATATCCGGAAGCGCCGATAATCGCAATTTTGATAATATTCTTCATAAGTTATTACGGAAAATAAGACAGATTTTTGACAAGCCAGAGGACAATAATACATAGCCTTAGCCTTAATAGAAAACAGTGTAAATATATATCAATTCAATAGCTGAAAATTCGTCTGAGAATATCGAGAAGAATTCGACTAAAAATTCTTCTAACAATTCTTCTAACAATTCTTCTGAATTCGCCTCAGCGTTTGCTGAATTGGAATGAACGGCGAGCTTTTTTGTGACCGTATTTTTTACGTTCGACAACGCGGCTGTCACGCGTAAGGAAACCGCCCTGACGCAACGGCTTATGGAACGCGCTTTCCACATCATCAAGCGCCCGGCTAATGCCAAGACGAACCGCTCCGGCCTGGCCGGAAAGTCCACCGCCGGCAACTGTGCAATCTATATCAAAACTGCCAATACGATCAACCGCCACAAATGGCTGATTTATAATCATCCGCAATACCGGACGCGCAAAATACACCTCAAGCGCGCGGCCATTAACAGTAATGCGGCCACTGCCCGGACGAATCCAGACCCTGGCAACTGATGATTTACGCCGCCCTGTTCCGTAAGCTAAAGAAGCTGGCTTAGCTACAGCAGATTTTTTTTCTTTAGGAGAAGATGCCGCCGCCGCTGTAGTTGTTCTTGCCGCCGCTGCCGCTTTTGGTGGAAGTTTTGGCGCGGCAGATTTTGCTGCGGAAGGCTTGGAAGCAGCAGGTGATTTAGAGCTGGCAGAAGATTTGGCAGTGGTTTTTTTCGGCTCGCTGGTCATGATTATTTTCTCTTATTATTATCTTATTTATTATCTTATTATCTCTGGTTTTTTATCTCTTGTGTTTATCTTTTGTTTTTTGGATTTTTCTTGGCGAAATCATAGATTTCTGGTTTTTGTCCGGCATGAGGATGCTCGCTTCCGGCATAAACATGCAGCTTGGCAAACTGATCTCTGGCCAGAGGGCTTTCTTTAGGCAACATACGCTCAACTGCCTTTTCGATCACACGGCCAGGATATGCGCTGTTTAAGATAAATTCCGGAGTTGCAGTTTTAATTCCGCCTGGATGTCCAGTATGACGATGATAGACTTTGTTAGCGCGTTTTTTGCCAGTAAGGCGGACTTTTTCAGCATTTACAACTACCACATTATCGCCAGTGTCAATATGCGGCGTAAAAATGGTTTTATGCTTGCCGCGCAGCAGGCGCGCAACTTCTGAAGCCAGACGTCCGAGAACTACGCCGTCAGCGTCAATTAAAAGCCATTTCTTGTTTACTTCTTTAGGTTTAGCAGAATAAGTCGCCATAGCGTTCTCGCAGTCTTTTGAATCAATATTATATAAGTTAAAATTACAAAACGGAGGCGAAATTTATACAACCGCCTTATTCAAGTCAATAGCAAATTCAGGCAAATAACAATAATTTTCCATATTTGCGCTGCTTATCGCTGATTATAGCTGATTAGCTGATGATTAGCTGATGATTAGTAGCTGATTAGCTGAAGATATAGACTATCATTACAGCTCGCTGAGCGAGAGTTTTTTATATAGTTTTGCGCTGAAATAGATTGAGATTATATATGCAAGGCTAAGGAAAGATATCATCAACCACGGTTCTATAATCAGTAAAACCAGAAGAAAGCTTGCGCCAATCATGAAAGGCAGAATATGTTCATGCAGAATTCTTAAATCTTTTCCGGCAAAAGTTGGTATTCGGCTGGCCATTAATGAGCCTATAATTACCACATGACAAGCCGCCAGCGCCGGAGGAATGGCGAGGCTATTATCAGTTTGCAGAAATAAAATAATTGGCAGCAGACACAACACGCCGCCAGCCGGAGAAGGAACGCCGACAAAGAATTTACGACTCCAGGAATATTTAGGCGGCGAAGTAAGCGCCGTATTAAACCGCGCTAGGCGCAAAGCCGCGCATATCACAAAAAACAGCGTAACCGCCCAGCCGATTCCGCGAATGTCATGTAAAAGCCAGATATACATTACCAGCGCCGGAGCAACGCCAAAACAGACAAAGTCGGAAAGTGAATCAAGCTGTGCGCCGAAAGCGCTGGTTGCGCCAAGCAATCTGGCTACACGACCGTCCATTCCGTCAATAAAAGCGGCAACGATTATAAAAGCAACCGCCATTTCCCAGCGTTCATTTATAGAAAAACGAATTGAAGAAAGGCCACAGCACATTCCAGCCAGCGTTATCATATTAGGAAACAGGCGGCTTATCGGCTGATCACGCAGGCGTATTTTTTGATGTTCAGACATTGGAAAAAATTAGTCAAACCTTGGGAAATTAATTGATAAATTAATTGGTAAATTAAGCAGATGTTTTTCTATAGTTTTTTATAGTTTTCTATAGCTTCGTTTCTATAGCTTCGTTTCTATAATTCTATAGATTATTTATATCTGCGTTGCAAACAAATCATAATCATCAGAATCATCAATTGTTACATTAATAAAACTGCCAGAAAGAACTCTGCCTTGTGCTTTTACATGCACAACGCCGTCTATTTCCGGCGCGTCGGCAATGGTTCTGGCGATTATTCCTTGAGGAGAAACGCTATCAACCAAGGCTTGCATTTTTTTGCCGACATGACGACGCAGGCGCTGGCGGCTTATTTCCTGCTGAGTTGCCATAAACTCATTCCAGCGTTCCTGCTTTAAATCTTCGTCAACATGAGCGGCGAGATCTCTGGCATCAGCGCCGGAAACATTTTCATATTTAAAACATCCGACGCGATCAAGCTGTGCCTCTTTAAGCCAATCAAGCAGGAAGCGAAAATCCTTATCTGTTTCGCCAGGAAAACCAACAATGAAGGTCGAACGTAGCGTTATATCAGGACATATTTTCCGCCATGCGGCAATTCTTTCCAGAGTTTTTTCCTGATTTGCCGGACGCTTCATAGCTTTTAAAATATCAGGGCTGGCATGTTGAAAAGGAATATCAAGATAAGGAAGAATTGCACCATCAGCCATAAGCTCAACAACTGAATCAACATTAGGATAAGGATATACATAATGCAGCCTTATCCAGATACCAAGCTGGCCTAAAGATTTTGCCAGATTATATAGTTTTGTGTCATCTTTATAACGAATATCAACGCCGTAAGCACTAGTATCCTGCGAGACAACGAGCAGTTCCTTTACACCGGAATCTGCCAGCTTCTGCGCTTCGTCCATAACTTCAGCAAGCGGCCTACTTCTAAGCTTGCCGCGCAGCTTGGGAATAATGCAGAAACTGCAACTATTATTGCAACCTTCAGAAATTTTCAGATAAGCGTAATGGCGCGGCGTCAGCTTGATTCCAGCCGGCGGAAGAAGATCAAGATAAGGATCATGAAGCGGCGGAAAAGCCTGATGAACTGCGGCAACCACGCTTTCATACTGCGCCGGACCAGTAATTGACAAAACTTCCGGATAGCGCGCGCGAATTAAATCCGGAGTTGCGCCAAGACAGCCAGTTACCACCACCTTGCCGTTTTCCTTCAGCGCCTCGCCGATTGCCGCCAGAGATTCATCACGCGCGCTGTCTAAAAATCCGCAAGTATTAACTACCACTAAATCAGCATCGCCGTAAGCTTGTGTGAATTCATAACCTTCAGCACGAAGCTGCGTGAGAATTCGCTCGGAATCAACCAGAGCCTTAGCACAACCAAGGCTGACAAAACCAATTTTAGTAGCAGAAAAATCGTGCGAAGAGCTGATTTTTTTCCCGGAATTGGCAGTTGGTTTTCTGGCCGTTTCTTTCATAAATTTTGTAACCAGAAAAATTAATGCAAATAATTTTATATGCCGATCAAATTGGAGGAAGGAGAAGAATATTTGCCTATTAAAGAAGTAGCAGTCGGAGAACCGACATATCTTATTGCTTTTATTTCACACTCAATCTTACCATCACTGCTAGGGTTTCTCTTTACAACCTCTACGGTTCTATAACCAAGTTTTTTGAAGTCCTCAGCTTTTGAGCTAAATTCATCTTGCAGTCTAATAAAATGATCTTCATTATCTACCACAAAACCACGCCAAAAACGATAGCCTTGTTTTCCTGTCGATGTATCACAGTTGAATGATTCCAAAATTTCTGCTATCTCACGTTCAAAAGCAATTTGCTCCATTTCAATCTTACCTTTGGAAAAAACACTCTCATAAGATGACATTAATGGAACGTTTTTATTTTCAGCTGACAATTCAAGAGATAGAGATATAGGATGTAATCCACTATCGTCAACCTCCACTTTATATTCGCCATTAAAGCCTCTCTCTTTCGGAAAGATAGAGTTTTCTATAATGTGTAGTTTTGCGATGCTTTCATCGTCTAGAACATTCTTTAAATGTAGCATATCGCTAGTCGGATGAGGATTAGCCGTTCGATGTGTAGCATCTAACATATCAGATATTCTATATTTTCTTCCAACACTGCCAAGCCTATTATTAAGGCGCTTCTTATCTATTGTGAGACCGCTCAACTTTATAACCACATTCTCTTCTTTCGCAACTTCTGCGATTAGAGAAGATTGTTCAGTAAAATCTGTCAAAGGCCTACCGTTAATCTCAACGCTTATCGGATTTTTTCCTGCGAGCAATCTTTCTGAAACATTAACAAGTCTATCACAAACTATGTTGCTTAATAATTCCGAATTACTATTATTTTGCCCTTTTATAGCATGTTCTTGTGACATATTCTTCCTACAATCGTAAAATTTAGTGATTTTATAACTGTTATCTTATAGTTTTCATTATGGTTTCAAAATTACGTAACTGACTATACAATGAATTTCTTTGCCATTAAGTATGTAAACTATGTAAACATAGTTATCTATGATAAGTTAAGATTAGATCAAACAAATAGCAACTATTATTTAAGAAATATAAACACTAAAATTTGCAAGTCCTCTAAATGAATTCCTCAGACAAGCGAGAGCGCCTTATTAATGCGGCGGCGGTTTTATTTCACCACAAAGGCTTTGTGGCGACCTCTCTGGCTGATATCGCCAAAGATGCAGATATTCCGATTGGCAATGTCTATTATTATTTCAAAACCAAAGAAGAGCTGGCGATTTCCGCGCTATTGCGGCATCGCGAACAGTGCATAGCGCGTTGTCTGGAACTTAATGAAACAATAGATGATCCGCGCTTAAGGCTGATTAAATCAATTGATTATTACGAAGAAAATGTTGAAGAATTTGTTCGTTATGGTTGTCCAGTGGTAAAAATCACCATGGATTCTGACATGCGCGACGGAGCGATCAGCAAAGCAACGGAAGAGGTTTTTACATGTCAGGCAAAATGGCTGGAAGCGCAATTTCTGGAACTTGGCTATGGCGAGCAAGCTATTGATCACGCGCATTCACTGCTAAGCAGCATTCATGGCGCAACAATTATCGCCAAATCATTACAGGATTCGCAGATTCTGCTCAAAGAGCTTAAAAGAATTGTCCGGCTTATAGAAAATATGCCGAATAAGCGCATCAATCTCGGCAAACACGGAATGAAAAGAAGCTCCGCTGCGGCTATTGACTAGCCTAACGCAAGTGACTAGCCTAACGCAAGGATTTGCATTAGAAATACTTAAGCAGCGACTGCTTCTTCTGCGGCGTTCTGCACTGGCCCTGAATCTTGACCTTTTGCATTCTCATCACGATCAACCAGCTCGATAATTGCCATTGGCGCATTATCACCATAACGGAAGCCGGCTTTCAGCACACGCGTATAACCGCCATTTCTGGTTTTATAACGCTCGGCGATGGTTGAAAATAATTTGCCAACCAGCTTTTCGTCGCGCAGCTTGGAAACAGCCAGACGACGCGCATGCATATCTCCACGCTTGGCGAGAGTAATAAGCTTTTCAACCACAGGACGCAGATCTTTGGCCTTTGGCAAGGTTGTAGTTATCTGCTCGTGCTTTATGAGCGCCTGCGCCATATTAGCGAACATCGCCAGACGATGTGCTGACTTTCTGCTGAATTTGCGGCCTGACATTCCGTGACGCATAATTAATACTCCTTCAACTTCTCAAAATTTCTTATCAATAAGGGTCTTCGTACTTGCGTGCGAGTTCTTCAATATTTTCCGGCGGCCAGCCTGGAACTTCCATTCCGAAGCGTAAGCCGATTTTAGCGAGTTTTTCTTTAATTTCATTGAGCGATTTGCGGCCAAAATTAGGGGTTTTCAGCATTTCCGCCTCAGTTTTCTGCACCAAATCGCCAACATAAACGATGTTGTCATTTTTCAGGCAGTTAGTAGCGCGGACTGACAGCTCATCAAGATCATAAACTTTTTTCAGCAAATGCGCGCTGAATGGCAGATCAGGTTTTGCTTCTTCTTTTTTAGTTACTGCTGCTTCTTCAAAATTGATGAAGAGCTGCAATTGATCTTGCAATATTCTGGCGGCAAGAGCGACTGCATCTTCAGCATTCACCGTTCCGTCTGTTTCGACATTCATTGACAGCTTGTCATAGTCAGTAATCTGGCCAACGCGGGCATTTTCAACTTTATATGTAACTTTAACCACTGGCGAGAATAAAGCGTCCACAGGAATAACGCCAATTGGCGCTTCGGAAGAACGTTGCGCGCGGACATAGCCTTTGCCGCTTTCAACAGTAAGCTCGATATGCAGTTTTGCGTCCTTATCGAGAGTGCAAATAACATGATCTTTATTGATGATTTCAATGTCGCCGCTGGCTTGAATTTGTCCGGCTTTTACTTCGCCCGGACCGTTGGCAACCAGCATCAGGCGTTTTTTATCAACTCCGTCAGCGCGAATACGCAGCTCTTTTATGTTGAGAATTATGTCAGTAACATCTTCACGCACGCCAGGAATTGAAGAGAATTCATGCAGAACGCCTTCAATTTTAACTTCCGTGATCGCAGCGCCTTGCAGGCTTGAAAGCAGCACGCGACGCAGCGCAACGCCAAGCGTATGACCAAATCCTCTTTCCAAAGGCTCGGCGATTATAGTCGCCTGATTCGGCGTTGATTTTGACACCGCAATATCAAGTTTATTTGGCTTAATAAGAGCATCCCAGTTTTTTGCAAGCATTGCAGTCTCCTAATGTTAAATACGCTTATTATCTTAAGCTTAATTATGTACAAATAATTTATATGCCAGAATCTATATATCAGAATTTATATATCAGAATTTATATGCCAGTTTAAAAATCTACACACGACGACGCTTTGGCGGACGACAACCATTGTGAGGAACTGGAGTTACGTCCTTAATGGAAGTTACCACAAATCCTACTGATTGCAGCGCGCGCAACGCTGATTCACGTCCAGCGCCAGGGCCTTTTACTTCCACAGCGACTGTTTTCATTCCGTGTTCCATTGCTTTTTTTCCAGCATCCTCAGCAGTAACCTGCGCTGCGTAAGGAGTTGATTTGCGTGATCCCTTAAAACCGTGATGTCCTGCTGAAGACCAGGAAACGGTATTTCCCTGCATGTCAGTCACTGTCACGATGGTGTTGTTGAATGAGGAATTCACATGCACAACGCCGGTAGAAATATTCTTACGCTCGCGCTTTTTCACACGCGCTGCGCCTGCTTCTTTAGTAGATTTTTCCGCTTTTGCCGCCTGAGCCATTTTATTTCCTTGTTGTTATCTTGCTGTTATCTTGCTGTTATCTTTATTTTTATTTATAGTTTATTTTTTTTATTCATCGTTATTTATCGTTATTTAGTTACCATTTTTTTGCCGGCAATTGCGATTGCTTTGCCTTTTCTGGTGCGCGCGTTAGTATGTGTTCTTTGTCCACGCACCGGCAGGCGTTTACGATGACGCAAACCACGGTAGCAGCCAAGATCAACCAGACGTTTAATATTCATAGCAACTTCGCGGCGCAGATCACCTTCGACCATATAATCACGATCAATTATTTCCCGAATACGAATAACTTCCGACTCGGCCAATTGATGAACGCGTTTTTCGCAAGCAATACTTGCTTTTCTGCATATTTCCGCGGCTTTAACGCGGCCAATTCCGTGTATATAAGTAAGGGCGATATCAATACGTTTAGCAGTAGGAATGTTTACACCAGCAATACGAGCCACAAAAACCTCAAAAATTCAAATGGTTATTAAGTAGGAAGCATGTTTAACAGTTATTCAGGAGGAGGAATATTAGATATAATTATTTTACGGTCAACAAAAATCGTATTTTTTATCATTTTTTTTATCATGTTGCATAATTTCATCAATCTGACGCGCTACTAATTCAATATCCGCCATTCCGTCAACCGCAACCAGCTTGCCTTTGCTGCGATAATAAGGAAGAAGCGGCGCGGTTTGCGCGTGATAAGCGGCAAGGCGCTGGATTACCGTTTCAGCCTTGTCATCCTGACGGCGGGAAAATTCCGTAGCACCACATTCATCACAGATTCCTGATTTTTGCGGCTTTTTAAACAGATCATGATAGCCAGCGCCGCATTTAGCGCAGGAAAAGCGTCCGGTTATGCGCTGGAGAAGTTTTTTGTCATCAACTTGCAGCTCGATGACATAGTTCAGTGTTTTTCCTTCTGAGGAAAGCATTGCATCAAGCGCCTCAGCCTGCGCCAGATTGCGTGGAAAACCATCAAGAATAAAGCCGGAAGCGCAATCGCTTTGGCGAATTCTCTCGCGGATCAAGCTAATTACCATTTCATCAGGAACAAGATCGCCGCGTGCCATTATATCCTTGGCGGTTTTGCCGATTTCGCTGCCGGAAGCAACTGCTGCGCGCAACATATCGCCAGTTGAAAGCTTGGCCAGAGAGTGTTTAGAACTCAGAGCCTGCGCTTGTGTACCTTTGCCAGCTCCAGGAGGCCCTAAAAGGATTAAATTCATGCTCTGCTCCTAACGAAGAGTTCTAATTACGAGAGTTCTAATTTAGTCACAAGATAGAGAATTTTTGAAACTATCTGTTTTCTTAATCTTTGCATTTATTGTGTTTTCTATTTTAGTCTGCCCTTTAATTTTGCCTTCTTTATTAGCCCTTCATATTGATGCGCGAACAAATGCGATTGAACTTGCGTGACAAAATCAATAGTTACGTTCACCACAATAAGCAGTCCAGTTCCGCCAAGCTGGAAAGGCACTGCATATTTTGAAACAAAAATCTCCGGCAGAACACAGACAAAAGCCAGATAAGCCGCTCCGATAACAGTTATGCGCGTTAAAACATAATCAAAATACTCCGCCGTTTGCTGACCAGGACGAATTCCGGCAATAAAACCACCATTCTTTTTCAGATTATCAGCATTTTCCTGCGGATTAAACATAATCGAAGTATAGAAAAAAGTGAAAAATACCACTAAAGCAACATATAAGGCGATGTATAAAGGCTGACCATGCGCGAGATAGCTGCTGATATCGCGCATTATCTGCGAGCTTCCTGTTGCGTTAAAGCCGACTATCGTAAGCGGTAACAGCAAAAGAGAGCTGGCAAAAATAGGCGGAATAACTCCGGCAGTATTTACTTTAAGAGGCAGATAATTTGACTCTCCACCATACATTTTGTTGCCAACCTGCCGCTTTGGATATTGAATCAATAAACGGCGCTGCGCTCTTTCGACAAAAACAATAAAGGCGATCAGCAATATAACCGCTGAAAGAATGAAGAGAATAAAAGGAGTTGACATTGCTCCGGTTCTGCCGAGATCAAGAGTTTTTCCAAGCGCGCTTGGCAAACCGGCGATGATTCCAGTATAAATTATCAGCGAAATTCCATTGCCGATTCCACGCGCCGTTATCTGTTCGCCAAGCCACATCAGAAACATAGTGCCGCCGATTAAGGTCGCTGTGGTGGTGAAGCGGAAGAAAAATCCCGGCTCAATTACCGCTGAACCGCTTGAGCTTTGCATTCCTTCTAAACCGACAGCAATTCCGTAACCCTGAAAAGCGGCAAGAACTACTGTTCCGTAGCGCGTATATTGATTTATCTTGCGCCGTCCGGCGTCTCCTTCTTTTTTAAGAGCGGCCAGCGAAGGCACGGCAAATGAAAGTATCTGCACGATAATTGACGCGGAAATATACGGCATAACCGCCAGAGCAAAAATTGTCATACGGCCTAAAGAACCGCCTGACAACATATCAAACATGCCAAGAACTCCGCCTTTATGGCGCAAGAAAATTTCCTGCATTATATAAGGATCAATGCCTGGAACAGGAACATGCGCGCCAATTCGGTAAACAATAAGCGCCAGAAGTACAAACCACAAACGCTTCTTCAACTCAGTGGCACGAGAAAATGCTCCTAAATTCATGTTAGCGGCGAGATTTTCAGCGGCAGAGGACATATTTTTGGTTGATGGTTTTTGGTTAAGAGGTTTGCTGGTTGTTGGTTGCTGGTTGCTGTTTTTTTTATTTTGCCATCACACACTACGAAAAGAAATATCAAGAACAGCTTATGCGCTAATTACCATTTCTCCGCCAGCTTTTTCAACAGCTTCTTTGGCTGTTGCCGAAGCAGCATTAACTGCCAGCTTAATTTTTGATGTAATTGTGCCTTTTGCCAGCAACTTGACATTCTGCGAAGCGTTGCGAATAAGTCCGGCTTTTTTAAGAGCTGCGAGGTCGATTGTGCCTTGCGCGGAAAGCTTGCCGGATTTTATGGCTTTTTCAATTTCTCCAGTATTTACCGTGTCAAATTCTATGCGCGTATAGTTATTGAAACCGCGCTTTGGAAGGCGGCGATGAATAGGCGTTTGACCACCTTCAAAACCGTTAATTCTTACGCCTGTGCGCGCAGTCTGACCTTTTCCGCCTCGTCCGGCAGTTTTGCCTTTTGAAGAGCCAATGCCACGGCCAACGCGCATTTTGCGATGGCGAGCGCCTTCATTATCTTTTATTTCGTTCAGTTTCATTTTTTAATCTCCGTAAATTCGTAGTCCGTAGTCCGTAGTTCGTAGTTCGTACATCGTAGTTCGTAATTCGTAAATCGTAGTTCGTAAGGAAGTACTACTTACGATTTACGAACTACGAACTACGAATTTACGCATTTTCCACCTTCAGCAAATGTCTTACTTTATAGATCATTCCACGAACGGCAGGAGTATCTTCCAAAGTTCTTGTGCGATGACGCTTGCCAAGGCCAAGGCCTTTCAGAGTTGCTAATTGATCATTTCTACGCGCGATAGTTCCGACTATTTGCGTAACAGTTACAGTTTTTCTTTCTTGCTTGCTCATAAAATATCCTACTCAGCAACTGCTTTTTTATCTGTTAAAGAACCTTCACGACGCTCAACAATTTCGCCAACTTTTTTACCACGTTTAGCAGCGATCGCACGCGGACTGCGAATGCCGTCAAGAGCGGCAAAAGTTGCTTTTAACATATTGTGAGGATTGCTTGTTCCCACTGATTTCGCAACCACGTCCTGAACGCCAAGAGCTTCAAAAACAGCACGCATAGGACCACCAGCAATAATTCCTGTTCCAGTCGGAGCAGTGCGAATCATCACACGTCCAGCGCCGTAGCGGCCTCTTACATCATGATGAATTGTGCGACCTTCACGAAGCGGAATGCGAACCATTGATTTTTTTGCATCATCCAGAGCTTTTTTCATCGCATCGGAAACTTCCTTGGCTTTGCCAGTTCCATAACCAACGCGGCCTTTTCCGTCGCCAACAACCACTAAAGCAGCAAATCCGAAGCGGCGTCCGCCTTTTACTGTTTTAGAAACACGATTAATTGAAACCAGCTTGTCGATCAGATCGCTGCCGCCTTCTTCGCGTTTTGAGTTTGTTTCATTGCGTTGTTCACGAGACATAGTTTAATTCCTGTTTTAATTCCTGCTTGTTTGTTTAGTCAATAATCAGCGCTTCATCAGTGATGGTTTATGATAAAAGATTAGAAATAGCATTAGAAAGACAGTCCAGCTTCTCTTGCTGCATCAGCCAGAGCTTTAACTCGACCGTGGAATAAATATCCGCCGCGATCAAACACAACTTCTTTCACCTTGGCCTTTTCTGCTTTCTTTGCAATAGAAGCGCCAACCAGCTTGGCTGCTTCAACGGTTGAAGTGGATTTAGCTTTGCCTTTGAGGTCTTTATCTACTGTTGATGCTGAAGCCAGAGTCGAACCCTTGCTGTCATCTATAAGCTGCGCGTAAATATGTTTTCCAGAACGAAAAACTGAAAGACGCACGCGGCCAGAAGCTTTGTTGCGAATCTGCAACCGTATGCGCTCTTTGCGCCGTGCGGCAAGTTGCTTTGATTTTAATGCTTGTGTCATATTTTCCTCTAAAAGCAATCATTCTTCTGTTGTTATTTGTTCTGTTTGTATTTCTGCTGTCGTTATTTAAGCAATTATTTTTTCTTGCCTTCTTTTTTGCGAACATGTTCGCCTTCATAACGAACACCTTTGCCCTTATAAGGCTCCGGCGGACGCAAAGCGCGGATTTCCGAAGCAACTTGTCCGACCAGACGCTTATCATGCCCGGAAATAGCAATTCCGGTTTGTTTATCAACGGCAATCGCAACGCCTTCCGGAATCGCGTATTTTATCTCATGACTGAAACCAAGCGAGATAGTCAGATAGTTTTTGTCAGCAGAAGCGCGATAGCCAACGCCTTGAATTTCAATTTTAGTTACAAAACCTTTTGAAACACCTTCTACCATGCCGGCAAGGTTATTACGCGTAGTTCCCCACATGGCACGACTGCGCGCGTTGTTTTTATCAAGCGGCAGAACTATGACCTTGCCATCTTTGACTTCAACTTTTACTTCCGAAACAAGAGAGGTTTTTAATTCGCCCTTTGCTCCTTTGACAGAGATTTCATCAGCTTTTACACTGACAGTAACTCCGGATGGAATGGCAATTGGTTTTTTACCTACGCGAGACATGCTTAACTCCTTAAACCACTGTACATAATACTTCGCCGCCGACATTAGCCTGACGCGCGCCGAAATCTGATTTAACGCCCTTTGACGTTGAAATAATTGAAATGCCAAGGCCGTTGCTATGTTTTGGCAATTTTCCTATTTCTGAATAAACGCGACGTCCCGGCTTAGAGACACAGCTTATTTCGCGTATGACCTTCTCACCTTCATGATATTTAAGCACCACTTCCAGATCATATTTATTGTTGCCTGCTTCTTTGCGAGCATAATCCTCGATATAACCTTCATCTTTCAAAACCGCGCATACATCGGAAAGAAAGCGCGTATATTTGACTGTGATTTTGGCAAGGCGAGCGGCCTGACCATTTTTTATTTGCGCGACTAAATCAGCAAGACGATAATTCATTGACATAAAAAACCCCTTACCACGACGCTTTAGTAAGGCCAGGAATCCGGCCAAATGACGCCATCTCACGCAACTTAATGCGCGATAATTTGAATTTACGATATGTTCCGCGCGCGCGTCCGGTAAGTTCGCAACGATTACGAACGCGGATTTTTGCTCCATTGCGCGGCAAGGCAGACAGTTTAAACTGCGCCTGCATACGCTCATCAATCGGCAATTCGCGATTCATGACCACAGCTTTAAGAGCGGCGCGTTTTGCGCTGTCACGCTTGCTCATAGCGGCGCGGCGGTTGTTTTTATTTATCGAACTCAATTTAGCCATAAAAATCCTAGTATTTAAAATTAGTATTTAATAATCATTTATTTAATAATCATTTATTTGATAAAGGGCATATTAAAAGCAGCAAGAAGCGCTTTTGCTTCTTCATCAGTTTGCGCCGTTGTACAAATTACTATGTCCATTCCGCGAACCTGGTCGATTTTATCATAATTTATTTCCGGAAAAACCAGCTGCTCTTTAAGGCCGAGCGCGTAATTGCCACGACCATCAAAGCTTTTAGGATTCACACCACGGAAATCACGCACACGCGGCAGAGCTGTATTAATCAGGCGATCAAGAAATTCATACATTTTCTGCTTACGTAAAGTAACCTTGCAGCCTACTCCAAGCCCTTCGCGCAGCTTAAAGCCGGCGATTGCCTTCTTCGCCTTGGCAACAACCGGTTTTTGTCCGGAAATTGCGCTCAAATCAGTAACAGCGGCGTTGATTATTTTGCTGTCATTAACCACTTCGCCAACGCCCATATTGATGACAATTTTGTCAAGCCTTGGAATCTGCATTGGATTTTTGTAGTTAAACTGCTTCTGCAGCGCAGCTCGCACCTTGCTATCATATTCCGATTGCAGGCGCGGCGTATAAGCGTCTTTTTTTGCTGTTGATGTTTTAGCCATTGATCGTCTCTCCTGAACGTTTGGCGATACGCACTTTCGTTCCATCCTGTAAGGTTTTAAAACCAACGCGCGTTGGCTTTCCGGTTTTTTTGTCAACAAGAGCGACATTGGAAACATGCAGCGAAGCCTCGCGTTCAACTATGCCGCCCTGCGGATTTGCCTGACTTGGCTTTGTATGGCGTTTCACCTTGTTTATTCCAGCGACAAAAACACGACGTTCATCAGGAATTACCTTCAGAATAGCGCCTTTCTTGCCCTTGTCTTTACCGGCGATTACAATAACTTCATCGCCTTTTTTAACTTTAAGTTTGTTGCTCATTTTATTTCCTGCTTATTTTCCTGCTTATTTTCCTACAAAACTTCCGGCGCGAGAGAGACAATTTTCATAAATGATTTAGCACGCAGTTCACGCGTTACTGGTCCGAAAATCCTTGTGCCAATTGGCTCATTTTGTTTGCTGATCAGCACTGCGGCGTTTTTATCAAAACGAATAGTTGAACCATCCGGACGATGAATATCACGCCGCGTACGAACAATCACCGCGCGGTGAACCTCGCCTTTTTTTACTTTGCCGCGCGGAATAGCTTCTTTTATTGAAACTACAATCACATCGCCGACGCTTGCGAATTTGCGCTTGGAGCCACCAAGAACCTTTATGCACATCACGCGCCGCGCCCCTGAATTATCCGCTACTTCTAAATTGCTTTGTTGTTGTATCATATAATTAGTTTTTTAATTAGTTTTTGGTTGTTTATGGTTTATCTGTTTAGTTAATTTCAGACTATATCAGGAACTATTTATACACCACTTTCCATTTTTTCGTTTTGGAAATTGGCGCTGATTCTATGATCTGAACCTTATCGCCAATTTTAAAGCGGCTCTCTTCATCATGCGCTGAATATTTTTTCGATTTCTGAATAGTTTTCTTGTAAATAGGATGCGAAACGCGGCGATCAACACGAACCACCACGGTTTTTTCCATTTTATCGCTAACTACCGTTCCCTGTAAGACACGCCTTGGCATTTCCTAATCCTTCTTTTTTCTGACGGCTTTTTTAGAGGCCGGATTTTTACTATTTTTTTCACCTTCGTTCAAGAGAGTTTTTGCACGAGCGATAGTTTTTTTTACCGCCCGCGAACTATTGGCATTTCCTGCCTGACCGCTTGCCGATTGCATACGAAGATTAAACAACTCTTTTTTCGAAGAGATCACCAGCTCGGCAAGCTCTTCGGATTTTTTACTGCGAAGTTCCGCGATTTTCATTTTACTAGCCCTCCGCCTGACGTTTTATAAATTTAGTTTTAATTGGCAATTTAGCGCTGGCGCGATCAAAAGCCTCACGCGCTACTGCTTCTGGCACGCCGTCTATTTCGAACATGATCCGGCCAGGCTGCACACGCGCTGCCCAGAATTCCACAGAACCTTTTCCTGATCCCATGCGAACCTCAGCCGGTTTACGCGTTACCGGAACATCAGGAAAAATACGAATCCACATCCGGCCAACACGTTTCACATGCCGCGAGATAGCACGCCTCGCCGCCTCTATCTGCCGAGCTGTTATCCGCTCCGGTTGCATGGCTTTTAAGCCATATTCGCCGAAATTAAGCGCAAATCCGCCTTTAGCTGCGCCTTTTATGCGCCCTTTATGCTGCTTGCGATATTTTGTTTTCTTTGGACTCATCATAAAATTTACTCACCTGCTTCCTTGAATTCTTCCAGCGGAACTACCGGCTGCACATCAGCAAGTTTTTTCTCCTTGCCTAAAACGTCGCCTTTGTAAATCCACACTTTTACGCCAATAGTACCGTAAGCAGTCTCTGCGCGAGCGACGCCATAATCAACATCAGCGCGTAGAGTGTGCAAAGGAACGCGGCCTTCACGATACCATTCCATTCGCGCGATTTCCGCGCCGCCAAGACGGCCACTGACATTAATACGAATGCCCAGCGCGCCAAGACGTAAAGACGATTGAACAGCGCGTTTCATTGCTCTGCGGAAAGCCACGCGCTTTTCCAGCTGCTGCGCGACTGATTCAGCAACCAGAGTTGAATCCAGCTCCGGTTTTGGCACAGGAACAATGTTAACATGAACCTCATCTTTAGTCAGTTTGCTGAGGTCTTTTTTAATTTTATCAATATCTGCGCCTTTTTTGCCGATTACAACGCCAGGACGCGCGGAATGAATAGTAACTGTTGCTTTTTTGTTAGGACGCTCAATGACTACCTTGCTTACTCCGGCAGCATTAAGATTCTTTTTGACATATTGCTGAATTTTGAGATCCTCATGCAGCTTATCAGCGAAATCGCGGCCTGCAAACCAGCGCGAATCTGTTTGTTTATTGATGCCGACGCGGAAGCCTATTGCGTTTACCTTCTGTCCCATTTTATTCTCCCCCTGCTTCGCGCACGATCAATGTTAAATTGCTGAATGGTTTTTCAATACGCGCACTTTTGCCGCGGCCGCGCGTGTGCATCCGCTTCATAATGATATTTTTGCCAACATATGCTTCTTTAACAATAAGATCATCGACATTAAGATTGTGATTGTTCTCAGCATTAGCCACTGCTGACTGCAAGGCCTTACGCACATCAACCGCAATGCGTTTGCTGGAGAAATTAAGCTGCGTCAGAGCTTCTGCGACATTCATGCCGCGAATCATCTGCGCCACCAGATTAAGCTTGCGCGGACTAGTGCGAAGACGGTTTATGACCGCTTTCGCTTCAGTCGGAGGCAATTGCCGTTGTAAAGATTTTTTTCCCATAAACTTATGCTTTCTTCTCTACTTTCTTATCACCAGAAGCCGGAGTGTGACCAGCGAATGTGCGAGTTGGCGCGAATTCGCCAAATTTATGTCCTACCATGTCTTCATTAACCGCAACCGGAATGAATTTTTTGCCGTTATAAACTCCGAATGTCAGGCCGACAAATTGTGGAATTATTGTCGAGCGGCGCGACCAGATTTTGATTATATTATGTTTGCCCGATTCGCGCGCGCTATCTGCTTTTTTAAGCAGATAACCATCTACAAAAGGGCCTTTCCAAACGCTTCTTGCCATATTTTTTTCCTGCTTGTTAGTTACCGTTTCTGATTGTTGGTTACTAGCGACTAGCAACCAACAGCCAGAAACTATTTATTTACCGTGCCTGTTTTTTATTATCAGCTTATTCTTTTTCTTTCTTGAGCGAGTTTTTGTGCCTTTAGTGCCTTTACCCCAAGGTGTCACCGGATGACGACCACCGCTGGTACGTCCTTCACCACCACCATGCGGATGATCAACCGGATTCATTGCAACACCGCGCACGCATGGACGAATTCCCAGCCAGCGGCTGCGTCCGGCCTTGCCGATCACAATATTCTGATTATCAGGATTAGAAACCGCGCCGATTGTCGCCATGCAAACATCACGCACCAGGCGCAATTCGCCGGAACGAAGCTTTATCTGAGCATAACCAGCATCTTTTCCAACCAGCTGCACATATGAACCAGCAGCGCGGGCAAGCTGTCCGCCTTTGCCTTCTTTCATTTCAACATTATGAATTATTGTGCCAACCGGAATGTTTTTAAGCAGCATAGCATTGCCCGGCTTAATATCAGCGCGTAATGCCGCGATAACTTTATCGCCGGCGGCAAGGCGCTGCGGAGCTATGATATATGCCAGCTCTCCATCGTCATATTTTATAAGCGCAATGAAAGAAGAGCGATTCGGATCATATTCGATACGCTCAACAGTTGCCGCTACATCAAATTTACGGCGTTTAAAATCAATAACGCGATAAGACTTTTTGTGACCACCGCCAACGCGGAAAGCAGTCAAGCGGCCATGATGATTACGGCCTCCGCTTTTAGTTACGCCCTCGGTAAGTTTCTTTACCGGCTTGCCTTTCCACAACTCAGAACGATCAACAATAACCAGTTGACGCTGCGACGGAGTAGTTGGTTTGAATGATTTAAGTGCCATGAGAATTATGCTACCTTTCCTTCAAAGTCGATTTTCTGACCTTCAGCCAGAGTTATAATCGCCTTTTTAGTGTCACCTTGCTTGCCGATAGTGTTACGGAAACGTTTTTGTTTTCCCAGACGAACCAGCGTATTCACAGACTTGACTTTAACGCCGAAAATATTCTGCACCGCATCGCGCACTTCCTGCTTGTTAGCATCAAGGCGGACATTAAATACAACCTTATTCTGCTCAGAGATTAAGGTTGATTTCTCAGTGATTACCGGAGAAACAATCACATCATAATTTCTTGCCGTTGCCGATGAAGGAGCAGCAGCCGCTTTTTTACGTTTGAAAATTTTCATTTAAGCCTCTCTTCCAAACCAGCAACCGCCGCTCTGGTCAATACTAATTGCTTATGCTTTAAAATATCGAGAACATTCGCGCCCATAGTTGGCAAAACATCAACATGCTTGATATTTCTTGCCGCCTTTGCAAAGCTCTCATTCACTTTTTCGCCGTCAATTATCAGTGGACGATCCCAGCCGATATTTTTAAAAGCACTAACAAGTTCTTTGGTTTTGTGATTTTTAATTTCTGTTGAATCAAGAATGAATAAAGCGCCTTCCTTCTGCTTAACAGAAAGAGCAATTTTCAAAGCCAGCGCACGAACTTTCTTTGGCAAGGAAATAGCGTGCGAACGAACTACCGGACCAAAAATAGTAGAGCCACCGCGCATTTGCGCGCTGCGTAAACTACCTTGACGAGCGCTACCTGTTCCTTTTTGTTTAAAAGGTTTTTTTGTAGTTCCGGCGATTTCCGAAATTGTTTTTGTTTTATGCGTTCCCGCCTGCGCTTTCGCCCGCTGATACTGCACCATGCGCGCCAGAATATCCTTGCGGATTTTTGCGCCAAAGACTGCATCGGAAAGCTCAATATCTCCGGCAGCTTTATTTTCTAAATTTATTACCTTAACTTTCATGTCCCACTACTCCTTAGACTCAGTTGCCGCAGCTGCTTCAGTAGCCTCTGAAATTGCCGCTTGCTCTGGCTGCTGGCTGCTGCTGCTTTCTGATTTTCTGATTCCGGCCGGAAATGGCGCTTTTGGATCAAGACCTTTTTTCACCGCATCATTAACCAGAACATAGCTGCTTTTAGCGCCAGGAACTGCCCCGGCAACAACTATGAATCCTTCCGAATCATCAACAGAGATTACTTCAAGATTCTGCTGCGTTACGCGCTCAACGCCAAGATGTCCGGCCATTTTTTTGCCTTTGAAAGTCCGACCAGGATCCTGCCGCTGTCCAGTTGAACCATGCGAACGATGCGATACAGAAACACCGTGCGTAGCTTCAAGACCAGCGAAATTCCAGCGTTTCATAGCTCCGGCAAAACCTTTACCTTTAGTTTCGCCAACAATATCGACATATTGACCAGGAACAAAATGGCTGGCAACCAGCTCAGTTCCTACTTCAACCAGAGCGCTTTCATGAACACGGAATTCAGCAAGCTTACGTTTAGGCTCAACTTTCGCCTTGGCAAAATGACCACGCAGAGCCTTGCTGGTGTTTTTCGCTTTCGCCGCGCCGACTCCGAGCTGCACAGCGCTATAACCATCGCGTGCTTTGGTTTTCTGAGCGACAACCTGACAATTCTCGACCTTCAGCAGAGTAACTGCCGTTTCCGCGCCGTCATCCAGATACATCGTCGTCATGCCGACTTTTTTAGCTATTAAACCTGTTCTCATAAAAATCTCAGTTTCTAGTTGTTGGTTGTTGGTTGCTGGTAAGTGCGGTCGCTAGCAACTAGCAACCTCTTTCTTACGCCGCCTCCGCTTTAATTTTAATATCAACACCGCTGGCCAGATCAAGTTTCATCAAAGCGTCAACTGTCTGCGGCGTTGGATCAAAAATATCAATCAAACGTTTATGTGTACGAATTTCGAACTGTTCGCGTGATTTTTTATCAACATGCGGACTGCGGTTTACTGTGAAACGCGCAATGCGGCGTGGCAAAGGAATCGGACCCTTTACTTGCGCGCCAGTGCGTTTTGCAGTGGAAACGATTTCCGCTGTTGATTGATCAAGAATCGCATGATCAAACGCTTTAAGCCAGATCCGTATTTTTTGGTTTTGCATATTTATCCCCTATTCAATAATCTTCGCGACGACTCCTGATCCGATAGTTCGGCCACCTTCGCGGATGGCGAAGCGCAGGCCTTCTTCCATAGCGATTGGCGCGATCAGAGTGGCCTCGATGCTGACATTATCGCCAGGCATGATCATTTCAACACCATCTGGCAATTTTATGCTGCCGGTAACGTCAGTGGTACGGAAATAAAACTGCGGACGGTAATTGCTGAAAAACGGCGTATGGCGGCCGCCTTCCTCTTTGGTCAGAACATAAATCTCGGCAGTGAATTTCGTATGTGGTTTTACGCTGCCCGGCTTACAAAGAACCTGACCGCGCTCAACTTCCTCACGTTTTGTACCACGCAGCAAGATACCAACATTATCACCAGCGCGGCCTTCATCCAGCAGTTTGCGGAACATTTCAACGCCAGTGCAAGTGGTTTTCTGTGTGGCTTTGAGACCAACAATATCAATCTCCTCGCCGACTTTCACGATACCACGCTCAACCCGGCCAGTAACAACAGTGCCGCGACCGGAAATCGAAAACACATCCTCAACCGGCATCAAAAACGGCTGATCAATCGGGCGAGTCGGCTGCGGAATAAACTCATCAACCGCTTTCATCAAAGCAAGTATCGCGTTCTTGCCCAGCTCATCATTCTTACCTTCAAGAGCGGCAACCGCCGAGCCTTTGATGATCGGAGTTGTATCGCCTGGGAATTTATATTTATTCAGCAGATCGCGAACTTCCATCTCAACCAGCTCAACCAGCTCGGCATCCGCCAGATCCATCTTATTCAAAAACACCACCAGAGAAGGAACGCCAACCTGACGCGCTAATAATATATGCTCTCTAGTCTGAGGAGCAGGGCCGGAATCAGCCGCCACAACCAATATCGCGCCGTCCATCTGCGCCGCGCCGGTGATCATGTTCTTCACATAATCGGCGTGGCCAGGGCAGTCAACGTGAGCGTAATGG
>CAZFJN010000002.1:0-30791 GCA_964519595.1 uncultured Rickettsiales bacterium
CTAAAGCAATACTAAAGCAATACTAAAGCAATACTAAAACAACGCTGAAATAACTTTGTCATACTTCCAAATTATGCATTATGCAGAGTAAATATCATTATGCAGAGTAAATATGATGTAATAATCGCCGGCGGCGGCATGGTTGGCATGAGCGCCGCGCTGGCTTTGGCAAGGCTCGGACTTTCTGTGGCAGTGGTGGAAAAAACCGCTCTGCCGAAACAGCTTGAGGCTAATTTTGATGGTAGAGTTAGCGCGCTGGCTCTTGGCTCGGTTTTTCTGCTTCAGGATATTGGCGCATGGCAGGCGATGCAGCCTTACGCGGAAGCGATTTATGATATTCGTGTTTCTGACGGTAAAACTAATTTTTTTGTGCATTATAATCATCAGGAAGTCAGCGCAGAACCTTTTGGCTATATCGTTGAAAACCGCTATATTCGTAGCAGCCTGCAACAGGCGGTAAATGAATGTCGAAACAATGGCGAAAATATAGAAATAATCGAACAGGCGGAAATTTCTTCTTTTCAGGCGGATAATTACGGCGCGGAAATTTGTTTAAATAATGGCAGAATATTGCGCTCGCTTCTGGTTATTGCTGCGGACGGAAAATATTCCGCATTGCGCGAAATGGCAGGAATCAGGACAATTTCCTGCGATTACAAACAAACTGCGATTGTATGTACAATAGCGCATGAAAAACCTCATAATGGTCTGGCGCAGGAACGTTTTCTGCCAGCTGGTGCTTTTGCGGTTTTGCCAATGACACAGCAACGTTCCTCGCTGGTCTGGGTTGAGCCGCAGGAGAGGGCGCAGCTTTATCTTGATCTGCCGGAAGATGAATGTGAGCAGGAAATCAGCGAGCGCGTTGGCTCATATCTTGGCGCGATAAATCTGCTTGGTAAGCGTTTTTCTTATCCTTTATCGCTGATGTATGCGCGAAATTATGTGGCAACGCGGCTGGCGTTAATAGGCGACGCCGCGCATGGAATTCATCCAATTGCCGGACAAGGAGTTAATCTTGGATTTCGTGATGTGGCGGCTTTGCAAGAGCTGATTAGAAAACAATCAGCAATTGGCCTTGATATAGGAACTTCGTCATTGCTGGCGGAATATCAACGCAAGCGGCGTTTTGACAATATCACCATGATTGGCGTAACGGACGGTCTGAATCGGCTGTTTTGCAGCGACCTGATGCCGCTTAAAATAGCGCGTGGAATTGGTTTGTGGACAGTGAATAAAACGCCGCCGCTTAAACGCTTTTTTATGAAACAGGCAATGGGAATTTGAAAGATAACAAATATCGTGTGAAACGAATTGTCTAAACGAATTGTCTAAACGAATTGCCTAAATGCATTGTCTAAATAATGAGCAGTAAATTGCCTATAAAATAATCAGCTTTTATATTCCTGCTTATTATTTAGGCAGAAAAGTTATTGTAATAATGCTGAAAACTGGCGGTTTTCCTTGAATTCATAGTTGGCACGACATTTGATAATATAATCATTACTAACGTCCTGCGAAATTTTATGGCTGACTCGAAAGAGTCAGCCTTTTTTTTAAATGATTATTGTCAGCAGTTGTTATAATCATCATCTATTATAATCATCATTTATTATAATCATCATCGTCGATGATTAAATGCTCGTAAATGCTGTTTAAATGCTGTTATAAATATTGTCATAAATGCTGTCATAAATGGTATAAACACAATGAAAATAGTTTCCTGGAATATAAATTCAATTCGTCTGCGCTTGCCGCTGGTGAAAAAGCTGGTTGAGATTTGGAATCCGGATGTATTATGTCTACAGGAAACAAAGGTTGAAGATGCGCTGTTTCCAAAACAGGAAATTGCTGATCTTGGTTTTGCGAGCGTGATTTTTTCCGGACAGAAAAGCTATAACGGCGTAGCGATAGTTGCAAAAACTCCGCTGGTTTCTCTTGGTTCGCTTGATTTTGCCGGACTTGATCATCGTCGACATATAGCGGCGTTGCTGCCGGACGGAACGGAGTTGCATAATTTTTATATTCCAGCCGGCGGAGATATTCCAGATGTAGCGCAAAATCCGGCTTATGCTGCTAAATTGCGCTTTGTTGAGGAAATGAGCGACTGGGCGGAGGGTTTGAAGAATAAAAAAAATAAAAACTTCATTGCGCTTGGCGATTTTAATATTGCGCCGCTTGAAAATGACGTGTGGTCGCACAAGCAGCTCTTAAATGTGGTAAGTCATACGCCGCCGGAAATTGAAAGGCTGAATGCAGTAAAGAAAACCCTCAAATGGTGTGATGCCGGAAGACAATTCACACCGCATGAGGAAAAACTCTATAGCTGGTGGAGCTATCGCAATAGAGACTGGAAAAAATCCAACCGCGGTCGCCGCCTTGATCATATCTGGCTTGCTGGCGATGTGGTGAATAATCTGCAATCATATCACACGCTGGTTGAAGCAAGAAGCTGGCCGCAACCTTCTGATCACGTTCCTGTTGCGATTACATTATAGCGTTTATAGTTTATATACTCCTCTATAATCCTCTATAGTCCTTTTGCACAATTTAAGTGCGCTTCCCTTGCGCTTGCGGACTATCTTCCAGCAGGCAATAAAACAGTCGCTGTTGCTTGCGCGGCGATTCCTTCGCCTCTGCCGGTAAAGCCTAATTTCTCCGTAGTGGTGGCCTTGATGCTGATACGGCTTGTTTCCAGCTTCAATAGCTGCGCGATATGGTTTCGCATTGCTTCCTTATAAGGCGTAAATTTAGGACGTTCACAAATCAGCGTTAAATCAAGATTTACGATCACGCCGCCGCGCTTGGTAAGCAATTCAAAAGCATGAAGCAGAAAACGATCTGAATCTGCTCCTTTCCATTGGCGATCATCAGGCGGAAAATGACTGCCTATATCACCTTCGCAGATTGTGCCAAGCAGAGCATCAACCAGCGCATGTGTTCCGACATCAGCATCGGAATGTCCTTCCAGATAATGTGAATGTGGAATATTTATTCCGCATATTTTTATGCTCTGTTGTTCAAGAGGCGTGTCAGCTTCATGTGGCTTTAAGGCGTGAACGTCAAATCCGCTGGCGGTTCTTGTTTCCATTGACATTGATAAAATATTCATAAGGCGCTTTATATCATCTTGTATTGTTACTTTAAAGTTCAATGCTTCGCCTGATATGGCGGTGATTTTCCTGCCGAGTTTTTCAAATAAAGCGGCATCGTCAGAAAAATCACTTCCGGCTAATTGTTCATGCGCGGCAAGCAAAGATTCATAATGAAAACCTTGCGGAGTCTGAATATAATATAAATTCTCACGATTCACCGTCTCAGTTTTATCGTCAGTAATCCTTCGGAGCGTATCACAGATAGAAAGAGCAGGAATTACCGCCTCATTATCATCAAGAGCAGCAATAACGCGGTCAATTAGCTGATGGTTTACTAAAGGACGTGCCGCATCATGAACAAGGACATGCGAAGGATTTGCATGTTTTAAACTCTGCAAGCCGCGCCGCACTGATTCCTGACGTGTTTTTCCGCCAATTACTGGCGGAAATAAAATATTTCCTGATAGCGATTTTTTATAAATTAAATGATGTTCTCTGGCAATTACCACGCGCACGCCGTAAATTTCCGGATGTGTTGAAAACGCTTCTACAGCGTGCTTAAGCAATGATTTTCCGTATATTTCAATATATTGCTTAGGAACTGCACCGCCAGCGCGCCGTGATATTCCGGCCGCGACAATAAGGGCAATTATCTTATGTTTGCCACTAGGTTTGCCGCTAGTCTTGTTACTAGGCTCGTTACTAGGTTTATTGATTGAATTCATGTATCTATCATGTTATAAACAGCGCAGTTTGGCAAGTGTTAGTAGTAAAATTGTTAGTAGTAAAATCGTCCACAAAAAAATCTCATGACTAAAGCAACTGCAATTAAAATTGACAATATATCACTCGATTCAAACGTTATCCTTGCGCCGATGACTGGAGTTAGTGATCTGCCTTTTCGCAAGCTGGTAAAACGCTTTGGCGCTGGCTTAGTGGTAAGCGAGATGATCGCCTCACGCGCAATGCTGATTGATAATCACAATAATCGCCGCATGACCAGCTTTGATGAAAGTGAATTTCCTTACGCAGTGCAGCTTGCCGGTTGTGATCCGGAAATTATGGCCGAGGCGGCGAAAATGAATGAAGATCGCGGCGCAACATTGATTGACATTAATTTCGGCTGTCCGGTAAAGAAAGTAGTCAATAGCTATGCCGGCTCAGCCTTGCTGCGCGATGAACCTCTGGCCGGAAAAATTCTTGAAGCAGTTGCGAAAGCAGTAAAAATTCCGGTTACGCTTAAAATGCGAACCGGCTGGGATCATAACAGCTTAAACGCGCCAAAAATTGCCAAAATGGCGGAAAATTCCGGAATAAAAATGATTACAGTTCATGGTCGCACGCGCTGTCAGATGTATAAAGGAAATGCCGACTGGGTTTTTGTCCGCAAGGTGAAAGAGGCGGTTAATCTGCCGGTAATTGTCAATGGCGACATTGTGACTTGTCAGAATGCGCGTGATGCTCTTGTCCAATCCGGAGCTGATGGCGTGATGGTCGGACGCGGAAGTTATGGCAGACCATGGTTTTTAGCGCAGCTGGCGCATTTTCTGAAGAATGGCGAGGAAATTCCTGTGCCTGCTCTGGAAACTCAGCGCGATATTGTTCTTGAGCATTATGATCATATGCTGTCGCATTACGGCGTTGACAACGGCATAATGATTGCTCGTAAACATATTGGCTGGTACTCTTCCGGCCTTCGTGATTCAGCTTTATTTCGCCAGCGCGTAAACAAGCTTACCAGCCAGAGCGCGGTAAAACAATTAATCGGCGAGTTTTATGACGGAATCCTTCAGGATGCAGGCAATGAAACCTTCGCCTCTGCTGCATGAATCAACGATTATTGATGCTTTGCCGTTGGCTATTGCGGTTGTAAATTATGATCAGCAATTAATTGCTGCGAATAAAGCCGCGCAGGAATTTTTTGGTTTTAAAGCGCAAATTCCTGATGGCAAATTGCTTGCTTTATGCGCGCGAGTTTTCCGCGATGGTGAATCTATAACCGCGCATGATTTTTTTCTGTCGCGCAATGGTCAGGAATATCGCGCAACAATTCACATATCAGAATTTGTGAATAAACAACTACTGCTTACGGTTGATTTTAAAGGCGAACCACATAATCCTACTGCCTCGGCATGGAAAAACGAAATAACGCAAGCAGCCGGAATAATGGCGGCGATGCTGGCGCATGAAGTTAAAAATCCACTGGCTAGCATTCGCGGCGCGGCGCAGCTTGTTGCGGCGAATATCACGCCGTCTGAGCGTCCGCTTATTGATCTGATCATAAGCGAAACATTGCGTATTCGTGATTTACTTGATCAGGTAGAGGTTTTTTCCGATGCGCGCAAAGTTGAATCTATGCCGCTTAATATTCATGAAATTCTGCAATATACTATTCAGCTTGCGCGCGCCGGATTTGCCGGAAATATAAATTTTGTCGAGCGTTATGATCCTTCATTGCCGCTGGTGATGTCGCATCGTGATTCTTTAGTGCAGATTATGCTTAATATAATGAAAAACTCTGCCGAGGCGCTGGAAAATATAGCTGATCCGGTTATTATTATTTCCACCTCTTATCAAAGCGGCTTAAAAATGACTGATAAAAAACTGCCGATTATGGTCAATATTTCCGACAATGGCAGCGGAATTTCCGCAGAAATACGTAAAAAACTCTTTGAGCCGCTTAATTCCAGAAAGGCGCAGGGCAGGGGGCTAGGCCTTTCAGTAGTCGCTAAAATAGCTTCTGACCTTGGCATTATCGTTGAATGTGATGATCGTCCGCCGCCAGGGGCAGGGTTTACTATTTACCTTCCTTGTGCGTAAATAGCATGTTTCCAAATGGCAGAATAATCGAATAAGAAAAATAATCAAATAAGAAAAATAATCAAATAAGGGAAATAATCAAATAAGGGAAATAATCAAACGCACAAAATTATTAAACGAGCAAAATCATTAAACAAGCGCAGAAATTAAAGAAATACAGTTACAGCAATAAGATTACAGCAATAAGATTACAGAAATAAGATTACAGAAATAAGATTACAGAAATAAGATTACAGAAATGACTGAAAACGCAATTAAAACCACAATGAAAAATGCAAATGCAACTATAATAATTGCCGATGACGATCAGGCGATTTGCACGGTGCTTTCACATGCGGTTTCGCGCAGCGGCTGGAATCCTCTGGTGGTTCATGACGGAATGTCGTTGCTGGCGCTGATTGAAAACAAGGAAGGTGATTTAGTAATAAGCGATGTGCGAATGCCAGTTGGCGATGCCGGAAAAGACGGTCTTGATGTTGTCGCCGCCTTATCACAGATCAGGCCGGAATTGCCGGTAATTGTTATTTCCGCGCAAAACAGCCTGATGACAGCAGTTCGCGCTAATCAAGTCGGAGCTTATGAATATCTGGCAAAGCCTTTTGATCTTGATCTGCTTATTCAACATATAAAAAAGGCTCTTTCTTCAAAAGATTCTTCAGCAGATTCTTCAACAGAAAAAAGATCAGAAAAAAATCACGAAAAAGAAGGAAAGCAACTAAAAGAATTAAAAGCAATAAAAGAAATAAAATTCGAAGCGGAGAATTTTGTCGGCTCTTCTCCGGCGATGCAGAATATTTACCGAATTCTGGCGCGAATGGTTGATAATGATCTGACAGTTACCATTAGTGGCGAATCAGGCACTGGCAAAGAATTAATCGCGCGCGCTTTGCATAATTTTGGCAAGCGAAAGAACGCGCCTTTTGTGGCAATCAATATGGCGGCTATTCCGCGTGAGCTTGTGGAAAGTGAATTATTTGGTCATGAAAAAGGCGCTTTTACCGGAGCGTTGCAACGTAAGAGCGGAAAATTTGAACAGGCAGAAGGCGGAACTTTATTTCTTGATGAAATAGGCGATATGCCGCTGGAAGCACAAACAAAACTACTGCGCGTGTTACAGCAAGGAGAATTCATCTCTGTAGGCGGCCAGACAGCGCGCAAAACAAATGTTCGTATTGTCTGTGCAACTCACCGCGATATGGCGCTTCTGGTTGCGAATGGTTCATTCCGCGAGGATTTATATTATCGTCTGAATGTTGTTCCGCTGCGTATTCCGCCGCTCAGACAGCGCCGCGAGGATATTCTGCCGCTGGCGGAATATTTTCTCAATAAAGCGGCAACCAGAGGCCTTGCCGTTAAAAAACTATCGCCTGCTGCGAAAGCAGTTTTACACTCTTATAACTGGCCTGGCAATGTTCGTGAACTTGAGCATCTGATTTATCGACTTGCCGCTCTTACTTCCGAAAGCATCATTGATGAAGCTTGCGTGGCAAAAGAACTTGCTCTGGAATTTCGTAAGGAATCAAGAGAGAATTTTGTCAATGATACAGACGATAATATCGACAATACAGATAATATAAAAAATACAGATAATGTAAAAACTTCTGTAAATGTTGATAATTCAGTAAACACTCTAAATTCAGTAAACACTCTAAATTCAGGA
Organism: uncultured Rickettsiales bacterium; assembly: GCA_964519595.1. Classification (GTDB taxonomy): domain Bacteria; phylum Pseudomonadota; class Alphaproteobacteria; order Rickettsiales; family SXRF01; genus JANRKF01. The sequence continues at coordinate 7,573 of CAZFJN010000002.1, forward strand.
AATACCATCGAGCAGGATATACGCTTGCATCTTTCGCAATATTTCAGCGCACATGGCGAAGGATCTCTGCCGCCTTCTGGCCTTTATGAACGTATATTGCCGCTGTTTGAGCGTCCTCTTATTGAGCTTACTCTTGCCGCTACAGGCTTTAATCAGGTTAAGGCAGCGCATATTCTAGGAATAAATCGCAATACTTTACGCAAAAAAATTGCTGATTTAGGAATTTCTTTATATGTTGATGATGACGCTGATCTTTCGGCAAATATTCCGGCAAAAAACAGAGTATAAAAGAAAAACGCAAATAATGATGATTTTTTCCAGCTCATTAAAATCACTACAAAACGCCATGCAGCGTTATCTATGGCGCAATATATTTTCTATCTTCGCGCTGGCGGCCTTAATTTCTGCGGTAATAACTTATTTTACCATTATCGGCGGTGATGGCGAGCTTGGCGCAAAGCCTTCGCGTGTATTTCGCCTGCTGTTAGTCAATGCCGGATTACTTGGCATTCTGGTTTTATTCATTGGCTGGCGAGTTTTTGGCTTATGGTCATCTCTAAGCAGATCATCAGCCAAGGCAACGCTCCAGCGCCGCGTGGTGCTTTTATTTGGCGCGGTTACCATTCTGCCGACTCTGATTGTTTCAATCTTCGCGGCGCTTTTTTTTAATATCGGAATTCAGACATGGTTTAACCAGAAGGTCGAGCAGGCAGTTGAAGAATCGCTGACTGTAGCTCAAGCTTATCTCAATGAGCATATGGAAAATATGCGCGGCGATGCTATTGCAATGGCTGCTGATTTAAACATGATTTCCAATCTGGCGTTATCTAATCCTCAGGAATTCAACCGCATTGTTGAAGCGCAAACTGAGCTGCGCCTGCTTACGGAATCAGTGGTTGTTTATCGCAATCGGATCATTGCCAAAGGCAAGCTCAGCTTTGCGCTGGCTTTTGAAAATATCGCTCCGGAAATAATGGAAAGGCTGGCAAATGGCGAGGTGGTTCTAACTACTGAAGACGGCGATAAAATCCGCGCAGTTATCGCGCTTTCTTCATTGCCTGATTCATATCTGGTAATTGGCCGCCTGGTTGATAGTCGTGTGTTAGCACATATTCATTCAACGCAAGGAGCAGTTACTGAATATCGCGCTCTTGGCAAACAGCAAGGCCGTATGCAAATGGCTTTTTCCATGGTTTTTATCGCTCTGGCGGCTTTTTTATTACTGGCGGCAATATGGTATGGAATAACCTTTTCTTCGCGCCTTACAACGCCTATTTCTCAGCTGGTTCGCATGGCGGAAAGAGTTCGCGGCGGTGATTACAGCGCTCGCGTTGCGCTAGAAAGCGGAGATGATGAAATTGGCGGCTTAGTTCGCACTTTTAACCGCATGACTGGACAGTTAGAAGCGCAGCGCGGCGATCTTATGCTGGCAAATCGGCAGCTCGATGAACGGCGGCGCTTTTCCGAGGCGGTTCTTTCCGGCGTTTCAGCAGGAGTTATCGCTCTTAATGCAGATAAGAAAATAACCATATTTAATCGTTCTTCAGCAACTATATTCAATAAAGTAGGAATTATTCTTGCCGAGGGAACTAGCATATTGGAACTTCTTCCGGGAATTGGCGAGCTGTTGTTGCAAGCTGAATCTTTGTCAGGAGAAATAGCGCATGATTCGATAAGTATTTCCGGCGCTGACAAAGGCGAAAAACCTGAAAAATCTGATAAAGGCGAAAAATCCGATAAAGCTGAAAAAATTGAAAAATCCGAGCGGAATGATAAAAACCTCACTCTGCATGTGCGAGTAACTGCCGAAAAACGCGAAGGCATTCTCGAAGGATTTATTGTAACTTTCGATGATATCACCATGCTGGTTGCCGCTCAACGCAGCGCCGCCTGGGCAGATGTTGCGCGGCGCGTCGCACATGAAATAAAGAATCCTCTTACTCCTATTCAGCTCTCTGCCGAGCGCCTTAAGAAAAAATATATTAAATATATTGTTGAAGATCAGGAAAACTATGTTCGCTATATTGACACTATCGAAAAACATGTTGCCGATATAGGCAGAATGGTTGAGGAATTTGTAGCATTTGCCAGAATGCCGACTGCGCGTTTTGTTACTGAAGATCTCGCTTCTATTTTGCGGAAGTCGGTTTTTTCCGCGCAAGTGGCTTTTCCGGCAATCGAGATTATCTCCGCATTGCCTGAAAACTCAGTGTATTTTATCTGCGATGAGCGCCAGATTTCGCAAATTATTACTAATCTGATTAAAAACGCCGCTGAATCAATCGAAGCCGGCGGCGAAGCAATCAGCAAAGGCATTATCAAAGTTGCTCTGGAAACTGATAATGAAAAAATTACCATTTCAATAAGCGATAACGGCATTGGATTTCCTAACGAAACGCCTGGAAATGCCTCAGTTCTTGAACCTTATGTAACAACTCGTGTCAACGGAATGGGCTTAGGACTTTCAATTGTAAAGAAAATAGTCGATGATCATAAGGGATTGTTATATCTAGAAAATAATTCTGACTGTGGCGCAAAAGTAACGCTTTATTTTCCGCAACACTGTGATATAAAAGAGTCATGAATCAGGGGACAGAAACCAGAAACCAGAAGCCAGAAGCCAGAACATAGTATTTAATATGACTGCAGACATACTTATCGTTGATGACGAAGCTGACATTCGCAGCCTGATGTCAGACATATTGAGCGATGCTAAATACAAAACCAGACTAGCCGCTGATAGTGATGAGGCATTTAGCACTATCGCCGAGCGTGTTCCTTCGGCTATTATTTTGGATATATGGTTACAAGGCAGCGAGCAGGACGGTCTCGGCATTCTGGAAATGGTCAAGAAAAAATATCCTCTTTTGCCGGTTATTATGATTTCCGGACATGGTAATATAGCAACTGCCGTTTCAGCAATCAAAATGGGCGCTTATGATTTTATAGAAAAACCGTTCAAGGAAGATCGCCTGTTGCTGGTTGTCGCCAGAGCTTTGGAACATTTCCAGCTTAAAAGCGAAAATATTGAGCTTAAAATACGCGGCGCTTATGACATGCAGCTGCAAGGCACTTCATCAGCAATTATTCAGATCAGAAGTGCGATAGATAAGGTCGCTCCTACTGCCAGCAGGTTGCTGATCAGCGGCGCGCCGGGAACTGGCAAGGAGATGGTCGCTCGCCTTATTCACTCTAAATCAGCACGCTCTAATGGTAATTTTGTGGTGATGAACGCCGCCGGACTTACTCCGGATCGTGTTGAATCAGAATTATTCGGAATTGAAGACAGCAATCCAACTGGCGGCGCTGAGAAGCTCGGATTGTTTGAGCGCGCTCATAATGGCACTTTATATATAGATGAAGTTGCTGACATGCCGCTGGAAACACAAGGCAAGGTTCTGCGCGCGCTGCAGGAACAAAAATTCACCAGATTGCGCGGTTCTAATCAGGTTGAGGTTGATGTGCGCGTTATCGCCGCCAGCAGCCGCGATCTTAATCAGGAAATCGCGCAAGGCAGATTCCGCGAGGATTTATATTATCGCCTGAATGTTGTGCCAATTCGCCTGCCTTCTTTAAAAGAACGGCGCGAGGATATTCCGGAATTATGTATTTATTTTCTCAAGCGAGCAGCAGACGCAGCCGGCGTTCAAGTGCGTGATATTTCCGCTGAGGCGCTGGCAATGCTGCAAACTTACAGCTGGCCGGGAAATGTTCGCCAACTGCGTAATATGATGGAATGGTTAGTAATTATGACTTCCGGCAACAAGGATTCTATCCGCGCTGATGAGCTGCCGCCGGAAATTTTAAATTCTAATCCAATTCTGTCGCGTCCGGAAACAAATGCTGATATAATGTCAATGGCGCTGCGTGAGGCGAGAGAGCTTTTCGAGAAACAATATTTAGGCGCACAAATCGAACGCTTCGGCGGCAATATTTCCAAAACTTCCACCTTCATAGGAATGGAAAGAAGCGCGCTACATCGTAAACTTAAAATGCTTGGACTACATTCCGGCGATGAAAAGGTAGGATAAATAATGAATCCTGATTCTGGAGAGGAAAACTACACTGTTACCATTTTGCGCTCAATATATCGCAAAATAGTAATATTTTAATCATAACGACTAATACCTATTGCACCTCAAGAGTTAGTATTTCTTAGACTCTCGTCTTTATTGTTCACTATATGAGATAAAAATCTTGAAATATCAATAAGTATTCCTTCAATTTTTATCTCATATATTGAACAAAAATACTTGGAATAAATACCAACTTTTGAGGCGCAATAGGTATATACAGTGTGAAAGCATATTTAATTCATCCGGAATTTAGAGGTAAGGCGGCTGATTATCGGCGTGGTTCTGATGCACATATTCAGGAGGCTTCCGGCCTTATAAGGGCTTTGGATATTGAGTTAGCTGATGCTGCTATTGTCAATTTAGCGCAGCCTAAGCCTTCGACTTTACTTGGCAAGGGCAAGGTTGAGGAAATTTCCGGATATATAGCTGCTTGTGACGCTAAGCTGGTGGTTGTTAATACGCAGCTTAGTCCGGTTCAGCAGCGCAATCTGGAGAAGGTCTGGAATTGCAAGGTTATTGATCGCACGGCGCTGATTCTGGAGATTTTTGGCGCACGCGCGCGCACATATGAAGGTCGTCTGCAAGTTGAGCTGGCGGCGTTGGAATATCAGAAAAGCCGGCTGGTCAGAAGCTGGACACATTTGGAAAGGCAGCGCGGCGGCTTTGGCTTTCTTGGCGGTCCTGGTGAATCGCAGATTGAGATTGATCGTAGGCTTATTCGCAACCGCATTGCTAAAATCAAAAAACAATTAGAGCAAGTAGTACGAACGCGCCAGCTGCATCGCAAAGTTCGCCGTGATACTCCTTATCCGATAGTGGCTTTAGTTGGTTATACAAATGCCGGAAAATCAACATTATTTAATGTGCTTACTGGCGATTCAGTGCTTGCCGAGGACAAGCTGTTTGCAACTCTTGATCCGACTATGCGCGCGGTTCGTCTGCCGTCTGGAATGAGCATAATTCTTTCTGATACGGTTGGCTTCATATCAAATCTGCCGACTGAGCTGATTGCCGCTTTCCGCGCTACTTTAGAAGAGGTGTTGCAGGCAGATTTATTGCTGCATGTGCGTGATGTTTCTCATCCGGATACACAAGCGCAGAAAAGTGATGTTGAGGAAATTCTGTGCGGAATTTATGAAAGCGGCTCTTTGCCGGAAAATATTTTAGAGGTGAGAAATAAAATTGATAAGCTTGATAATGAAGCTCGCTGTGCATTAGCCAATTCAGGAATTGCTTCAATATCAGCAATTAGCGGCGAAGGAATAGATAATCTGCGCGCGGTCATTGACTCATATTTATCGCAGCTTTATCTGCAGAAAAAAGAAATTATTCTGCCGATAAAAAACGGCAAGGCTATTGCATGGCTTCATGCACATGCTACAGTGTCTGCTCAGGAGGTTGTTTGCGATGAATCATACAGGCTTGCCGTTCATATCGCGCCGGAAAATTTTGAGCGTTTTCGTAGAATTTTTTCCTATGAATGCGCTAATAATCCTGATTGTGTTGTTTAGCACGAAGGCATTTGCTGTCTCTAATCTTACCATCATGGCTGATAACGGCGCGGCGCTGGCGGTTGTAAAAATGGCGCGTTCTTATTCCGCATCAAGACATATTCCGGTTGTCGCTTCTTTCATTGACAGACAATCTCAATCGTCGCAGATCCTTGAAGGAGGCGCAGCAGATATAGTAATAACTCCAGACGGCAAATGGATTGAGAATCTGCAAACGCAAGGCTTAATTGACATATATTCAAAGATTTCTTTTGCGCGTGGCCGCATGGCGCTGGTTGGTTCTTCTGACTCTGATCTTGCGCTTAGGCTTGATAATCATTTTATCAGCGCGCCGCTGGTTTATGCGATGAATTATGAAGCTTCTTTGTTAATTGGCAATCCGGAATATCTTCCAGATGGAAAATACGCCAGACAAGCATTACGCAGCCTTGATGCTCTTGATGTTTTAGAGCCTTATACGCTGTATCTGAAAGATGAAGATGAGATGATTGAACAAGTAACGCGCCATGGCGCTTTTGCGGTGATGAATTATGGTCGCGCTTTGTTGTTGGAAGATGCGAGGATTATTGATGTTTTTCCTGAGCAGAGTCATTCGCCGATTAATTATTACGCGGTGGTAATTGCCGGAGAAAATATGGAAGAAGCGCGTAAATTTTTAAAATTCATGCAAAGCTCTGAAGCAGAGAACTTGATCAATTCATCAGGGTTTTGATAACGGCCAGCGTGCTTGTGGTTCAATTGATAGTGAATCTGAGATTCCCAGCTTGTAGCGTTCGACTCCTGCCCAGGCGATCATAGCGGCATTATCAGTGCATAAAGCAGGCGGCGGCGCAATTAATTGCATTTCATATTCAGCAAGCAGGGAAGTGATATTTTCGCGTATTTTCTGGTTTGCAGCTACTCCTCCGGCTAAGACAAAATTTTTCCCGTCAGGATATTTTTCCTTGAAAATTCCAATAGCATTTCTGGCGCGATCAAGCAGCGCTTCGCAAGCAGTGTGTTGAAATGAGGCGCAGATGTCGGCCATGATTTGTGGCGTGATTTGTGGTGCTATTTGTGGTGTTGTTTGTGATGTTATTTGTGTTGAATTTTTTACGCTGAGCAAAACGGCAGTTTTAAGTCCTGAGAATGAAAAATCACAACCGGCGCGGCCTTTAAGTGGAATTGGAAAATTATAAGCAAGGTGGTTGCCTTTTTTTGCCATAGCTTCAATTTGCGGACCGCCAGGCTGAGGAAGTCCGAGCATTTTGGCGACTTTGTCAAACGCTTCGCCAAGCGCGTCATCAAGAGTTTCGCCAAGCAGCTGATATTTTCCTACGCCTTCTGCTATTAAAAACTGACAATGTCCGCCTGAGATAAGCAGCAATAAAAAAGGAAATTCAATATCGCTGACCAGACGAACGGTAAGAGCATGTCCTTCCAGATGATTAACGGCAATAAGCGGTTTTTTATGCACGCTGGCGATTGCTTTGGCAGTCATAACTCCTACTATCAGGCCGCCGATTAAGCCAGGTCCGGAAGTTACCGCTATTGCATCAATATCGCAAAGGCGGCATGATGCATTATGCAAAGCTTCCTTTATCACATTCTGCAAATGTTCCATATGCGCGCGCGCGGCAATTTCCGGAACAACGCCGCCATAAGCGGCATGAGCATGAACTTGCGACAATACAACATTGGCAAGAATTTTCTTAGAGTCAGTGACAATTGCGGCAGAAGTCTCATCGCAACTTGTTTCTATGCCGAGTATTTTTATCATGTGAATATTGTTATCATTTGAAGATTTGTAATTTATAAGTTTGTAATTTAAAGTTTTAAGATTGCAGATTTAGAGTTATAACAGCTTAATTCTCAAATCTTAAGTTGAAATATCAGGAATCTATCAGGAATCTGGTATCTGGAATCTGGTATCAGGAATCAAGTGCTTGCTTGATACCAGATTCCAGATACCAGATTCCTGATCCCTGATTCCTGATATGAAAGAAAGCACACATAAAATGATAAAAATCGGAACAAGAACTAGCCCTCTTGCTCTTGCTCAGGCGCAGGAAGTTGCTGCCTGTCTTGGCGTTGCTTATGAAATTATTGGAATTAAAACCAGCGGTGATCGTTTTGCCGAGCAGGCGCTTAGTGAAATAGGCGGCAAGGCGTTGTTTACTAAAGAGCTGGAAGAGGCGCTTATTGAGAAAACTATCGACATTGCCGTGCATTCATTAAAAGACGTGCCGGCTATTATGCCGCCGCAGTTGGTAATAGAGGCAGTTTTGCCGCGTGAAGATCCTCGTGATGCGTTGATTTGCACAACAGCTCAGAACATTGCTGGTTTGCCATATGGCGCGGTTTTTGGCACTTCCTCACCACGGCGAGCGGCGCAGATTTTGCATTTGCGTCCTGATTTGCGCGTGGTTTCTCTGCGCGGCAATGTTCAAACGCGGATTCAGAAAATTGCAGCAGGAGAGGCCGCAGCGACCATGCTGGCGCAAGCCGGACTGAACCGTTTGCAGCTTGCTAATATTCCGGCAACTATTATTCCGCTTACGGAATGTCTGCCGGCGGTTGGCCAAGGCGCAATCGGAATTGAATGTCGTGATGATGATTATAAAATACGCGAGCTGCTGGCGCGTATTAATTGCCCTCTTACCATGGCGGCAGTAAAATGTGAGCGCGAATTTCTCAGAATTCTGGAAGGCTCATGCCGCTCGGCGATTGCCGGCTATGCGCGAATTGACGGTAATATCATTAATTTTAAAGGTTTAATCGCCGATAATGACGGAAAAAATCTGCGCCGTGTTTCTGTAAGCGGAGATATTAAAAACGCAATTGAAATTGGCGCAGAAGCCGCAGCGAAGATAAAGCAAGCATCATGATTTTGAACTGGCGCTCAACTTTACAATTTATGCTAATTCTTTTTCTTTTTTCCGGTTTTTTGAAAGAGCCACTTCCGGCTCATCTTCCGGTTCTGAACTTTTGAATAAGTCGGTTATTTCTTTTACCAGACTTTTTATTTCCAAAGCGGCAACGCTGGCCGGATCAGCTTCAGTAGCGGCGCGTCCTTCCAGAATAGAAGAAGCAAACAATACGCGATTACCAAGAGTTGTTTCCGCAAGATCAGGAAGCTCTTCGGCAATTTTTACTGCCAGTTTGGAATTTGCTGGAACGCGGTTTAGCAGAACTTTTACTGGAACTTTCTCTGCCTTTGCTAATTCCAGAGTTGGTTTAGTTGCCCACAAATCAGTAGGACTTGGCTGAACTGGAATTATGATAAGATCAGCGCTGCGAATAGCTGTGCGTGCTTCTGTTTCAGTATGAGGAGGACTATCAACAATTATAAAATCGCATTGTTTACGCATACGGGAAACTTCACTGGCAACTCTCCAGCCGGAAACGGCGAGATGAGTAAGGCCGCTATATCCTTCGCCGAAGCGTTTTTCGCGGATTGAATGCCAGTGCGAGAGGCTGCCCTGAGGATCTATATCAAGAATTCCAACGCGATTGCCTTTCTGCGCCAAAGCAACAGCAAGATGCACTGCTACAGTTGTTTTTCCGGCTCCGCCTTTTTGCTGTGCGATAGTGATAACTTTTGACATAGGCTTGCTCCTATAGTTTTATTAAAGCATAATATTTAAAACTAATATTTCCGACATCATTCTAGACAACATAAGTAAGTAGTAAAGTAATAAAAGCATGATCAATAAAACTTCCCAGATTGAAACAGCAGTGCGTTTATTGCAGGAAGGTTTGCCAGTAGCTTTTCCGACTGAGACTGTTTACGGACTTGGTGCGAATGCTCTTTCCGATTCAGCTGTTGCTAATATTTATAAGCTGAAAAATCGTCCGCAGTTTAATCCGCTGATTACTCATGTTGCAGATGCCAAGCAGGCATTTTCTTACGTTGAATATGATGAAAGAGCGGAAAAATTAATGGCAAGATTCTGGCCAGGACCATTGACGATAATTTTGCCGCGCCGCTTTGATTGCCGCTTGTCGCTGCTGGCAAGCGCCGGACTTGACAATATCGCTCTGCGCGCGCCGGATCATAAAATCGCGCAGAGATTGCTTAAAGAGGCGGCGTTGCCGATTGCCGCGCCGAGCGCAAATCGTTCCGGCAGAATAAGTCCTACTAAGGCCGCGCATGTGGTTGATGAATTTGGCGAAGGCGCTGTTTTTATTATTGAAGGAGATGATTGCCGCGTTGGCATTGAATCAACGGTAATTGATTTATCTACCGCTGGAAAAGCGATAATATTGCGGCATGGTAGTATTGTTAAGTCGATGCTGGAAGATGTTTTGAATTCGCCTGTTCTGGCTTTGAACGAAACAGAATATGCAGAAGGCAATGAACAGATTAAATCTCCAGGGATGATGTTAAGCCATTACGCGCCGCAGAAGGATTTAAGAATAAATGCCGTTGATCTTCATGCTGGCGAGGCGTTGCTGGCGTTTGGAGAAATTCCTGTTGCCATGCGCCGCGAAGATTCTCCTGTTGCGAATTTAAGCCCTTCCGGCGATTTAACAGAAGCTGCCGCTAATTTATTTTCCATGCTGCGCGAGCTTGATAAAAGCAATGCACAGCGCATAGCGGCAATGAAAATTCCACTGCAAGGACTTGGCTTGGCAATTAATGATCGTCTGAGCCGCGCGGCAAGATAAATTCAAAAAAATTCTGTCTTTTATAATAATCTCTCTTAGCCGAGATTTTTTGCCGCGAATTCCCAGTTGACAAGCTTATCAAGAAAAACTCCGACAAAATCCGGACGACGATTCTGGTAATCAAGGTAATAAGCATGTTCCCAGACATCAATTGTCAATAAGGCTTTTTCGCCGTGAATCATCGGAAGATCAGCATTAGCGGTTTTTGTTACTTTAAGTTTGCCGTCACTTCCTTGAACAAGCCAAGCCCAGCCGCTGCCAAATTGAGTTGTTGCTGCTTGTTTAAAAGCATCTTTGAATGAATCAAAACTGCCAAAATCGCCGGTAATTTTTTCAGCTATTTTGCCGCTTGGTTGTCCGCCGCCATTTGGTTTCATGCTGTGCCAGAAAAAGCTGTGATTCCAGACTTGCGCGGCATTGTTAAAAATTCCTGCCTTGCTGGCATCTTTCGCGCTGGCAACTATTATTTCCTCAAGAGTTTTGCCAGCTAACTCAGTATCCTTAATCAGGTTGTTGAGATTTGTGACATAAGCCTGATGATGTTTATTATAGTGGAAAGAAAATGTATTTGCGCTCATATGTGGTTCAAGAGCATTAGTTGCATAAGGCAATTCAGGAAGTGTAAAGGTCATATTTTCTCTCTTGGTTATTTGTTTTTTAGTTATTTTTTTAGTTACTGTTTCAGGTTGTTTTTTCTAGCTGTTGTTCGATTATGTTTTTAATGTTTATATCATTTTATGAAAACTGCAACCTCTGAAAATTCTGATTATATTGATTATTGCCGGAAGATGGTTCGAGAGCATGATTATCCGCGTTTTCTGCAATGCGCCTTTCTGCCGGAGAAAGAACAATTAAAGGCTTTTTCCTATTACGCTCTGGAGGCGGAATTACGGCATATTCATCATCATGTCAGCGAGGAGATGATTGGACATATACGCTATGCGTGGTGGCGCGAGGAAATTGAGAAATCAGGCAATAATCTTTCGTCTAAACATCCGGTTTTAAAGGCGCTGGCGGCAGTCTCTATTGATAAGGAAATAATTTTACGGCTGGTTGAAAAATATCATGAAGCATGGCCAGAAATTCCGCATAGCTCAGATTCTGCAGAAAGATACGAAATTCCGCCGGAATTTTGCACAGTAGATGAAATTACAAAATCTGCATTTAATAATAATTCACCATGGCAGAAAGCCGGAAGGAAAATTGATAATCACAAGGCGCGTTATGGCGAAGGCTTTTTATGGTGGTTAGTTATAAAACTGCTGTTCTGAAGATCAAGCTGTAATAAAACTTTTGCCGTTCCACAATCTCCAGCCAAAACCACAGCACTTGCTGTGGTTTTGACAAAAAAAGCTGATCTATATTTTTAAATATAGATCGGCTTTTTTTGTCAAATGTACAAATGTACAAATGTACATTCGATATTGATGTCAGAGGTCAGATATCAGATGTCAATTTCTTGACATCTGTATTCTGGCATCCGACATCTGCGTGGCTAGAGGAGTATACTGCAAAGTCATAAGCAATAGCGAAAATTCGCAAATATTTAGTTTCGAAAGAGGTTTATTTTTATTTTGCTAGTTTTTCTTCAATAAGATTTAAGATATGAGCGTGATCTGCGCGACCATGTTTTCTGAATTCAGCAAGAGTCATCCATTTGCGCTCAGCGGTTACAGATTTTATTTCTGCAAGCGGCAGAAACTGATTTTCCTCTTTCATTTCCGCTGCCAGCAACCATAAATCAATATTGCGATGCTGTGAGGCAGAGGTAAAGCTGTATATTCCAAGCGGCATTATGTTTTTTATATTCTCAAGTATCAAGCCGAGTTCTTCAATTCCTTCACGCAGAGCTGTTACTGGCAATTCTTCTATTGGCAATTCTTCGACAATAGATTGTCCGGCAAGTAATTCCTCAGCCTTTAGTCCCTCAGCCTTTAATTCATCAGCTTTATATTTTCCTTTAATATCCTGCCAGCTATTGCCGCGGTAAAACATGCGCGTTCCTTTGCAAATCTGAAATTCAGGAATTCCTAATTCCGGCCGCGCTGCACAAGGCTTCATCACACAATAACGCAGCGGAGAACGCATAAAAGGCACAATTCCGGCTTTATTGATGAATTTTTGTGTAGTAGAAAAAGATTCTTCTGCTTTTATCAATTGATTGTTATTGAGAAAATTCTTAATTTCTGAGTGAATGGTCATAGTTTTCAGTTGGCAGTTAGCAGTTAGCAGTTAGCGGTTAGCAGTTGGTAAGTAAGCTGGTAACATATAGCTGATTAATATAAACTACAAAAAACTTTATGAAAGAATTTGATGAAAGAATTTGCCTTATTTGCCGAAGAGCTTGCTGATTGCGCTGGAAATATTATTCGCGCTGCTTTTGGCAAAAATCCTGATATTTGTAATAAATCAGATAACACGCTGGTTACTGCAACTGATCGCGCTGTTGAGATGTCATTGCGCGAAATGATCGCTAAACGCTTTCCTGATCACGGAATTTACGGCGAAGAATATGCGGCAGTAAATGAAAACTCTTCCTGGCAGTGGGTTATTGATCCAATTGACGGTACTAATTCTTTTATTGCCGGAATGCCAATTTTTACAACTTTAATCGCGCTGTGCAAAGATGGAATTCCGCTTATTGGCATTATTGATCAACCAATATTGCGAGAAAGATTAAGAGGAATAAGCGAATCAGAAACCAGAAACCAGAAAGCAAAAACTGAAATAAATAATTATATCCTTGCTACAAGTTCCACAGATTATTTTACTGCTGAGGAAAGCTCCGCCTTTGCTCTTATTCGTAAAAATGCCGCTGCTACTATCCGCCATGGTGATGCTTATCTTTATGCAAAACTAGCCGGCGCGGAAATTGATCTGGTAATTGATTCCGGACTTAAACCATATGATTTTTGCGCTGTTGCAGCGGTAATTAAAGCGCATGGCGCAATAATAACTGACTGGGAAGGCAGGGAGCTTACTATAAAATCATCCGGCAGAGTAATTGCGGCTTCTGATAAAACTCTTCATCAGCAGGCATTGCAATTGCTTTCCTGCGAATAATTCTGAAAATAATCTCGCAAATAATATCGTAAATAATATCGTAAATAATATCGCACATAATCCTACAAAGAATCTTGAAAAAACTTCAAAAACCTTGAAAAACCACTTGCCTTTAGCAAGCATAAAGCATAGATTCTCCCTTCTTTAAAAGAAAATTTCTAAAAGAAAATTCGGAAATTGCAGGATTTTCGTGGTTTTTTGTGTTTTTTATCAACAAGAAGGTCGCCTGCAGGATCTTCGCAACCAAATGATAGCTGATTAATAAGATATTTGTAGAAGATATTATAGATTGATAAGCTATTGTATATACTAGGAAATTAATATGGCACAAGCGGCACAGGCTTATGAAGATAAGAATTCAGTTGAAGATTTCGGAACATTGTTTGAAGAATCGCTGGTAAATGCAAGAATTCAAGAAGGCATGGTAGCAACCGGCCTGGTAGTAGGAATTGAAAAAGATCTGGTTATAGTAGATGTCGGACTTAAATCGGAAGGCAGAATTCCCTTAAAAGAATTCACAATCGGCAACCAGATTCCTGAAATACGCATTGGCGATGAAGTTCAGGTTTATATTGAACGTATCGAAAATAAAAATGGCGACACTGTTTTATCGCGTGAAAAAGCTGTGCGCGAAGATGTTTGGCTTAGTCTGGAAAAAGCTTGTGAAAATTCACAACGTGTTGACGGTGTGATTTTTGGCCGCGTTAAAGGCGGTTTTACAGTGGATATTCAAGGCGCTATTGCCTTCCTTCCTGGCAGTCAGGTTGATATTCGTCCAATTCGTGATGTTGGTCCGCTGATGCATGTGACACAGCCTTTCATTATCCTGAAAATGGACAGAAAACGCGGCAATATTGTCGTATCTCGTCGCGCTGTTCTTGAAGAATCTCGTGTTGAAGCGCGTGAGCAGCTTTTGGGCAAAATCAATGAAGGTCAGGTTCTTGACGGTCTGGTTAAAAACATCACTGATTACGGCGCTTTCATCGACATGGGCGGCATAGATGGCCTTCTCCACGTTACTGATATATCATGGAAACGTATTAATCATCCTTCGGAAATACTCTCTCTTGGCCAGAGCGTGAAAGTTATGGTCACTAAATTTGATCAGGCAACCAAGCGCGTCTCGCTGGGAATGAAGCAGCTTGAAAATAATCCTTGGAAAGATGCTGATATAAAATATGTAATCGGCAGCCGCTGGGCAGGAAAAATCACTAACATAACTGATTACGGCGCTTTTGTTGAGCTGGAAGCAGGGATTGAAGGTCTGGTTCATGTTTCAGAAATTTCCTGGGTTAAGAAAAATGCTCATCCTTCCAAGCTGGTTTCAGTAAGTCAGGAAGTAAATGTTGTGGTTCTTGATATAGATGCTGCTAAACATCGTATCAGCCTTGGCATGAAACAATGTGAGGATAATCCTTGGGCAAATTACGCGGCAAAAGTTAAAGAAAATGACGTAATTGAAGGAGAAATCCGCAATATAACTGATTTTGGCTTGTTCATAGCGCTGGAAGGTGATCTTGATGGTCTGGTTCATCATTCCGACATCAGCTGGTCGGAAGCCGGAGAATCAGCAATCAAGAATTATAAAAAAGGCGAAGTGATAAAAGCGAAAATTCTCAGCATAGATGTTGATAAAGAGCGCGTAAGCCTCGGCATTAAGCAGCTTGATAGTGATCCTTTTGAAGGAGAATTCGCAGCGCTTAAAAAAGGCTCGGCAGTTACGGTGACTGTTGCGGCGATCAAGGAAGACGGTATTGACGTTAAAGTAACTGATAATATCGTAGGATTTATCAAAAAATCTGAGTTGGCGCGTGAGCGTCAGGATCAACGTCCTGATCGTTTCGCGGTTGGTGATCGCGTTGATGTGAAAATTACCACGCTTGATAAAGCAACGCGCAAGGTTGGAATATCAATAAAGGCTCTGGAAGTTGATGATCATAAAAAAGCTATTTCTGAATATGGTTCAACTGACAGCGGCGCAAGCCTTGGCGATATTCTTGGCGCAGCTCTGGATGAGGCTAAAAAGGCTAAATAATCTAGGAAACTAGGAAAAAGTAATCTAGGCAAGACAATCTATGGCATTAAGCTCTGACACGTTGCTTGATAGAATCTATCTCAAGAGTCAGATAACTCGCTGGCGAGCGGTTGCTATTGCAATGGCGGTTTTTGCCGTGATTGTTTTGCTTGGTTCTTATCAGGAAAGCGGCGGCGGCGGAATCAGGCATAATCACATTGCCAGAATAACTTTTGATAATATTATTGATGATAATCAGGAAATCTATCAGCTGATTGATGATGTTGCTGACAATCCGAATATAAAAGCGGTGATCGTCTGGATTGATACTCCAGGCGGCAGCGCGGTAGGCGGCGAGGAAATATATTTGCGGCTTAAAGCAATGGCGCAGAAAAAGCCGGTTGTGGCGGTAATGCGTTCAGTAGCGGCCAGCGCCGGATATATGATTGCTCTTAGCGCAGATCAGATTTTTGCGCGTGAAGGGACAATAACCGGCTCAATTGGCGTTATAATCGAAAGCGCGGAAGTAACTGACCTTGCTGCCAAGATTGGAATAAAGCCAATTATCGTAAAATCAAACGATCTTAAAAGCACCTTGTCGCCGTTTGAAAAAACCACTCCGGAATCTTTGCAAGTTGTGCAAATGCTGATTAATGATTTTCACAGTCGCTTTATCGACATGGTAGCAGCATCAAGAAAATTGCCGCGTGAAGAGGTGGTAAAACTTGCCGACGGCAGAGTATATAGCGGCAAAAGAGCTTTAGGCTTTAAGCTCATTGATGCAATAGGCGGCGAGGAAGAAGCAGTGTCATGGCTTGAAAGCAAGCGCAACATTCCTAAAGGGCTGGAAATAATTGATGAAGCAGTAAAGCCAAAACTTGATTTTATTGAAAGATTAGCTCAGTCCAGCATTGGAAAAATTTTCCAAAACAGCAGGATAAGGCTTGACGGCATGGCGGCCATATGGCATCCTGAGCTTAATTAAGTGACTGTAATTGAAAGAGCTTACAAATAAGCATATAAGGAGCGCAAAATGACTAAATCCGAGCTTATATTACGTCTGGCTAAAAAATATCCGCATCTTTATCAGCGTGATATTGAAACTCTTGTCGGCACTATGTTTGACAGTATTTCTGATACTCTGGTTGAAGGCGGCCGAGTTGAATTGCGCGGTTTTGGAGCTTTATCAATACGTAAACGTGATGCGCGCAAAGCTCGCAATCCTAAAAACGGTCAGGAAGTTCGCATCGGCGAGCGTTATGCGATTTATTTCCGCACTGGAAAAGAGCTGCGTGATCGTATCAACAAGCCTTCCGTGATTCAGGGCTAGTAATTGTTCCGGCGTCTCATTCGTCGCTTGAAGATGTTGATTGCGGTTTTTTGCACCGTATTGCTTGCGCTTTTTGCTTTTGATAATCGCGCCTTCATAGAAATCAGCCTTTTTCCTCTTCCTTACGAAATAGAGCTTCCTAAATTTCTGCTGGTAATTTTCTTTTTCGGAATTGGCTTGCTGGTTGGCGCGATTGTAATGAGCCTTAAACTTGGCAGAGCGCTGCGTTTTTATCATAAGGAACATGAGCGTTCAATGGCTTTGGAAAATGAGGTAAAATCGCTAAAAAGCGAAAGATCGTCCTTTAAGCAAACGCCAGCAAATATATGATCAAAGTGAAAATCTGCGGATTATCGGAAGAGCTTTCCTTGCTTGACGCAATAGGAGCCGGCGCTGACTATGTTGGCTTTGTACATTATCCGCGATCGCCTCGCCATATCAGCCTTAAGCGCGCTGCGGAATTAAAATCATTATTGCCATCACGAGTCAAATCTGTTCTGGTTATTGTTGATCCTGATGACACATTGCTGCTTGAAATATCAACCGTTCTTAAGCCTGATTATATACAATTACACGGCAATGAAACTGCTGAGCATATTGCGGAAATACGCAGATTATATCCGCAACAGAAATTAATTAAAGCAATTGCCGTTTCTTCTGAGCAAGATTTGGAAATTGCCAAACAATATTCTGCAAATATTGACATGTTGTTATTTGACGCAAAACCTTCTGCAGATTCTTTATTACCAGGCGGAAATGGAATAGTTTTTGACTGGAATATAATGAAAAATTTTCAAGCTCCTCTACCGTGGATATTATCCGGAGGGCTTAATGCAGATAATGTGAAAGAAGCGATAATAAAAAGCGCAGCGGAAATAGTTGACGTATCATCAGGAGTTGAAACAATTGCCGGCCAGAAAAATAGCGCAAAAATAAAAGAATTTATCAAAGCCGCAAAATATTTATAATATGTTTCTGTATTCTGGTTTTTGGTTTCTGATTTCTGATTCCTGTTTCAATTGGTAATTGCTTATATAAGGTGATAAAACTTGCTTATGAAGAGCTTATATTCAGCAAAAATACGTCCTGTAATTGGCGCAGCGACAATTCTTCTGGCGCTTTATACAGTGCTGATGTCT
Organism: uncultured Rickettsiales bacterium; assembly: GCA_964519595.1. GTDB lineage: Bacteria > Pseudomonadota > Alphaproteobacteria > Rickettsiales > SXRF01 > JANRKF01. Next base: position 25,356 of record CAZFJN010000002.1, read on the forward strand.
GGCGCGCATGATTTTTCCGAGGAAAAAGCAGGCGCTATAATAGCTCGTATTAGCGATAATTTATCAACAAATTCATCACGCAGCGGCGCTGAATCAGGCCTTAAATATGGCGCAATTGAAATCAAAGGCATTGCTTATGACAAGTGGGCAAAAATTTCTGATCTGGCGCTTAGCTATTTTTACCATTTCCGGCAGGAAGGAACGCGCCTTGGAATTTCAACGCACAGCGCTAATATGCTTCCTGATCATACAAATAGCGACAATGCTGCGCTGCAATTTCAGGAAGCTATTAATCTGATAATAAGCAGCGAATTATTCGCGGTTATAACGCCGGAAAAACCTGTTTTATACAATGTATCGTTTTTGCATAATGCACAAGGAAACGCGGTTGAATATGCAAAACATAATTTAGCAGCAACTTCAGCGCTTAAAATTCTCAGGCTTAATCCAAAAAAAGAAGAAACGCTTGATTTATCGCATGGTGCGAAAGCTGAAATAATATTATCAAAATCGAAGCGCAGCGCAAATGCACATCTTGTTGCAAATGCTGCTAAATTTTTATCAGGAGCAGATGTCTGGAGCATTAACTCAGGAGATTTGCGCTATGAAGGTAAGCAAAAATCTGCTGATTCTTTTGAAAGCAACGGCACGGTTACTGTTGATAAGCTGACTTTCCAGAGCAGCAGCAACAGCGCAAATTTCTCAACATCGCCGCTTACTGCCGTTGCGTCATGGATAATCAGGGAACAGCAAAATAGCAGCGGCGAAACAGACAATTTAAGAATAATTATTGACCATGGTTTAATTACCAACGGCAGCAGCAAAATTTCCATAAATGGCGAAATCGCAATAGCTGGCGACAATAAAACAGATGGCGAGATAATTGTCGAAATTACTGAGCCGGACATGTTACTGGAAAGCGACTGGATAATTCCGCAGCATAAGGATGAACTACGCAAGCTGCTTGATTCCATTGCCGGATTCTCAGTGCAAGGACATAAACAAGTTATAATTACAATAAAGCCTGATAAAGATAGCTACTGGCAGATCGGCAAAATAGCATTGGCAAAATTACTTGAACAAAATATTGCAAACTTATTTATTTTTGGAGAAAAAGAACAAAATGCGCCAGAAGAAAAACAACAAAAAATCTAGCTTCTCAAGAAACCTCTTGCCTGCGAAAAATTCTGCGAAAAATTCTGTGAGAAATTCTGTAAAGAATTCTGTAAAGAATTCTATAACAAAGCCTAAAAAGAAGCTTGTAAAGAAGCTTATAAAAAAGCCTTCGAAAGATTCTACAAAAAATAACGCAAAAAATAACGCAAAGAATAATGCCAGAAACAATGCAAATAAATCAGCAAATAAATTATCAAATAAATTATCAAATAAATCAGCAGATAAATCAGTAATAAAAACCAGCCTTCTTCCACAATGGAATCTTGCTGATTTTTACTCTGGAATTTCCGACAGCAAAATAAAAACTGATTTTGAGCTGGCAGAAAAAAACTGCGCTGAATTTAAGAAAAAATACAGCAATAAAATAGCAACTATCAGCGCATTCGGCTCAGGAGCAGAGCTGCTTGCCACAGCAATTTGTGAATATGAGATAATTCAGGACGCTCTTGGCAAAATAGCATCCTACGCCGGACTTTGTTTCGCAAAAAACATGCAGGATGCAGAAATCGCGCAGTTTTATCAAAATACTAACGAAAACATCACGCGACTTTCATCAGAAATAATATTCTTTACGCTTGATATAAACAAAATAGAAGAAACAAAAATACAACGCCTTTTGCAGAATAATGAATTGCGTAAATACGCACCGTGGCTGCGCGATGTTCGCTCTTTCAAACCTTATCAGCTTTCTGATGAAATAGAAAAATTACTGCTGGAAAAACATGTCGCCGGACGCGCTGCCTGGAACAGACTCTTTGATGAAACAATCGCCGCCTTGCGCTTTAATTATGAGGGAAAAGAGCTGAATGAACCGCAGATTTTTGAATATCTTTCCAGCAAGGACGAAAAAAAACGCCAAGGCGCAGCGCAAGTAATCGGCGAAATATTCAAAAAAAATGCTCCTCTTTTCACGCTGATAACAAACACTCTGGCCAAAGATAAAGAAATAGAAGATAAATGGCGCGGTTTTAAACAGCCTATTTCTTCGCGCAATGTCAGTAACTATATTGAAGATGAAGTGGTCGAGGCGCTTATTGCCGCAGTTCGCAAATCATATCCTGATCTTTCACATCGTTATTATAAATTAAAGGCAAAATGGCTTGGCAAAAAACATCTCGAATTCTGGGATCGTAATGCACCACTTCCTTCTGACGATGACAAGAAATATCAATGGAATGAAGCAAAAGAGCTTGTTCTTGGCGCTTATGGAGATTTCTCAAAAACTCTGGCCGGACATGGAAAAATATTTTTTGACAGACAATGGATAGATGCAGCGGTAACGCCAGGGAAAACACCAGGGGCTTTTGCACATCCTTGTGTTCCAAGCATTCATCCTTATTTGCTGGTGAATTTCATGGGAAAATCACGCGATGTCATGACTCTGGCGCATGAACTTGGACACGGTGTTCATCAGGTTCTTGCCGCGAAACAGGGAGCTTTAATGTGTGATACGCCGCTTACTCTGGCGGAGACTGCTTCAGTATTCGGCGAACAGCTGACTTTTCAGGCAATGTTGCGGCAGGAAAAAGATTCAAAACGCAAAGCGCGGCTGATTGCCGCTAAGGTTGAAGATATGCTCAACACAGTAGTGCGGCAGATTGCTTTCTGTGAATTCGAGCGCCGCCTTCACAGCGCACGCCGAAACGGCGAGCTTACTACTGGACAAATTGGCGCGATATGGCTTGCAGTTCAAAAAGAAAGCCTAGGATCTGCGGTTAATCTCGGCGGAGATTATGAATATTTCTGGAGCTATATTCCGCATTTCATTCATTCGCCTTTTTATGTTTACGCTTACGCTTTCGGCGATTGCTTAGTTAATTCTCTTTATGCAACTTATAAAAGCGGCAAGGTGGCTGATTTTGAGCAAAAATACATAAACATGCTCGAAGCTGGCGGAACATTGCTTCATAAGGAATTATTAGCGCCATTTGGCCTTGATGCCAGCAAGCCTTCATTCTGGCAGCAAGGACTTGATGTTATATCCGGAATGATCGACAGCCTGGAATAAATGCTCTTATTTCTTGCCGCCTTTATCGTCATCAACTCCGGCGAACATGGTTGAAAACGGATTAAACATATTCATGGTTTTTTCGAAGAAAGCGGCATTCTGCTTGGCCATTTCCTCAAACTGACCGCCTACCGCGCCAAGGCCAAAAGGCGACTGAATTCCGCCGACCGCCTTTTCAAACATATTTTTGAGACGATCCTGATTAGCAGAAAAGCTTTTCATGCTCGCTTCCAGATAATTATTCAATACATCATGCATTCCTGTATCGTAAAACTGAATGACATTGCGTAAAAAATCAGCAGGCAACATGGTAAAACCCTTAGTTTCCTGCTCAAAAATAATCTGCGCCAGAACCTGCCGCGTCAGATCATGTCCGGTTTTTGCATCAACAACCACAAAATCCTTGCCCTGCTTGACCATCTTGCATAAATCATCAAGCGTAATATAAGTGCTGCTTTCAGTATCATATAAGCGGCGGTTAGCATATTTCTTTATAACTACCGGCTTCTTGTTATTAGAAGTTGACATAAAAAAACCATTGATAATAAATGTGTAGTCAGGGATCAGGGATCAGAAGCCAGATTCCAGCAACCAGATAACACTATACCACAAATTCAAACCAAATGATAGATAATGATATATAGTTGACAGAAAAAATGAAGCAAACATCATATCAACAATTAGCTAAGGAATTCATTGGATTGTGGCAAAAGCAGATTGCCACTACTATTAGTGACAAAGAATTTATTCAGGCTATGCTTGATATGGTAGAATCAATGAAAATGCCAAATGCCACAAAAAACACCACTGCCGCTTTTGCCGATGAATCTGGCGATGACTCTTCTGACCACGCTCAGCTGGCCTATCGCCTTGCAATGTGCGAACGCCGGATTGCTGCCCTTGAAAAAAGATATGGTGAGAAAAGATCTGGTGGAAAAACTGCCGCAAAAAAAACTATCCGCAGCAATTCACGCAGAAACAAAGCAAAGAATTAGCGAGCTACTGCTTGCCATTTTACGCTTCAACAACTCTTCTTATAAACGAGATGTAAAAGAGCCGCCCTGCATCTGGCAATTAGGAAATGCAAGGTTGCTTGATTACAGCGTTCAACAAAATTACAATCATAGCAATAATGATGATCATGATAATGATAATTATTATGATCATTATCATGATTGTGATAATTCCGCGCCGCTCATTCTCTTTGTTCCTTCTCTTATCAATCGCTATTATATATTAGATCTGGAAAAAGAACGCAGTATGCTGCGCTTTCTGGCAACTCAGTCAATAGATACTATGGTGCTTGACTGGAGAGAGCCTGGTAAAATGGAAGAGGATTTTTCTGTTGCTGATTATGTAACGGAAATATTGCTTCCGGCGATTGATTTTCTGCACAAAACTTCCGGTAAAAAAATCATTCTGGCTGGCTACTGCATGGGCGGAGTATTAGCCGCCGCCGCCGCGCAGCTTTGTCCTAAAAAGATCGAAAAACTGGCCTTGTTCGCAACGCCGTGGAATTTTCACTGTCGGGAATTTTCAAGCTTCATCCTTGATAAAAAATATCAGCAATCTGTTTCCTCTCTTATTCTGAAGCAGCAATCGCTTCCGGCGGAAATAATTCAGTCGCTGTTTTATTTTACTGATCCTTTTTTATTTGAAGAAAAATTCCGGCGTTTTATTGAAATGGATTGTGAATCACGCGCCGCAAAAGATTTCATTGCTCTGGAACACTGGGTTAATGACGGCGTGGCAATGACCGCAAATGTAGCGCATGATTGCTTAATTGACTGGACACAGCAGAATATTCTCTCGCTCGGAAAATGGCAAATTGGCAAGGTAAAAATAAATCCACAGAAAATCAAACAACCAACCTTTATCGCAATACCAAAAAATGATCACATCGTTCCGTATGATTGCGCCATAGCTCTGGCGGAAGAAATAAAAAATTCATATGTGATAAATCCCTCTTCGGGACATGTCGGAATGATTGTCGGAAGCCGCGCCAGAAGCGAATGCTGGAATCCACTGGTTGAGTGGATAAAAAAATAGCGCGGCGTTAAAAATATACGCTGCAATGCAGCAAAAATGCACAATAGCTCTGGACATTTTCATTCTCTGTACATATGTAGCAGACAGTTAGTTAGTTGGCAGTAGGCAGTTAGTTAGTTGGCAGTTGGCAGTTAGTTAGTTGGCAGTTGGCAGTTGGCAGTAAAGATTTTTTGAAAATCAATCAGGAGAATAAAATGACCACA
>CAZFJN010000002.1:30891-45088 GCA_964519595.1 uncultured Rickettsiales bacterium
GGCAGTTGGCAGTAAAGATTTTTTGAAAATCAATCAGGAGAATAAAATGACCACAGATAATGACATCGTAATTGTCGGCGCAGCGCGGACGCCGGTTGGCAGTTTCAACGGAGTATTGTCGGCTCTTTCCGCGCATAAGCTCGGAGAAATTGCCATAAAATCTTTGCTGGAGAGAACTAAAGTTTCCGGCGGCGAAGTATCAGAGGTTATTTTAGGGCAGATTCTTACCGCGCATTGTGGTCCTAATCCGGCGCGGCAGGCTTCTCTTAACGCCGGAATTCCAAAAGAAGTGCCAGCCTGGGGACTTAATCAGCTCTGCGGTTCCGGACTACGCGCAGTATGTCAGGGCTTTGACGCGATCCGCGCCGGCAGCTCAAAAATCGTAATTGCCGGCGGTCAGGAAAGCATGTCGCAAGCGCCACATGCAATTCCTCTGCGCGGCGGCGTTAAAATGGGCGCGGCAACAATGGTTGATACTATGCTCTATGACGCGCTGATTGATCCTTTTCACAATGTCCATATGGGCGTAACGGCGGAGAATATCGCCAAGCAATTTGGCATAACTCGCGCTGAACAAGATGAATTCGCACTTGCCTCACAACAAAAAGCCGCGGCAGCAATAAAAGCCGGAAAATTTAAAGATGAAATAACTCCGGTAGTGATTTCCGGCCGTAAAGGTGATCTGACTATTGATACGGACGAACATCCGAAGCCGGATACTACCATGGAAACATTAAGCAAGCTCAAACCGGCTTTTGATAAAGAAGGAACAGTTACCGCCGGAAATGCCAGCGGAATAAATGACGGCGCAGCGGTGGTAATGTTAATGACGCGCGCGGACGCAGATAAGCGCGGTTTAAAGCCGTTGGCGACAATTAAAAGCTGGGCTCATGCCGGAGTAGATCCTAAAATCATGGGAACAGGGCCAATTCCGGCCAGCAAACTGGCTTTGGAACGCGCCGGCTGGACGGTTGCTGATTTAGACCTTATCGAAGCCAATGAAGCTTTTGCCGCGCAGGCGATTTCGGTGAATCGCGAAATGGGCTGGGATTTAGCGAAAGTCAATGTCAATGGCGGTGCGATTGCGCTGGGACATCCGGTCGGCGCAAGCGGCGCAAGGCTGCTTACCGGCTTGCTGTATGAAATGAATCGTCGCAACGCAAAAAAAGCTCTCGCCACTTTATGCATCGGCGGCGGAATGGGCGTTGCTGTTTGTGTTGAGGGGTGAAGAGGTTGAAGGTTTAAAGTTGAAGGTTGCAGTTATGGATGTAACGACAAAAAGTTTCAGGCAGCTAAGGGTTTGGCAGCTATCTTTAGATTTTGTTGATGCTGTTTATTCTGCTACTGAAGCTTTCCCAAAACATCAACAATATAGCCTCGTTCAGCAGTTGCAGCGTTCTGCAGTATCTGTTCCTTCAAATATAGCAGAAGGAAGTAGTAGGGCGGGAAAGGCAGAATTTGCACAATTTCTCTACATAGCAAAAGGATCGCTTGCGGAAGTTGAAACCCAATTGCTTATTTCTTATAGGCGAAAATATATAGAAAAACCTGTGTTTGATGATCTTGTTACACAAATTATTACGATAGAAAGAATGTTGGTAAAGTTAATTAAATCAATTAAAAATTGATTGCTTAACCACTAAACCTTAAACCTTAAACTTTCAACCTTAAACCATAAATATGAATATGAAAAACCAAAGAACAGCCCTAGTAACCGGAGGAACAAGAGGAATTGGCGCGGCGATCAGTCTGGCGCTTAAAAATTCTGGATATAAAGTTGCGGCTAATTTCGTTCATAATGACGAAGCCGCGCAGCTATTTCAGAAAGAAAGCGGTATTCCGGTTTTTAAATTTGATATCGCAAATTATGAAGCCTCTTTAGCTGGAGTAAAAGAAGTTGAAGCCGCTTTGCAAGCTCCGCTTGATGTTTTAGTGAATAATGCCGGAATAACCAAAGATTCGGCAATGCACAAAATGTCTGTGGAAAGCTGGCTGGCGGTTATTGAGACTAACCTTAATTCCTGTTTTTATATGTCGCGGGCAGTTATCGAAGGAATGCGCGAGCGTAAATTTGGCCGGATTATCAATATCAGCTCAATGAACGGACAGCTCGGCCAATTTGGACAAACCAACTATTCAGCCGCCAAAGCGGGAATTTTTGGCCTTACTAAATCATTAGCGCGTGAATCAGCCGGGCGCGGAGTTACCGTCAATGCCGTAGCGCCTGGCTATATAGAAACTGACATGACCAGAAGCGTAAAGCCGGAAGTTCTGGAAAAAATAATCGCCGCAATTCCAGTTGGCCGCATGGGAAAACCGGAAGAAATAGCGCGAGCTGTCTTGTTCCTTGCCGCTGATGATGCCGCCTTCATAACCGGAGAAACATTGTCAGTAAACGGCGGTCAATATATGGAATAGAAATTCTATCACGTAGCTTTATACCAATTCTACTTCTATGAAGTAGAATTGGTATGGAAACCGTGTGCCGAAAGCACCGGTTTCCCGCCGCGTAGCGGGCGAGACTCGCAATCTATTGCTACGCAATAGATTGCGAAACAGTATTAGAATATGGTATGATTCAACCATATAATAATGGTAATTGTCATGAAGATCACAGCAAAAGGCCAAGTAACAATTCCTATTGAATTTCGTAAAGCATGTGGTTTTTTACCACATACTGAGGTGGAATTTGTGCCGCGTGGCGAAGAATTGATAGTTCGCAAATCAACTAATTTACGCAGGCAAAATAAAACTCGCGGAGAATTGCTGGTGGAGCATTTGCGTTCGTTTGAACCATATCTGACAATGAGCGCTGACGACGTTATGCGCCTTACTCGCGGCTAATAGAATACACTCTAACTCTGTCTGAGCAAAGCGGCGCTTAAATAGCAGCAAGCAGGCACAGCGGCGCAGGCAAATGCCGCCAGCATTAGAGCGGCTTGTTGTCCTTCCATGCTGCTGGCAAAAATAAGCGGCGGAATTAAAAGCGGAAGAATAATCAAAGCCGGCAAAATAGCGCCGCTTCTGCTGCCGACTGTCAAAGAGGCGGTAAGAACAGAAAGCGCAACAATTCCGGGCGAAAGCAGCAACATCAACAAACAAGCCTCGCCAATGCGCTCATCAGGAAATCCTGCCATAATCGCCATAAATGGAACCATTATTAAAATCGGAACAAGCTGCGTAAACCATTGGCCAAGCATTTTTGCCAGAATTACCAGCTCGAGAACATCTGATTTTACTATATATTGTTCGATCATTCCGTCTTCGTAATCATGTTCAAAAATAAATCCCTGCGCGGCAACGCTGGCCATAAGCAAAGCAACGCACATAACTGCTACCGCATATTTTGCCAGAGCTTCCGGAGAAAGCGCAAAAGCGAAAACAGTAAAAACCAGAATGTAAAAAGCCAGACAGCTCATCGCGCCGCCGCCTTTGCGGAAGGAGAGCATTATTGTCTGCATTAGAACAATTTTAAACACTGAAATCCTCCATTTGCAAAGTATGAGAAGCAACTGCTGAATGCATTATATGTGAAGCGGCGATTACTATGCCGCCTTGTTTTACTCGCGTTTCTATCAGGCTGGCAGTCAGCAGAACCGCCTCTTCATCAAGAAAATTTGTCGGCTCGTCAAGCAACCATAAACGGCATGGCGCAACAATAAGCCGCGCTAAAGCAACGCGCCGTTGCCATCCGGCGGAAAGATCACGCGCCGGACTGTCGGCAAATTTTTCCAGATCATAAAAACGCAGCGCCGCCGGAATCAGCATTGGCGTATCGTAAAGAGCCGCCCAGAAAGCCAGATTTTCATAAACGGTAGCATCCTGCTTAACTGCTGATTTATGTCCGACTAACATTAATTCACGTCGGAAATCAGCATTTCCTGCACTTTTCTTACCGTCCCAGCTTATCATGCCGCTGGTTGGATTAAGCAGGCCGCAAATTATTTTTATCAGGCTGGTTTTTCCTGAGCCGTTAGCGCCTTTGAGCAGCAGCAACGCTCCGGATTGTAAACAAAATCCGATATTCCTGAAAATCAATCGCTCGCCAAGAACGCAACTAAGCTGATCACATATTAACATAAGCGCTCTGTAGGAATAATCAATTTAGGAATAATCACTTTAAAATCTGTAGGAATAATCGCTTTAGAATCTGTAAGAATAATCACTTGAATAGTAACGTCCTGAAAATCATTCAATATCCTGAGATTAATTAAAATATCATGAAATATATGGCAATTAATCAGGAATATAAAGCTATAGAATATAAAGCCATAAACGATCAGGAATATAAAGCCATAAACGAACATTTAACTAATAATCATTATATTCAATCTCTGTAATTCTGAATTATAATGATTTTATAATGATTTTATAATGTTTTTCAGGGGGTATTCGATGAAAAATAAGAGCAAAAATTCTTTCGGCGCGCAATCTACGATTGAAGCGGCGGGAAAGAAATATGAATATTACAGCCTTCCTGAAGCATATAAAAAACTTGGCGATTTGTCGCGTCTGCCTTTTTCTTTGAAGGTATTGCTTGAAAATCTGCTGCGTTATGAAGATGATGTCAGCGTATCTGCGGAAGATGTAAAGGCTTTTTCCGGCTGGCTTAAGGAAAAACAATCTGAGCGTGAAATTGCCTATCGTCCGGCGCGAGTTCTGATGCAGGATTTTACCGGAGTTCCGGCAGTGGTTGATCTGGCGGCAATGCGTGACGCTATGGCCAAGCTCGGCGGAGATGCGGAAAAAATCAATCCGCTTTCGCCGGTTGATCTGGTGATTGACCACTCGGTGATGGTTGATAATTACGGCGACAATAAATCTTTCGAACAGAACGTAGCGCTGGAAATGCAGCGCAATAGCGAACGTTATGAATTTCTGCGCTGGGGACAAAGCGCTTTCAACAATTTCCGCGTTGTGCCTCCTGGAACGGGAATTTGTCATCAGGTGAATCTCGAATATCTGGCGCAAACCGTCTGGGTTCAAGACGGAGTTGCTTATCCTGACACTCTGGTTGGAACTGATTCACATACCACCATGATCAATGGCCTTGGCGTACTCGGCTGGGGAGTTGGCGGAATAGAAGCGGAAGCGGCGATGTTGGGACAGCCTGTTTCAATGCTGATTCCGGAAGTAATAGGCTTTAAACTGACTGGAAAGCTCAAAGAAGGCGCAACGGCGACTGATCTGGTGCTTACCGTAACGCAAATGTTGCGTAAAAAAGGCGTAGTTGGAAAATTTGTAGAATTTTACGGCTCAGGGCTTGATTCATTGCCGCTTGCTGATAGAGCGACAATTGCCAATATGGCGCCGGAATATGGCGCGACTTGTGGCATTTTCCCGATTGATTCGGAAACCATAAACTATCTTAAATTAACCGGACGCGATGCAGATAGAATCGCGCTGGTTGAAGCTTATGCGAAGGCGCAGGGAATGTGGCGCGATGCCTCTTATGCTGATCCGGTATTTACTGACACGCTGGAATTAGATATGAGCAGCGTTGAGCCTTGTCTTGCCGGACCAAAACGTCCACAAGACAAAGTTCTGCTCAAAGATGCGAAAACATCATTTGAAAAAGCGTTGCCGGAATTAAATAAAGACAATAAAACCGCTAATCAACCGCTGGTTGCTGATCGTCTGGCGCATGGCAGCGTGGTGATTGCGGCAATTACCAGCTGCACAAATACCAGCAATCCTTATGTGATGATGGCAGCAGGTTTGGTCGCGCAGAAAGCGGTTAATCTTGGCCTTAAGCCAAAATCCTGGGTTAAGACTTCGCTCGCTCCTGGCTCGAAAGTTGTGACTGAATATCTGGCTGCTTCCGGATTGGATAATGCTCTTGATGCGCTTGGCTTTAATCTGGTTGGTTATGGCTGCACAACTTGCATCGGAAATTCCGGGCCTCTTAAAGATGAATTTGAAAATACCATTAAAGAGCAGGGGCTGGTTGTTGCCAGTGTTCTGTCTGGAAATCGCAATTTTGAAGGGCGTGTTCATCCGCTGGTAAAAGCGAACTATCTGGCTAGTCCGCCGCTGGTTGTGGCTTATGCTCTGGCTGGCAGCATGAATATTGATATTTCCAAAGATGCAATAGGAACTGGCAAAGACGGCAAAGCTGTTTATCTGAAAGATATCTGGCCAAGTAATAAAGAAGTCGCGGAAGTGGTGATGAAATGTGTAACTGAAAAAATGTTCCGCGCTAAATATGCTGACGTATTCGCTGGCGATCAAGCATGGCAGAGCATTAAAACCGCTACTGGCAAAACTTATAGCTGGCCGGCAAAAAGCACATATATTCAAAATCCGCCATATTTTGAAACAATGCAGAAAACCGCCAGCAGCTCTTCCGGTGATATATCTGGCGCGAAAATATTAGGCGTTTTCGGAGATTCTATTACAACAGATCATATTTCGCCTGCTGGCAATATTTCCAAATCTTCTCCGGCGGCAAAATATTTAATTGAAAACGGCGTTTCTCCGGCTGATTTCAACAGCTATGGCGCAAGGCGCGGCGGTCATGAGGTGATGATGCGCGGAACATTCGCCAATATTCGCATTAAAAATGAAATGCTCGGCGGCGAAGAAGGCGGCAATACGCTCTATTCCGGACAAAAAATGTCTATTTATGAAGCGGCAATGAAATATAAGGCGGATAAAACGCCGCTAGTGGTTTTTGCTGGCAAGGAATATGGAACTGGAAGCTCGCGTGACTGGGCGGCTAAGGGAACAATGTTACTAGGCGTAAAAGCGGTTATTGCTGAGAGTTTTGAGCGTATTCACCGTAGCAATCTGGTTGGAATGGGAATTTTGCCGCTTACCTTTAAAAACGGCGAAAGCCGCGCTACTCTTGGCATATCAGGCGATGAAACTATCGCCATAAAAGGCATTTCTGCTGGCATCAAACCGCGCATGGAATTAGAGCTGGAAATTACGCGCAAAGACGGCAGCGTTCACAAAACTCGCCTGCTTTGCCGGATAGATACGCTTGATGAGCTTGCCTATTACGAAAATGGTGGTATTTTGCAGTATGTTATGAGAAGCTTGCTCGGAACGGCGCGCAGCAAGGCGGCGTAATGGCAGCGTGAAAGCTGCATAAATAAAGATAAATTATGACTAGTGAATCTGAATTAAAAGATGCGATTACGCGCACCATAGTGCTGATTTACGGACTGTTGGAAGATAACAGCCCCTTCTGGTTGTATGCCGCGGTTAAGCCAAGTAAATACGCGGCTTTTCTGGCCGCTCAGAAAGACGGAACGCTTGATCTGTATGATTTCAAGCCTTATGGCGAGATTATTGTCTCAGGCAAGGGAAAATCTCCTCCTGATGAGATTACTCGTAAAGTAGCGGACATGTATCAGACTGAGCCGGATAAATTATTTCAGCCTGGCGATACTGATAATCCGCCGCCTTATGTTTCTCCTCTTAAATCCAAGAAAAAAACTGATGATGAACAGTAGCTTGCTGCTTTATAGAAATTAAGCCGCGCTACTGTCATAAAACTGTAATCAAGCAGCAGATGCAATGTTCACAGAACTGTCACGCACAAAACAAAAAAAATAGCATATAGTAAGATTATCAAGAGATAATTCTAAAGACATAATTCTAAAGGAATTGGATTTTTATGAGTGACGCAGAGCAGAAAATTGCAGATCAGAAAATTTATCAAGGACAAGCTCCGGAAGGAATTGGCGCATATACTGCAACTGGTCATGCATGTGCAAATTGTAGTATGGTGAATTTAGTTGAGCTTTCAGGAAGCTCAGTTCCAAATGTTCCAGGAATAAATAAATCGACTGGAATAGGAAAATAATCAGGAAATTTAGATAATCAGGAAATTTAGATAATCAGGAAATTTCAAATATCAGGCAACTGAATTTTGTTCGCTTTTTTTCAGCAGATCATTGCCAATTGCCACAGCAGGTTGCGGCACAAGATTAGCGGCAGTTGATTTATCAACATTCTCCATGCTGGCTAACCATGGAAGTTCACCACTGCGTAACGATTCAACTATTCCTGAGACAGATTGATAAAGGTTAGAATTTTTATCTATATTTAAAGCGGTAATTTTTCCGGTTTTTTCTTCGCCGGAAGGAGTATTTGCAGCGGTTTCGTTTGTTGCTGCCAGATTGTCGTTTTGACTCTCACTGCGGCCAGAAAGAGCGCCGTTGCTTACAGAATCAATAAGATTATAAGAACCAGTTTTAAGCGCGGTAAATGCGCCGCTGGCAACTTCAGTAATTTTATTCAGCGCTCCTTCAGCAGCGCCTAATAAATACTCCGCCCAGTCTGTGGATATTTTGAAAATATTATCAGCCATGAACTAAGCATAGCACATTTCATGATTTTGCAAGATGAAGTTTTTGTGACAATTTGTTCCAGATCTGCTCATGAATGGCAAAAATATCCTGATTTGAATCAATGATAAAGCAGCGCTCAGGCTCAGAGGCGGCGATTTCCGCGAATCCGGAGCGTACTTTGCGGTGAAATTCAATGTTCATAGATTCAAAGCGATTTTCCGCATCACAGCGGCTGGCGGTGCGTTTTAAGCCTGTTTCCGGCGCAATATCGAGGATAAAAGTGATGTCCGGCGCTAAATTGCCAAGAGTCATGCTGTGTAAAGCGTTTAAATATTCCGCGGCAATGCCCTTGCCAAGCCCTTGATAAACGCGAGTTGAATCAAAAAAACGGTCGCATACTACCATTTTTCCGGCAGCCAAAGCAGGTTCAATCAGGCGCGCGACATGCTGAACTCTGGCGGCGGCAAACAGCAATGTCTCAGCCAGACTGTCCCAGCGCTGTGCATCTCCGCTGACTAAAAGAGCGCGAATTGCTTCAGCGCCTTGTTCACCGCCTGGCTCACGAGTTATTATATGTGGAATTGCCTCGCGCTCAAGAGTGGCTTTCAGCAGGCTGATTTGTGTTGATTTACCGCTGCCTTCGCCGCCTTCAATAGTTATGAATGCGCCGCGTTTCATCTACGAACAATCCGCGCATCAGCAGACAGAGTCGTTCTGATGTCGGCAAGAACTTCCATCGCGTGATCATGAGTTGAAAAAGGTCCGGCAATCACTCGCCACCAGCTGCGATCGCCAATTTGCACTCTCGGCATACTGGCTTTGGCAAAAGATGAAACAGCGCGGTGCATTTTTTCGGCATTTTCTTGTTTGCTGAACGAGCCGACTTGAATCATATACGAGCCGTTTCCGCTATAGGATTTATTCTCAGATTTATTCTCAGATTTATTTTCAAATTCAGGCTCGGATTTATGGCTTGATTCATTGCCAGCAATTACGGCATTTTCCTCATTCACAGCGTTTTTATCATTTGTATCAATAGTTTTATCAGCATTTTCCTCTGCCAGTAATGGCGAAACAAGAACTACTTCCTTGCCGCTGTTTTTATGGTCATTTGGCGCGTTGTTTTTTGCGTTATTTTTCGCGCCGGAATCAGCCTGAGCTTCACTGACAAATAATCCGCGCAGAGAGCTGCCTAAGCCTTGTTCTTGATTCTGCGCGGCGAGATCTTTATCATTTACGGAAATTACCGGAGCAGCATTGGAAACGATATTATTTTGTCCGGCGGCGGTGTTATTCGTCGCTTCAATAATAAAAGATTCCTCAGCAGAAGGAGCTGTTGCCGCGAGCAGGCTGGCATCTTTTTCCGCCTCAAGGCGCTGATTATAAGCAAACATGTCAATATTGCGCCCTTCTGTGGTGGCGGCGATATATTGCTCTGATTCCTTAGCCAGATATTGCACTCTGACTTTCGCCAGACCTTTTATTCCTAATTTCTGCGCGGAAGCCTTTGACAAATCTATAATCCGACCATCTGCAAAAGGCCCTCGATCATTAATTCTAACTACCAGCATTCGGCCATTCTGCTTATTGGTAACACGCACTAAGGAAGGCATCGGCAAGGTAGGATGCGCGGCGGTTAAATCATTACTGTCAAAATTTTCGCCATTGGCGGTGCTTTTGCCATGAAATCCTGGACCGTACCATGAGGCAATTCCGGTTTCATCATAAGTGGCATCATATTCCGGATAATAAGTTTTTCCGCCAATGCTGTATGGTTTGCCGATTTTAACACCAGGAGGAGGCGGCGAGGAATTGCAAGCAGAAAGGGCAGCAATAGCCAGTAAAGCGCACAGAAACTGCCTTGCTGCGCTATAAGCTGAGTTATAAAAAGAAAACTTATTGATAAAATATTGTATTTTCATTGCGCCAATATGTTTAATTTATGCCGTTATGCCAAGCGTTTTTTTATATTTTCCGCACATTAGCCTTATATTAGCCTTAATATTCGACTTATATAAGGATTATAAGCGATTATAATAGCGATTTCATAAATATGTAACATTTCTTTGCCGTTTTTTGCGCTATTATGACAAATGAAGTTAAGGGGATGATTGGAATTTAAGAGGATGATCAGATGATCAGAATTTAAGGGGATTATCAGATTATCAGAATTTAAGAGGATGATCAGATGATCAGTAATCAGATGACCAGATAGTTAGATTATCTGATTATCCGATCATCTGATAATCTGATAATCCCCTTAAATTCTGATCATCCTCTTAAACTTCCGCTCTTCCAGAAAATTATTATGGCAGAAAGCTGGTATCAACCATTCAGAGAATTTTTTGCTCATGGCAAGGCGATGGCCACTGCCGGATTGGGAAAGCTCGGCATTGAAACAGGAGTTCATGCTATTCCTGCTATTCCAGTTGCAGAAGGAGGAGCTTCTTTCCTTGCTTCAATGTTTGGCGGCACAATTGGCGGTGTGGTGTTATTTGGCGGATTTGGAGCGCTAAGCGCAGTTACTAATCAGATTGAATATAATGCCGAGCGCGGAAAAATAGCTGATTATTATCGTGATGAAATAGCTGCCAAATTAGGCAAGAAGCCGGAAAATGTATTAGATAGCGATATAGATATTATCGCTTCAGGAAATCAAAAGCTAAATATTGCGGCGAATAAGGTTATCGCTGATGAAATTTCTCATAAACGCACCATGCGTAATATAGGAATTGGCGCGTCTTTCATAGCATCTCTGACAGTTTTTGCGTTAATGACAGTGTTGATAAATGCAATTGCTCCGGGAGCGCATGATTTAGGATTAACGGCAATGGCGGCAAAAGGCGCAGTCGGACTGCTTGCTTATATGTCGATAAAAAGGCCGCTGGTAGCAATGGCAGAGACGCTTTTTGGACTTAATAATGCTACAACTCATGATTTAGTAGAAGGAATCAGCAAAGATCGCGAACATGGCAAGGCGATTACTCGTGAGCAGATTGCTGAGGTCTTTATCGCCGCTAACAAGCAGATTTCTCAATATGTCGAGCAGCAATATGGTTTTGCTTATGACCATCTGCCGCTGGCTGATAAGGTTGCCGTTGCTGCTGATCTGGCAAATATTCTGCCGCTTGATAAAATCGCACAGAATATAAATAACGGCATTTCTCACGCTTCAGAGTTGGCTTTCACTGTGCAAGGTGATGTTTCCGGCGTTCTTCCTAAATCGCCATCTGCTCAGGAAGAATGCAACACGCCGCAATCTTTTTTCGGAAAAGTCGGCCATAAATGCCGCAATATGATAAAAGCTATTAATAATGCTCTGCATCCGGAAAAAGCGCATCCTATTGCCGGAATCAGCGCAATTAACAAGGCGCATAATAAATATGAAGCGGCGCAGCATCATGAACATAATAACGGAGAAAGCAAAGCAGCAGCGCGCGGCAATCAGCCGGGATTTGTTGAAAACCTCGCCGCGCAACGCGCCGCGCAGGCTACGCTTAGTAACGCAGCGGCAATTCAATAATAAAGCTGAATAAATATTTATTGCAGATTAAGACTGCGGCGGCGGATAAAATAAAAGGATCCGGCAGAAATCAGCAGAAACAAAGGAACAAGCAATGCCGGAATTTCTGGAGCTACTGTACAACCATTAGTTACAGGATCATCTCCTGGTCCACAAAATCTTGCGTTAGCATCAGTAATTAACAGATCGCCAACAGAAACGCTGAAAATAGAAGACACTATACAAAGCAGCACAAAAATCCTGACAAGGCGGAAAAAATGTGCAGAAGAAAAGCCTAAAGAGAGCTTGGGAAGTTTCATTTTCATAATTACATCATGTAAATTATACAAACCGTACTTATTTCCTAGTTATAGCGAGTTTTTCTGCAAAAAGCAATGTTATTTTCCTACAACATTAAGGGGTTGCTGGTAAGAGGAGCGTGGTTTATCTTGCTTGCTTACCATGCACGATGCACCATTCACCATGCACTTTATCTAAAATGGCGAGAGCGCTTCGATAACTTGTGTTCCCCAGCGCGGTTGTTGAACTTCACTGATTTGTCCGCGGCCACCGTAATTTATTCGCGCTTCGGCGATTTGTGAGGAATCTATGGTGTTATCTGATTTTATATCTTGCGGACGAACAACGCCTTTTACTGACAATTCACGCAGTTCGTAATTAACGCGGATTTCCTGTTTTCCCTCAATTACCAGATTACCGTTTGGCAGAACTTGTGTAATTAAAGCGGCAACCTGAGTTTCAATTTTTTCTTTGCGTTTAATGCTGCCGTCGCCTTTGGTGCTGGCATTTCCGTCAACAGACAGCAGGCTGGCTGGATCCTGATTTCCCGGCATACGTTTAAACAGAGTATTCTGCAATCCGAATACACTAGGCGCGCCGAGAGTCTCTGAGCTGGTACGCGAACGGTCAGTGGAATTATCAAGCTCGGCCTTATCTTCAAACTTTATATTAACGCGCAATATATCGCCCATTCGTGCCGCGCGTTGATCACGGAAAAAAGCCCGTGCGCCTGGTTGCCACAAGGAATTTGCATATTGCTTAGGAGCAGGCTGAGTTTCCGGCAAAGGCCAAGACATTGGCTCATATCCGGCTTTGGCGGTAGGGCTTTCCACTTCAGCAAATTTAGGCGGACTGCCGACAGCATCAAGCTTATCAAGAGTTGCCGTGCAAGCGGAAAGAGCGGCGAGCAAAGGCAATGACAGCAGAGTTAAGGAAAGAAATCTAGTTAGTGAAGTTAGCATAAAATTCCTTTCCGGAAGCAACTTCCTGACTTTGATTGTCATAGATTTTGTTGTAAGGAGCTTGTTCTGCCGTTTGCATTTGTGATTTAAACGCGCCGCTTCCGGCTTCAACGCTTTTATCGCCGGTTACTACTGCCTGAATTATTTTGCCGCTGGATAGATTTTTAACGCCGATTAAGCTGCCGATAGCGCCGTCGCTTTGCGCTTGTCCGCTGGTGGTGATCTGCATTGCGCCTTGTGTGTAAAACATAGTAACCATGGTGTTTTTCTTAACTACCGCCTCTTCAACCAGCTCATGTGAACGTATTGGCCGTCCGGCGGAGATTGTCCGTTGTGGAGTTTTGCCAAGTAGAGAGGAAATATCAGCTACGATATCATAGCGCGCGCGCGCCTCGGAATAATCACGCAGCTCTATATCTGAGGATTTTATCACATCGCCGGAGCGCATAGTGCGCCGCAGCACAGGAACTTCAACCAGACGGTCAAAACGGCCGGAAACTGCTCTGGCGCTGATAATTTCTGTGCCGGAAACAGCAACCAGATTCGCATTGAAACGATGCGTTGCGGAATCAAAGCGCAAACCGCGTATTTCAACGCTTATCGGATGATTATAGCTGAATAGAGCGCTGCCGCCGGAGCGGCTGGTAATCTGCGCGGTTATTTTATCGCCAGCGCCGCGTTCAACGAGTGCCATTTCTAAAGCTTCCTGAGCATCATCGTAAGTAAGGCGGAAATGCGGCGCTGTTTCCATAGCTTCGTTTTCGACTGCGGCATTTTTTGTATATGGTTTATTTAAAGCAGCAGGAAAATTAGCAGAATTAGCAGAATTCGCGGCGCTGAATAATTCCACAAGGTCAGCGTCATCATCATCAACATCAACAGCAGCATTATGATCAAATTTTTCAGTAGGTTTTTGCAGTTTTTTATCAATAGCGGCAAAATTTTCCCGGAAATCTGCGCTCGGATCATTCTGTATGGCAAAAGCTTCCGTGGCAATCAGCGTAATTGGCATAATTGCCAGCAAAGCACAGAATTTTCTAAAAGATGTTTTCATAAAATCTCCTTCAAACCACGTTTTTACGCTTTCTATACGCTTTCTATATGCTCTCTATACGCTCTGAGTAAGTGCCTGC
>CAZFJN010000002.1:45188-64141 GCA_964519595.1 uncultured Rickettsiales bacterium
TACGCTTTCTATACGCTTTCTATATGCTCTCTATACGCTCTGAGTAAGTGCCTGCAGCATGTCATCACTTTTAGTTATTGCCTTGCTGATCATCTCGTAAACGCGTTGCGCCTTGATCAGATTAGTAAGCTCGCCAACCGGATCAACGTTTGAGCCTTCCAGAAAACCTTGTAAAATTGAACCAAACTGATCAGAATCCGGATTTCCGGTAACTGGCGCGCCGGAAGCAGGAGTTTCTGTGTACATATTATTGCCAACTGCCTGCAAGCCGGCATCATTAACAAAAGTTGCAACTTGCAACTGGCCAAGATTCTGCGGATCAATTTGCCCAGGAATTACGGCAAAAACCTCGCCTGATTGATTTATGCTGACATCAGTAGCATTATTAGGAACAGTGATCGAAGGCTCAATCAGAAAACCGTCGGCAGTAACCAGCTCGCCATCAGCGCTGAGCTGAAAAGAGCCGGAACGAGTATATGCAATCGAACCGTCTGGCTGCGTTATCTGAAAAAATCCTCTGCCTTGAATTGCCAGATCAAGAGCATTTTTAGTGTTCTGCAAAGTTCCTTGTGTATGTGCGCGGTAAATAGCGCCGGTTTTTACGCCAAGTCCGATTTGAATTCCAGTTGGCACAATCGTTCCGGCATCGGAAGAATTAGCGCCAACGCGCCGCTCATTCTGATAAAGAAGATCCTGAAATTCAGGACGCTCCTGCTTAAAGCCGGTAGTGTTGATGTTCGCAAGATTCTGCGAAATAACATCAACATAAAGCTGTTGTGCCAGCATTCCGGTTGCAGCTATATCAAGTGAACGCATAAATTTGCCTTTTTATTGTTTATTTAAAATCACGCCTGCTGTGTCCATGTGTTTGTAGTTTTTCGTTGTAGATCGTACATTGTTTCTATGTATTTCGCGGTGCTTGAAACGCTGCGCGAAACATCAATCATATGAGTTAATTCTAAAACCGGCTGGACATTGGCGGTTTCCAGAGTTCCCTGTGTCATTTTCACATTATCTTCATTGCCGATAGCAGGATCAATTTCACTGGCATAAAGCCCGCTGCCGGTTTGTGTTAAAAGCTGCGGATTTTCAAAAATCGCAACGCCAATAGTTCCCAGATCTTCGCCATTAACCTGAATATTTCCTGCCGCGCCAATGGTGATTTCCTTAGCTTCCGGAGGTATTTCTATAGCCTGCTGCGAGCTGTCCATAACTGTATAACCTTCCGGCGTTATAAGCTTGCCTTCACCGTCGAGAGTAAAAGCTCCGGCGCGTGTGTAACGAATTCCCAGAGGAGTGGAAATCATGAAATAACCATTGCCTTCCAGCGCCACATCAAGAGGATTTCCGGTAACGCGTCGCGCGCCGTCATGCACGCGGCGGTAAGAGGCGGCATCATCAGCAAAAGCCATATTGTTGCGAACGCCGCTGTTATTATCCTGCTTCAGAAATTGCGCGAAAATAATTTTCTCCGCCTGAAAGCCAGTGCTGTTGGCGTTAGCGATATTGTTGGTTGTTACCGCCATATCGCGAAAAAGCGCCAATTGTCTTGACAGTGCTATGTAAATGCCATTATCCATGTCAGCAGCTTATGCATAAACCGTGCCAGATTTAAAAAGGCCACTGCTATAGTTGCTCTAGAATATTCTCTGAACAAATTTCCAATCATTACTGACTTATTTCTGATTTATGGAAACAACGACATCACAACCATCATTGCAAAGTTGTAAGTCGCGCGTTTTAGTAATTGCCGGTTCTGATTCCGGCGGCGGCGCAGGAATTCAAGGTGATATAAAAACAATATCCTCGCTCGGCGGTTACGCGGCAACGGCAATTACCGCTCTTACCGCGCAGAACACTCAGGGAGTATTCGGAATTCATGAAGTTCCTGCCGCTTTCATAACGCAGCAGATTGAGCTGGTTCTTTCTGACATTGGCGCTGATTGCATCAAAATTGGCATGTTGCATAAAGAGGAAATTATCAAGGCAATTGCCGCAGCTCTTACTCCTTATGCACAAATTCCGCTGGTTCTTGATACGGTTATGTTTGCCAAAGGCGGCGCGGCGCTGCTGGAAGAAACGGCAATTGAGGCGCTTAAAAACACTCTCATTCCGCGCGCGCTGATAATAACGCCAAACATTCCGGAAGCACAATATTTAACTGCTATGACAATAAATAATATAGAAGACATGCGAAAAGCCGCGCAGAAACTGCTAACACTCGGCTGCACAGCGGTGCTTTTAAAAGGCGGACATGCACAAGGCGAGGTTGTAACTGATATTTTACTGACCAGTGACGAAGAAATAATCTTAACCAGCCAGCGCATAAAAACGCAGCATACACATGGAACAGGCTGCGCTTATGCTTCAGCAATAGCCTGCTTCATTGCCGGAAAAATACCGCTTAAAGATGCGGTGCGAAAAGCTCATGATTACGTTGCTGAGGCGATAAAACACGCGCCATGCCTCGGCAAAGGACATGGTCCGCTCGGCCATAATTATAATAGAATTCTTTCGAGCGTTTAAATATTTGATTATTACGACTTCATCCTTTTGCTTGATCAAAGTATCTATCGCAGATTCAGAAATATTTAGTTTTGAAAGATCAAGCTGTAATAAAACTTTTGCCGTGCCACAATCTCCAGCCAAATGTACAAATGTACATTCGATATTGATGTCAGATATCAGATATCAGATGTCAATTTCTTGACATCTGTATTCTGGCATCCGGCATCTGCGTGGCTAAACGCCACGCTATGTACAAATGTACATTCGATATTGATGTCAGATATCAGATATCAGATGTCAATTTCTTGACATCTGTATTCTGGCATCTGACATCATTCTGGCATCTGACATCTTCGTGGCTAGAGGAGTATACTGCGAAGTCATAAGCAATAGCGAAAATTCGCAAATATTTAGTTTCGAAAGAGGTATAATGCACATAATAACTCGTGGAATTAGTTAGCAAAATAGCTCATAAAATAACTTGTAGAATTAGAGATTATGCAGAAAAATAATGAAACTTCCGCCTTTTACAGCGCGGCAAAATATTATCTCACCATTGGCAGTATCATGCTGTCCGGACTGCTCCTGCTGCAAATAATGCAGTGGCTGAATATGCCAACCTTAAAATTATCCAGTGATGATATATTATGGTTTACTGCGCCTTCGCTTTATTTCTTATCATTTCCGATCGCTTTT
This sequence comes from uncultured Rickettsiales bacterium, assembly GCA_964519595.1. Taxonomy (GTDB): domain Bacteria; phylum Pseudomonadota; class Alphaproteobacteria; order Rickettsiales; family SXRF01; genus JANRKF01. The sequence goes on from CAZFJN010000002.1 coordinate 48,393, forward strand.
TTGTTCTTGATTTATGCGCTTAGAGAGAAGAAGCGATTTGCAATATCATTTTCTCCTGTTGCCTGCGCGGTCAGCGTTGTTTGTTTCATGCTGTCTGCCGGACTTAACATAAAAACCTACCATTCTGCGGTGGCAATATTGTCTTTTTCCGGCTGTGTGGCAGGCGCTTTTGTATTTATCAATTTTCGTGAATTTATCACTCAGGCGCTTGTCGATAAACGGCAATCATCTGTAGCTTTAATTGGCGCAAGCGCCAGCGCGATATACAGCATCATGGATAATTATCTATGGCAACGAATTTCCTATTCTTCCGCAAATACTAGCCAATGGCTGCTGGAGTTGATGAATATGGAAATGAAAAGCGGCGTGCATAAAAACGGTAAAGAGCTGGCGGCAACGCTTTATTCAGACTATTTCACTCTGATAGTCTATAGACCATGCAGCGGATTGGAAGGAATTTTCCTGTTTATTTTTCTGCTTTCAATCGCTGTGTTATTTGATTGGAAAATTCTCAAACGTATAAAATTAATAGAAACATATTTAATTGGCTTTATTTTCATGTATCTGGGAAATGTTTTGCGGATTGTTTCGCTGTTTCTGCTCGGACATTTTGCACATGCGCCAGATGCCTCGCCGCAATTAGCCTATATGCGCGGCTTGCCTTCGCATATCTTTCACAGCTTCATCGGACAAATATATTACGTCATTATTTTCATGATCTTCGCAAAACTGCTCTATTCCTACGTTTCGAAAAAACCGGAATAGGCAAAAACTCTTTTAACATTGCCATGCAAGCTGTTAGTGCTATAGTGCAGCGTTTGGAACATTATAAACAATAGAAGGCCTCATGAAAGACTCAGCGATTATCGTGCGTGGTGCGAAGGAGCATAATCTCAAGAATATTGATGTTACTATTCCGAAAAACAAGCTGGTGGTGATTACCGGACCTTCCGGATCAGGAAAATCTAGCCTGGCTTTTGACACTATTTATGCCGAGGGGCAGCGCCGCTATGTTGAATCGCTTTCAGCTTATGCGCGGCAGTTTCTCAATATACATGACAAGCCGGATGTGGAAAGCATAGACGGTTTATCGCCGGCAATTGCCATTGACCAGAAAACAACCTCGCGCAATCCGCGTTCTACAGTTGGAACTGTTACGGAAATATATGATTATCTACGCCTTCTTTATGCGCGAGTCGGCATCCCTTATTCTCCGGCAACTGGCTTGCCTATTGAAAGTCAGACTGTCTCGCAGATGGTTGATCGTATTATGGAGCTTCCGGAAGGAACAAAAATTTATCTTCTTGCTCCGATAGTTCGTGGACATAAGGGCGAATATCGCAAAGAGCTGGAATCTTTGCGTAAAAAAGGCTTCCAGCGGTTTAAAATAGATGGTCAGATTTATGAAATGGACGATCTTCCTGCTCTTGATAAAAATAAAAAACACGAAATAAAAGTTGTGGTTGATCGCTTAGTGATCACGCCGGAGCTTGGCAATAGATTGCCGGATTCAATAGAAGCGGCTTTAGGGCTTGGCGAGGGGCTTATCGAGGTTGAAATTGTTGAACAATCTCAGACAATGGCAAAAAATGGCAGCGATGCAAAACGCCAGAATAAGAAATCTAAAAATAATGATTCCGCAGAAAACAGCGCTGCTTCTGAGCAGAATTCCTTATCATTCATAATGAGCAGTAAATTTTCCTGTCCGGTAAGCGGCTTTACATTGTCGGAAATTGAGCCGCGGCTTTTTTCTTTCAATAGTCCTTATGGCGCTTGCCCTGATTGCGATGGTCTTGGCAATAAAATGTTTTTTGATCCTGATATGATCATCCCTGATACTGCAAAATCTCTGGCTAATGGCGCAATAGCTCCCTGGGAAAATACCAGCAGCAAATATTATATGCAGACATTGGAAGGACTTGCCGCTCATTATAAATTCAGCCTTTATACAGCTTTCCGTGATTTGCCGAAAAATATTCAGGAAATAATTCTATACGGCAGCAATGAACAGCCAATTCGAATTCCCTATATGGACGGCGCGCGTAGCTATATTGCCAATAAACCTTTTGAAGGAATTGTGCCAAGTCTGGAACGGCGCTGGAAAGAAACCGACAGCGAGTGGATGCGCGAAGAGCTGGAAAAATATAAAAGTGAACATCATTGCGATGCTTGCGGCGGCGCACGTCTTAAATCTGAGGCTTTGTGCGTTAAAATCGGCGGTTTGCATATTGGCGAAATTACCACTATGTCAATTGATGCCGCGCATGAATGGTTTGAAAAAATCAGCAAAAAACTTTCAAAAAAACAACAGAGCATTGCTGATAAAATTCTCAAGGAAATACGCGAGCGCCTTAAATTTCTGATGAATGTCGGCTTGGAATATCTGACTCTTAACCGTGAATCAGGAACTCTCTCCGGCGGAGAATCGCAACGCATTCGCCTTGCCTCGCAAATTGGCAGCGGACTTTCCGGAGTTCTTTATGTTCTTGATGAACCGTCAATAGGCTTGCATCAGGCAGATAATGAGCGATTGTTGGCAACTTTGCGGCATTTGCGCGAACTTGGCAATACGGTTATTGTCGTTGAACATGATGAAGATACCATGCGCGCCGCTGATTATTTAATTGATATAGGACCAGGGGCCGGAATTCATGGCGGCTATATAGTCTCGCAAGGAACTCCGCAGCAGGTTGCAAAAGATAAAAACAGCTTAACCGGACAATATCTAAGCGGAGTTAAATCAATTCCTGTTCCAGCGCAGCGGCGCTCGGCGAGCAAGAATAAGCGTATAATTATCAAAAACGCGCATGGCAATAATCTGAAAAATATCACTGCGGAAATTCCGCTTGGCACTTTTACCGCCGTAACCGGAGTTTCCGGCGGCGGCAAATCAACTCTGGTTATTGAAACCTTATACCGCGCTGTTGCCAAGAGATTGCACGGTTCTCGCGCTAATCCGCAATTGCATGATTCAATTTCCGGCCTTGAATTTATCGACAAGGTTATTGAAATAGATCAATCGCCAATCGGACGCACGCCGCGCAGCAATCCGGCTACTTATACTGGCGCTTTCACGCCGATTCGTGACTGGTTTGCCGCTCTTCCTGATGCAAAGGCGCGTGGTTATGAGGCAGGACGTTTTTCTTTTAATGTTAAAGGCGGTCGCTGCGAGGCTTGTCAGGGCGATGGCATGATAAAAATTGAAATGCATTTTCTGCCGGATGTTTATGTTAAATGCGATGTCTGTCATGGCGCGCGCTATAATCGTGAAACTCTGGAAGTTAAATATAAAAACAAATCAATTTCTGATGTTTTACAGATGACTGTTGACGAAGGCGCGGATTTCTTTGCCGCGCAACCGGGAATTCGTGAAAAACTAATGGCAATGAAGGAAGTAGGGCTTGGCTATATCGCAATCGGACAGTCGGCAACAACTCTCTCCGGAGGAGAGGCGCAGCGTATAAAACTTGCCAAGGAATTGTCAAAACGCGCAACCGGACGGACTTTATATATTCTTGATGAGCCGACAACCGGCTTGCATTCAGACGATATAAAAAAATTGCTGCTGGTATTGCATAAGCTGGTTGATTCTGGCAATACTGTGCTGGTAATTGAGCATAATCTTGATGTAATAAAAACTGCTGATTATGTAATAGATATAGGACCAGGCGGCGGCAATAAAGGCGGCAAAATAGTCGCCAGCGGAACTCCGGAGCAAATAGCATCATGCAAAACCAGCATAACCGGAAAATACGTAGCGCCGCTGCTATCCGGAGGAAATAATAAAAAAACCAAAGTCGCTTGATTGATTTTATTGCTAATATAAAAACAAATTATCGGAGATTTAAAATGACCTCTGACGACAAAGAGACAGAAAAATTTCCAAGGATTTTCGAAGAACCTCCAGATGAAATAATTTCTCCTAAGCAGCGTATAAAAGAGAAAGCATCAGAATTATTACCATTGCTTGATTCATTTCAAGCTGTTTACGCAGAAAAATCAGCGGCGATTAATGATAAAATATTGGAAGTAAGGAATTTTAATAAAACAGAAGAAGAAAGAATCGAAATATTATATTCATTATTTTATGGTTATAGTAGAGACGAATTTTCTGGTTATAGTAGAGGCAAATTTTCTGGCTATAGTAGAGACGATACAAAATTAAGCATGAATGAGGAGATGATTCATAGTCTGATTACTAAAGGAATTGATGAAACGAGAGGTGTGCTGCTTTTTCTTTCAGGCGATGGTAAAAAGAACAATAGGAACATTGGATTCCATTATAGGCATTCTATGGTTACGAGTGATCTTGATATTTTGGCGCATGTTTGCAAAAATGAATATTTGATAAGGTTCATAAGTGAGTATGGTTTTAAGAATAATAACGCGATAGCAGAAAAACAAAAGCAATTGATTGAGAATTTGGCGGAAGGATTAGTTGATATTTACAATTTAATGTATAAACCTCCGAATCTTACTCCGCCACGTCTTAAATATATAAATGGTGATCATAGAGGCAGGGGAGCATGAGGTGACGACATGACTAAAAATATAACTAAAGGTACATTATTTTATTCTCCTAATTCTCCTTATGCTCGCAAGTGCCGGATTATTATTGCTGAGAAGAATTTAGCCGGAATTGAGCAGATTGCGGTTAATGCAATGGAAAATCCGCCGCAATTGCTGGCGGTTAATCCACTGGGAACAGTTCCTGCTATGATTACCGCTGATGGTTTGCATTTGTGTGACAGCAGCATTATCTGCGAATATCTTGATTCTCTGCCTTCTGATTCGCCGCGCCTGATCAGTAGTGATGATGGTGCGCGTTTATGCGTTATGGCGCTTGCGGAAATGGCCGGCGGCATAATTGACGCGGCGGTGGTTTGTGTGGTCGAAGGTCGCCGTCCAGCTGATAAAATCAATCCGCCTGTGCTTGAGCGCAAGGAAAAGGCGATTATGCGAACAATTGACAAAATAGCGGCGGCAAATTTAAATTTTGACCTTCCGCTGACGCTGGGAAGTCTCAGCCTGGCAGTCGCACTGCTTTATGTTGATTTCCGTCTTCCGCATCTGCTCTGGCGGAAAAACCATCAAAAACTAGCAAGCTGGGCAGATGAAATGGCAAAAAAACCATCTTTCTTAAGCACGAAACCACTTTGATTTTGTTGCTTATATCAATTCCTGATTAGCAGGAGCGCGGCGGTCGCAGGGCGAGTTTTCCGTGCCAACGCAAGGGCTTTTCAGCTCCGGAACTGGATTGCTGCAGGCGGCAAGCGCAAGCGACGCTAATGCTATTAGAACGATATTTTTCATGCCTTATTGCTGTACAATAATTCCTTGTACACTTCCAGAGTTTTTTTACACATTATGTCAATGGAAAATTGCCGAGCATTATTGGTAGCGTCAGTGGCGATCTGTTCGATTAATTGCTGATCAAGATTCAGGACATTATCAATAGCGCGTGTTAGCGCGGCAACATCGCCAGGCGGCACAAGCAGGCCGGTTTTGCCGTGAATAACTGTTTCCCGCGCGCCGCCGTGATTAGTGGCAATTGTCGGTTTGCCCATTGCCTGCGCTTCCAGCACCACGCGGCCAAAAGCTTCCGGTTCAATCGAAGTTGCAACAACCAGCCGCGCCAGCATATATGCCTCTGTGATATAGGAAGTATGCGGCGCAAAACGCACATGCCCTTCGAGGCCGGATTCAGCTATTAATTGTTCAAGCTCGCGGCGATAATTGCCGCCTTTTTTATCATCACCAAGAATAACCGCGAAAAAACGGCGATGTTTCATTGCCGCCAGCGCGCGCAGAAATACATCCTGACCTTTCCAGCGCGTTATCCTTCCGGGAAAAAGGATCAGCGGCAATTCCATAGGCAATCGCCATTCTTTCACTAAAATATCCATGCGTTGATGAGAGAATAAATCCGGCGTGAAAAGGCGCAAATCAACGCCGCGATGAATAATGCGTAGACGCGATTTATCTACGGAATAATTTTTCTGAATATGTTCAGCGATGAAGTCGGAAATGGCGATTACTCTTTCTCCGCGCAGCATAACGCTGTTATAATATTTTTTGAGAAAGCCGCTTGTGCCGTAAGTGCCGTGGAAAGTGGTCATGAAATGCGCTGCGCCATTGCGGCAGGCCAGCCATGCGCTCCAGGCTGGCGCGCGCGATCGTGCATGAACTATATCAACCTTATAATCCTTGATTAGCTGCGCTATTTTCCGGCTGTTTTTCCAGATGATGAAAGGATTTTTGCTGGCCAGTGGTAATTGTATATGTGTTGCGCCGATGCGTTGCAATTGCGCGACCATATTGCCGCCGCTGGAAGCAACCAAAGCTGTTGCGCCATTTTGCACGAGAGCAGAAGCTATTTCCACTGTGCCGCGTTCAACGCCGCCGCTACGCAGAGCTGGTAATATTTGCAGGATGACAGGAGGTGAAGTTTCAGTCATAATTTCCGGCAATAGGTATTTTAAATTGTACTTCTATGCAACCATCATTTCATAAACCATCATTTCATAAAACAAAACACACAAGCCTTGCTTATCTACAGCAGGATGGAAAAAATCCGGCCATAATGTTTCTTTCCGGATTTCGTTCTGACATGAGCGGCGCGAAAGCTTCTTTTCTGGCGGAATATTGTGCAGCGCGTGGACAAAGCTTTGTGCGTTTTGATTATTCCGGACATGGCAAATCCGGCGGCGATTTCCTTTTAGGCACTATTGGCGGCTGGAAGGAAGATGCTCTGGAGATATTTGACCATATAGCAGGAGGCGGAAATAGCAATGGTGAGGTGGTTTTAGTTGGCTCCAGCATGGGCGCATGGCTTGCGCTGCTTATCGCTATGGAAAGGCGCGCACGCGTGCAGGCGATTATCGGAATTGCCGCCGCTTGTGATTTTACCGAGCGCCTGATCTGGAATGCTCTTAGTGAACAAGACAAACAAACTATTCTCACGGAAAAAATCTATTACGCTCCTTCCTGCTACGGCGAAGAGCCTTATCCGATAACGCTGAATTTAATAGAAGAGGGCAGAAAACATCTGTTGCTTGATAAGCCTGTAATTGATGTTTCCTGTCCGGTTCATTTGCTGCACGGCACAGATGATGCTGACGTTCCGCTTGCCATAGCGCAGGAGATCATGTCAAAACTGGCTGGCAAGGATCATAGCTCGCTTACGGTGATTTCCGGCGGCGATCACCGCCTTTCCAAAGCAAAAGAGCTGGAAATGCTGTCCTTAGTTCTTGGCAAGGCGCTTTCCTGATTGTCATAGTCTATTGTCATAATCTATTGTCATAATTCATGTAATCTTTCTGTAATGAATGGTTTTTGTAAGATGTCATAATTAAATTGATAGTTTTATGCTATACTCATTACACTTGAAGAGTTGGTATTTATTCCAAGTATTTTTGTTCAATATATGAGATAAAAATCGAAGGAATACTTATTGATATTTCAAGATTTTTATCTCATATAGTGAACAATAAAGACGAAGCGAAGAAATAGCAATTCTTCAAGTGTAATGAGTATATTATCTGCTTATGAATCTTGCAGAAGAAAACAATAATTGCGATTACGCAAAAAATCCGGCTTATACGCGCTGCCCTATAATTGTCTCTCAGTGCGGTTATCATGGTGGCGCGACAATCAACGGCGTTTATTTGCCGGAACAGTTCCTCAGTGAATTAAAAATGGCAACACATGGTTTTCTGGAGCAATATCCGCCGGGATTTTTACAGCATTTGCTGTTACATTACGCTGATTGTGACCTTATTGAAGATGAAGCTGGCGATAATTTAACTGACCAGCTGACCTTAACTGAAGATGAGATAGAAAGACGCCGCGAGAAAAACTCGCATTTTGCAGCAAGCATGGCCACCGCCTAGATTTAGGATTAATCCTAATTTTGTGCTTGCATTGTCAGGATATATCATATAGTCTCTATTTTGTTCAGTGCAGATTTATTGTCTGCATACAGCTATAATATCATGTTATTTCAATAAATATTAATTAAGGAGGTGTTATGTTGCTAATAATTCCGCCGCAATCTTCTGATGACCTTGAATCTGGAAATATCCATATATTCAGCGAGACAAATCCAGATTTGCCGCATCTGGAGAAAAACAGAGAAAAAAATCGCCATAACGATAATAATGAAAATAACCATAAAAATAACCATAATAACCATAATAATAACCATAACAATAATAAGCATCGCGAGAAAAAACGCAGCGATTACTGGCCGGAACATCCTTTTAACCTTGCCGCTGATGAAGAGTCCTTATGGCGCTCGGTTATTATTCAGGCAATTTTTGATGCTGTGGCCATTGGCAAAAAAGCACGGACAATTCGCCGTAAAAACGAGGCCATGGCCTGGCTTACGGAAAATAGCGAGGATTTTATTGATGTTTGCCTGCTGGCCGGCCTTGACCATAATTATGTGCGGAAATACGCCAAAAAGGCGCTGCTGAATACAAAAAGCTGGCGAACTGAGCCGGGACATTCCAAGCGCTATCTCAAACGCAAACAGGCACGCGAAAACCGCAAGCAGGCGCTAAAAAACAACTCTCTCAAAAACAACTCTCTCAAAAACAACGCGCTGAAAGAAGAGCAAGCCGCAACCATTATCCTCAATTTCCATACATTTAATAATGAAAGGAACAATATATGATTAGCGAAATTACCAGAGAAATTAATAGCGAAATTACCAGAGAAAATAATAATAAAATTACCAGCGTAATAAACAGTCGCATAGCCAGCAACGCAATCAGCAACGCAATCAGCAACACAATCAGCAACATAACCAGCAACACAACCGGCAAAATCACTGACGAAGCTATTAGTGAAAAACACCAGCTGCTTTATCTTATTTATGATCGTTTATGTTTTCATTGCGGTTTCAGAGTAGAAGAATTTTGCTGTAAGCGTGAGCGTTTCGTTGTGCGCCTGCTTGCTTATCCTGATGATCTGCTCTGCGCTGCTTACAGCTATCTGCTTAAACACACGCCGCCTGATCATTTGCCGGATGAGGAGGAGTTTATCGAATTTATGTCTCCGGAATTCAAGCGGCGCAATAATGATGCACAGAAAGCTCTGGGAGGTGCATTCTTATGAGATTATCTCGTTTTACTCGTCGGCGCGGACGTCCAAAAGTGGAAATTCAGGAAAATGACCATGGCACGCCGGAGCTGCAACGTAAACGCGCGGCGGAGGAAACTGCCGAGACGCTTGATCTGTGCCTTGGAAAAGGCCTTATTTCTTTGCAACAGCACTGGTGCGGCATTCATTTTCGCTGGCTTTATACTTTACGTTATGGCGCTCCTAGCGTAAGGGCGCTTGATTTATTGCATGTTGACGGAATTGATATTCCCAATGACGATCCTTCATGGCGTGAATCGCGTGAGGCGGAATATCATGAAGCGGCGCTGGCTCTTGCTAACTGGGGATATTTGCGCCTGCTTACTAATATATGTGTTCATAATCAGCGTCCTGATTTTTTAAAGAGCAGAAATGTTTCTGATTACAAAACCCTCGCTGAATTGCGCGATGGACTTGATATATTAGTTACGCATTGGCGTAGGAGCAAAAAAAGTAATGACAAATAAAATGACAAATAATTATTCAGCTATTTCAGTTGCTAATATTGCTTGCTAAAATTTATCTAAAATATGAGATAAATTTTATATGTATTTGATGCAAAACATATTGAAAAATATAAAGAAAATCGCATTTTTATCTTGCAATATGTTTCAATGTGGTGTAGTGTCAATATTAGCTGATTGAATCAGCGTTCATAGGTGGAGTCCCAAACGGGGGAAACCACTAAACATTCATCATAGGAGAACTACCATGAAAACTCTTTTCACACTTTTTAAAGACGAAAACGGCGCAACTGCAATTGAATATGGTCTGATCGCTGCTCTTATCTCTGTTGCTGCCATTGGCGCAATGACTGCTCTTGGAACTCAGCTTTCAACTACTTTTGGTGACGTAACTGATAGCCTCGCTGCTGTATAATAAGCAGTTGATTAGTAGTGTTATTTCCTTAAAAAGCCCGCCTGTAAAAAGGCGGGCTTTTTTGTGTAGATTTTTATAAAAACATAGCGTCTATAGAATACATACAATTTATGATCAATTTTATTAAAAAATCAGACAAATTATCGTCAAAAACTATTGATTTATAACAATAAAATCGCATTTTTTTCTTGAATTATTTTCCAAGATATGCTAATTTTATAACTAGCTGATTTATTCAGCGTAAAAGGGCGATATTCCACAAAGATTTTTACAAGTGGGAAGCGCTTTGAATATAAACCAACTAAATAAAATAAGGGGAGACTGAACATGAAAACTTTCATTCAACTGTTTAAAGATGAAAACGGTGCAACTGCCATTGAATATGGTCTGATTGCAGCTTTGATTTCTGTTGCTGCCATTGGCGCAATGACTGCTCTTGGAACTCAGCTGTCATCTACTTTTGGTGATATAACTGACAGCTTAGCTGCTGTATAATAAAGCTTTATTCCCTTTAAAGCCTGCCATTTTTTTCAAATGGCAGGCTTTTTTTAGACAATTTTCTATTTTTTTCCTATATTTACTGATAATTCGAGCATTTTATCTAGCGGTTTGCGCGCTCTGGCGATTAAATCTGCGGAAAGTTCGATATTTGGCGTGTCATTTTTCAGGCAGAGATAAATTTTTTCCAGATTATTAAGTTTCATATGCGGACAGTTATTGCATGAGACGCAAGCGCCGCCGGAAATTCCCGGAACATCATAAAATGAGCTGCCGACAGAGCGTTTTTTCATTTCATGAAGAATTCCTGGCTCAGTAAGGACAATAAATTCAGAGCCGGCAAAATCGACAGTATAGGCGATAAGTTTTGACGTTGAGCCGACAAATTCAGCATAACGAAGGAGATAATCAGGGCATTCCGGATGAGCGATAACACGCGCTTTCGGATAGCGCACGGTAAGCTTGACCAGCTCGGTTTCTGAAAAACGTTCATGAACCATACATGTGCCGTTCCATAGCAGCATGTTTCTGCCGGTTTTTTTGTTTAAATAATCGCCGAGATATTTATCCGGAGCGAAAATTATTTTCTGCGCTTGCGGCAGTGAGTTGATAATTGCCTCCGCGTTGCTGGAAGTCACTATTATGTCAGAAAGAGCTTTTACTTCCGCTGAGCAGTTGATGTAAGTAACCACGATATGATCAGGATGAGCAGCGCAGAACGCTGAGAACTCAGCAGGCGGGCAAGAATCTTCCAGCGAACATCCGGCTTTCATATCTGGAATTAATACGCGCTTGCCAGGATTTAATATTTTTGCGCCTTCGGCCATGAAGCGCACGCCGGAAAATACGATAACATCAGCTTCAGTCTGCGCGGCCTTGCGCGCCAGCTCCAGAGAATCGCCGACAAAATCGGCAATTTCCTGAATTTCATCTTCCTGATAATAATGAGCAAGCAGAATCGCATTGCGCTGTTTTTTTAGCTTTGCTATTTCCGCGACGTAATCAACGTAATCAACCTTGCCGCTCATATTCCCTCAACGGAAAAAGGGCGTTCCAGCAGCAAGGTTATTATATCTTCCATTACCGCGTTTTCGTAAATGATACGGTAAACAGATTGGCAGATAGGCATATTTACCTCATATTTACGCGCCAGTTTCATTATTGATTCGGCAGCGAGAACTCCTTCAGTTGCGGTGCGGCCACGAGCATCGAGAACCTCATTTACTGCCTTGCCAAGGCCAATTGCCAGTCCGAATGACATATTGCGTGATTTTTCATTGCTGCAGGTTAAGATCAGATCGCCCAGTCCGGAAAGTCCGGTTAAGGTTTCATGCCTTCCGCCGAGAGCGGTTGCCAGTCTGGCCATTTCCGCAAAGCCGCGTGTGACTATTGCGCTGGCGGCATTATCGCCTAAGCCTTTGCCGTGAACAATACCGCAGGCAATAGCGATAATATTCTTAACCGCGCCGCCAATTTGCGCGCCGATGATGTCGTCAGTCAGATATGGTCGGAATAGTTTGCCGCCGATTGCGTAAGAAAACAAATCCCAGAGATTTTTATCCTGGCAAGCGATGGTAGTAGCAGTTGGCAAACCGCGCGCCGCTTCATCAGCAAAATTAGGGCCGGAAATAATCGCTACCGGATTATCCGGCAGAACTGATTTAACAACTTCGCTCATCAGCATCAGGCTACCGCGTTCAATGCCCTTGCTGGCGATAAGCAGCGGCGTTTCTGCTGGTAATTGATCAGAAACGGCGATGCATACTGAGCGCACTTGGCTGGTTGGCGTGGCAACTACCACTAAATCAACATCACAAACGTCTTTTGGCGAGGCGGCCAGAGAAATTTCCGGCGATACGTAAATTCCCGGCAGATATATATCATTTGTTCTTTTTTCGCTGATGGTCTGAATTACATTGACATTTCTTGTATAAAGGCTGGCAACGCTGCCAGCGCGATTAGCAATAATCGCCAGCGCTGTTCCCCAAGCGCCGCCGCCAATAACTCCGACTTTATATGCTGAGTTTTCCATTGAACTTAATACTTATATCTGCCTGCTTTTATGGTCTTTGTCTGTGTATTTCGCATTTATGCTTAAAGATCAACCTTTAAAGATAGTTTATTAAAGATAGTTTATTTTTAAAGAGCAAGTTTTTTGCCATCGTTAAATACACAAACCACATCACCACCATGGCGCAGCGTAAAGCGGCCGGAAACCCTTTCTACCACTATGTAATCGCCGCGCGTGCGGTAATTAATCAGCGATTCATTGCCGCGTTCATCAACCCAGAAAAACGCCGGAACTTCAGCATTTTTATCACGGAATTGGAAATAAGTGAATTCACCATCATCAAAAATACGAATTGGCGCGATTACTTCCGGCCCTGAGATGCTGTATTTGAAATTATATTTGTGAGGATTTTCATAAATATCAACATCAGGAACAGAATCATTGCCAATTCCCAGCGCCTGAACATCGCCATCATCCTGATAAATGAAGCGCATTATAAAAACCATATCCTTATCGCCTATATCATCAGTATCACGCGCATGAAGCTCGAATAAATAGCTGCGCTTGTTAGTGATAATAGTCATGTTGGTAGTTGCATCCTGCTCAATTGGCTTTAGGAAAATGAGGTTGCCGGAAGGGTTGATCATCCACGCTGTAGAATCGCCCATTGAGATGGTTTTTATAGTTTCATCTCTGGCAAATTCGATTGATGATTGATAACGGTAATGTCCAGTGAATTTATATACTTCATCCGGCTGATAGATGACTGTGCGAACGCGGTGATCGAGCTTTATAGGACGTGGTTCGCGCCCTGCCTGCGCTGAGGAGGCAGAAAAAGCAAGCAGCGTGAATAAAATAAAGATTCTGGAAATAGTCATATTCGTACCTGATAGAAGATATTGCAAAAAATATTGTCGAAATATTGTCGAAATATTGTAAAATAAAAAAAACTGTAAAACAAAAAATATTGCAGAATTAAATAATCTACTGAATAGAATTCTATTTAAATTAATAGAATCTATTGAATTATTGTGAATTGTTGCTTCGTAATTCCAAAAAATCACTGAACCATAAAGCTTTTGTAATTAGTAACCTTAAAATTCACATCCTTTACCTTATCATTTTCAGCATCAAATTCAACCTTGCTATATTCATAGTTTAAAATTGCCTTATGTTTTGTTTTTGCTACGTGATCAGCGCTTATTACGCTAGCTTCATAGAATATTTCCAGAGTGTTATTAGAGGGCTGTGTCAGCGACATTACATCAATTTTGCGCGTTGAATGACGTTGATAAAGCACAACCGGACTATCCGGATTATTCGTTTGCAGCAATAGTTGATAGTTAGCGAAAACTTCCGGCGCTGAATAATGCTGTACCGCGCTGAAATTTCTTTCCAGAGCTGATATATCATAAGATTCATAATGTGTTACATAATTTCTGGCCATAAATAATAAAACCGCTTCATCAACGCTTTGCTCAGGCGCTGTGCGTAAGGCTTCTATTCTCGGCAAATCCTCAGTTGCGTCATTTAAGACATAAATAAAAGGCACAGTGCGCGAGAGAGGATAAAGCGATTGCATTGCATAAAGAGCGCAGAAGAAGCAAATCATTGCCACTAAGGTTATAAGGAGATAAAAATAACGCTCAGCCATGGTGTCATGCAGCAGAGTGTTTGTCATGCTTTTAGCCTCGCGGAAATATTCTCCGCTTCTTACCTTGTCAGCAATACGAACATATTCATCCGGAGTTGGTTCCTGATAGCGCGGCATAAGTTTATTTTTTTTGCGTTGTTATTTGATTTTTGATCTGTATTTGTTATGTACTCACTATTCGCCATTATGTACTCAATCAATGTCACAGAAAAGTTAAAATTTTATGCAATTTGTTGTGGCGGCTTATTTAATTGCTCTATTGATTCTGGCGGCAGTTACAATTGCCGCTTTTATTAATCTGCGCCGCTGTGAAAATGAGTTGCAGATAATTACCGCTATTTCCGATGAAAAATATGACTCTGCGCCCTAAGCATCAGCGTTTGCTGTTTGTTATTTTAAGTGTTTTTATGTTATGCGCTGCTGTTTTGCTTTCCATGCAAGCATTGCGCGCTAATATGATTTATTTTTACAGCCCTGGTGATATTAAGGCGGCTGCTCCTGCTTACGGCGAAAAAATACGCATTGGCGGCCTTGTTGCTGAGGGTTCTTTAAAACATCGCGGCAAGGAGGTGGATTTTTTAGTTACTGACGGAAATTATTCAGTAAGAGTTAATTATCAAGGATCATTGCCGGAATTATTCCGCGAAGGGCAGGGAGTTATTGCCGAGGGAATCTGGAAAGAAACGAGCGATCAGGAAAATAATTTATCAAAAAATAATTCCAAAGAAAATAATTCCAAAGACTATAATTCCGCAAAAATTACTAAACCGCCGCTGCTTGGCAATGTTCAGGCGGAGCGTATTCTGGCCAAGCATGATGAGCGATATATGCCAAAAGAAGTAGTTGAATCATTAAAACGCAGCGGACATTGGAACTCTAAGGATAATCAGCAACCAGCAACTAGCAACCAGTAACCATCATCCTACGCCAAGGCTTCGGATGACAAGGCAACCAACAACCAGCAACTAGCAACTAGCAACCAAAAACCAACAACCAGCAACCAAAAACCACTTACCATAAAATTTATTTATTAAATAATTTCATGTTCGCTGAAATCGCAATATTAGCTCTCTGCCTGGCTTTCATGCTGAAAGTAATTGCCGGATCATCATTATTGTCCGGAAAAATTGCCGCGCTTTGTAATGAATTCGTTGAAATTTCTTCTTTTCTCAGCACCGCTTTAGTGTTTCTGGCTTTTATTGTGCTGATAATCTTGCGAATTGATTCTGATTTTACTGTTGCAAATGTTGTTGATCATTCCAACCGCACTTTGCCGCTGCTTTATAAAATAACTGGCAGTTGGGGAAATCATGAAGGCTCAATGTTACTGCTGGCGCTGGTTATTTCCGGATATGGAATTTTTCTGGCGCGCCTTTTAGCTCAAAATAAAAATACACAAAATAAAAATTTAGAAAATGAAAACACAGAAAGCAAAGACACAGAAAGCAAAAACACAGAAAATGAAAACACAGAAAATAACAATGCAGATATTTCTACTGCTGAAAAACTAATTCACGATGAAAAACTCATTCATAACAAAAAACTAATTAGCAATGAAAAACT
>CAZFJN010000002.1:64241-89171 GCA_964519595.1 uncultured Rickettsiales bacterium
TAATTCACGATGAAAAACTCATTCATAACAAAAAACTAATTAGCAATGAAAAACTAATTCGTACTTCGCTTGCCATTCAATCGTTGCTTGGCGCAGGAATTCTGCTTTTTATACTGGCAACTTCTAATCCTTTCCGGCGTATTTTCCCGCCGCCTGCTGATGGCGCAATGCTAAATCCACTATTGCAGGATGTTGCGCTGGCTTTGCATCCTCCTTTTCTGTATCTTGGCTATGTTGGTTTTTCGGCAGTTTTCTCTCTCGTTGTTGCGGCGCTGATTTGCGGGAAAATAGATCGCAACTGGGCGGTTATCGCACATCCTTTTATCATGTTTTCATGGTCGATGCTTACAGTTGGCATTACGTTGGGAAGCTGGTGGGCTTATCGTGAACTCGGCTGGGGAGGCTTCTGGTTCTGGGATCCGGTTGAAAATGCTTCCCTTCTGCCTTGGCTGGCGGCAACTGCCTTGCTGCATTCAAATATCGCCTTAAGCAAGCGCGGAATATTTTCGCGTTTAGTAGCGTTGCTGGCGATTGGAACTTTTGCGCTGAGCTTAATTGGAATATTTCTGGTACGCTCCGGAGTGATTACTTCTGTGCATAGTTTTGCTAATGATCCGCAGCGGGGAATTTATATTTTATGCTATATTGCTGTAGTTATAGGCAGTGCGTTATATCTCTATGCCAGAGCAGACAAAGCATTTCTTTCCGCTGCGCCGCTGCGTCCGGTTTCACGCGAGGGGATGATTGCGCTTAACAATCTTTTTCTACTTACTGCCTGCGCGACATTGCTGCTTGGCACTTTATACCCTCTGCTGGTTGATGCTCTTGGTTGGCAGGCTATTTCAATTGGCGCTCCTTATTTTAATCGCACAATTCTGCCGCTTATTGCCGCTGGCTTATTATTTGCCGGATTAGTTGCTTTTGTGCCGTGGAAAAAAGGGCGTGTGGTTAGAATATTGCAAAGATCATGGTTGGCGTGGATTCTGGCCGCGCTGGTTTTATTACTGATTTTGTCAGGAATTGGCTTAAGCAGCAAAGCATTTGCCGCCGCTGCCGGATTTGCCCTTGCCGCATGGTTGCTCGGCGGCAGTGCCGACTGGCTGGCAGATGGTCGCTGGCGGAGATTTTCGCAATGGCCGGTTTTTCTGGCACATGTCGGAATGGCGGTTTTAGTTGTTGGCATTACTGGCTGTGGATTATGGAGCAGGCAGAGTGATCTTGCGGTTAGTCCTGGCGATAGTTTTTCATTTGCCGGCTATAAGGTAATATTCTCAAAATTAGAACAAGTGACAAATCCTAATTATGATGCAACGCGCGCGGTTTTAATAATCAGCAGAGCGGAAGGCAAGTCGCGTCATCTAATGCCGGAATATCGCAGCTATGCCATTAGCGGAAGTTTTACCAGCGAGGCGGCTATTTATTCAACTCTGGCTTATGATTTTTATGCTGTTATCGGAGAAACAAATGCTGAAGGAAAAACCGCTTTGCGATTATATTATAAGCCGACAATAAGTTGTCTATGGCTTGGCGCGTCTTTAGTATCTCTTGGCGGATTATTTGCTGCTTTTGCTTCTATAAAAGCGGCGCGGCGGAGAACAAAATAATGAAAAAAACTCTGCTTCCTTTGCTGGTATTTCTGCTTATCTGCGCGCCATTGTTATTTACAATCGTAAAACCTGAGCGTAATGCGGAAAATTCGCCGCTGATTGGCAAAGAATTGCCTGATATTAACGTTGACTCACAAGCTTTGCGTTCTTTAACAGCAGGAAAAATTACTGTAATTAATATTTTTGCCAGCTGGTGTCTGCCTTGTGCAGTTGAGCATGGTGAATTTATGAAACTAAAAGCTCTTGGTCTGGCAAATATAATCGGAATTGCCTGGAAAAATAAACCGGAAGATGCGCGGCAATGGCTTGCTGCGCGTGGCAATCCTTACCATAATCTGCTGTTTGATGAAAAAGGCAATATAACGGTTGCTCTGGCGCTTACCGGAGTTCCGGAAACATTTATTGTCGATAGTAGCGGACTAGTTGTTTATCATAGTCGTAAGCCGGTAACTGCTGATATTCTGAATGAAGAAATTATTCCGTTGCTGGAAAGGTTGCGACAATGAATTTTATTAAGGCGCTAAAAGCGCATTCTTTAGCATTTTTCCGCTCATTATCTTGCTTGCTGCTGCTTGCCTTGCCATTTGCCGTTATTTTGACTATTTATTCCTCTTCTTTCGCTCCGGCTTATGCTCTGGCGGTTGAAGAGATTCTTGCTGATAAAAATGCTGAAGAGCGTGCCAGATCTTTATTTATGCAATTGCGCTGTCTGGTTTGCCAAGGCGAGTCAATTGCGGATTCTCCGGCAGAAATAGCAGTTGACATGCGCGCAGAAATAAGAAGGCAGATTCAATCTGGCCGCAGTGATGAGGAGATTACAGAATTTTTCGTCGCGCAATATGGTCAGCGTGTGCTGTTGATGCCTTCGCTTGCTTCTTCACATGCCGCGCTGATATGGCTTGCGCCTTTTATGCTGCTAGCCAGCGGAATTTTGATAATTAGCGCCAGAAGCAGAGAAGACAGCAAAAAAGAAGGAAATCAAGAAAGAAACACAGAAAGAAACACAAAAAGCAATACGGAAAGCAACTCAGAAGGCAATAACATATCATGACTTCATATGCGCTTTATATATTGGCAATGATTGCGTTGATTGCGGCAGTTCTGGCGCTGGCATTATGGCCAAAAGCTGGAAATGATTGCGCTGTTAATAATAAAAAGAATCTATTGCTGCTTGCTGTGATTATTACATTCGGCAGCGTTTCTTTATATGCAGTTTTTGGCGGCGCGCGAGTTGTTCCGCTGGTTTTTGCTCATCAGCAGCGTCTTGAGGAATTGAAGCTGGAGATTGCAAAACATAGCCAGATTCTGGTTAATAATCCGGAAAATCTTGAAGCATGGCTTTCTCTGGCGCAAGCTTATTCCGCAGGCGGTGATTATGCAGAAGCGGCGCGTGGTTTCAAACAGGCGGTTTTATTGTCAAGAGGTCATCCGCGAATTATTGCTGCTTATGCGGAAGCTTTGGTGATGCAGGCAGGAGGAACAGTGACCATGCAAGCTAAAAAAAGCCTTGATATAGCGCTGATGATTTCTCCTGACTTGCCGCTTGCGCGTTATTATCAGGCGATCTGGTTGTTACAGAATAATCGCGCTGAGGAAGCGATGCAAACAATGAAAACTCTCTATAGAGAACTGCCTGATGATTCAAATCTCAAAATCCGGATTAATGAGCTTATCGGCAGAGAAAATAAGCGCTGAAAAAACAGATGCTGCAATCAATTGACAAGCATTTCTTCAGCTTCTTCTTCGTGCAAGGTAATTGGCGAGGAAGGAACTATTGTAGCGATGCTGTGCTTATATACCAGCTGCGCCTGCGCGTCGCGCCGCAATAGCAAGGAAAAATTATCAAAGCTGGTTATCGTTCCTTGTAGCTTCACGCCGCTTGTTAAAAACACTGTAACTGTAAGGCGTTTCTTGCGGCAGGCATTAAGAAACAGATCTTGAATATTCTGTGGTTTATCAGCCATTTGTTTTCTCATTATTATTAGAATGTAAGAGGATAATCTGATTATCCTCTTACATTCTGATCATTCCCTTAAATTCCTATAATCCAGCTATTACAAATATCCTCGCACGTTTTTGCTGGCAACTATCTTGCCTTTTCCTTCAAATGCTTCGTGGTTATGTTCTATTTCATCAAGTTTATAGTAGTAATTCGCCATTATTCCGTATGATTGTCTGATGCCTTTTGGCGAAATATCAGCGAGCCAGTTCAGCCTTTCCAGGCGCGCGCCGTTGAAGAGGTGAAAATTCGCAACCTGATCAAGCGGACGGTTATGTTTTTTCTCAATCAGTAAATAATTAGCGGCCTGTTTCATAAGCGGCGCTTTTATTTTTTCAGAGAATTTTTTATCCTTCCACCATTCTTCCGGCAGATTTCTCAGCAGGCTTATGTCTTTTGCGGAAATTATATCACTTTCGCCTTGTGTGATAATATTTTCCAGCCAGCTGCGAAAACCAGGCATTGGCGACAAGGTGGCGAAGGTTTTTATCTGTTTTATTTCTTGCGCTAGTTTTTCAACTACGCGTTTGATCAGGAAATTTCCGAAGCTTATTCCGGATAATCCTTTCTGCGCGTTGGAAATAGAGTAAAAAATCGCTGTATCTATATCTTGCAGATTAGAAGTAGGGCTGCTGGTATCAAGCAATTTCTGCACATTGTCGCTTAAACCGGAAACAAAAGCGACATGCACAAAAATCAAAGGCTCGCTTGGCATTTTGTGATGAAAGAAAGCAAAGACGCGGCGATCAGAATCGAGGCGGTTTTTTAAATCTTCCCAGGAAGAAACGCTGTGAACTGCTTCATATTCAATTAGTTTTTCTAGAATCGCCGCCGAGCTGTTCCAGCTTATTTCCACTAAATCAAGCAGTGCTACGTCAAACCAGCTGGCAAGTATTTGTTTTAAATCAAACTCAAGAGCTTGAAGTTTGACATTTCCGGCAATAAGCGGTAGCAGATCAGCGCGCATATTAATCAGGAATTTAAAACCATCAGGAAGAGCGGTAAATTGCCGGAGAATAGTGCTGCGCGGAGTTTGTAGTTTTTCGCGCATTTCAATTTCCAGCAGCAGACGCTCTTCAATTTTTGCCTTTTTGTAAGATTCTGTCAGCTTCAGCATTCTCTCATGGTCGACATCAAAATCAGTCGCCATCAGCAGCAGAAATTTTTTTCTGCCTTGTTCATTAAGGCTTAAATAAACTCTTCCCAGCCGGGCAGTATTAGCTCTGGCGGTTATTTCTCCGCCGGGAGAATCAAGGCAAAGCATCATTTGATTACGCAATTCTTCTTCGTCTTCTTTAGGAAGATCAGGACGTATTTCATGTGCGAAAACATGAAAAGCAGTGTCTCTGATCTCTGCCCAGGTTTTAAGAAGGCTGGCGACAGTTCTTCTGCGTAAATTTCCAAGCTCAGTCATTGCGATTATATATTTTCATTCTGTTGATTGTTATTCTGTTGATAGAGGTTTATAGCGACTGAACATTTTCCAATATTCAGTAGTCAGAGTCAAAGTAAATTTGCCTTTTGGAATTTCCAGCAACATTCTTCCTTTGCTTTTTTCTGCTTTAATAGTAGCCGGACGGTTGTTGATTGTTGCTTGCCATAGCGGATAATAGAAATGCGAGATTCGCAATGCTCCGTTGCTTTCGGAATTGCCTGATATTATTATCGCTTTATCGTTCCATTGTTCTATTTTAATATCGCCGCTGCCTTTTATCCATTCAGCTTGAGGACGATTTTCGCGCCAGGAGAAATCAGCAAAAAATATGTCTGCCTCTTTATATTTTTTATCAACATCTGCCGGCAGAAAGAAAGCAGTTGCAAAATTTTCTGGCACTAGTTTTTTATATAAAGGCAAAGATTCTTTTACAACTCCGCCGAAATAATAGAGGAACAGAAAAACAAAAAATAAGCTGCAGATAATTTTATCACCATATTGCGAGCGCGGATTTTTAAACCATAAATATTCGCTGAGAATAGAAAAATTGACGACAATAGCGAACATAATCAGAACTTGCATTCGCCATGGCGTTGCAACGTCTGAGATAATGGTAATTATTTTCCACAATGGCGCGCTTATTGAAAACATCATGAATGTTGCCAGCAGGCTGATAATTATCCACCTCTTGCTGATTGAAGCGCCCTCTGGCGGCAGTTTTTTGCGGTTTTTAAGGGCAATAAAGGAAATTATGATATTTGCCGCAAGTCCGATTGCAAAGCCGGCAATCGCCCAGCTATAGCGATCGCCAGTATGTATGTATAAATTGTCTATAAATGAATTAATCCATGAATTCTGCCAGAATTTGTGACCGCCGCCTTCCTGATTCAAACTGTCCGCAAACAGCTTGGTCGGCAAATAATGAAACAATCCGGCCATTGTGGCGATAAGGCAGGAAAAGGCCAGCGTGCCAAGGCTTCTCCAATTGCCAAGCAGCATATATGTTCCTGCCGCCAGCAAGGCCATTACTGTTGCCGGAGCATGACAAAACATGCAGATTATTATTGCTGCTGATAATTTTTTCCAGCATTTGAAAGCGCCGTTGCAAGCATCATGAGCATACATGAATATTAAAGGCATAAAAGCAACGCACCAATATTCAGCATATGAACCGCGTGTTATCAGTTCAGAACGATAAAATCCGAGCAGAAATATAAAAGCGCCAAAAAGAGCAGTATTGCGGCTTGTAAAGCGCGAAAGCCAATTATAACAACAAATGAAAGAAACGCAGTTTGCCAGATAAAAACCAAGAACATATTGCCATTCGACCGTATATTGCCATTTGCTGCTGATTACTGAGCTGAGAAAGCTGCCAATTTCTATGCTGCCAAGGTTTAAATTGCCAATTTCTATGCTGGCAAGGGGCGCGAAAAGAGCGGTAATATAGTAAGGCAGTGGAAAATAAAAAATCGGCGCTGGCGAACCAAGGCCGCTATTGGCATTCATGCACCAGCGCGGATAAAGAATGCCTTGCCAGATCTGCTGTGAATAGCATTCAATCTGCATGTAGTTCATTGATGTATCACCGCTTGGAACTATCAAAATAAGAGGAGTGAGATTGACAAGAGCGGCAATGACCGCGAAAGCGGCGAGTGCATAATTTGTATAATGTGAATTTGTATTTTTATCTGAGCGTGAACTATTCATCAGCATTATATACTCATTACACTTGAAAAGTTGGCATTTCTTCACCTCGTCTTTATTGTCCAATCTATAAGATAAAAATCTTGAAATATCAATAAGTATTCCTTCAATTTTTATCTCATATATTGAACAAAAATACTTGGAATAAATGCCAACTTTTCAAGTGTAATGAGTATATCATGCTCTGTCAGCAGTGAAGTTTTTAAAGAAATTTTCCAGATCAGCAATTATATCATCAACATGTTCAAGGCCAACATGAATGCGAATTAATGTTCCCTCATGTGGCCATTTGGTTGCGCTGCGAATTTTATGAATCTGCGCCGGAATAAGAAGGCTTTCATAACCTCCCCAGCTATAGCCCATTCCGAAAAGTTTCAAATTATTGAACATTGCGGCAAGAGTTTGCTGATTTGTGGTTTTTATGCTAAAAGCAAACAGGCTGGCGGCTCCTGAGAAATCACGTTTCCATAATTCATATCCTGAATCTTCCGGCAGCGCCGGATAAAATATTTTTCCTACCTCAGGACGATTTTTAAGCCAGGCGGCGACCTTTAAAGCATTTTCATAATGATGCGACAGACGCACCGCCAGAGAGCGCAAACCACGCAATGCCAGAAAACAATTATCGCCGCTTGGCGTCATTCCAAGGTTTTTATAAGTTTGCAACAGCCTTTTATAATGCTCATTTCTGCAAGTTAAAACGCCCATTACTAAGTCGGAATGTCCGGAAATATATTTTGTTGCCGACTGAATATTTATATCAACGCCTTTTTCAAAAGCTTTGAAATAAAGTGAAGTCGCCCAGGTTGAATCAGCAATAACCAACGCGCCTTTTTTATGTGCGCTGTCGGCGATTGCCGGAACATCCTGCATTTCAAAACTCAGCGAGCCAGGGCTTTCAACAAAAACAATTCTGGTATTTTCTTTGATAAGCGCCTCTATTGCCGCGCCTTGCAGCGGATCATAATATTCAACATTTATTCCAAGCCTTGAAAGTTCCATGTCGCAAAAGCGGCGCGTTGAACCATAGACGTTGTCTGGAATCAGCGCATGATCGCCGCTGCGTAAAAAAGCCAGCAGAGCTGTAACTATCGCGGCGAGTCCTGATGATGTAACTATTGCCTGATCTGCGCCGTCGAGAATGGCAAGAGCTTCTTCTAAAGCTACAGTTGAAGGTGTTCCATAGCGGCCGTAAATTGGCGCGGTTGCCTGACCATTATCAGCTTCCATGAATGATTTATAATCAGGAAATAAAATCGTGCTGGCGCGGTAAATAGGCAAATTTACAACGCCGTTATGATCTTCTGCAGATGAACCTAAAGTGGCAAGTAATGTTTCGTTTTTCATTATATCACCATTATGTCAGCATTATGTCAGCATTATGTCAGCATTATATAAACTTAATATAACTCTAAAAAGTGCGATCTGAGAATCCTATTACTATGTGAGTTATTCCTTTTGTTTCATTGCCAAACGGCATGAAACAGGCGCGGTATTTTACTATTCTGCCTTGTTCATTGACAATCTGGTTTTCGTCAACGATGATTTTTTTTACCTCAATAGTTTCATCAAGTTTTTTGACAATCACGCTGTAAGGATATTGTTTTGCGCGACGATCAACCACGCGGTTGGTTATATCTTGTCCGAGCATTTTTATCAGACTTTCGCCGACAAAGCGATAGGCAAAATTAACGCCTCCCTGCGCTGGAATTATTTCTACTTTCATACATTGTTGCCATAAATCATCAATGGCGGAAACATTAAGCTGCCCTATATCTGGTATATTCTGGCTACGGCGGATAAGATCCCAGTAGTTTTGCAGGCGATTGACGAGACGTTGATCTTGCATAATAAATTGTGTTTTAAATGACAGTTTAAATTATATTTTTATAGGTTTTTCTTGAAGTAAACTATTGTGATTATTGCCAACTAGTAGTATTTACTAGCGCCTTTAAATATTAATTTTCTTACTCTGTCTATATTTCTTTATGACTGCTTTATATACTCATTACACTTCAAGAGTTGGCATTTCTTCGCTTCGTCTTTATTGTTCACTATATGAGATAAAAATCTTGAAATATCAATAAGTATTCCTTCGATTTTTATCTGATATATTGAACAAAAATACTTGGAATAAATACCAACTCTTGAAGTGTAATGAGTATAACTAAACCTCATAACTACTTCGCAACAAAAATTTATAACTATTTTTATGACTATATATTCTTCATGTTCCTCATGTTCCTCATATTCTTCATATTCCCCTTCTTTGTGAGTTGTATTTTACTATGAGAAAAAAATATCCGGAAGTTGATCAGAATCCTGATTTTCCTGCGATTGAGAAAAACATTCTCGCGCAGTGGAAAAATAAATCGGCTTTTGAAAAAAGCGTTGCAGCGCGCGCGGCAACTGATGAATTTGTGTTTTATGATGGTCCGCCTTTTGCCAATGGCCTGCCGCATTATGGACATCTGCTTACTGGCTTTGTCAAAGACGTCTATGCGCGTTATCAAACCATGCGCGGTCGCCGTGTTGAGCGTCGTTTCGGCTGGGATTGTCATGGTTTGCCGGCGGAAATGGGCAGTGAAAAAGAGCTGGGAATTTCTGGCCGCGCGGCGATTTCTGAATTCGGCATTGGCAAATTCAATGAACATTGCCGCACTTCAGTAATGAAATACACTGCCGAATGGGAAGAATATGTAACGCGGCAGGCGCGCTGGGTTGATTTTAAAAACGACTACAAAACCATGGACAAGAATTTCATGGAATCTGTTCTGTGGGCGTTTAAGCAGCTTTATGATAAAGGCCTTGTTTATGAAGCTTATCGCGTGATGCCGTATAGCTGGGCAGCGGAAACACCGCTTTCTAACTTTGAAACCAAGCTCGATAATTCCTACCGCGAGCGCGAAGACAAGGCAGTTACGGTAGCTTTTGAGCTTGATTCTGAGCTTGATTCTGGCGGCAATCAGCAAGCGGAATTTAATGGGAAAATCTATATTCTGGCCTGGACTACCACGCCGTGGACATTGCCGAGCAATCTGGCGCTGGCTGTTAATTCCGAGCTGGAATATGTTTCGTTTCTCAGCGAAGGAGCGCGCTATATTGTCGGAAAAACTTATTATGATAAAAACTTGGCAAGCGGCAATATTGGCAATATCAAAATTCCAGATGCGGAATCTGCGGTAGAATCTGCTGTAGAATCTGCGGTTACAATAGCTGGCAGCGCTTTAATCGGCAAAAAATATAAGCCGTTATTTCCATATTTCGCAGATCATAAAAATTCTTTTCGTATTCTGGATGGTTCGGCTTTTGTCACTGATGGTGACGGAACTGGAATTGTCCATATGGCGCCAGGATTTGGCGAAGATGATCAGAAATGTTGTGAGGAAAATAATATTACCATAGTTGTGCCAGTTGATGGTCAGGGCAGATATAGTGAGGCGATTTTTGATTTGCCGGATTTGCGTTTGCAAGGTTTAAACGTAATTGCTGATACAAGGAAAAATCAGGAAGAGCCTTATAAAGAAGAACAGCTCAAAAAATTTGGCCTTGTCAATCTGCGGATTATTAAATGGCTTAAGGATAATAATCGGCTGATTAAAGAAGAACAGATCAAGCACAACTATCCGCATTGCTGGCGAACTGACACGCCGCTTATTTACCGCGCAATGCCGAGCTGGTATGTTGAAGTTACCAAATTTCGTGATCGCGCGGTTGAGATAAACAAACAGATCAACTGGATTCCTGAACATATACGCGATGGTCAGATGGCGCATATGCTTGCTACTGCGCCGGACTGGAGCATTTCGCGCAATCGTTTCTGGGGAACGCCAATTCCGGTGTGGCGGAAACAGGAATCAGAATCCAGAATCCAGAATCCAGAAATAAAAGTATTTGGCAGTATTGCCGAGCTTGAAGAATTTTTTGGCGTTGAGGTGAAGGATTTGCATCGTCCTTTCATAGATACGCTTACAACGGCCAGAGACGGCAGCAAGTGGCAGCGTGTGGAAGATGTATTTGACTGCTGGTTTGAAAGTGGTTCAATGCCTTTTGCACAAGTGCATTATCCTTTTGAAAATCGCACATGGTTTAATGAGCATTTTCCTGCTGATTTCATCACTGAATATGTCGGACAAACACGCGGCTGGTTTAACACGCTTATAATGTTGTCCACTGCGCTTTTTGACAAGCCGCCTTTTATGAACTGCATATGTCATGGCGTGGTGCTTGATTCAGAAACTGGCCTTAAATATTCCAAGCGTCTTAAGAATTACAAAGATCCTATGGAAGTTATGGACAAATTCGGCGCTGATGCTTTGCGCTGGCTGATGATTTCCAGCCCGGTAATGCGCGGTCATGATTTAAGCGTTGATCCGGAAGGAAAGTTTATTCGTGATGTTGTTCGTCTTTCGATAAAGCCAATTTGGAATGCTTATAATTTCTTCTGTCTTTATGCGAATGCGGATGAAATAGAGCCACAGATCATAGATAACGAGCAGAAAACCGCGCATTTAATGGACAAATACATAATATTAAAATGTGATCGCGCCGTTGCAACTATTCAGAAATCTCTTGATGCTTATGACACGCCTGCTGCTTGTGAAGCGGTTATGCAGTTTTTTGAGGTTCTGAATAACTGGTACATTCGGCGTAGCAAAGAACGTTTCTGGAAAGAAGAAAAAGACGCTGATAAACAATCTGCTTATGATACGTTATATACAGTTTTGCTGAAAATGTGCAAAGCCGCCGCTTCCTTGTTGCCGCTTACTCTGGATGCTGTTTATCAAGGATTATCAGGCGCGGAAAATGGTTCAGAAAATAGCGCGGAAACTGTTCATCTGGCAGATTTTCCTTCCTTTAAAAATCCGGTGGCAGCTGATGATGATTTAATCACGCAGATGGATTTTGCACAGAATATATGCAATGCCGCGCTTGCTGTGCGTAATAAGCTGAATATTCGCGTTCGTCAGCCTTTACCTTCTGTGACTCTTGTTGCAAATGATTTGTGCAATTTATCAACGCTGCAGGATACAATAAAAGACATAATAAAAGACGAAATAAATGTAAAAAATCTTGAGATTTCCAACGAATTTAATGCAGTTGCCACTGTGCGTCTGCAAATAAATTCCGCTGTCCTTGGCAAGCGTCTGCCTGAGAAAATGAAGCAGATTTTACCTGCTTCTAAAAAAGGCGAATGGTCGCAGGAAGATGGCGTTTTGATTATTTGTGGCGAAAAATTATTGCCTGGAGAATTTAATTTATTGCTGGAAGCTAAGACTGAATTAAAAGACCGCGCTCAGGCGCTTGCCAGTAATGATGCAATGATTATTCTCGATACAAAGATAACTTCAGAACTTAAAGCAGAAGGAATAGCGCGTGACATTGTGCGAATGGTGCAACAAGCACGCAAAGATGCTGGTTTACATGTTGCTGATCGTATTAAGCTGGCAATTACTGCCTCCGAGCGAGTGATTCAAGCAGTTTATGCAAATTCTGCTTATATATCAGAGCAGACATTGGCGCTTGCTATCTCGGAAACAGGCTTGCCAAATGCGCTGTTTTCAGCTTTCGGAAAGGTTGAAGATGAAGATGTTGCTGTCTTTATAAGTAAATCTGAGTAATAATATTAATGATCTGCTTACTATTAGCTTCTATATTCACCGTTGTGATGACATTGTTACGAATCATAAAATCAGGAAATAAATCAGGAACTATTTCCACTCTTGCCGCAGTTTCTCTGTCGGCAGTTTTTTTGTCGACAATTTTTTCGTTGGCATTTTCTGCGCTGGCATTTTTTCCGCATGTCAGCTTTGCTGATGATAATAGCAATAAGGCAATGGTTGATTCTTCGCAGAATTCTGAAGCTGGCTTACCATTATCTCTTGATATTTCTCCGGTTGTGAATCTTGCGCCTCTGGAAGCACAATTGCCAGTTGCCAATGGCAACAGCGCAGAGGAAAATAAACAAGGAGCAGAAGATAAATATAATGACAGCAAGCTTTATGAAGCTTTGCAATATGTTCATGAACATCATCCGCAATTGCTGGCCAAGCGCGAAGAGCTGAAAGCTGTCAATGAATCTGTTGATCTGGCCGTTTCAAGATTCCGTCCTTCCGCTGAGCTTGGTTATGAGCGAGGACGTGAACGAAAAAGCAGCAATGATGCTTCCTGGGAATATGATGACAGCACGGTAAAAAGCCTGACTGTAACACAGCCGATTTTTAACGGTCTGAGCGATGTTGCCGCTTTTAAAGCCGCCAGGCAACGCTTAAAGGCCGCGCGCGCAGATATGGTCGCTCTTGAACAGCAGATTTTATATAATGTTATAGTTGCATATAGCGGCGTTGTTGAAACAGAGGCGGTTCTTGCGGTTAATCAGAATAATGTCGCAGTTCATTCTCGCCAGCGCGATGCGACAGCAGTGCGTTTTGAAGTCGGAGAATTAACAAAAACTGATGTAGCTCAGGCTGAGGCGCGACTGGCACGCGCTATTGCTGAAGAACGCAAAGCGGCAGGAGATTTTGCCGTTGCGCGCGCTCAATTTGTACGCGCTGTTGGTTATGAAGCTCCGGAAAAATTGTCAATGCCGCTGCTTCCTTCAGCTCTTCCGAAAACTCTTGACGAAGCTTCTTCAGCGGCAGAACTTGCCAGTCCGGTAATAATCGCCGCGCAACATCGTGAAAAAGCTTTTGAGAATGATGTAAAATCACGAATCGGAGAATTTCTTCCACGCCTCAGTCTGCAAGGTAAAATGAGCCGTAGCGAAGGCAATAGCCCTTTTACCAACAGCTATGATAATGATTCGCTGACTCTTAATCTGAAAATTCCTCTTTATCAATCCGGAGCAGAATGGTCGCGCCTGCGTGAAGCCAGAAGCCTTGCCGATAAGGCTCATTTTGATAATTTGGATTTAGCACTTGCCGTTGAGCAGAATGTTGCCAGCGCCTGGTATAATTATTTATCTGCACAGAGCGTTATTTCTTCCAGCGAAGCAGAAGTAGCTGCTTCAGAAATCGCTCTTAATGGCGTTCGCAGTGAACATGAATTCGGAGTTCGCACTGTTCTTGATGTTCTTGATGCCGAGCAGGAATTTATGAACGCGCAAATTACTCTGATAAACGCACAGAGAAATCATAAAATTCAAGCTTACCGCCTGCTGGCTTCAGTAGGAAAATTAACAATTAATGAATTATCAATTCCAGTTAATAACAAGTAATTATTTCATCATCATGATAATGCAAATTGTATCAAGATAATGCAAAATATCAGTTGCTAGGATCGCAATAATAGTTTTTTAATGACGAAGTTATATAATATTCGCAGCACAGAATTTATTATATAAAACTTGAATTAAAATAGCGTTATACTTAAGATGATCAACAGTCTTGAAATGAGTTGAAATGAGCAGCAGATTTGAAGTGAGAATTGTCCATGGAAAATAAGTCAGCTTCAGAAGATGATAAGTCAATGGCGGATATCCTCCAGTCAATCCGCGACATAATCGCCGATGAAGGTGATGGAAAATCTGCCGCTGATAATAATTCTGATGACGCAGAAGGTGCAGATTCTGCAGTGCCAACAGGCTCTGATGTTCTGGAATTGACTGATCTTGTTTCTGAAAATTCAGCGCCAGAAATCAAAGCAGAAATCAAAACGGAAACTAAACCGGAAACTAAACCGGAAAATAAAAACAATTCTAATGATATTCTCAGCACAATAGATCAGGTGGTTATGCCGGAAACAAATTCAAATTCATTGGCACATTCATTGGCAAATTCTTTGGCAAGTGCAGCGCCAGCTTCAGCAGTAGCAACAGCTTCAGCAATGCTTAATCCTAATGGTCAGGCTTATATTGATTCTTTGCTTTCCAATGAAGCGGCAATCGCCGCCGCTAATGCTTTCCGCCGCGCCATGCCGGCTGATGAGCCAATAAGAACCACGCAATCTCCTCATTTCCGCAGTGGCAACAGCGTTGAAGATCTGGTAATGGAAGCGCTTCGTCCGATGCTGAAAAGCTGGCTTGATGAGAATCTTCCAACTATAGTTGAAAAGCTGGTTGAACGCGAAGTTCGCAAACTGGCGCATTAAACTGGCGCATTAAATTGGCAAATTATTTTAATCAGCAATTTGTTTTAATCAGGAAATATTTGAATCAGCAAATTGTTGAAGTCGGAAAATTATATTGAATTTATTTCTTTATTATATTGTTTTATGATGTTGTTTTATGACTGTTATTGATAAGAAAAATCTTCCCTCGCGTCATGTTACTGTTGGAGCTGAGCGCGCGCCGCATCGTTCGTATTTATACGCAATGGGACTTACCAGCGAGCAGATTTATCAACCTTTAGTCGGCGTAGCTACCACTTGGAACGAAGCAGCTCCTTGCAATATAACTCTCGCTCGTCAGGCGCAGGTAGTTAAAAAAGGGGTTGCCGCCAGCGGCGGAACGCCTCGTGAATTCACCACTATCACGGTTACAGACGGAATCGCAATGGGACATCAGGGCATGAAATCATCTCTGGTTTCGCGCGAGGTTATTGCCGATTCTGTTGAGCTTACCATGCGCGGTCATTGTTATGATGCTTTAGTTGGACTCGCTGGTTGTGATAAATCTTTACCAGGCTTGATGATGGCAATGGCGCGGCTTAATGTGCCAAGCGTGTTTATTTACGGCGGAAGTATTTTGCCGGGCAAATTTAAAGGCAAAGATGTCACGGTGGTTGATGTTTTTGAAGGAGTTGGCAAACATGCCGCCGGAAATATGAGCATAGAAGATTTAACTGCTCTCGAGCAAGTTGCCTGCCCTTCAGCCGGAAGTTGCGGCGGACAGTTCACCGCTAACACCATGGCTTGTGTTTCCGAGGCAATAGGGCTTGCTTTGCCAGGCTCTTCCGGCGCTCCGGCTCCTTATGAGGCGCGAGATTCTTTTGCTTTTGAATCAGGCCGCGCGGTTATGAAATTGCTGGCTGATAAAATTCGTCCTCGTGATATAATAACTCGCAAGGCGCTGGAAAACGCCGCCGCGGTGGTCGCCGCAACTGGAGGTAGCACTAACGCGGCGCTGCATCTTCCGGCGCTGGCGCATGAATGCGGCATTGATTTTGACATGCATGATGTCGGCGCTGTTTTAAAAAGAACTCCTTATCTGGCGGATTTAATGCCAGGCGGCAAATATACAGCTAAGGATCTATATGAAGCAGGCGGCGTGCAAGCAGTTATGAAAA
Source organism: uncultured Rickettsiales bacterium (assembly GCA_964519595.1). GTDB lineage: Bacteria > Pseudomonadota > Alphaproteobacteria > Rickettsiales > SXRF01 > JANRKF01. Next base: position 80,211 of record CAZFJN010000002.1, read on the forward strand.
CTCTGCTCGATGGCGGTTTTATTCATGGCGACTGCTTAACTGTTAGCGGAAAAACAATCGCGGAAAATCTTAGCAGTGTCAGCTTGCCGCAAAATCAAAACGTAATTTATTCACACGCCAAGCCGATAACGCCAACCGGCGGCGTGGTAACTCTTAAAGGCAATCTCGCGCCGGAAGGAGCAGTTGTCAAGGTTGCCGGACTCAGCAATCTGCGCTTTACCGGCAAAGCCTTGTGCTTTGATTGCGAAGAGGAAGCATTTGCGGCAGTTGAAGCCGGAAAATACCAAAAAGGCGATGTAATAGTTATTCGTTATGAAGGCCCGAAAGGCGGTCCCGGAATGCGCGAAATGCTCTCCACTACTGCCGCTATTTATGGTCAGGGCAGGGGGGAAGAGGTGGCATTGATCACTGACGGACGTTTTTCCGGAGGTACGCGCGGATTCTGCGTTGGACATGTTGGCCCGGAAGCGGCAGTTGGCGGCGTTATTGCGCTGCTTGTCGATGGTGACGAAATTACCATTGATGCAACTTCCGGCACAATAGATGTCAAATTAAGCGAGACCGAGCTGGCCGAGCGCAGAAAAAAATGGCAACCAAGAAAACATGATTATCAAAGCGGCGCATTGTGGAAATACGCGCAAACCGTAGGAACAGCGGCAAAAGGCGCAGTAACGCATCCGGGCGGAAAAGAAGAAACACACATCTTCGCTGATATTTGAGATTATCAAGGATTGAGTTGATTCATGGCAGTGGAATGAATAACAATTCCTCCGGACTTTTGTGACAGGCGGTTTTTCTGGTATATTGGAGTGTTGGAGGAACACACCATGAGCTTATTCACAGATAATCAACCAGATAATCAAATAGATAATATAGAGAAAATTCGCTATTTAAACAGCCTGTTGCTGCAGGAGGCTTATTTATTGATAAAAGAAGGCTGTGCTGATGATAAATCTGTCATTCAGCAGGCGGTGGCAAAAAAAACTGTCGCTAAGAAAAAAAATCCGGCAGAAGCAGAAACTTCGGATTTCCCAGATAAAAAAATTACCATAACAACACGTCACACGCAATTGTGGGGAAAAAATGAAGCGGTGGTTGATGCTCTGGCCAGCATTGCTGAGACGGAGCTTAAGATAGAAAAACAGCGCAGCCTGCCTTCTTCTGGCAAGACGTCTGAATTATCAGAAAATCATCATTCTAAATCATCAGATTCACCTCCATTGCTTGATGAAAAAGACATCGCGCTGGTTCGGCACTATTTGCAGCGCGAAAAAGCGTTGTCTGAAAATTCAGCGCTTGAAAAAACCTCTGTAGAAAAAAACTCTGTAGAATAAACTTCTATAGAATAACCATCTATAAAATATAGAAAATAAAAATATTTTTATGAACTGGTACAACGACCTGCTGGCAGGCGATTTTTCCGCATTCATTGAAAAATCATTCGCAACGGCTGATCCTGGCGCTGAATATAGTGCCAACTGGCATATTGACCTTATTGCCGAGTATCTGGAAGCAGCGCGGCGTGGTGAGATCACGCGCCTTATAATCAACATGCCGCCGCGTTCTCTTAAGTCACAATGTATAAGCATTGCCTGGCCAGCGTGGATTTTAGGACATGATCCAAGTAGTCGCGTAATCGCCGCCAGCTATTCCAGCGGACTTGCTATTCGTCATTCTCTGGATTGTCGGCAGGTTATTTCTTCGCCATGGTATCAGAAGCTTTTTCCGCATACTGTTCTTACTAAAGATCAGAATGAAAAACATAAATTCATGACCACGCGGCGCGGTTTTCGTTTCGCAACCTCAGTTGGCGGAACTTTAACTGGCGAAGGCGGCAATTTTCTGATCATTGATGATCCGATGAATCCGCAGCAGGCCGCCAATAAGCTGATTCGTGATAATGTCGCGCGCTGGTACGATAATACCTTCGCAACCAGGCTTAATGATAAAAAACGCGGCGTGATCGTGCTGGTTATGCAGCGCCTTCATACAGATGATCTTACAGGGCATTTACTAGGCAAGGGCGGCTTTACACATTTATCGCTTCCGGCAGTTGCCAATGCGCGTGAATTAATAGATTTTGGCGCTATCAAGCGCATCAGGGAAATTGGCGAGCTGCTTCATCCGGATCGTGAAGATATGGCGCTTATTGAAAGAGCAAAGCGTGAGCTTGGCGCGCAGGCTTTTGCCGCGCAATATCAGCAGCAGCCTCTGGCGGAAGAAAGCTCGCTGGTTCGCCGCCAGTGGTTTGCTCGTTATGATAATGTTCCTGTTCCGCAGCGCATTGTCCAGAGCTGGGATACGGCAATAAAAGCCGAAAGTCATCATGATGCCAGCGTGTGCCTTACTTTCTACGAGCTTGATAAAATTTCCTATCTGGTTGATGCTCGCTTAGCGCGGCATGAATATCCGGAGCTGAAACGTCTGGCGATTCTTCTTGCTGAAAAATATTCTCCTCATGCAATACTTATTGAGGATAAAGCCAGTGGCCAGCAATTATTGCAGGATTTGCGGCATGAAACTTCCCTGCCGATAGTTGCAGTGAAAAGCAACGACAGTAAGCTTATGCGCTTTGCCGCAGTTTCCGCAATGATCGAAGCCGGACGGCTGGCTTTGCCGAATAATGCCTCGTGGCTTGCGGCATTTGAGCAGGAAATTCTCGAATTTCCCAATGGTCGCCATGATGATCAGGTTGATGCGCTGACGCAATATCTCGATATGTTACGCAAAAGATCATTCGATAAAATCAGAATTCGCACCACATAAATCATCTCTGAAATAATCTGCAATTATTATTTGCTGCAATATTTACTAATTATTAAATTTAAAGTGGTATAAATATTAAAAATGAGCAAATAGTTAATGGCAACATAAAGCCAGAAACAACCTCTTATAACCACTAAAACATCAATTAAACCGCCAAAATCTGATAGTTTAACAGATAAATTCCGGATGAAGTTATGGATGAGCAAAATATCAAAAGCTGGCTGAAAAAAGCAAAAGCGAACTCCGAGGCGGTCGAAGGTCAGAATGCGCCTTCATCTTCATTAGTGGTAGTTGGCAGAAATAGTAAAACTAATGCAAAAGATAATAATCAGAATAGTGAATATATTAAAAAAGTCAGCCGTGGCGCGATGATTATGGAAATAGCTGAAAAACTGCGTCCGGTATTTTCTAATTTCTTTAATGGTCGCCGTGATGATAACGGCATGTTGTTCCAGCCTTCTCATATTCGCGGATTTGCCCTTAACTGCGCTGAATATCTGGTAAAAGCTCAGGAAAAAGACAATAACGCCGCCGCCTAGAATAGATCTAAGCATCAAGGAGTTGTTATGAAACATTCAGAAAAAACTACAAAAACAAATACAAATAATAGCGGTAATAGTGGAATAAGCGAGGAAGTAGCACACGAAGCTATTATCAGAACCCTGAGTGATTCTGATCATCCAATCACAATACATCCTGAAGATTTTAACAGACTAAGAAGTCAGGTGCGAGGAGTTATGGATACATTTAGTTTACGCACTCCTCATCTTGGTATGTCTATATAATTTAGAGCTTTCCTCAGATAACATCTTGAAATACAACAAATGTACAAATGTACATTTGTACATTATCAGCAGCTCGCCATTTGCTGCAAAACTATATTTTAATAGCATTTTGTGATATATTGATTGCAAAATGGCACAACATCTTGAAATACAACAAATGTACAAATGTACATTTGTACATTATCAGCAGCTCGCCATTTGCTGCAAAACTATATTTTAATAGCATTTTGTGATATATTGATTGCAAAATGGCACAACATCTTGAAATACAACAAATGTACAAATGTACATTTGTACATTATCAGCAGCTCGCCATTTGCTGCAAAACTATATTTTAATAGCATTTTGTGATATATTGATTGCAAAATGGCACAACATCTTGAAATACAACAAATGTACAAATGTACATTTGTACATTGTCAACAGCTCGCCATTTGCTGCAAAATTATATTTTAATAGCATTTTGTGATATATTGATTGCAAAATGGCACAACATCTTGAAATACAACAAATGTACAAATGTACATTTGTACATTGTCAACAGCTCGCCATTTGCTGCAAATCTATATTCTAAAAATGATGATTAATAAGAAACAGTAACCGGAATTGCCGCGCTGTAGATTCCGGCGGCGGCATTGGCTGGCACGTTCAGCGTTCCACCGAGATGAACAGTTTCCTGTCCGCCGAGGCCAATTCTGCCAACTTCGCCATATTTGCCGCTGGTTGCGCGGTAGGCAACGAATTTATCAACCCTCAGAATATTCACAGCTGAGCTGGAAGCAGAATTATTTCCATCCGGCAGGCGTTTAAAGAATTGCGAGGTAGGAATATTCAGAACATAAGAGCTGCCCGGAGTTCCCTGTAATTTAAAAATCGCCGGATGATAAGCGCCGGATTTGAAACCAACCACGCCGCTGGTAGAGCGAATATTCTGCGGACTGATCGTGACTTTGCCGCTTTTGCCGGAAACAGGCGCAATATTTCCGAAGCTAAGAGGCTGCAAGCTGGTTATTTTTATTTTAGCGGCAATCTGCACGGAAATAGTTCCGTCTGCTGAACCGCCAGCATAAACAACATGCGGCGCAGCAACATAAGCAGCCAATAAAGCCAGCGGTAAATAATTAAATAATTGTTTCATATAAATATATATTTCAATCTATTAGCAAAATAAAGATGATACATAAATCAGCATGAAATCAGCGCAGATAGCGAACATCTATATTGAAATTGCCGCTATAATTTCCGGCGGCGGCGCTGCCTGGAATATCAAGCGTACCGCCGATTTTAATTCTGGCATGTCCCTGTGCATCAAGTGTAACCGCGCCACTTGCCATGGTCAGGTGGCTGACAGTCGCTTGCGCTGAGCCTTTTCCTCCATTTAAAGTAACACGATCAGGTAAAAATATAGTTACCATTTCACCAGGATGTCCGGAAATGTCGAACTCCGCCGCGCCAAATGAGCCGCGGTTAAGCAGCGATATAGCGCCGCGCACAGTACGCGCTCCGCCTGGGCTGATGATAATGCTGCCGCCGGAAACATCGCTGGCAAATGTTCCAAATTCCATCGCCTGAAGCTGGCGAACGTTAATAGGGCGGCGCTTTTCCGAAACCGTAACCGGCTCGGCAACAACAGGAGCTTCCGGCGCTGGTTTAGTCGCATCAGGCGCGGCAGGAGCTGCCACCGTTGCAGGATCAGCAACGCCTGCAACATTGCCCTCAGCCAGCGCCAGATTAGAAAATAACACAGCGAACAATAAGGCAAATAATGAGCAAATAAAATTATTTGCAGAAAAGCCGAAAAAAACTGTTGAATTATTTTGTGACATTGTATGTTTTAAAATTATATGTTTTAAAGCTGTATTATCAAATAAGCTGATAATATAGTTAATAGCCTACGATTTTACCAGTAGCAATATATAAAGTGTCCGTAGCTCAGCTGGATAGAGCAACAGCCTTCTAAGCTGTAGGTCGTGAGTTCGAATCTCGCCGGACACGCCATTTTTCAATTTGTGTTGTAGAGTATAGATTATCAACTAATCAATTTTGAGGTTAATTCCGCTTTTTTGCAGTTGGTTGGTTAGCTGGTTCTTAAGTTTTTCCAGATTTTGTTTTGTTTCTGCTTCGCATCTGGCGACCAGCAAGGCTTGTGTGTTTGATGCTCTTAGCAACCACCATCCTTCATTGGTTGTGACTCTTACTCCGTCTATGTCGCTGAAAGCATGGTTTTCCTGTTGCAGGCGGTTTTTTACTTCTTTTATTATTTCATTTTTGCGGTTTTCCGGGCATGGAAAGCGCAGTTCCGGCGTGCTTATTCTTTGTGGAAGCTGCGCTTTTAAGGCGGATAGTTTTATGTTTCCTTTTGCCAGCAGATCAAGCAGGCGGATTGCGGCGTATAAACCGTCATCAAAGCCAAGATATTTATCAGCGAAGAATATATGTCCGCTCATTTCTCCGGCGAGCAATGCGCCGCTTTCCGCCATTTTTGCTTTTATCAGCGAATGTCCGGTTTTCCACATAACAGCGTTGCCGCCGAGTCTGGTAATTTCTTCAAACAAAGCGCCGGAAGCTTTTACATCAGCGATTATTGTTGCGCCGGGTTTTTCGCGCAGCAGATCAGCGGCGTAGAGCATCAGCAATTGATCTCCCCAGATGATTTCTCCTTCATCATCAACTATTCCGATGCGGTCGCCATCGCCGTCGAAGGCAATGCCTAAATCACAATTTTGTGCTTTGACGACATCAATAAGCTGGTGGAGATTTTCCGGAATTGTCGGATCAGGATGATGAGCGGGAAAATTTCCATCAATTGTCGCATTGATAGGAAAATGCACGCCGGGAAGTTTGTTGCATAATTCGCTCATTATTTCGCCAGTTGCGCCGTTTCCAGCGTCCCAGGCAACGCTCAGCGGGCGTTTCGCGCTATAAGCCGCCAGCAGGATGTTTAAATATTCCTCTTTAATATCGAGTGTTGAATATTCGCCTTTTTCTGTAGTGGTTTTTTCTTCGCTAGTTTTTTCTTCGGCAGTTTTTAACAGCTCAGGAGATTCATTGATTTTATCAAGAGCATTTATTTTATCACGCAATGACAAAATATCTGCGCCGTAAAAGGCTTTGCCGGAGAGCATGAATTTCATGCCGTTATGATCTGGCGGATTATGTGAGCCGGTAAGCATTATGCCGCCGTGCATCTGGCGGCTTATTGAGGTGTAATAAAGCATAGGAGTTGGCGCAATTCCTATGTCGACAACATTAACGCCAGCGTTTCTTATTCCCTCTGATAAAGACTCAGCCAGAACAGGAGAGCTTAGTCGTCCATCTCTGGCGATTGCGATAGAAGGAATTTCATTGCTGGTTGTGTTTGCAGAGCAATTGTCTTTTACTCTCTGTGCGAATTGGCGGGCGATTTTATGAACTACGTCCGGGCTGAAATTCTCATCAACAATACCGCGTATATCATATTCACGAAAAATCGAAGGATCAATTTTGCCATTATTATTCATAAGCTATTATTCACAAACTATTATTTATCAACTATTATTTATCAACTATTTTTTAGCGGCAGTTTCTTGAGGAGATGAGTTGCCGTTATCAGCGGCAGAATTTTCTGAGCTGGTTCTGAGGCGGCGCTGCTCGGCAAGATCAACAGTGAGCATTTTGGCGCGCCGTGGATCCATAGCGGCAAGAACAGGCGCAACTTTTTTTTCCGACATTCTGTCAACAATCAGCAGCAGAATAGGGCGTTCCAGCTCATTAAAAATTCTTGCCGCGTCAGCAGGTTTCATATTTTCGTATATTTTTACCAGGCTGGCGATTTCAGCATCTTCAATTTTATTATACTCGGCAAGAGCAGCGGCGACGGCTTTTTTTAGCGATTCAACCTGAGCGATTTTTTCATCAATGCGTTGCTCGGTTGCGCCAAGAGCAGCTTCTTTTATTTGCAGATTAGATTCCCAGACGGCAAGTTCTTCGCGGCGTTTAGAGAGTTTTTGCAGCAGCTCAAGCTCAACTGCGCTGAAGCGGCGGTCGGCAATATCGCCTAAAGTGGTGGAGACATTAGGGTTGGCATTTTTGTCTGCTTCTTTTTCCGCGCCTTCGCCATGTTCTTCTTTTTTAGCATCATCTTTTTCGCCTTCCTTGGCGTTTTCATCTTTTTTATCTTCTTCTTTTTTTCCGTCTTCTTTTTTAGTTTCTTTTCCGTCTTCTTTTTTAGTTTCGTCTTTTTTAGCTTCGTCCTTGCTGTGTTCTTTGGCTTTTTCTTCTGGCTTATCTTCAGTTTTAGCTTCTACATTGGCAACTAGCAAAGATTCGGAAAGATTCTGGCCGCCGCTTATAACATCTATTATTTTCACGGCAAGCAACAGGCAGGCAACGGTAATGGTCAGTGGAATTATTCGCAAACGCCGCTTCATATTTATTCCTTTTATGCCGTTGTCTTTTTACTTATCTGATTTTATTTGATTTTTATCTGCTTATTTTTATCTGATTTTTCTGCGCTTTACAGTAATTGATTAACCGCGGCTATTGCGGATTAAATCAATAAGTTCCTGTTCTGCGCGTGATCTTGATGAGGAGTTATTTCCGGCTGTTGCCATGGCGCTGCTTTTATGTTCAAAGTCAGCAGGCTGATTTTTGCGGCTTACCACTTTTTCAACCATTGCTTCCAGAGAGGAAATATTGCGCTTTGTGGATTGTTTGTGCGATTGTTTATTATGATTATGATTATGGTTATGATTACGGTCAATTTGTTGCCGAGAATTCGTTGCGCCTGATTCATGATATTCATCTATTGTTTGTGCGATTTCCTGTGCAATATGCAGCTCTTTTATATTATTTACTGACATTGCAGCAGTTGTGGTTTTTGTTTCCGATTCCGGCCGCAGAGATGCCGCCTCAGGAGCAAGAGAGCTTTCCTGCAGAGCTTTGTTGCGCGCGCGGCTGACGGCAAGTCCGGCATCAAGCTGATTGGAAAGGCGCGTGGCTTTTTCTATCGCATATGACAAATCATCCAGAAGGTAATTGGCTTTTTCAATTCGCATTTGAATATTATCGCCAATTTTTTTGCTGGCAGTTTGCATGGCGACGATAGTTTCTGAGGCCTTAATAGTCGAATCATCAAAATGCTTAAGCAAAGAGGCGAATTCACTTTTGCTGTTTTGCAGAGTTTGAATTCTGCGGTTGAGCAGATAACAATAGCAGACAGTTGCGATCAGCAAGCCGATCAGCAGCGTATTCAGCAAAAGATTAGCAACAAGGCTGGTCATGCTACGAGCTTATTGGTTTTTATTTATTTGTTGTATTTGTTGTATTTATTTTATTTATTTAGATTTGCGCTTTATATCATCAAGTAATGATATTGCTATATTATCGCCAACTTTTCCTAATATGCCAGTAGTAATTGGAATTCCGCCGC
>CAZFJN010000003.1:0-37175 GCA_964519595.1 uncultured Rickettsiales bacterium
GTGCTCGCGACCGGAATCGAACCGGTACAGTGTAACCACCGAGGGATTTTAAGTCCCTTGCGTCTACCAATTCCGCCACGCGAGCATACCAAAGGAGGGGCAGGCTACAACACAAGTTTAATTTTTAGAAGTTAAAAATTTTGTGACAGCTAAAAATTTTTTGAAAAATCTTGATCAGGGATTAATAGTAGATTTTTAGCAGGAATTCTTATCAGCCGACAACATCGCGCATTGAATAGAGGCCGGGTTTTTGGTTTTTTGCCCATAATGCTGCTGTCAGAGCGCCTTTTGCGTATATTTCCCTTGAAAATCCCTGATGTTTTAACTCAAGCAATTCGCCATTTCCGGCGAAGGTTACGCTGTGAATTCCTACCACATCGCCGCCGCGGGCTACGGCGAAGCCAATATCGCCGCTTTTACGCGCGCCGTCTTTGTTGATGGATTTTTTGCCTTCCAGCGCGACTCCACGGCCGCGCGCGGCGGCATTGCCAAGCATCAGAGCCGTTCCTGATGGTGCGTCTTTTTTATGTTTATGGTGCATCTCGAATATTTCGATATCGTAATCCTCGGCCAATTTAGCGGCTGTTTGTTCGACCAGCCTTTCCAGCAGATTGACGCCGAGCGAAAAATTTCCCGATTGAACAATCCGCGCTCTATTGGCAAATTCGGCGATTTTATTCTGCTGCGCGGCGCTAAAGCCGGTAGTTCCGATAATGTGGATAATGGCTTTTTCGGCAGCTTTTTCCGCTATGGCCAGGCTGTTTTCAGGCGCGGTAAAATCAATCACCGCGTCACTGGCGGCAACCAGATCAGCAGCTGTAACAAATACCGGAAAAGAAGCATTTATTGCCTCGCGTTCGCTGCCAGCGGCGAGAATAAAACGCGAATCAGCAAGGACAGCCTCAACAAGCGTCTGTCCCATTCTGCCCATGCAGCCGGCAATTCCTATTTTCATTTTGCGCTCATAATAATATGTTAGATTATAATATGCTGGATTATAATATGTTGGATTATAATATGTTAGATTTATTCATGATCCACTGCCCCAGAATTCCTTTATTTTGGAGAAGAAACTTTCAGTTTCCGGGCTGGAGTGAGTGTCATTATCGAGCTTGTCGAATTCTGTAAGCAGCTCACGCTGGCGTTTTGACAGTTTAGTTGGCGTTTCTATTTTGGCATGAAGATACATATCGCCACGATGGCCGCTTCTGAGTACGCTCATTCCCTTGCCGCGAATGCGAAACTGATGTCCGGCTTGTGTACCTTCCGGAATAGTAACTTTAACGCGGCTGCCGTCAATAGTTGGCATTTCAACGCTGCCGCCTAAAATTGCTGTTGTCATGCGGATTGGCACATGGCAATGAATATCCGCGCCGTCGCGTTCAAAAATCTGATGTGGTTTTATGGAAACGAATAAATAAAGGTCGCCATTCGGACCGCCGCGCGCGCCGGCCTCGCCTTCTCCGGACAAGCGAATGCGCGTGCCTTCTTCGACTCCGGCCGGAATATTGACTGACAAGGTTTTTTCCTTGCGCGTGCGGCCAGTTCCGGCGCAGGAACGGCAGGGATTTTTGATGACTTTGCCGCTGCCCTGGCAGGAAGCGCAAGTACGCTCGACTGTGAAAAATCCCTGGCTGGCACGCACGCGGCCAACTCCGCTGCAAGTGCTGCACATTTCCGGTTTGCTGCCTTTTTCAGCGCCAGAGCCGCTGCAAGGAGAGCAGGAAACGGCCGTGGTGACATTGATTGATTCCTGCTTGCCTTTAAAAGCTTCATCGAGAGTTATCTGCATATTATAGCGCAGATCAGCGCCGCGTTGCGCCTGATTGCCGCCGCGCCGATTGCCTGCTGCGCCGCCGCTGAAAGCGCCGCTGAACAGATCCTCGAAAATATCAGAAAAACTGCCGGAAAAATCAAAACCGCCACCGCCGGCACCGCCAGCGCCACCGCCCATTCCGCCGCCTTCAAACGCCGCATGTCCGAAACGGTCATAAGCCGCGCGTTTCTGCGGATCAGAAAGCACGTCATAAGCATGGCTTGCTTCCTTGAATTTTTCCTCGGCTTTTTTATCGCCCGGATTACGGTCAGGATGCAACTGCATAGCCAGCTTGCGATAAGCTTTTTTAAGCTCATCATCACTGGCGGTCTTGGCAACGCCAAGTATTTCGTAAAAATCACGTTTTGACATAGAGCTGATATAAAAGACTAAAAGTTCAAGGCTGTTGTTACACCGCTGTGTATTGTTAATCAAGAGAGTTACTAGATGCTCTCTTGATTATCTTGCCATTATCCTTGATTTTTCTTCTTTTCATCAACTTCTTCAAAATCAGCGTCAACTACCGTTGAGTTGTCAGAATTGTCACTGCCAGCGTTCGCGCCGGAATTATCAGCGCCGCCTGAAGCAGCGGCAGATTTTTCCTGTTCGGCTTTATAGAGAGCCTCGCCAAGCTTCATGCTGCTTTGTGACAAAGACTGAGTCGCTGCTTCAATGCGCTGTGCGTCATCGGAAGCAATTGCTTCCTTAAGAGCAGCCGCATCACGTTCAATCGCTTCCTTATCAGCGGCAGGAATTTTATCGCCGTGTTCTTTAAGGTTCTTTTCCACGGAATGCAGCAGGCCGTCGGCGTGATTTTTCGCTTCAACAGCGGCGCGGCGTTTTTTGTCAGCCTCGGAATTAGCCTGCGCTTCTTTCACCATACGCTCAATTTCAGCATCAGAAAGGCCGCCGGAAGCCTGAATGCGAATTTGCTGTTCCTTGCCGGTTGCTTTGTCTTTTGCTGAGACGTTGACTATGCCGTTAGCGTCAATATCGAAAGTTACTTCAATTTGCGGCATTCCGCGCTGCGCTGGCGGAATTCCAACCAGATCAAACTGACCAAGCAGCTTATTATCAGCAGCCATTTCACGCTCGCCCTGGAACACACGAATAGTAACCGCAGTCTGATTATCATCAGCCGTTGAGAAAGTTTGCGATTTTTTGGTTGGAATAGTGGTATTGCGATCAATCAGCCGAGTGAACACGCCGCCTAAAGTTTCAATGCCTAGTGAAAGCGGCGTAACATCAAGCAACAACACATCCTTAACATCGCCTTTAAGCACTGCGCCCTGAATAGCTGCGCCCATTGCCACTACCTCGTCAGGATTAACGCCTTTATGCGGCTCTTTGCCAAAGAAATTTTTAACTGCGTCAATAACTTTAGGCATCCGCGTCATGCCGCCAACCAGAATAACCTCATCAATCGCGCTGGCCGGAATTCCGGCATCTTTAAGCGCATTGCGGCATGGCTCAATGGTTTTTGCGATAAGATCATCAACCAACGCTTCAAGTTTTGCGCGTGTTAATTTGACGTTCAAATGCTTAGGACCATTCTGGTCGGCAGTGATAAACGGCAGATTAACGTCAGTTTGCATAGAGCTGGACAGCTCAATTTTTGCCTTCTCAGCCGCTTCTTTCAGGCGTTGCAAGGCCAGCTTGTCATTACGCAGATCAATTCCCTGCTCGCGTTTAAATTCATCAGCGAGAAAATCAATCACGCGCATGTCAAAATCTTCACCACCAAGGAAAGTGTCGCCATTAGTGGATTTAACTTCAAACACGCCATCTTCTATTTCCAGAATAGATACGTCGAAAGTTCCTCCGCCCAGATCATAAACCGCAACTGTTCTGCCTTTTTTAGTATCTTTATCGAGGCCATAAGCAAGAGCGGCGGCGGTTGGTTCATTAATTATCCGCAGCACTTCTAAACCGGCGATACGTCCGGCATCTTTAGTTGCCTGCCTTTGCGCGTCATTGAAATAAGCCGGAACGGTGATTACCGCCTGCGTGACTTTTTCGCCTAAATAAGCTTCCGCGACTTCCTTCATTTTGGTAAGGATGAAGGCAGAAATCTGGCTTGGCGAATATTTTTCATTGCGTGATTCAACCCAGGCATCGCCATTATCAGCCTTAACAATCTTATAAGGCACTAATCCCATATCTTTTTTCACCATCGGATCAGTAAAATTACGTCCAATCAGGCGTTTAATAGCAAATAAGGTGTTTTCAGGATTAGTAACCGCCTGACGTTTCGCTGAATCGCCAACTAAACGCTCGCCGGAATCAGTAAGCGCAACTATTGAAGGAACAACATTACGCCCTTCCGGTGAATGAATAACTTTTACCGCACTGCCTTCCATAATGGCAACGCAGCTATTGGTTGTTCCTAAGTCTATCCCTATAACTTTACTCATATTTTTAGCTCCTTTTTCTCTATATTTTCTCTATATTTTCTCTATAGAATTTTTACATAATCCTGATTTTGTTACTTGTTGTCGCTTGTTGTGGCTTGTTGATTGCCCTTCTATAATGCTGCTATATAATGCTGGAAAATTTGATTTCAAGTATCCGCATTAGCGAAATTTCTCTCTACTGTCTTATGGCTTACCTCATAGCTGGCTATAGAAAAAATATTTTTTATAAAAATTATTAATATTTTAACTAATTGTTAGTAATTAACATATATTAATAAGCGTATACAAAAAAATAATTGCTTCATTTAAAGACAATTAAACCGGGGGATTGAAACAATGACAAGTAATTCAACTAAAATGATAGAAGCAGCTCGTGATTTATTAAGAAATTCTGGATATTTTGTGGAAAGCTTGTGGCATGTTGAAGATGTTCATTTTATATGTGAGCAGAATGATCTTCCGAAAATAACTGATGCTGAAGCTATGGAAGTATTTAAAATAGCGCATGAACAATTTGATGGTGAAAATGGTCTGTCCTGGCCGCAGCTGGAAAAGGCATTAAACACTTATTTATTAAGAAAGGCGTTGCTGGAAGGGCTGTGTAAAGCCAGCAGCGCATAAAAAACACCGCAGCGTCATCATTCGGCTTGACCGAATGATCTTGTGCAACAGGAAAAATCAGGCATAAAGGACAAAAATCAAGAAAAAGATCCTTTGATCAAGTCAAAGGATGACGATGTTGCAGCAGAATAACACTACAAGAAATGTCACGAAGCTTTGCTGCCTTGCTATTATTCATCACCATCACGCAGATCAGCGCGCGTTGCAAACATCACCAGATCATCAAAATTATTCAGCGCATCAGCCGGATCAGGATCAGGATCGCCTTGCACAAAAGTTGCCGGCGTTGTTGTAACAACAGCCGCCACATTATCGCATTTGCAATTTAACAACTCATTAGTATTAGTGATTCCGCCGTTAAATCTTGCCGAAGTTCCACTGCCTAAAGCGCCGGCATAACCACCATGGCCATTTGGTCCATAACTTACCAGCACAAAAGCAGCAGTGGTGGTAATTGCTGCGCCTGTTGCGTTACTATTCACCGTCAGGCGAGTTGTAGTGTTGCTTGCAGCAATCGAATCAAAAGAATTCGCGGCAACAAAATCCGGATCAACCGCATAACGAATCCGCCTTCCCCAACTGTCAACCGCCATATCATCAGGCAGGCCAAGAGTGCGAACCGGAATCATTCCCACTGCAGCGCTGGCATCAGCAATATCTGCGCCAGTGCAAGGGCTGGCAGTTGCCACCGCAATGCCAAAATTCGCATCAGTTGTCGCCAGGCTGCTAGCCGCCGGACAAGGCAGGCGGTTATAAGCAATGCGATAATCAGCAAGAGTCTGCTGTAATATTTTCAGCTTAGCGGCAGTGCTGCTATAGGATTTTCCTTCTAAAGAGGCGGAAAGCAGGGCAATTGCTGAACCCATTACTACGGCAATAATCGCCAGCACCACCGTAAGCTCAAGCAAGGTGAATGCCGCAATATTATTTCGCGCAAAATTATTATTCATTACATGCCGCATAGACATTACATATGAATGACTTTGCCGTATGCATCAAGCACTGCTTCATGCATCATTTCTGACAAAGTCGGATGCGGAAATATAGTATGCATCAATTCACCTTCAGTCAACTCACTAGTTTTTGCAATTGCATAGCCTTGAATCAGCTCAGTCACTTCCGCGCCGATCATATGCGCGCCGAGTAATTCTCCGGTTTTAGCGTGAAAAATAGTTTTGATTAAACCTTCCGGCTCGCCGAGCGCTATGGCTTTGCCATTTCCCATGAATGGAAAACGTCCGACTTTTATATCCTTGTGTTTTTCCTTAGCTGCTTTTTCGGAAAGTCCGATGCTGGCAATTTGCGGATGAGAATAAGTGCAGCCGGGAATATTTTCTTTTTTCAGCGGATGAACGCCTTTAATTCCGGCGATTTTTTCTACGCAGATTATCGCCTCATGGCTGGCTTTATGCGCGAGCCATGGCGCTCCGGTCACATCGCCGATTGCGTAGATTCCGGCTTCAGCAGTTGCGCCATAACCGTCAGTTACGATATGGTTTTTCTCAATTTTAACTTTGGTTTTTTCCAGGCCAAGATTTTCGGAATTTCCAACAATGCCAACCGCCATAATAACGCGTTCAACAGTTATGTCAGAAGATTTTCCGCCTTGTTCGATAGTCGCCGTAACATTATCCTTGCCTTTTTTAAGGGCTTTAACTGTCGCATTGGTGATTATGGTCATACCATGTTTTTCAAAAGATTTATGCGCCAGTTTGCTGATTTCTTCATCCTCAACCGGCAGAATGCGTTCTTGCACTTCAACCACCGTCACTTCCGCGCCTAAAGAACGATAGAAGCTGGCAAATTCAATACCGATTGCGCCGCTTCCTACCACCAGCAGCGATTTTGGCATAGAATCCGGCGTCATTGCCTCTTTATAAGTCCAGATCAGCTTGCCGTCCGGCTCCAGCCCGGGAAGTTGCCGCGCCCGCGCGCCAGTTGCGATTATTATATGTTTTGCCGCGACAGCATCCTTACCGTCAATTGCCACCTTGCCGCCGCCTTGCAATTTAGCTGTTCCCATAAACAACGTGACCTTGTTTTTTTTCAGCAAATGGCCAATGCCTTTGGAAAGCTGAGAAGCAACTCCGCGTGAACGTTCAATAATTTTTTTAATATCAAAAGAAATTTTTTCAGCCTTAAGGCCAAATTCTTCCGCATGTTTCATAAGCTCATAAACTTCCGCGCTACGCAGTAATGCCTTGGTCGGAATACAGCCCCAATTCAGGCAAATTCCGCCTAAATGCTCGCGCTCGATCAACGCTGTTTTCATGCCGAGCTGCGCCGAGCGAATCGCCGCGACATAACCGCCCGGACCACCGCCAATAACCACCACATCAAAATTATGTTCTGTCATTCTTTAATCTCCACAAATTTATTCATTTTTATTCAATTCTTCATTCAAGTTATTTAATTCCACTGTAATCCGGCATAAAGCGCCGCGCGGCCAAGATCTTCTTCTATGCGGATAAGTTCATTATATTTGGCGGTGCGGTCTGAGCGTGAAAGTGAGCCGGTTTTTATCTGCCCGCAATTAGTGGCAACGGCCAGATGCGCGATTGTGCTATCTTCAGTTTCTCCGGAACGATGCGAAACAATAGCGCGGTAGCCGCAGCGAACCGCCATGCTTACCGCCTGCAATGTTTCTGATAATGTGCCAATCTGGTTGATTTTCACCAGCAGAGAATTAGCCAGTCCATCTTCGATTCCCTGCGCTAAAATTGCCGGATTAGTTACGAACAAATCATCGCCAACCAGCTGGATTCTATTGCCGAGCAGATCAGTTATTTCCTTCCAGCCGAGATGATCATCTTCCGCCATTGGATCTTCAATAGAAACTATCGGATATTTGCTGACTATATTTTCGTAATATTTCAGCAATTTTCCAAAATCCATGGTTTTGCCTTCGCCTTCGAGAATATATTTTCCATCTTCATAAAACTCGCTGGCGGCGGCATCAAGAGCCAGCGCCACATCTTCGCCCGGACGATAGCCAGCTTTTTCAATCGCCTTCATGATCAGAGAAATAGCCTCCTCCGCCTTGCCAATTTTTGGCGCAAATCCTCCCTCATCGCCAACGCTGGTATTTAGCCCTTCATCGCTTAGACGTTTTTTCAGCTGATGAAAAATCTCCGCGCCGATGCGAATAGCTTCCTGCATATTGTTTGCCGCCAGCGGCATAATCATAAATTCCTGAATATCAAGCTTGTTATCAGCATGAGCGCCGCCATTGATAATATTCATCAACGGAATTGGCAGAATATGCGCCATCGAGCCGCCAACATAACGGTAAAGAGGCAAACCGGAAGATTGCGCCGCCGCTTTTGCCGTTGCTATGGAAACTCCTAACAGCGCATTCGCTCCGAGGCGCGATTTATTGTCAGTTCCGTCAAGGTTTAACAATGCCTGATCTATTTTCAACTGCTCAAGCGCATTCATTCCAACAATAGCATCAGCAATCTCGCCATTGACATTAGCAACAGCCTTCAGCACGCCTTTTCCGTCATAACGGTTTTTATCACCATCACGCAACTCCAGCGCCTCTTTTTTTCCTGTTGATGCTCCGCTTGGCACAGAAGCTCTGCCGAAAGAGCCGTCTTCAAGCGCCACATCAACTTCTATTGTCGGATTACCGCGGCTGTCTAATATCTCGCGCGCGTGAAGAGTAGTAATAGCAGTCATATATCCTCAAAAAAAATTATAAAATTTGAAAAAATCTGTAATCATAAAAATGCAATCATAAAAAAACAGAAGACGGAATTTTAGACTATATCTGATCTTGCGTAAAGCAGCTTTACAAAGTGACAATAGATGCAAAAAATGTTAGCATTTTTCCTATGATTAAAAGCAAAGAAACTCATCAGGCGGAAAATTCCGTAATCTTCGAGCAGGCTTTGTCTGAACTGGAAGATATTTGCCTGAAAGTGCGCGATTGCAGCTTTGCCAGAGATAAGTTTGATATTGAAGGAATCGCCTGGCAGCGCCGCTTTAAAAATATCATCACTCCGGTTTCAATCGCGCTTGACGAATATAAAGGTCCGCGCCGCTTTCATTTTCATTATAAACACCGCGCTGATGATGAAACAATATTAAGTCCGGTTGAGCCTGATGCTGGCTCTGTGCTAACTAATGCCTGCAAAACCGCGCTTAAACGTTGCCAGAATGAGCTGGTTGGAATATCCGAAGCACATATCGCAAAAAAAGCGCGCGCGCTGGAGAGAGCCTTGGCCGGCTTCATTGAAACTTCTCGCACTGAATCACCTGCGGCTATAAGCGCCTGATGATTGTTCCGGCGTTTTTTGCGATGATAAAGCAGGAAGATCAAACCTTTTCTGCAAACAATCCCTTACCGCATCCTGCGCGGTTTGCGCCATGATATTGCCTTGATTATAATGCCCGTTACCATCGCAAACCAGCATATAAGCGCGCTGTCCTTTTCCTTGCTGCATATCATCTAATACAATAGCGGAAAGATCATCTTTGCTCCATAATGCACGCTCATTTTCGTTACGACAAGCAGCAACCAGAGCAGCAGCCTTATCTGCATGTTCACCGTGAACAATCTCTGCAATTGCCTGCCGAGTCATTTTTTCCATAATACCATCAGACGAAACAACCAGAGAAAGTTTCAATTTTTCCGCATTCATACCAAATTGCTGGACAAGTTCAGCTTTGAATTTAGATAAATAAATTTTGCCTTCATGATATTCTGTAATATTGCTTGTATTTATTACAGGAATTGCATCATGGTTCTCTTTCTCAATTATTGCACATGAATTAAAATTATTTTTTTGATAATGGTAAAATGGTTTCAATATTTGTGGAACTTTGCCGTATAATTCACTCTTAAGATTTTCATCATCGTCAATAAAAAAAGTGACAGTTGGCTTACCATCATATCCCAGATTATATGACCCTCCTAAAGATTTTTCCATCTCATTAGTTCTGCCATAATATTTTTTATCTTCATAACAAAGAAAAGGCTCTAACGCTTTATTCTTACAAGGATGATCATCTGCGAGAGATACTTTGAAACTATCCAGAAATGAATTTATTGGATCAATTGCGCTACCGTAATTATCAACAATAAAATTCTTAAGTTTATCAATGTTTGTCAATAAATCATTATCAATAGCAGGAAAACTTATTCTAATAATTTCTATAATTGCACTGCGCTCTTTTTCGTTAAGACTTTCCTCAAAATAACGTCGCAATCTCAAGATAGCTAACATAATACAGTCAATAGGTTGATATATCATATGTGCTGTCGAAGAAATCTGTACAGCATGTCTCTGATTTTCATCATCAGCAACTATGAATGCACAGCTATCTCCAATGCTTCTTAAATCCACCGTGTATTCTTGCGGATCATATTCTACCATCATGAAAGTAGTTCCGGCTGTTACATATTCTTGCTTAGTTTTATAACCAGTAACAACATCATTGCATCTTGCTATTGCACTTTGAGTTGCTTCATCAAGCACTGATTGTTGATTATGTTCTGTTCCGGCAGATTCTATTTTTTCATCAGAAATAGCAAAAACTGCCGCTCTGTCCTGCTGTGGTTTTTCCATTTTTCTCTTGTTAGATGGTATATTCTTTCTTAAAGCCAGAGAAACATTATGTTCAGCAAATAATAATTCCTTAGAAAAAGGGCGGTTTATATCTTCTTTGTCGCCGCCTATTAGCATCCAATCGCTATCTTGCGCTGTAAGATTTGTATTATGTTTGTTATGTTTCTCAGCAAAGCTCATCTTCCGTGACCGACATTATTACTGTTATAATGTCATTATGAGCAGTTTTATTGACATTATTCCAGCTATTTCACAATTGCTTGATCGCATAATCCCTGATCCGGCGGCGCGTGAGCGTGCCAAGGCCGAGCTGGTCAATGCCGAACGGGCGCATGAGCTGGAGGAATTCAGAGCCGCCCTTGCCGCTGATCAATCTCAGCATACAATAAATTCCGTGGAAGCAGCAAGCACAGACCGTTTTGTCGCCGGCTGGCGGCCTTTTATCGGCTGGGTTTGTGGAATCGCCTTTGCATATCATTTTGTTTTACAACCTTTTTTAGCCTTTGTCATGCTTAATTCCGGCCATGCGGCGCGGCTTCCGGCTTTTGATATGCAGACCTTATCTTCAGTGTTAATGGGAATGCTCGGATTAGGCGGATTACGCACTATTGAGAAGATAAAAAACGTTTCCAGATAATATATTATCTTATTGAATAGTAGCAATAAAATATCTTCTCAAAGCAAATTTCAATATTTTATAAATAATAAATTGCTGTTATATTTACCAAACAATCATATTTTCTTGCTATATTTGGCGCTATGGCAATTAACCCTCTGAGAAACTACAAAATATTGATTGTTGATGGCGACGTTGATCTGGCACGCGTTCTGCGTTCGATGCTGGCAGAAATGGGCTTTTTGAATTGCGATACTACCAGCAGTGGCGCAGAAGCATATCAGATGCTTAAAGAAGAAGCTTATGATTTCCTGATTACCGAATGGAAATTGTCGCAGCTTGATGGTCTGGAACTGATCCGCAAAATCCGCCGCGCGCCTGATTCACCAAATCCG
Organism: uncultured Rickettsiales bacterium; assembly: GCA_964519595.1. Classification (GTDB taxonomy): domain Bacteria; phylum Pseudomonadota; class Alphaproteobacteria; order Rickettsiales; family SXRF01; genus JANRKF01. The sequence goes on from CAZFJN010000003.1 coordinate 11,436, forward strand.
GTGCTGCCAATTATCATGTTAACCGGACGTTCCGAGCAGGTAGATGTGGTAACGGCGCGTGATTTAGGAATCAACGAATTTGTGGTCAAACCATTTACCGCAAAAACAATTTACAACCGCATTGAGCGCATTATCGAACATCCGCGCGAATTTGTGCTTGCACCAAATTATGTAGGACCAACGCGCAGATCACGCGGCAAACCATCAAAACAAAATTCCGATAAACGAACCACTTATATTCAGCCGCAATTAAAGCCACGCGATGTCGCCAGCGCGGTAAAAAACAATAAAAGCGTGCGCGTTTGGCTTCCGGATTTTTCGCTTAAATACAAGCTGGGAACTAACGTCAAGCTTGAGAATCTGATCACTGAAGCAGTGTTAAATCAAGCGCAGGCGGCGGTTGATTCAATCAGCGATGCTTCACTCGGCTGGGTAAAAGATAATCTCAACGATTTGCGGATTCTGATGAAACTTATGTTATCAGGAGATTATCCAAGCACTATAGTTCATGACATAGGCGAGCTGGCGCTGACCATAAATTCCCGCGCCGGAACTTTCGGCTATAGCCGCGCCTCGGAAATTGCTTATCTGCTCTATTTATTCTGCCGTAATAATCTAAATCCAACAATTGAAGGTCATCGTACAACCGCGCAGAAACATATAGATGTATTGCACGTGATCCTTGGCAACCAGATGCGCGGCGATGCCGGAGCAATGGGACAACAGCTGGTTTTAGAACTTAAAAAACTGGCGGATAAATACTCCGCTTAAGAAGGCGGCAAAAAATCAAGCTGCCTCGAAATATCTCAAAATATCCGCAAAATATTTAACTTTATTTTAAAGCATCTTCTGCTAACAGTTTGTGTGAACAAATATTTGTCAGGAGAATTGCTTATGCAGATAAATTTTTCATCGCGTTTTATTAGCGCATTGTCAGCCTTATTGCCAGCTGGTGCAATTTTCGGCGCGGTTTTTGGCGTCTTGTCAATCAAATCTTCTGAAGCAATGGCCGCAGAATATTTAACCGCCGCAGCCGGCTGGTATGATGCTATTGATCAGGAATCTGAATCAGGCCTGGTTGGCGTTGAATATCGCTTTAATCCGGTTGAATATGGTGTTCGTCCAATGTTAGGAGTTTTCACTTCTTTTGAAGGAGCAACTTACGCTTATGGCGGCTTGCATTGGGACATTGAGCTGATCAAAGAAAAAATTTATTTAAGCCCTAATTTTGCCGTTGGCGCTTATGGCGAAGGCGACGGCAAGGATTTAGGCGGCGCTCTTGAATTCCGCTCTGGCCTTGAGCTTGCTTATCAACTACCAAACAGACAACGTCTAGGCGTTGCTTTGAATCACCTCTCCAACGCCAGCATTTACGATAAAAATCCTGGCCTTGAAACTGTGATAGTGACTTATTCGTTTCCAATAGGAAAATAGCGATCAACTCTCGCTCAATTTTTTGAGAATATTGACAGTAGCTTTTTCATGTCATCAGGAATTTCCGCGCTGAATTCCATTTTTCTGGCTGTTTGCGGATGAATAAAGCCGATTTTTGTAGCGTGCAAAGCTTGCCGCGTAAATTGCCTGATTGTCGCTTTTGCCTCATCTGTGAGCAAATCTGCCGACATGTTCTTAAGGCGCGCGGCGGTTGATTGACCATATAAAGGATCACCAACTATTGGATTGCCGATATGCAGCATATGCACACGGATTTGATGTGTACGTCCGCTTTCCAATTTACATTCAACCAGACTTGCGGCGAATGGATTGTTATAATTATTTATTACGCGGTAATTAGTAACCGCCGCCTTGCCGCCGCTTCTTAACACCGCCATTTTCTGACGGTTGGCAAGAGAGCGTCCGATATTGGCTTTTACCGCTCCTTGCGCGCAAGCAAGCGTTCCCCAGCATAAAGCATGATAAATGCGCGACAAGCTGCGCTCAGCAAGCTGCGCCGACAGAGCGTGATGCGCGGCGTCATGCTTGGCGACTACCATCAGGCCGCTAGTATCTTTATCAAGACGATGCACAATTCCCGGACGCAGCGCGCCGCCAATTCCGGAAAGACTCGCGCCGCAATGTGCAAGCAACGCATTTACCAATGTTCCATCCGGATGACCAGGCGCCGGATGAACAGTAAGTCCGGCAGCTTTATTAATAACCAGCAGATCATTATCTTCATATATCACATCCAGCGCAATTTCCTGCGCCGGCATATAGCTTGGCAATAACGGCGGAATTGTAAGCTGATAAGTTTCTCCGGCTTTTACTTTCACAGCGGCGCTGGAAATTACCACCTCGCCTCTGCTGACCATTCCCTGCGCCAAAAGCGCCTGCAGACGACTGCGCGAATAATCCGGCAATGAAGCTGCCAGAAATCTGTCCAGCCTGAAGCTGGCATAGAGATCATCTACAAACAACAATTTTTTATCAATTGATGACATGAAATGGCGATCAATTCGCCTGTCTTCTCAGGAACGCCGGAATATCAAGATATTGATCATCACCGCCATTGGCAGAAGCTGTTTTTTCCGCAGTTACCAACGGCTTCTGCACTACCTGAATACGCTCGGCCACTTCGCTGCGATTAGATCTTGAGGAAAGCACACGGCCAACTTCCGCAACTCGCGCAAAAAAACCTTTGCCATGTTCGACCTGCTCGTATTTTTCATCCTCTTCTTCATATTCAACTGCCTGTGTCGCTTTTACCATATTAATGCTCAGCTTCGGCTCAGAAGCGAAAGAAACAGCAGCAGCCGCTTCACGAGTTGAAAATAAAGGTCCGGCATTTTCTTCGCTCTCAGCAGAGTCTTCTTGCTGATCATCAGCAAAAGATTCCGCCTCGCCGGCATTTTTACCACCAGCAAAAGCCGCATTATTTTCCGCAGTTGCCACGCCAAACATCTTGCCTAAATCAACCTTTGCTGATGAAGGAGAATTTGCTGTTGATGACGAAGCTGAAGATGAAGGGGAAGCAGCTGAAGATGATGATGAAGAAGCAGCCGCCGGCCGGAATTCCGGACGAGAAAGCGGCGCGAAAGTAAATGGCCGTTTAGTTTCAACCGCCACAGTTTTCGGCGCAGATGCCGGCGCTGATTGTTTTTGCGCTTCAATTCCGGTTGCTACCACTGAAACGCGCATTTTTCCAGACATCGCATCATTAAAAGTAGAACCAAAAATAATATTCGCTTCCGGATCAACCTCTTCACGAATTCTATTCATTGCCTCATCAACTTCAAACAAGGTCATGTCCATGCCGCCAGTTATGTTCACCAGCAACGCACGCGCGCCTTTTAGCGAAATATCATCAAGCAGCGGATTGGAAATCGCCGCTTCCGCCGCCTCAGTAGCACGACGATCACCGCTCGCCTCGCCAGTTCCCATCATCGCCTTGCCCATTTCGCGCATTACCGTGCGAATATCAGCAAAATCAAGATTGATTATTCCCGGCTTGACCATCAAATCAGTAATGCCGCGCACGCCGGAATGCAATACCTCATCAGCCATGCAGAAAGCATTCGAGAAAGTGGTTTTTTCATTAGCCAGCCGGAATAAATTCTGATTCGGAATGACAATCAGCGTATCAACATAATCCTGCAACTCACGCAAGCCGGCTTCCGCAAGACGCATCCGATGCGCGCCTTCAAATTGAAACGGCTTGGTAACTACCGCCACTGTCAACATTCCCATATCCTTGGCAATTCTGGCAACTACAGAAGCCGCGCCTGTTCCAGTGCCGCCGCCCATTCCGGCGGTTATGAATACCATGTTGCTGCCTTCAATATGCGCGGAGATTTCTTCGCGTGCTTCCTCAGCCGCCGCGCGGCCAACATCAGGATTTGCGCCAGCGCCAAGTCCACGCGTAATTCCGGCGCCAAGCTGAATTGTGTGTTCAGTCTGCGCGTAGTCAAGCGCCTGCGCGTCGGTATTCGCAACTACGAAATTAACTCCCTCAAGCTGTGAGGAAATCATGTTGTTAACAGCATTGCCGCCAGCTCCGCCAACGCCGATTACAGTTATAGTAGGACGCAACAGCTCTTGCTTGGCTGGAACATGGAGATTGATCATGACGCACCTCACGCTGGATTAGTGAAACATTTAAAAAAACAAACAGCAGATAAAAAACAGATACAAAGAAACCGCTAAAAAAGCTAAAAAACTATAATAACGACATATTGCCTTATTTTTTAAAAAATACCACTAGATTTTGTAGTTTTCGCAAATTTTTTTGTGGATAAATAGGCAGAATAAAAAACTGCCAACTAATAATAACAAAAATATTCCCTCAAAAAATATAATGATTTGCACGGTAAGCCGCACTATACTTGGCAAGTTATCTTGCCATGTAGTCAGCATAACAAGGTTGATCTTGCTATTTTGTTGATCATAATTGCTCACAAACTGGCATTAATTTGTTATTGCATACAAGGATCATATTTATGAGCATATTTGGCAGTAGTTGCGATAAACTTGCCTTCACAGTTAAGTTGAGAGTAAGAGTAAAGAAAGAGAGCTCACACGAGGTTGATGGAAAACGTTATCATCATAGTAATAGCACTACACAAGAAATATGTGAGGCAGGAAGAAAAAGGACTATTGAATGTAATTTTGGAAATATTGGCAGCAAAATATTCCGATGCTTAAAATCAACAAAACCCGAATGGCTTACACAGGAATCATGGTTTTCATGGAAAAGTTTTAGTAGTTTAGAAAAAGAGATTAAAGCAATATCCACACCACTAAAAGGTAAGGATCTTATCGACCACTGCCCTAACAACGGAGACGTACAATACGATTATGGATTAGAAATCGTTTCCACAATATTTATTCCTATTAAACAAGACGCTAATCCTGCTGATGTTATAACAAGTATAACTGAAATTGCTAATACATGTATTAGAGACGATCTTGAGACCTTCTCAATTAATAATCCTTCCATGCACATATCAGTAACCAATTTGGAATGCACACAATGTGATCAAGTAATTGATAGAGACAGCAAGAATTCTGGCGGAAGAGGTAGATATTAAGATGTTGCTAGCGATCAGCAGCAAGCAGTTCGTCGAGCTTTCCTGCTTCGTTTAGCGCGTAGAGATCGTCGCAGCCGCCTAGGTGTTTTTCTCCGATAAAAATCTGTGGTACGGTTCTTCTGCCGCCGGATTTATTGACCATCTCCAGCTGGAGATTTGCATCATTAGTGATGTCTATTTCATTAATATTTTCAATATTTTTCTGCTTAAGCAAGGCCTTGGCTTTTACGCAGTAAGGGCAGTAATCTTTAGTATAGATAGTGATCATAAAAATAAACCATAAATGGTTGTAAAAAATAAGTGGAAATTTAACCATTATTTGTGATGATGCAAGTCTTTAATCGAGGTAATAAATTATGACAAAACTAGCTGCGCCAGCAATGGTTTATATTTCCGGAGAGGAAATGACACGCGAAGTGATGAAAATGGTGCTGGATAAGTGGATTGCGCCTTATCTTGACACTAGCAAATGGCAGTTTTTTGATCTTTCCTGCAAAGCGCGTGATGATTCCGGCGATCAAGTGTTGAAAGATGCTATCAACGCTGGCACAAAAATCGGCGCGATTTTTAAAGAGCCGACAATTACGCCAACTGGCGATCAGGTTCGGGAAATGAATTTAAAAAATCCGCTCGGCAGTCCGAATGGCAAAATGCGCGCCGCCTGGAATGGTTATTCGATTGATCGTGATACTATTTCCATCAAAGGCCTTGAATCGCAAATGGGCTATAAAAATCCGGTGCTTTTCTGTCGTCATGCGGTAGGCGGTGAATATGGTGCCGGCGCGAAAATGCTCGGCGCCGGAGTTGTAAAAACCATTCATACAGATCATTCCGGTAAAGAAACAATCGTTGATGAGCGTAAACTTTCTGATCAGCTCAATGCGGTGGTTACTTATCACAATCCGCTCGATAATGTCACACAGCTCGCGCATCATTTTTTCAAACGTTGTCTGGCCGCTAATGTAATGCCAGTTGTTGCCACAAAAAAGACGGTGTTCAAATGGCAGGAAGATTTCTGGCAGATAATGAAGCAGGTTTTTGATGCGAATTATAAAGCCGATTTCGCGGCGAAAGGCCTGCTTAAAAATTCCGGCGGCGAGCTGCGACATTTACTTACTGACGATACGGTTATGAAAATGGTTGCCTGGAAAGATGGCGGATTTGGCGTGGTTGCACATAATTATGACGGCGATATTTTCACTGATTTACAGGCGCAAATTTATAAATCACCAGGATTTATTTCCTCAACTCTCACCGGAGTTAAGGCAAATGGCGAAAAAATCATGGAATTTGAAGCAAGCCATGGCACGATTGCTGATCAATATGCGAAATTCAAAGCTGGCGAGGAAACTTCCGTAAATCCAATTGGCATGATCTATGCGTTGCGTGGTGCGATTGATCATGCGGCGAATCTGGCTGTTGCCAATAATGATATGGACGCGGTAAGCGGCGAGAAAATTCATCAATTTGCCGCGAATATGTATGATGCAATGTGCGAAGCAATGGCTTCCGGCAAAGGCACACGCGATTTAAGCGGACCATCAGGACTAACCACTGAGGCATTTATTGACGAAGTGGCGGGAAGAATTGATAGCAAAATGAGAGATGTAGCCTAATGAGCGGCGCGCCAGTTAGTGGCAGCTCCGCTTTCAACAACCAGCGGCACAGATAAATTAGCAGCATTTTCCATTATCTGCTTAATCCGCTCTTGCCATTCATTCATAGCGGTTTCTTTAATTTCAAAAATCAGCTCATCATGAACCTGCAGCAACATTCGCGCTTCTGGTTGCAGAATTTTATCAACCGCAATCATTGCCCGTTTGATAATATCCGCAGCGCTTCCCTGCAATGGCGCATTGATTGCGGCGCGTTCGGCAAACTGGCGGCGGCCTTGATTTCTGTCATTAATAAGCGGCGTATGACAACGGCGCTTGAACAATGTTTCAACATAACCATGCTGACGCGCAAATTCCCGGCAGCTTTCCATAAAATCACGAATTCCCGGATAAGTGGCAAAATAGCTGTCAATAATCTGCGCCGCCTCGCTGCGCGATATACCAAGCTGCACGGACAGTCCGTGTGCGGAAATTCCATAAATAATTCCGAAATTAATTGCCTTGGCGCGCCGCCTTAGATCAGAATTCACTTCATTAAGCGCCACAGAAAATACTTTGCTGGCGGTTATCGCGTGAATATCGTCACCATTTCTGAATGCTTCTTTTAATGTCTGAATATCTGCCATATGCGCCAGTAAGCGTAGCTCAATCTGCGAATAATCAGCGGCAAGCAGAAGATTTCCGGAATCAGCAATGAAAGCCTCGCGGATTTTGCGCCCTTCTTCACTGCGAATCGGAATATTCTGCAAATTAGGATCACTGGAAGAAAGCCGTCCGGTTGCGGCAATAGCCAGACCGTAATTCGTATGAATGCGGCCAGTTTCAGGATTTATCTGTAACGGCAGAGTATCACAATAAGTGTTTTTGAGCTTGGCAAGCGCGCGGTGCGATAAAACTTGCTCGGCAATTACATGTCCGGCTTCGGCGAGTTCTTCCAGCAATTCCGCGCTGGTTGAATAAGCTCCGGTTTTTGCGGATTTCTTGCCGCCGGAAATTCCCATATGTTCAAAAAGAACCTCGCCAAGCTGCTTAGGCGAAGAAACATTGAACTCAACTCCGGCAAGCTTCTTTATTTCAGCTTCTAAAGCGACTATTTTGCCAGATAAATCTTCCGACAAAGCGCGAAGTTTGAGCTGATCAATTTTGATTCCTGCTCGTTCCATTCTGGCAATAACCGGAATAAGTGGTTTTTCAATCGTTTCATAAAGAGTGGTCAGTTTTTCTGCCTTCAATCGCGGTTTTAAAAGCTGGTAGAAACGCATTGTTATATCAGCATCTTCAGCGGCGTAGCTGGTTGCTTTTTCTATATCAACTTCGGAGAAATTTATCCGCTTTGCGCCAGTCTTGGTTACATCATTATAAGAAATAAGCTTCATGCCAAGATAACGCTCTGCCAGCTCGTCCATTCCTTGTCCGTGTAATCCGGCGAAAAGAGCGTATGATAACAACATCGTATCTTCAAAACTTTTTATTTCGCAGCCGTAACTGTTCATTACCACCATGTCATATTTTATATTATGTCCTATTTTCAACACAGCTTCATCTTCCAAAATCGGCTTAAGCAATGCTAGTGCTTTAGCGATTTCTAGCTGCTGCGGAATAATTGTTTGCACAACCGGCGGCGCGGCAAATAAATCTTTCTGATCTTCAGCGGCGATTTTCCGATGATTAAGCGGCACATAACACGCCCTGCCCGGCTCAATGCACAAAGAAAATCCGACCAGCTCCGCCTGCACGGCATGTAGCGAAGTGGTCTCTGTATCAAATGCCACGCTGCCTTTAGCACGCGCTTCATCTAGCCATTTTGCCAGCTCTGCTTCTGTTGTTATGGTTTGATATGTGACCTCGCCTATATTGCCGGAAATATTCTGCGCTATTGCTGCTGATGAATCTGCTACTATCGGCAATGATGTTGTTGCTGATAATGACAATGATGCTGCTGATGTTTCATTGCCTGATGCTTGCTGTCTTGCTGATTCCGGCGCTATTTTTCCGGCAATTCTCGCCAGCAGAGATTTAAAGCCCTGCCCTTGCAGAAATTCAGAAAATCTTGCCTCATCGCGTGGCTTAAGAGCAAGATCGGCAACTGAAAGCGGCAATGGCACATTTTCTTCAAGGCCAATAAGCTGGTAAGAAAGCCTCGCCTGCGCGGCATTATTTTCAATCGTCTCGCGACGTTTTGTCTGTTTTATTTCGCCGACATGCGCGAGGAGATTCTCCAGATTGCCATATTGATTAATAAGCTCAGCAGCAGTTTTAGGGCCAATTCCTGGCACGCCTGGAACATTATCAGAAGAATCGCCAATTAACGCCAGCACGTCACGAAGCTTTTCAGGAGGCACTGCGAATTTTTCCATTACTTCCGCAACACCAATTTGCCGGTTTTTCATTGCATCAAACATTAAAACACCATCGCCGATTAGCTGCATTAAATCCTTGTCTGAGGAAATTATAGTAACCTCAACGCCCTGCATTCTGGCCAGACGAACGTAAGTGGCGATTATGTCATCAGCCTCATAATCCTCAAGCTCGATAGAAGGAAGTCCCAGCGCGCGCGTTGCCTCGCGTACCATAGGAAATTGAGGAATCAGATCTTCCGGCGCTGGCGGACGATGCGCTTTATATTCCGGATAAATACGGTTGCGGAAAGTTTTTCTGGCCGCATCAAAAATCACTGCGACATAATCACTTTGTTGATTATCGAGCAGCTTTACCACCATATTAACAAAGCCATATACCGCGCCAACATTAACCCCTTGCGGATTAGTAAGCGGCGGCATCGCGTGATAAGCGCGAAAAATAAAACCAGAACCGTCAATGAGAATCAGACGCGACATTTTTGATAATAATTTATGATAATAATTTAGCTGGTTATAGAGGATTAGAAAATTATAGAAGATTATAGAAGATTAGAAAATTCTAAGAACAATCAGAAATTCAAACTATGTTCAGAAATTCAAAATGAAATTCAAAATGTTGATATTTGCAGATTTACTGTTATTCTCTGATCTTAGCAAGATAATGTAATTAAAAACAAGAGCGTATCAACAGGACATATAAACAAGATTTTTGAATAATATGTTCAGCTAAGAGATTCAGATAATAGCTTTAGATAATAGCTTTAGATAATAGCTTTAGATAATAGCTTTAGATAAAAATCTTAGATAAGAATTTCAAATCAGAAATTTAAATTAAATAAAAATTTTATATAAGCGCAAAAATAAAGGCAGAAAATAATGATAACCGCACAATGGAAACAGCCCTCAGTTATTCCCGGATTTGGAATCACTATCGGTTTTACGGTTTTCTACCTTTTGATAATAGTTATTGTTCCTCTGGCCGGATTATTTGTCAGCTCAGCAACCTTATCATGGTCAGAATTTGTGGCAATCACCACCAGCGACCGCGTAATGATCGCCTACCGCAACAGCTTTGGATTAGCAATGCTGGCTGCTTTTATAAACTGCATTTTTGGTTTAGCTTTAGCGTGGATTCTGGCGCGCTACAAATTTCCCGGAAAAAAATTAGTTGATGCGCTGGTTGATATGCCGATTGCGCTGCCAACGGCAGTAGCCGGAATAGCTTTGACTGCTCTTTACGCGCCGCAAGGCTGGCTAGGACGTTATCTTGAACCGCTCGGCATTCAGGTTGCTTTCACGCCGCTGGGAATTCTGGTTGCGCTGATGTTTGTCGGCTTGCCTTTTGTGGTACGAACAGTTGAGCCGGTTTTAAAAGATATAGATAAGGAATTGGAAGAAGCCGCCGCAAGCCTCGGCGCGAACCGTCTGCAAATTTTTGCGCTGGTTATTATTCCAAGTATTCTGCCGGCATTGCTAACCGGATTTGCCATGGCATTTGCGCGAGGTCTTGGTGAATATGGTTCAGTTATTTTTATCGCCGGAAATTTGCCTTACGTCTCGGAAATAGTGCCGCTTTTTGTGGTAATTCAGCTGGAACAATATGATGTCGCCGCGGCAACGGCAATTGCCTGCGTGATGCTGATTGCCTCTTTCATCTTGCTATTAATAATAAATCTGCTGCAGAAATGGAGCAGAAGCCGTTAATGAGCAAATAGAGCAGATTTAAATGCTATAACTAGTTATGTTGATACGATGTTTATATAATTATGTTTATATAATTATTGATATTTCAAGATATTTTTATATTATAACAGCTGATGAAATGATGATGAATACTCCGGAAAAAATTTAAATTCCTTCTATGCTGAATGTAAAATATGCTGAATGTAAAAACATCTGCGGCAATAATAGCAAAATCATCGAAAATTATAAACGGCTTTGCTGCTGTTGCGATTATTCTGCTGGTTAGCGGCTGCATTGCTATTGGCGATAATGTCAGTAAATTGCGCGCGTTAAATCCGCAGCATGGTGATTTTTCCAGCTCATTAGCGGCAGAATATCTTGATTATGCACAATCGCTGCTTGAATCAGAACATCCGATTGCCGCTAATTACTTCGCCAGCAAGGGCATAAAATCTTTCAATAAAGAAATAGTTCTGCCGGAAGCAACAGGATGGTTTGAAAACGCTGAAACTTCAGAAGATCTGACGGAAAAAAGGAAAAATCTTCTGGCGGTATTAACTCCGGATATTCAGGAAATAGCGCCGGAAAAAGCCGCCCGCGCGCAGCTGCTTTTTGACTGCTATTATCGCGGCGAGATTATTTGCGAAAAATCATTTGCCGAGGCTCTTTCTGATTTGCAATTCATTGCCGATGCAGTTGTTCACGGCGAGGATAATCATTTCATACTCAGCTTTGCGCCAAGCAGTTCAACCTTAAGCGATCAGGCGAATCTATTGCTGGATTTCATTGCCAACCGCGTTTTAAAATACGGAACTTATCAAATAGAAACACTGCCCTACAGCGCAAGACAACGCGCTGATCATAAAGCCAGACAGCTCGATAATGCGCGAATTCTGCTGATCGAAAAGGGCCTTATTCAGCGCGGTGTTGACGCTGGAAAAATTCACTCACACCGCAAAAGGAAATCAACAATTGTAACGCTAAGCAGCGACGATGGAAGGCTTGATCAAAACAGCGTTCTGGTTTCTATTCAGACATATGGTCAGCCGGCTGAAGATACGGAAACAAATTCCGGAGCAATTAAACCATGAGCAGGTTTGGAAAATCTTTGCTGATATATTTCCTGCTTGCCAGTAGCGCGTTTTCTGTTTCCGGCTGCCAGATCTACCGTCTGCAGGAATTACGTAATATCTCGCCCTCCGGCTCAGAGTTCCAGCAAGCTCTGGCCAGAGAATATCTGCGCTTTGCCGAGGAAGAAGAGATGAATTACAACTGGAAAAACAGCTGGCATTTCGCTGATAAGGGCATGACCGCCGCTTATGGCAACGATGTAGGGCCGGAGAATATTGAAGATTGGAACATCGCAGAGCCGGAAAAAACCGAGCTGGCCACCGCGCGTGATGATCTGCTTACCGCTCTGAAACCACAGATACTCGCCGCTAACCCTGATTTAGCCGCGCGCGCTTACCGTTATTTTGATTGCTGGATCGCCAGACAGCAGGATGGTTGGCAACAGCAGCGCATTGCCGCTTGCAAGGAAGCATTCAGCAACACTCTGGCAGAATTGCAGGAAGCCGCCAGCGCAGCGGAAAATGCCAATAAAGGCGGCCAAAATAAAACCACAAATCTATCTGAATCAGCAGAAATTAACACCACCTCTTATATAGTTTTTTTCGAATGGAATCGCGCCACTCTTAACAAAACCGGAGAAAAACAATTGCATGAAGTTGCCAAAGAATTAGCGGAAGAAAGTGATTTTGAGGTTATATTACATGGTCATACAGACACTACCGGCCTTGAACGCTTTAACCTTACTCTGTCAAAAAAACGCGCAGAAACAGTAGCACATTACCTTGTCAAAAAAGGAATTGCTGAAAATAAAATAAAAATATTTGCATTTGGCGAATCAGACCCTAGATTGCCAACCGCTGACAATGTTGACGAACCACAAAATCGTCGAGTTGAAATATTCATCGAATAGCGGAAAATACTATACTCATTGCAGCAAAATAGAAGCTTTAATAAAGCTATAATAAAGCTATAATGAAGCTGTGATGAAGCTGTGATGAAGCTATAATGAAGCTGTATATAACGAAGCTGTATGACGCTATTAGTAATAGAGCTGTAATCTGTAAGAGAAAATTTAAATTACCTATGTCTGACCGTATTCTTATTCTTGATTTTGGTTCACAAGTAACTCAGCTTATCGCTCGCCGCGTAAGAGAATGTGGTGTTTATTCAGAAATTCGCCCTTTTAATATCAGCACTGAAGAAATTAAAAACTTTGCCGCTAAAGGCATTATTTTATCCGGCGGACCAGCTTCAGTTAATGAATCTTTCGCGCCAACTATTTCAAAAATGGTTTTTGAACTTGGCATTCCGGTTTTAGGAATTTGCTACGGCCAGCAGCTGATGTGCAGCTTATTAGGCGGCGCGGTTGAAAAATCCGAGCAGCGTGAATTTGGCCGCGCAATGGTACAAATTACTAGCGCCTCGCCGTTTTTTTCCGGAATCTGGAATGTCGGAGAATCGCATCCGGTCTGGATGAGTCACGGCGACACGGTTACAAAAATTCCGCCAGGATTTACAACCATCGCCGCCACCTCGTCAGCGCCATTTGCCGCAATCGCCAATGAAGAAAAGAAATTTTACGCTGTGCAGTTTCATCCGGAAGTAGCGCATACACCTTCCGGCGCTGAGCTGATTAAAAATTTCACACGCAATATCTGCAAATGCCGCGGCGACTGGACAATGGCTTCCTTCCGTAGCTTAAGCGTTGCCAAGGCTCGCGCGCAAATCGGCGACAAAAAAGTTATTTGCGGCGTATCAGGCGGCGTTGATTCATCAGTTGTCGCCGCTTTGCTTCATGAAGCGGTCGGCGCACAACTAATCTGTATTTTTGTCAATACCGGATTATTGCGCCTTAACGAAGCTGAGCAAGTTGAGGAAATGTTTCGCGACCAGATGAAAATCAACCTGATTCACGTTGATGCCAGCTTGCTCTTCATGCAACGCTTAAACGGCGTTTCTGATCCGGAACGGAAAAGAAAAATAATTGGCGAAACTTTCATTGAGGTTTTTGAAAGAGAAGCAAAAGAAGCCGGCGCAGACGCTGAATTTCTGGCGCAAGGCACATTATATCCTGATGTTATTGAATCAGTGTCTTTTACCGGCGGACCAAGCGTAACCATTAAATCACATCATAATGTCGGCGGCTTGCCTGAGCGAATGAATATGAAGCTGGTTGAACCTCTGCGCGAATTGTTCAAGGATGAAGTCCGCGCATTAGGACGCGAGCTGGGCATTGCAGAATCAATGATAAAACGCCACCCTTTTCCAGGACCAGGGCTGGCGATTCGTATTCCTGGTGAAATTTCTCAGGAAAAAATAGAAATTCTGCGTAAGGCAGATGCGATTTATATAGAAGAAATACGCAACGCCGGATTATATGATGAAATATGGCAGGCTTTTGCTGCCCTCCTTCCAGTTCGCAGCGTTGGCGTAATGGGCGATAGCCGCAGCTATGAATATGTCTGCGCTTTGCGTGCAGTAACCTCCACTGACGGCATGACCGCTGATTATTATCATTTTACACATGAATTCCTAAGCCGCGTTTCCAACCGGATTATAAATGAAGCGCGCGGAATTAATCGTGTGGTATATGATATAACCAGCAAACCGCCTGGAACTATCGAATGGGAATAGCGCAAAACATAATGGAATAGAAAATATACTGAAAAATAATACTGGAAAATATAGTCAAGGATATAGTGGAAAATATATTGAGTGATATAGCGAATGCTGTAACGATGTAGTTAATTATGCGGTGAGTTACAAGGCGAGCTATAAGGTGAATTATACGGTATTTATATAGTGAATGATCTGGTGAATAAAATATGAGCGATTTGTTTCAGGAAATAATGAGCGATGTACGCGCCGACCGGATTGACCGTCTGTGGAATAAATACGGCAAAATTGTCATATTCCTTGCTCTGGCGCTGATTATAACCACCGCTGTAGTAGTTTTCTGGAACAATCGGCAGCGCGAATATGCAGCGAAATATACAGCACATTATCTTGCTGCTGCTGATTATATAGCGCAAGGCAACGGCAAAGCAGCTCTTACAGAATTAGCGCAAGTGGAAACAGCAAAAAATTCCGTATATCACAGCCTGATATTGCTTAAAAAAGCTGAAGCCTCTTACTTGCTCGGCAATGAAGAAGAAGCCACAAAATTCCTGCATGAGCTGGCTGGAGAAAAAGATATATATGCTGATATTGGCAATATTTTACTCAGCGAAAATCAGCCTGCTGACAAGATAATAACTGACAATAAAGCGCCGGAAAAAGCCAAAGACTCGCCTCTGCAATTAACGCTCGATGAATGGAAAGCATGGCAATTGCTTGCCAGCAAAGATTACGCCGCGGCAGCAGCTAAATTTGAATCTGTTGCCAACCAGCTCAAGATTCCTGATACTATGCGTGAACGCGCACAGATGATGGCGCTTTATCTGCACAGCACAAAAAATGACACAAAAAAATAACCAGACGCAGCAAGCAAAAAATAGAAGCGAACAATAAAAGCGGAAACCAAAAGCGAAAAATAGATCAAACAAACTGAGGAAACAAGCTGAGGAAAAAATGCACAACCACATAAAATTTTTCTTCATTATTTCTGCCTTGCTGGCTGTTTCCGCTTGTGAATCTATGCCGTCATGGCTTGGCGGCGCAGAAAAAGAAATAAAACGCCTGCCTGGAGAAAGAGTTGACGCGCTCGGCTTTTCCGCTGAGCTAAAAGCAGATCCGGCGGTTGGACAAATTGTTTTTAATCTTCCTGTTGCTTACGAAAATACAAACTGGCCGCAAGGCAACGGAATTTTTACTGCCGCTGCTGGCAACCTTAAATTATCCGGAGATTTATCAACTAGCCAAACTGCTCAGGCCGGAGATGGTCATGAATTTGAACATAGTCTTGCCCCTCGTCCGGTAATTGCCAATGGTAAGCTTTACACAATGGACGCAGCAGGAAATATCTCCGCTCATAATCTGGATGATATAAAGCAAAAATTGTGGATTTCTGACACGCTGACTGGAAATGATGATAATGAAATTATCGGCGGCGGTCTGGCCGCTGAACAAGGCAATATTTACGCCGTTTCCGGTTTAGGAAAAGTAGCCGCTCTTGATGCGGAAAGCGGAAAAACTCTCTGGAGTCGCGATCTGGGAACTCCGCTACGCAGCGCGCCACGCGCCGGAAATGGCAAAATATTTGTAATCAGTATCGACAGTCAGCTTTTTGCGCTTGATGCCGCAAGCGGAACTACCTTATGGACACATCGCGGCATCGCTGAAGGCGCTGGAATGCTCGGCAATATAAGTCCGGCATTGGTTGCTGATTCAGTAATTGCGCCTTACGCTTCTGGAGAGCTTTATTCAATCAAAGCCGATGATGGTCAGGAAGCATGGCGAGTTTCCCTTGTGCAAACCAAGCGCAGCGAAGCAACTGCTATTTTCAGCGGCATTGGCGGCGATCCGGTAATAGATGAATCAGTGGTTTTTGCCGTATCAAACAGCGGCATGTTCTCAGTATTCAATATATTAAATGGTCAGCCATTGTGGGATAAGAAAATAGCCTCGATAAACACACCCTGGCTGGCCGGAGATTATATATTCGCACTTAGTGAAGATAATATTCTGCTGGCAATGGTAAAATATAACGGTAGCGTTCGCTGGGCAACGCAATTGCCGCGTTTTAAAGACGAAAAGCGCAGGCTTTATCCGATTGTCTGGCGCGGTCCGCTTATGGCTGACGGCAAGCTGATAATCGTCAGCGATCACGGCGAAATGCGCTTAGTTAATTCTGAAAATGGCGCGGATATTTCAATAATAAGCATTGCAGATGAGATAATGACCGCGCCGATTATTGCCAACGGAAAACTATTCATAGTCGGCAAAGACGCTACTATCTATAGCTATAAATGAACCTCTATAAATGAACCTCTATAAGTTAAAATCTATAAGTGAAAATCTATAAGTGAAAATACATGACATTTACTCTTGCGCTAATAGGCCGTCCGAATGTCGGAAAATCGACATTGTTTAATCGCCTGACTGGAAAACCACATGCGCTGGTTCATGATGCTCCCGGAGTAACGCGTGATCGCCGCGATGGCGCGGCTTTTATTGCTGATCTGGAATTTACGGTAATGGACACCGCCGGAATTGACGATGCAACAAAAGACTCTCTGCAATCAAGAATGACCGCGCAAACCATGAATGCCGCAAGTCAGGCAGATGTTATTATATTAATGGTTGATGGCAAAGCTGGAATCACAACAGTTGATGAGCAATTCGCCAGAATGTTGCGTAAACAGAAAAAGCCGATATTGCTGGCGGTTAATAAAGCAGAAGGCAAGGCAGCATCTGCAACAATTCTTGACTCGCACCGCCTTGGCCTCGGCGAGGCAATCGCCATTTCCGCTGAACATGGCGAAGGCATGGTCGAACTATATGAAGCGCTACAACCATTTGCTGAAAAATTTGACAAAAAAAATCTGCAGTCTGAAACTCCGGATTTAACTATCGCCATAATTGGCCGTCCGAATGTCGGAAAATCAACGCTGATGAACAGCATAATTGGCAAAGAGCGTGTGCTTACCGGACCAGAAGCAGGAATTACCAGAGATTCTATAACCGTAGCGCACAGCTATAAGGGCAAAAATCTGCGGCTGGTTGACACGGCCGGAATAAGAAAACGCGCTAATGTTGACGATAATCTTGAGAAAATGTCTGTAGAAGACAGTATGCGCGCTATTCAATATGCACATGTCGCCGTTTTAGTAATGGACGCTGATGCGCCGCTGGAAAAACAGGATAACGCAATCGCCGCTCTGGTTGAAAAAGAAGGCCGCGCAATGGTAATTGCCATTAATAAGTGGGATTTAGTTCGTGAAAAAGAAGCCTTTATCAAAGCCTTTAATCAGCGTCTGGAAAAAGTTCTGCCACAGATCAAAGGCGTAAAAATAATTCCTGTCTCCGCTGCCGAAAATTATAATATCGGCAAGCTGTTCGCCGCTTGTTTCGAGGTTTATGAAACATGGAATAAACGCATTGGAACTGGCGAGCTTAATCGCTGGCTGGAGGCAATGCTTGCCGCACATACGCCGCCGCTGGTTTCCGGACGCCGCCTTAAAATCCGCTACATAACACAAAAATCAGCGCGTCCGCCGAGCTTTATTTTATTTTCCAACTTAAAAGAAGTTCCGGAACATTATCTGCGTTATCTGGTTGGCGGTTTGCGTGAATGTTTTGCCTTAAACGGCGTTCCTATTCGCTTAGTGGTCAAGAAAAACAATAATCCATATGCGGAAGGTAAAAATGACCGCGCATAATAACAGCTCGAATATTGCTGATAACTCGAATATTGCCGTAGAAATAGACAATTTACGCAAAACCTACATTGACAGCAATAAATCTCAACAAAAAGAAGCTCTCAAAGGCATTGATCTTATCGTTCCACGCGGTTCATTCTTTGCCTTATTAGGACCAAACGGCGCAGGAAAATCTACCTTGATAAATATTATCGCCGGACTTGTGCTTAAAACTTCCGGAACAGTAAAAATCTGCGGTTATGATCATATAAAGGATATGAGAAACGCGCGTAAATCAATAGGAGTTGTACCACAGGAACTTATTCTTGATACATTCTTCACCGTGCGCGAGGCGCTTGATATTCACGCCGGATATTACGGCGTCGCTAAAAACAAGCGACGCACACAGGAAATAATCGACGCTCTCGGCCTTTCTGATAAGGCAGATGTCAATTCACGCCGCCTTTCCGGCGGAATGCGCCGCCGCCTGCTGGTTGCCAAAGCGCTTGTTCACAATCCGCCGGTTTTGATTCTTGATGAACCAACTGCCGGCGTTGATGTCGAACTTCGCACACAGCTCTGGGAATATGTAAAATCCTTGAATAAGCAAGGAACAACCGTCCTGCTTACCACACATTATCTTGAAGAAGCAGAAGCCTTGTGTGATCGCATAGCGGTTATTAATAACGGAAAACTCGTTGCCTGCGATGCAAAAGAAAATCTACTGAAAATAATGGACAGTAAGGAGCTGGTAATAACGCCTCTTGATAATATCGCAACGATTCCTGAAACAATGAAAAATCTTAAAGCGCGTCTTGATTCAGGAAAAATAATAATAAATTACCAGCCTAGTAAAATAACTATTCAGGAAATTCTCAATCAGGTTGCAGAAGCGCAAATAAATGTTCGCGATTTAACCACGCGCGAAGCTAATCTGGAGGATGTTTTTGTACATCTCACGCGGGAAAAATCCGCATGATTACTATGCGGTTGTTAAAAAAAAGCGCTGATCAGATAATAAAAGGCTGTCCGTGGATTATGCGCCATGAGGCGGTTGAATCATCAGAATGGCTTGCTTCTGCTCCGGGCAGTCTGGCGCGCATTGAAACCGAGCGCGGCGAGACAATTGGCATAGGAATTGTCAATCCTTTATCACAGATAGTCTGCCGCGTATTGAGCTTAAACAACAGCTCCGGAAATAAAAATCCTCTCAATAAAACTATTCTCAATGAAGCTTCAATAAATACAGAGTTTTTTGCAACAAGAATCACGCAAGCGCTAAAAAAGCGCGAATCATTTAATTACGGCAATTATTATCGCCTGATTCATGCTGAGGCTGATGCTTTGCCCGGATTAATTGTTGATCGTTTTGACAAGGTTTTAGTAATTCAAATAGCCAGCGCCGGAATGGAAAAATTGCAGCATCTATGGCTTGCCGCTCTTGATAAAATAATTAATCCGGAAACTATAATTCTACGCAATGATTTTCCGGCCAGAAAATTAGAAGGTCTTGCACAGCAAATAGTTTGCATAAAAGGCAAAGCGCCGGAAATTATAGAATTGCGCGAAAATGACTGCCTCTATCTCGCTGATATTATAAATGGTCAGAAAACCGGCTGGTTTTACGATATGCGCGACAATCGCAAAATGCTCGCCGACCGCGCTGATGGCAAAAGATTTCTTGATGTTTTTGCACATTCCGGCGGCTTCGGAATTCTCGCCGCTAAATACGGCGCTAAACAAGTAACAATGGTTGATTCATCAGCGCATTCTTTGTCTCTCGCCGCACAAGCAGCAGAAAAAAACCACCTCACACAATGCACAACAATTAAAGGTGATGCTTTTGCTGTAATGAACGAGATGTTCGAACAAAATAAAAAATTCGATATTGTAGTTGTTGATCCTCCGGCATATGTCAAAAACAAGAAAGACTTAGCTGCCGCCTTAAAAGCCTACGCGAAACTAGCCGCACAATCATCATCTCTGGTTGCAGATGGCGGCTTGCTGTTTGCCGCTTCGTGTTCTCATCATGCCGGACGCAGCGCCTTTAACAAAGCAATCATTTCCGGAACAGAAAAATCCGGAAAAAAAGCGCAAATAATCAAACAAAGCGGCGCAGCAAAAGATCATCCGCTTCATCAGCAATTACCACAAAGCGAGTATCTTAAAGGCTTGCTGTTGCAGATAAACTGAATTATAAAGTTAGCCTGACATACAGAATATAGTCACAAAAAATAATCGCAAAAAATAATTACAAAACCTTATCATAAAACATTGCAACAGAATATCAGCTATGAGCATAATTCAGGAATTCAAAAATTTTATTTCGCGCGGCAATGTCATTGATCTTGCCGTTGGTATTATAGTCGGCGCGGCCTTTACCGGAATTGTCAACTCTCTGGTAAGCGATATAATCATGCCGCCAATTGGAATGCTCGCTGGAGGAATAGATTTTTCAAACTATTTCTTAAATCTTTCCGGCGGCGAATATGCAACTTTGAAAGCAGCGAAAGAAGCCGGCGCAGCAACAATAAATTACGGCTTATTCATTAACCAGCTTATTAATTTTCTGATTGTTTCATTTGCAGTTTTCATGCTGGTTAAGCAGGTAAATATCTTCAAAAAAGCACAAGATGCAAAACCTGTTGAGCCTAATAACACAGAAAAACTGCTTGCTGAAATACGCGATTTGCTGAAGAATAAATAACGATTTCAGACAGAATCATCTCGTAGCAACAATGAAATAATGATCTGTAAAATTTCTTCAAAACATGAAAAAATTTCCGCTCACTATAACAATTATCAGCGCCGTGCCTTTTGCTGCTTTAAGCGTTGCTGCTTCAATGCGCTTTTTTGATGATAATCTGCTGGTAATTCGCGCCTTGCTTTCTTATTCAACAATTATCCTCTCATTCCTTGGCGGAATTCACTGGGGAGTTGCCGTATCAAAATATTCACATGACAAACGCGCCGCCAACTTGCTTATCGCTGAAAGTGTGCTACCTTCAACTCTGGCCTGGGCAGCAGTTTTACACACTTCTTTACATGTGCAATTGCTGGCTCTTACCTTACTATTCACTTTTGTCTGGGCAATTGACAGTATATTAGTAAGCCGCAAAATAATTCCTTTATGGTTCTTTGAAATACGCTGCCTGATTACGCCAATAGTGGTAGTATCTCTTTATGTAGCTTATTTTGGCATGATATAGTTAAGAATGGATAATCAGATTATCAGATGACCAGATTATCAGATGACCAGATAATCCGGTAATCTGATAATCCGATAATCTGGTAATCTGGTAATCTGATAATCTGGTAATCTGGTAATCTGATAATCCGATAATCTGATAATCTGATTATCCTCTTAAATTCTGATAATCTAATAACATTAAGAAGGTAAAAATGAGCAACGCCGCATTGAAAAAATCATCTGAATTACTGCAATTTAAAACCGCGCTGACTGCGGAATATAAAGAAATACTTACGCCGCAAGCTCAGGAATTTGTAGCCGAGCTGGTTAAGCGTTTCGCGCCGCGCCGCGCTGAATTGCTCGCTGAGCGAATAAAACGTCAACAAAGAATCAATAACGGAGAATTACCAGATTTCCGCGCTGACACACGCAATATACGCGAAAGCGATTGGAAAATCGCCGCAATCCCTGCTGATTTGCAAGATCGCCGCGTTGAAATAACCGGACCAGTTGAGCGCAAAATGATTATAAATGCGCTCAATAGCGGCGCAAAAGTTTTTATGGCAGATTTTGAAGATTCTCTGGCGCCGACTTGGGAATCTGTGATGAATGGCCAGATAAATCTACGCGATTACGCGCTCGGAACAATTTCCTATACCAGCCCGGAAGGCAAACAATATAAGCTCAATGATAAAATCGCCACGCTGATTGTGCGTCCACGCGGCTGGCATCTTGATGAAAAACATGTCTTGCTTGACGGACAGATAATTCCTGCTGCTTTGTTTGATTTTGGCGTATATTTTTTCACTAACGCCAAAGCAGTTATTGGCCGCGGAAGCGGGCCGTATTTTTATCTGCCTAAGCTGGAGTCCGCCGAGGAAGCGGCGCTCTGGGCAGATATTTTCAGCTTCTCTGAACAAACTCTTGGCCTTAAGCGCGGCACGATAAAAGCCACAATATTAATTGAAACTATTCTCGCTACTTTTGAAATGCATGAAATTATTCATGCGCTGCGTGATTACTGCGTAGGACTTAATTGCGGCCGCTGGGATTATATTTTCAGCTTCATTAAGAAATTTTCCAAACGCGCTGATTTTGTGTTGCCGGATCGTTCGGCAGTTACTATGACCACACATTTCCTGCGTAGCTATTCTAAATTGCTGATTGATACTTGCCATCAGCGCGGTGTTTTCGCAATGGGCGGAATGAGCGCCTTCATTCCGGTAAAAAATGATCAGGCTGCTAATGACAAAGCCTTTGCCATGGTGCGTGCTGACAAAGAACGCGAAGCAACAGACGGACATGACGGAACCTGGGTTGCTCATCCCGGGCTTGTTCCAGTAGCTATGGAAGTGTTTAATCGCCTGATGCCAACTAATAATCAGCTTGCTAAACGCATTCCTGATCTTAATATAAAGGCCAGTGACCTTCTGGCGATTCCAGCAGGCGCAATTACAGAAGCCGGACTACGCAATAATATCAGCGTCAGCGTGCAATATCTGGCTAACTGGTTAAGCGGCAATGGTTGTGTGCCGATTTTTAATCTTATGGAAGATGCGGCAACGGCTGAAATTGCTCGCTCGCAACTCTGGCAGTGGATTCATCATGATAAAGGCGAATTAGAAGGCGGTCGCGCCATTACTGAATCATTGTATCTTCAGCTATTAGATGAGGAGCTAGCAAAGCTCACAGATTCAACATTGCCATATCGTAAAGCGGCTGATCTGCTTACCGAGCTGGTGACACAGAAAGAATTCACGGAATTTCTTACTCTTCCTGGTTATGAGCGCATTCAGGATCACGCAGCAATTTGATTTTCCGGAAATTCATGTTGAGCGCGTCGATTATCAGTAATTTTCCAAACAGATTATCGCCAATATTGAGCAGAATTTTCATTGCTTCTAAAGCCTGAATATTGCCGGCAATTGCAGCCAGAGGAGAGATGACTCCTTCCTGCGCGCAGCTTAATTCACGTTCAGGAACTTCCGGAATATAACAACGATAGCAGGAATAATCTCCGCCACAATGCGCGCAGAAAGCGGCAATATGCGCGGTATAACCAAGAATTGCCGCATGAATCCAGGGAATTTTACGCCTTAGGCAAGCGTCATTAATCGCATAACGGCTGGAGAAATTATCAGTTCCGTCAATTACCAGATCATATTCAGGAAAATTATATACTGACAATAATTGATCAGCATTTTCCGCTTCAAAACGCTGTATATATTCGTGAATTTTTATCTGTGGATTAAGCTCCTCAAGACGATCTTTTGCCGCTTTTGCTTTAAAACTTCCGATATCGGCAGTTTCGTATAAGGTCTGGCGCGGTAAATTTGACAGTTCAACGCGATCATAATCAACAATGCCAAGCCTGCCAATTCCTGCTGCGGCCAGCGACATCAGGCAGGAAGCGCCAAGCCCTCCTGCTCCTACAACCATAACACTACAAGCAGCAAGCCGCTCCTGCCCCTTCTCGCCAATTTCCGGAAGAACTATATGCCGAGCATAACGCCTGATATTTTCTATGCTCATTTCGCTCAGATTTCACTCAGAAAATAAATCCGTACTGATATATCTCTCCGCACAGGAAGCGGCAATAACCACTATTGTTTTGCCTTTCATATCCGCTCTGGCTGCAACTTCCAATGCTGCTGCCAGAGTTGCTCCTGATGAAATTCCAATTGGCAACCCTTCCAGCTTTGCCGCCTTGCGAGCGGTGACAAAGGCTGTTTCATTGCTGATAGTGATTATTTCATCAATAACCTCACGCGCCAGAACATCAGGCACAAATCCTGCGCCAATTCCCTGAATTTTATGAGCGCCTGGCTTGCCGCCGGAAAGAACCGGACTATCTTCAGGCTCAACGGCGATTATTTTAACTGTCGGTTTTTTTTCTTTAAGAACCTGCCCTGTGCCAGTAACTGTGCCGCCAGTTCCTACTCCGGTTATGAAGACATCAACTTTTCCTGCCGTATCGCGCCATATTTCCTCAGCAGTGGTAGAGCGGTGAATCTCCGGATTGGAAGGATTTTTAAATTGCTGCAGCATCATGGCGTTTTTATTCTCCGCAAGCAGCTCCTCGGCGCGTTCAATAGCGCCGCGCATACCTTTTGCCGCCGGAGTAAGTTCCAGATTCGCACCAAGGAATTTAAGCATTTTACGCCGTTCCATTGACATTGATTCCGGCATGGTCAGAGTAAGCTTATATCCTTTTGCCGCGCAGACAAAGGCCAGAGCAATTCCAGTATTTCCGGAAGTAGGCTCGACAAAAACTGTATCAGGCTTGATTTTGCCGCTCTCTTCCGCCGCTTCAACCATGGACAGTGCAATTCGATCCTTGACTGAAGAAAGCGGATTAAAAAATTCGCATTTAACCAGCACATCAGCAACACATCCTGCTTCTTTCGCCAAACGCGAAATACGCACTAACGGCGTGTTGCCAATCGTTGCGACAATATTTTCATAAACATGACCACGCCCTGGCTTATCGAGAATTGTTTTCATAAATTTGTCCTTTCTAACCTTATTTCCATTCAAATTGCAAAATCAGTTTTTTCTTCAGAAATTTTTTTAAGTTTTTTACGATCTGCCTCTTCGCATAAATCGGCAAGAGTTGTTTGTGCAAAAGCAGCTATTCTTGCTGATTCCGCTTTTTCCCACAGCGGCGCTATTATTTCACTGCCCAGCGAGGTTGCTCTGGCAATTTCGCGTATATCATCATTATAAGACACAAGAGCTGTGCAAATATCTGCAAGACTAACCTTCCGGCGCTCTTTTGCCAACACATAACCACCTTTCGGACCACGAATTCCACGCAAAATTCCGGCACGAACCAGCTTCTGCAGCAGCCCTTCCAGATAACGATCAGCAACTCCCTGCAACGCCGCAATATCACGAGCAGAAACCGCGCCATTTCCAGCATTGTAGGCGATGTACAATACAGCTTCAATGGCATAAAATAATTTATCGCGGACTAATTTATCACGCATTACGAATTATCCTCCGGTAGAGCCAAAGCCGCCATCTGCCCGCGCCGTTTCATCAAGAGAATCAACCTTATGCCAGCTTACTTGTGCAACCGGCATGATTACCATCTGCGCGATGCGGTCGCCACGCGATATTGTCACCTCTTCCGTGCCAAGATTAATCAGCAATATTTTTATTTCACCACGGTAATCAGCATCAATAGTTCCAGGAGAATTAAGAACTGATATTCCCGATTTCAGCGCCAAGCCGGAACGAGGCCTTATTTGCGCCTCATAACAAGAAGGCAAGGCGATTGCAATTCCGGTTGGAATTAACATGCGCTGCATTGGCGAAAGCCTTACATCTGAACCAATTGCCGCTATTAAATCAACTCCGGCGCTTTGCGCGGTAGCATAAGCCGGAAGGGGAAGATTTTCACCATGCGGAAGCTGTATTATATTTACCTTCATCTATTACCTTCCTCTTTGAGCATTTTTGCATTTTTGCATTTTTTCTTTGAGCATTTTT
>CAZFJN010000003.1:37275-47362 GCA_964519595.1 uncultured Rickettsiales bacterium
TCTTTGAGCATTTTTGCATTTTTGCATTTTTTCTTTGAGCATTTTTTCGTTCGGATTTTATTATTTATGAATTTTATTATTCTAGAGCTTTATTATTCTAGAATTTTATTATTCAGGAATTTTGTTTTTTATGGTTTTCCATTCTTTTTTATGGTTTTCCATTCATTGACAATTTCATCAACCAGCCTGCTGGCAACCAGATCCTTGTTCATTCTTGGCCAGCGATCTTCGCTGTTTTTCTTGATAAGAATTATCTGATTTTCATCATTGCCAAAAACATTATCGCCGGAAACATCATTAGCAATTATCCAGTCACAATTTTTTCTTTGTAATTTATTTTGCGCGTTAGATTCAACCATTTCCGTTTCGGCAGCGAAACCGATTACTAAATATGGTCGTTTTGTTGAATGAGTTGCAATATGCGCTAATATGTCAGGATTTTCGATAAGCTGCAATGTCGGAACTTCGCCAATTACCGCCTTTTTAAGTTTCTGCGCTGATGGTTTTGAAACTCGCCAATCAGCAACCGCCGCCGCGCAAATCGCTATTCCAACTGGAAGTGATTCTTCACAAGCCGCCAGCATTTCATCAGCAGACTCGACATGAATAATTTTTATTCCATTAGGATCAGCAAGAGCAGTAGGGCCGCAGACAAGCGTAACCTCAGCGCCTGCCGCAGCAAGAGCGCGCGCAATAGAATGTCCTTGCCGTCCTGATGAACGATTGGAAATATAACGCACCGGATCAATCGCTTCACGAGTTGGTCCGGAAGTAACTAAAACACGCACGCCGGCAAGCAGCGATTTTTTTGCATATGTCGTATTAGCACATTCCGCGCCAGTAACGATTTCAACAATCGAAGATATTTCCGCCATTCTTCCTGCGCCTGTTTCGCCGCAAGCAAGGAGGCCGCTTTCCGGCTCGATTATAATTGCGCCATCGCTGCGGATTTGCGCGATATTACGTCTGGTTGCAGGATGTGCCAGCATTTCCTTATTCATCGCTGGCGCTACAAAAAGCGGCTTGTTGTTGGCAAGCAAGGCAGTGCTGGCTAGATCATCGGCAATTCCTTGCGCCATTTTGGCAATTATATTCGCCGAAGCAGGCGCAACTATCACTGCATCCGCCTCACGAACCAGCCTGATATGTCCCATTTCTGTTTCATCTTTTAAAGACCATAAATCTGTATAAACAGCATTTTCCGACAAGGATGCAACCGCCAGCGGCGTTACAAACTGCTCGCCGCCTTTAGTAACAATACAGCGCACATTGATTCCGCGTTCACGCAAGCGCCTGATTAAATCAAGCGATTTATAAGCGGCAATGCTTCCGGAAATAATCAATAGCAGATTTTTCATGAAAAACTCTTGGCAATAAATTTTGCGATAAACTTTGCGATAAATAAATAGATAAATAAATTTGGCGATAAATTAAATGTCACTTTAAATAACGTAAGTCACTTTAAATAACGTAATTAGCTCTTTATTAGCTCTTTATGCGCTCTTTAAATAACCTCATCATTAAAACCGCAGCATAGCTTTCTGCCTGATAAATTTCAAACTGATTAAAATTGTTGAATTTCAGATATTAAGTCTAATTTAAGCTTAGTTGTAGCTAGTAAATTTCAGAGTGACTAACTACAAAAAACCTTTATAATGCGGCGCTTGATGATTATAATTATGATTATAATTATATTTAATCATCTCTGATTATCTTTAATCATCATCTTTAATCTATTTAGCTGATTTTTTTAGCTGATTAGCTGATTTTTTTAGCTGAATTTTTCAATTAATAATTACATAAATTGCAAATGAATTATGACTGATATTGTTTATGATATCCCTATTCGCAGCGAGGCGGTAAACCGTCATATTTTCGCTGTGCTGGTTGATAATGAATTTGGCGTTCTGGCGCGTGTGGTCGGACTTTTTTCCGGACGCGGCTATAATATCGAATCGCTGACTGTTGCTGAAGTTGATAATCAGCGCAATTTATCGAGAATCACCATCGTCACTTCCGGCACAGAAATGGTTATTGAGCAAATTAAAAAATTGCTTGAGCGAATGGTTCCTGTTCATAAGGTGCATGATCTGACTGTTGATGGTCCGCATGTCGAGCGCGAACTGGCGCTGATAAAAATATCCGGCGATGAGGCGCTAAGGCTTGAAGCGCTGCGAGTTTCCGATGTATTCCGCGCACGCGTGGTTGATTCAGCGGCAAATTCTTTTGTTTTTGAACTAACCGGCGAACGTGCAAAAATTGACGCTTTCATAGATCATTTACGGCCACTTGGCTTAACTGAAATATGCCGAACCGGCTCAGCGGCAATGTCACGCGAGAAGAAATAATAGTATTGTAAGGAATTTTATGCCGAAAACTCGGCAAACTGGACTTTCGACTTTCGTCGGGATGACGCGATAAAGAAGTGACATTACGCTAAAATAATTCAACATCCTGCGGCGGATGTGTGTGATCTTCTTCCTGCCGTGCGATCAGATTTCTTGAATATAACAAATCCAGATAACGCTGGCGAATGTCGCCGAGTTTGATTACTGAGAGAATATGGTCAACCGCCGCCTGCAAATCATGTTTAAGCAAGGAATTAACGCCAGCTTCTCCTTCTTTCTGAACCAGAGTCGCCGCCAGATTTTCCGTTTTGCCGCGAATTTCATCAAACATCAGCAGACATTGGCGAATAATATTTACTGAATTCTCAGTAATCTGCGTATTGCGATCTTGAAATTGCAAATCAATAATCATGCTTTGAATAGAGCTTGATATCTCACGCGAGGAATCCGCTGAATCACGCATAACTTGCATTGAATTCTCGCTTTGCTTTACTAAACCATTCATAAGGGCTTCCAGAGTATCTTTTGCCATTATGTTGGAATTCATGTCAGTAGTTGCTACTTCCTTCAAAACATCAAAACCGTCGCTGACGCTTTTGATTATAACGCCTGTACGTAAACGCATACTTTCTGAAAGAGCGGAAATTTCGCTGGAAAGAACTTTCATCTCATTAGCCACCACCGCAAATCCTTGTCCTTTTTCTCCGGCGCGGGCAGCTTCTATTAAAGCATTAAGCGCCAGAAAATTTGATTGCTTGGTTATTTCCTGAATACGCTTGGAAAATTTCTCCACCTCATTCAGACTCTTTATCGCATCGTCCATATTATAGACCATCGACAACGCCTTCTTAGCGACAAACAGCATTTTGGAAACTGAGTCATCAAGAGTCTTGCTGAAAATTCCGATAAAGTCTTCCAGCGATATTTTTTTATCATCAAGCGCGATAGTGCCAATGGTGGAAAGCAAAGCTTGCACTGTTTCACCTTGTGAATGTGCGCTGGCTGCAAGAGTTTTGAAACGATCAGTCAGATCATAGCTGGCTTTTTCAACATTCTGCGCGGCTTCCGGCAATAAATTAGTCAGAACATCAAGCGCGCCTCCTCCGGCATCAAGCAATTTAACCAGCTCGGCAATTAATGAATAAAGCTCGGAAAAATGCAGCGTCGGCGTTTTGCTGTTGTCGATATTTGCACTATTGTCGCTATTATCAATATGATCACTATGAACGTTATGAGCGCTACTGATATTTTCAGCAGGAATAAGGCGTAAATGCGGATTTTTCATGCTGCGCCCTCCGCTTTTTCACATATTTTAAGCGCCGCTTTCGGAATATCAGAAAGCGGAAGTTCAATATGCGTAGCGCCGAGCTTCGCCGCTGCCTGCGGCATACCGTAAACAACGCAACTGGCCTGATTCTGTCCAATATTATAAGCACCGCGCTCACGCATTGCCTTCATACCATTTGCGCCGTCTTTTCCCATTCCGGTTAAAATAATTCCAACTGCGCGTTCGCCAACCGTTTCGGCAACGGAATTAAATAAAACATCAACTGAAGGACGATGACTGGAAACCGGCGGTCCGGCTTCAAGCTTGCATACCAGATCAACGCCTACTCGAACTATTTTTAAATGATAATCTCCGCCTGGCGCGATATAAGCATGTCCGGCTTTAAGGCGTGCATGGTTGGTTGCCTCTGTAACATTAACCTGCGATAAACCGTCAAGGCGAGCGGCAAAAGATTTAGTGAAAGTTTCCGGCATATGCTGAGTGACCACTATCGGCGGAGAATTTGCCGGAAGACGCAGGAAAATATCACGCAACGCCTCAACTCCGCCAGTAGAAGAGCCAATTGCGATTATACGCCGCGATTTTCCGCCTGGTGGATTAAATGGCACAATTGCCGACTCATTATTGCGGCTGTTAAGGCTGTTTTTATGGCGAACATTAGCTTTTGCCGCGGCGCGAACTTTAGCAACCAGATCTTCTTTAAGCGCGCCGATTGTGTTTCTGGTATGATTTGAAACCGGCTTGCTGACATAATCAAAAGCGCCTATTTCCAACGCTCTGATCGTTGCATCTGCGCCTTTTTGCGTTAGAGTAGAAGCCATAACAACCGGCATTGGCCGCAATGACATTATTTTTTCAAGGAACGACAAACCGTCCATTTTCGGCATTTCAATATCTAAAGTAAGCACATCCGGATCAAGACGTTTTATTTTCTCACGCGCCTCAAGAGGATCACATGCCGTGTCTAAAACCTCGATATCATCCTCAGAACCAAGCATCTCGGCAAACATCTGCCGAATCAGCGCTGAATCATCAACAATCAATACAGTGATGCGCTTTTCCATAATTAAAACAGCTCAATATTGCTATCAGTTGAATGCGCGACGATTGATTTTTTATAACGATCTTCTTCCTCAACAACGATTTTGTCCTCTTGACGGCGCAATAATCTCATCATTACTTTTCCAGTATCAGGATAATAATGAAGGCGGCGCGGATGATCGCCTTCTAAATCTTCAGAAACTATCCGATAGCCTTCGCGTTTTAGAAAATCGCGAATAAATTGCGCGTTTTTTGAACCAATGCGCGCTGAATTATTGATAACATTGCCGCCGCCAAAAACTTTAACTTCAAAACGCTCTTTGCGACCGCCGCATTTTAGAATTCCGTTAATCAGACTCTCCATGGCGAATACGCCGTAACGCGCTGAATCGCTGATCTGACTGTCAACATTATCTTCGCCAGGCAGTAAAAAATGATTCATTCCGCCAACGCGCGCCAAAGGATCACGAATACAAGCGGAAACACATGAGCCAAGAATAGTAGCCAGCATCTCGTTGCCTGCCGTTGAAACATACCAGTCGCCGGCAAATATTTTGACAACATCTATATTTTCCTCATTATCGTGAAAACGCTTCTGGCCGTGAAAATATTCACCAACCAGCATGTCCTTTTTCTGCTGTCTGCGTTCTTTTGCTAATCTTTCGCTCATTGGCATATAAAAATTATTTCACCTTCTTATAAATTGTCCGTCCAACCAGCTCAAAACGATCACATACTTTGAATAGATTTTCCGAATGTCCAATATAAAGCCAGCCATCAGGCTTAATAAGATCTGCCATGCGGTTAAACATCTTAGCCTGAGTTGGCTTATCAAAATAAATCACCACATTGCGGCAGAAAACCGCGTCAAAAGGCCCTTTCATTGGCCATGATTCGAGCAGATTAAGCTGCTTGAAAGCAATCATGTTCTGTAAATTTTCTGCCATTTGAATACGTTCTTCTTTTTTAAGCAGCGCAACATCACCGCGATAGCTGGCCGGAATATTTTCATATTGTTCAATTGCGTATTTACCGGCAGTGCCAGTTGCCAGCATGTTTGTGTCAATGTCAGTTGCCAGTATTTTAGCGTCCCAGCCGGAGGCATCTTTCAATACAGATTTAACTGTCATTGCTATTGAATAAGATTCCATTCCGGCTGAGCAGCCGGCAGACCAGATACGCAGTCGGCGTTCCTTTGCAGAAGAAACAAGCGGAGCAAGAACTTCATCACGCAAATGCTCAAAATGATGAGCTTCACGAAAGAAGCTGGTTAAGTTAGTGGTAATTGCATTAACCAGATTGCCGATTTCATCATCGCCTTCTAACCCTTTCATAAGATCACAATATTCAGCAAAGCTCTTAAGATTAAGCGCCCGCAAACGGCGAACCAGACGTGAATAGACCATATCTTTTTTATGATCAGCAAGCACGATTCCAGTGCGCTTATTTGCTAAATCCGCAAGAAAGCGAAACTCACGATCGCTGAACGAAAACTCGCGTTCTTCTGTTTTCTTGGAAGCTCTGGCCGACATAGGATTTTCCTAAATTCAGTTCGTAAAATCAGAATTATCAGAAGGGTTTATCAGAAATGATTATCAGAATTCCTGCCAGTCTTTGTCATAACTGCCGCCTCCTGCCGCCTTGGCTGGTTTTGCAACCGGACGCGACGGCGCTTTTGCTTTTGAAGCAACTGCCGGTTTTTGTCCGGATTTTATCAGCGGCTTTTGTTTGGCAACCGGCTTGATAGTTTCCAGCGCTACTACATTAGTATTTTCGTCAGCGCCGCCTGTTTCCGCATCATCACCTTCGCTTTCTTTCAAGGTGAAGAAGCGCATCAGTTTTTCCAGCTCACGCGCCTGCTCTACCATGGAAGTTGCCGCAGCGGTATTTTCTTCAACTAAAGCCGCATTCTGCTGTGTTACTTCGTCCATTTGTGTAATTGCGGTGTTTATTTCATCAATGCCTGTTGCCTGCTCATTGCTGGCAGAAGCGATTTCTGAAACTATCACCGCGACTTGTCCAACTGAGCTTACTATATCACGCAAGGTTCTGCCGGCCTGATTGACAAGCTCTGCTCCGGTTTTAACTTGCTGTGCGCTTTCATTGATCAAAGTTTTTATTTCCTTTGACGCTGAAGCTGAACGTCCGGCCAGAGAGCGAACTTCGCTTGCTACCACGGCGAAACCTTTTCCGGCATCTCCGGCGCGCGCTGCCTCAACAGCGGCGTTTAAAGCCAGCAAATTTGTCTGGAAAGCGATTTCATCAATTACGCTGATAATGTCAGAAATTTTCTGCGAAGATTTTTCAATACTTCCCATTGCTGAAACTGCTTCTTCAACAACTTTTCCGCCATCGCTGGCAACATTATTAGCTTTGCTGGAAAGATCATTGGCATTTGCCGCATTTGATGAATTCTGCTTCACCGTTCCGGTTATCTGTTCCATGCTTGCTGCGGTTTGTTCCAGGCTGGAAGCCTGCTCTTCAGTGCGCTGCGAAAGATCAGTGCTGCCGGAAGCAATTTCGCTGGCTGCAGAATTCACTGCCTGCGCCGCTTCAATTATCTGCTGAACCATGCCGTATAAACGATCAACAGTAGCATTAACTGCGGTTTTTATCTGGCTGAACGTACCTTGATATTCAAATTCCATTTTCCTTGTCAGATTGCCTTGCGAGATTCCAGTCAGAACTTCAACGGCTTCATTCATTCCTTTCTCATTCTCAGTGCGCGTCAGAACCATTTGCGTGATATCGCTGGCGGTTTTTACAACACGCACCACCTTGCCCTTCAAATCCATTATCGGATTATAAGAAGCATTAATGAACACCTCTTTGCCGCCTTTGGCAATACGACTGAATTCACCACTTTGCGCTTCGCCGCGATTTAAATCTTCCCAGAATTTGCGATATTCAGCGCTGGTTTTATATTTATCATCAGCAAACATGCTGTGATGTTTGCCTTTTACTTCATCAAGACTATAGCCCATTACTGACAGGAAATTACCATTGGCATTTATTATTGTGCCATCAGTCTGGAATTCGATAATTGCCTGCGAGCGATTAAGCGCTTCCGTAAGCCCTACTGCGGTGCCATCTTGCCATTCAACCACTGTTCCGAGACGTTCTTTATTTGCGCCGTAAATAGGATTAGCAACTAAATTAAACGAGCGGCCGCCAACCTGAATGGAAGTTTTGTATGTGCTGGCCAGTTTTTCCAGCATTCCACGCTGCATGGCCGGATTTTTGTGGAACACGTCAATATTTTGTCCGATTAAATTGGCAACGGAAAAGCGCGGCAGATCTTTCTGCACATCTTTTTCCGCTTCTTTAAGAAATCCGGTTAGCGCCTCGTTTAAATATATTATGTTGAATTTCTCATCTGCCATCATGATATTTGACGTACAGCTATCGAGCGCCAGTTTCAGGCGGACATTGTCAGAAACGCCTTTGCGGACTTCTTCTAATGTCCGCGCCATATCGCCTATTTCATCGCGATTGTCAGTATAAAGCACAGTGGCATTTTCACCTTTGGAAATTGTCGCCATGGTGTTGCTCATCGAATTAATTCTCCGCGTGATACCGCGTGCCAGTAAAGCGCCAAGCGCGCTTATAACGCCGACAATAAGCAGAGTTATCATGATGAAGTCTTTTCTTGATTCAAAAACCTGCGCCATTACTTCATTATAAGAAATGTCATAAACCAACGCGTAATTTGTATCCTGGAATTTGAAATTGCGGTAAGCTTCAACCACCTGTTTGCCTTCTGCGTCAATCTCATCAAAAACAACTCCTGATTTTCCCTCTAAAGCAGCTTCAACATTTTCCGTATCAAGTTTCATTTTAAGAATTGTTGATTCTTTGGCAAAGCGCACATCATTGCGGAGCAGATTATCCTTTCCAACCAGCATAACTTTACCAGTTTCACCAAGTCCTTCGCTGTTGTTAAATAATGCATTCAGGCGCTCAATAGGCATTTGATAAATTAATGCGCCAACGCGTTTGCCGGCATCATCCTCAATCGGACGGCCAATAAATCCAGCCGGAACATTATTGCTCGGCGCATATGGTGCAAAATCAACATAAGAGACATCTTCGGCATTTTTCTGCGCCATGATGGTCTCAAATAATTTTGCCAGATCAGTATCTTTCCATTCGCCATTTTTAAGATTAGTGGCAAAATCCAGCTCTTTAAAAACCGTGTAAACTACATTACCAGAAGCATCGACAATAAAAATATCGTAATAACCATGTTCTTCAAGAAATTCGCGCAGATAAGGATGATATTTAGCATGAAATGCGCTATATTCAGAACCATCAGCAGCAGCATTCAGCAAATGTTTTTTGCCAACCGGATTAGGATTATTTTTTATATAGAGATTCTGCAGATTGCTGGTTTGCTCAGTTTTCAGCGCATTCCAGGCGGAGGTAAAATCGTAAGCGGCGGTGACAATGTAAGGATTATCAGCTAGAGCGTGAAGATCGCCGGTTATTTGCGTCATGAAATTGTGCAGCTCATTGTTTTTGGCGCTGAGTTTTTCCGTAAAATTAGCGGTGATAGAACGCTCATAACCAGCTTTTAATGACTCAACCGCATAAAAAGTTACCGCGCCGCCGCAGAGCAATGCAAAACCGGCAATAGCCAGCGGCAATTTATATGAAAGCGGCATTTGAGTAATTCCAGAAAGGAATGATTTATTTTTTACAGTGGTCATAGCGGCAATCTCCTTGGCGGTTTGTTTTTTGTTATGTTTGTTTTGTTATATGTGTTTTGTTATGTTTTATTTGTTGTCCTAATTTTGCTTATTGTCTTAATTCGTTATTTTAATTAGTTATTTTAATTTGTTATCTAATGTGTTGTTTCAGCTTGTTATCTGCTCAGGCGGCCTGCTGTACGATGTCATCAATATGCTTAGTGTCGAAAAGATGATCGACATCAAGCAGCACCACCATGCGATCATCGAGAGAAATAAGGCCGTTTATAAAAGCTGAATCAATCTGCTCGTCGGCAGCAGGAGCTGATTTTATCTGATCGCTGTTTACATCGAGAATATCGGAAACCGTATCAACCAGAACGCCGATATTGCGCTCACCAACCGCGAGAATGATCACCACATGTTTTGCCGTTGCCTCAGTAAGTCCGTGATTAAAACGTGTGCGTAAATCAAAAATCGGAATTATAAGGCCGCGCAGATTCATCACGCCGCGCATAAATTCCGGCGCATTAGGCAGGCGAGTTGTTTCCGTCCAGCCTTTTATTTCGCGCACCGTCATTATATCAACGCCATATTCTTCATTGCCGACAGTAAAAGTAAGAAACTGTCTGGCAACTCCTTTGCTGGCAGTTGATTCCTTATCTTTTTCACGAATCTTATCAAAATTATCAGCCATATGATTCTCCCTGCTCTTTTATACT
>CAZFJN010000003.1:47462-67921 GCA_964519595.1 uncultured Rickettsiales bacterium
TTTTTATGCTTATGTTTTTATGTTCATATCTTCACGCCGCCTGCGCCATTTTTCTGCCTGACTGCGAATCAGCTGTTTGTGGTAGCGCCAATGTCGGATGATTACACATTTTCTCCAGATCATTGATCTCCAGAATCAACGACACCATGCCGTCGCCAAGTATTGTCGCGCCGG
Organism: uncultured Rickettsiales bacterium; assembly: GCA_964519595.1. GTDB lineage: Bacteria > Pseudomonadota > Alphaproteobacteria > Rickettsiales > SXRF01 > JANRKF01. The sequence goes on from CAZFJN010000003.1 coordinate 47,637, forward strand.
AAATTCCATTAACCGGATCAGCATTAGCTTCCAGACTTTTAATCACCACCTGCTGCTGGCCGATAAGCTCATCAACAACTAAGCCCATTTTGCGCGTGCCGCTTTCGACAAGGACAATTAAAGCCTTGCTGGCATCATCAACTGCGTTCTGAATATGAAAAATCCGGTTGAGATAAATCACTGAAATAAATTCACCACGGACATTTATCACGTCGCTATGTCCTTCAACGCGGCGCACATCATCAGCTTTTGGCCGCAATGTTTCAATGATGCTGGTTATTGGAATTATATATTGCTCAGCGCCAACGCGCACAATCATACCATCAAGAATTGCCAGAGTAAGCGGCAGGGAAACTGTGAATAAAGAGCCTTTCCCAGGGTCATTAGTAACGCGAACCGTGCCGCCCATTCCTTCAATATTACGTTTTACAACATCCATTCCGACACCGCGTCCGGAAACATTGGTAACTTTTTCGGCAGTTGAAAATCCGGCCATGAAAATCATATTATCTATTTCGTCATTTGTCGGCGTAGCTCCTTCAGCAACCAGAGCTTTTTCCCGCGCTTTAGCCAGAACGCGCTCACGATTTATGCCAGCGCCGTCATCTTTTATTTCGATAATTATTCTGCCGCCACGATGGTTGGCAGACAGATGAATAGTTCCCTGCGCGGCCTTGCCGTTATCAATGCGTATTTCCGGTTTTTCGATGCCGTGATCGCAGCTATTGCGGATCATGTGCATAAGCGGATCGGAAAGCTGTTCGATCACGGTTTTGTCAACTTCAGTATTTTCGCCGGACATTTCCAGGCGAATATCCTTGCCCAGCTGCGCGGAAATATCACGCACAATACGCGGCATTCTGGAAAAAATTGATTTAACCGGCTGCATTCGCACGCTCATAACCGCTTCCTGCAATTCCCGCGTATGTTGAGAAAGCTCATCAATTCCGCGCATGAGGCCGGAAAATTTCTCCACCGGAAAATCACGCGTTTGCGCGCGCAGCATCGCCTCAGTTATAACCAGCTCGCCAATCATGTTCACCAGACGATCAACCTTATCCAGATCAACGCGGATTGACGTTGCCTGCGCCATCTTTGCCGGCTGGTCTTCCGCGGCCGGAACTATTTTGACAGCACGGGGAGTTGACGCGCCAGTTGAGACGTTGGCGGTTGCTCCGGCGGCGGAAGTTTCAGAAGATTCAGTTTGCGAAAGTGATTCAATTTTAAGGTCGCAATGGTCAGTTACAAATTCAAACACCTCTCTTATTGCTGATTCCGGCGAATCAGTTGCCAGCTCTATCGACCAGCCGAGATAGCAGTTAGTTGCGCTTAAATAGGCGATTTCCGGAACACGCGCCGTGTAAGTGGTGATAGTGGTTTTGCCAAGCCGCGCCAGCTCGCGTAATATTAAAAGCGGCTCGTTGCCAGTTGCAAACAAGCTGACATGCGGCAGGAAATCAATGCGCCAATTGCCTGTGGTTTCAGCAGAATTATCAGTCGGCTCAGCATAAAACAAACCGTAAGCGGCGCTTTCTGCCGTTTGCATTTTTCCGCCAGCAAACTGCTCAAGGCGAGTTTTTACTTCCGCGCCTAGTGATTTATCCGGACGCACCCCTTCCTGAGCGGCACGCACCATTTGCATGACTATATCAGCAGATTTAAGCAGCGTATCAATTGCCTCACGCGAGGCGGCGACTTTTCCTTCGCGCATCGCATCAAGCAGCGCTTCCAGAACATGCGTAAAATCAGTGATATAATCAAGGCCAAAAGCGCCAGAACCGCCTTTTATAGAATGAGCGCAGCGGAAAATAGCATTAAGCGATTCCATATCAACCGCTTCAACATCAAGCTCAAGAAGCCGGCTTTCCATCTCCGCCAGCAGCTCGAAGCATTCTGTGATATATGTTTGTTTGAATTGATCAAGATCGTTCATGAAATCACGCCGCAGCAGGAGGACATACTTTTTTCACCACTTCCACCAGCTTCTCAGGATTAAAAGGCTTAACAATCCAGCCAGTTGCGCCAGCGGTTTTGCCTTCTTCTTTTTTGCTGGAATCACCCTCGGTAGTCAGCATCAGAATCGGGGTGAATTTATAAGTAGGATTTGCCCGCAAGGCGCGAATAAGCTCAAATCCGTTCATATTTGGCATGTTAAGGTCAGTTATAATCGCATCAACCTTCGCGCCGCCAAGAACTTCTATAGCTGCCTTGCCATCTTCCGCTTCGACTATCTCATAGCCAGCGCCTTTAAGAGTGAAAGAGACCATCTCGCGCATGGTTTTTGAATCATCAACTGCCAATATTTTCTTCGCCATTGCTCTTAAGCTCCTTTTATTTGTTGTTTTTAGTCATCTATTGTTTCCAGACATATTTTAGGCATAAATTTTAGACATAAATTTATACATAAAGGGCTTATCCAGCTTTCTTAAGCAGCACCTCAAGTCCGCTATCTTTGAAGGAATTTATCAGAACATCCGGCTGATTATTTATCACCAGACTGCCACCTTGCACTGACAAGGATTTTTCAAGAGATACAATCAGTTGCAAGCCAGGCGTGGTTATTGATTCAACCTTTGCCGCATCGAGAACCAGCAAGGTTTTTTCATTTAAAGGCAGTTGCTTAAGCTCAGCAGAAAGCGCGTCGGCATTTTCTATATTCAGCACTGCCGGCAATATGAAAGATAATGTTTCCACAGCTTTACCACCATCTGCCAACTTGCCAGCGCCGGAATTTTCTGCTGTTTGATTACGCATAAATTTCTCTAAGATATTAAAAGACAGACAATATTTGATAATATCTCTGATAGTTTCTTTTACTTGAGAAAGCGTCTATTTTCTACATATTGAGGAGAGTATTTATAATAAAAATACAACCACAATGATATTAAGTACAACTACCCGGTTGTAAGTCAGTTACAAGTTCTGTTGAATATTTAGTTGAATATTTATAACATTTTGCGATCAATATATTGCGAATATGGTAAGAGCAAAATATTATCAGTTGCAAGGCAGCGCGACTGTCTTTGCCCAGTATTTGATGACAATTTCCATTGACTGCGAATAATCCTCTATATCCACAGATTTTTGGATAAATCCAGAAGCCCCGGCTTTATAAGAGGCTATCATGTCTTTTACGCTGATACTGTTGGATAAAACCACAATCGGCAAGGCCATTGTTTTAGGATTTTTCTTGATTGTTTTAAGAAATTCAACACTGCCCGGCTTGGAAATAAGAATTCCCAGCACCACAATATCCGGTAATTTACTGCCGAATTTCACATCATGATTTTTCAGAAAATCAAGAGCATTTGTCGTATTATGCAAAACCTGAACTTCTGCTCGCTCTGAACATGAATCGAGAGATCTTTTGAAGAAGATGACATCAGCAGCATTATCTTCAATCAGCAATATACGCAGCGGCTCAGTTCTGGTTTTTTGTATAATATCGCTTTCAATGCCTTTGCCGATAGAATCTTCCAGCTTTATTCCATCGTAAAAATATCCTGGCGGAACATTCAATATTTTGGAAAAGAGTAATAATTTTCCGGCGGAGACTTGACTTGAGCCAGTTTCGTATTTTTGCATCTGCTGATAAGAAAATCCCATCATCTCCGCCAATTGCGCCTGACTGAGCCGCAGCATCTTACGCCGCTGGCGAATTCGTTGTCCGATATAGGAATACACCACCTTATGTTGTTCGACAACGCTCATACTTACACCTTATATAGAATAAATATATAGACACGGCTTAGAAGTATCGCTCGCCTTAAATAAGCATTATTATTATAATTATGCAACTTCTAATTGCACAAATTGCCAAAAAAATATTAAGTGAAAAAACTTAAGTGAAAAATATTGAATAAAAAATATTGAATATTACGAAAATTGGAATTTATCACTTCAATCCAGTGTAGTAGAGGTTAGCGAAAATACAGTTTTAAATACAGTTTCTCGCCTTCACAATTTGACTTTGAAAAATATTACCATGCAACTTATCCGCGATTATAATAATCTTCCGGCAATATTTCGTGGCGCGGCAATTGCGCTGGGAAATTTTGACGGTTTGCACCGCGGTCATCAGGCGCTGATTTCACAAACTGTTACGCTAGCGAAATTACTTAAAATTCCTGCGGCAATCATGACTTTCGAACCGCATCCGAGAGAGTTTTTTTCTTCACGCGCCGCTGCTACTTCTGCTGTTGCTAATTCTGACGCTGCTGCTTCTGCTGTTGCTAATTCTGACGCTGCTGCTTCTGCTGTTGCTACTTCTGCTGTTGCTACTGCTTATGACAACTCGAATGATTCCTCCGCGCAGAATTTTCTGAAATTAATGCGGCTTAAAGAAAAACTATCGCAACTGCGCTACATGGAAATTGATTTTGTTTATATGCTGCGTTTTAATAGTCATCTTGCAGAAATGCCGGCAGATAAATTCGCAAGCGACATATTGGCAAAAGCTCTTTCTGCTCGTTATATAATAACCGGAGATAATTTCTGCTTTGGCGCGCAACGCCGCGGAAATAGTAAATTCCTGACTGAAATAGCTGCAGAAAATGGCTTTTCCTACCGCGCTGTTGAAGAGGTAAAATCCGAGGAGATTATTTCCTCGTCAGCAATACGGCAAGCCTTAACCAATGGCGATATTGGCAAAGCGCAATCCTTGCTGGGACGAGCGCATAGCATCTGCGGACATGTAATATCCGGCGAAAAACGCGGCCGCAAACTGGGATTTCCAACCGCCAATCTGAATATGCAGAAAATTTTCGCACCGCGCCATGGTGTATATGCTGTTGACGTTGCAGTTGAAACTGAGCAGACAATCTATTCCGGCGTTGCCAATATCGGAATTAAACCAAGCTTCGGAAAAAACAAAGTTTCACTTGAAGCGCATTTATTTGAATATTGCGGCGATCTTTATGGTAAATATATAAAAGTTCGACTTAAAAAATTCCTGCGCGATGAAAAAAAATTTAACTCTCTTGATGAGCTGAAAAAACAAATTGCGCTTGATTGCCAACAGGCGGCAGATCATAAGCTGACTAACTGAATATATGCACATTTGTTATGCACATTTGTTGCTGACAAATTTGCATATATTCAGTTATATCAGCTATAAGGTTTTATAAAAATGATACAATATAAAAACAAATCGCCTCTAATTTCAGGAATAATAATCGCAATCATGATCTGCTTAATTGATCAGCTGTGCAAATTATTTCTGCTCGAATTAATGGTAAATGCGCGCGCGCCAATTGAGATAACTTCTTTTTTCCGGCTGGTTATGGTATTTAATCGCGGCGTAAGTTTTGGAATGTTTGCCGATTACCATTTGCCATGGTTATTCATCACTCTTTCCGTGGTTATTTCTGCGGTTTTGTTTGGCTGGTTGCTTAAAGCAGGAAATCATCTGGAAGCAGCTGCAATCGGGCTTATTATCGGCGGCGCGTTTGGCAATGTAATCGACCGCCTGCGCTTCGGCGCGGTTGCTGATTTTTTTGATTTTCATCTGGCCGGATATCACTGGCCGGCTTTTAACATTGCCGATAGCGCGATTTTCATAGGGGTTGTAGTTTTAGTAGTAAAGAGTATTATGCGCGACAATGCGAAAGCAACTTAACATCTTCTGGAACTAAAATGTTTAAATTCTCAATGTCTGATTCAATGTCTGATTCAATGTCTAAAATTTCAGCGCTTAAAATTTTAAAGCCAACAGCTGGTAATATTACAATTCCGGCAGTGCTTTTGCTTAGCGTTCTGCTCTGCGCTTGTGGTGATAGCAGCGTGAAGGAAACGCTCGGACTTGATCGCCGCGCGCCTGATGAATTCAAGGTTATTTCGCGTCCGCCGCTTTCCGTTCCGCCGCAATTTGAGTTAAGACCGCCGACTGTGGAAGCCGGATTTAATCAGCCACAAGCAAGCGAAAAAGCGGAATCTTTGTTGCTGGGAAAATCTTCTGATTCTTCTGCGGCAGCAACAAAACCTTCCGCAGAAACTCCGGCAGAAAATAAATTCCTGCGTAATATCGGCGCTGATAATGCCGATCCGGATGTAAAAAGAAAACTATCGGAACAACGAATAAACGAACAGATTAAAAAAGAAAATTCCGGATGGTGGGATAAGATTACAGACCTTCCCGGCGGCAATGAACCGCAAGTAAAGGCCGCAGATGAAGCAGCGCGAATCAAAAATAATCAGCAGGAAGGAAAGCCGGTAACTGAAGGAGAAACTCCGGAAACCGGAGGCGGAGCGCAAAGCGTGCTGGAACGTTTAATTGGCGATGAATGATAAATAATCTATGAGCATTTTCAGAAAATGACATATTCAGAACATAGATATTATCAGCAGCATATCAACGGTTGTTGTGATGAAGCGGCCAGAACTGAGCTTGATGATCTCTGCCTGAAACTTGATTCCGTGCAGGAAGAATTTGCATCAGGAAATAGCGAGGAAATAGAAGCAATTATCGCCTCATGCCGCCGCTCTGATGATTTGCCGGACATTGCCGCAATGGCCGAAAAAATCCGCGCGCGCTATTTACATGTCATTGTCTGCGGTGTTGGCGGCTCAGGATTAAGCGGCAAGATGCTCGCACATTTGCGTTTGCATGATCTGCAGCGCGCTCCTTCTCTTCATGTGCTTGATACGATTGATCCGGATCTTATTAATGCGATTATCGAGCATTGTCCGGCGGAGGATAGTTTCGTGATTACTATCAGCAAATCAGGAAAAACAGTGGAAACAATCAGTCAGTTTTATGTTTTATTCGCGCATTTCCAAAAAATATTAGGGAAAAAAGCGGCGGAAAATTTCATGATTATAACTGAAAATTCCGATAATCCTCTGCTGCAGACAGCGCGACAACAGCAAATTGCCACTGTCGAACATCCTAAAAATATCGGCGGTCGTTTTTCTTTATTTACCGCGGTAGGATTACTGCCTGCCGCCTTAGCAGCAATTGATATAAAAGCCATTCGCGCCGGAGCTTCTGCGGTTGCCGAAGAGTTAAAACAGAAAAATCGTCATCCGGCATTAATCGGCGCAGCCTTGCAATATTATCATATGCGTAGCCAGCGCAATATGTCAGTTATGTTTTTATATAGCGAAAGACTTAAAGGCTTAAGTGCCTGGTATCGACAAAGCTGGGCGGAAAGCCTTGGCAAAAGCGGCTCAGGCAGCACGCCAATTTGCGCTATCGGCACAACTGATCAGCATAGCCAGCTGCAACTCTACCTTGACGGTCCGGATGATAAGTTTTTTACTTTCATCACACAATCACAAGCCGGAATCGGCCAGAAAATTCACGTTCCTGCTTTTCCTGAGCTTGATTATCTTCACGGAAAAACTACCGGCGATATAATGGAATCAGAACAAAAAGCCACGCGCGAAACTATTATTGCTCACAAACGTCCAGTGCGTTTGCTGGAAATCACCTCTCTTAATGAAGAGTCTCTCGGCGCGCTGATCATGCATTTTATTCTCGAAATAGCCTTTACCGCCAGATTACTGCGCGTAAATGCTTTCAATCAGCCGGCGGTTGAAGAAAGCAAGCGCCGCGCGCGCGATTATTTGTCAAAACTGACAAAGTAAATTCGACCACACGAATATTCTCATGACAATTCGCATCTTGCCAAATAGCTTGATTAACCGAATCGCCGCCGGAGAAGTGGTGGAAAGACCTGCTTCCGTGATAAAAGAGCTGGTAGAAAATTCACTAGATGCCGGAGCAACCTCAATAGAGGTGGTAGTTGAAGAAGCAGGAAAAAACCTGATTATCGTTCAGGATAACGGCAAAGGCATGAGCTGCGAGGAATTGCACCTTGCCATACAGCGCCACGCCACTTCCAAATTACCAGGCGATGATGTTCTTGATATACGCTATTTTGGCTTTCGCGGCGAGGCGTTGCCTTCAATCGCTTCCGTAAGCCGGATGTCTATCGCCTCGCGGCGAATAAAGGATGAACATGGCTGGAGCATTTCTCTGGAAGGCGGCGCAACAATCGGCACAACAATAGGCGCAACAGAACAATCAGAAAAATTATCAGCAACTCCTGTTGCCATGAAAACCGGAACAAGAATCGAAGTGCGTGATTTATTCTACGTTACTCCGGCACGTCTGCAATTTTTGAAAAGTGATCGCACTGAATTGCAGCAGATACAAGATATCATGCGTAAATTCGCCATGGCACATCCGGAGAAATCATTCTCTCTTACCAACGGCACAAAAACCCTGCTTGATGTCCGCGCTGCTACTTCTTACCTTGCTGCTGTAAATGCTGATGATTTTGAGGCTGATAATCAGCATAATTCTCCAGATATTCCTTATGCCACAAAATCAGCACATCTGCGAATTAGCGAAATATTAGGCATCGCATTTGCTGAAAATTCGATGACCATAGCGCATCAACGCAGCGCAATCACAATTTCCGGCTTTGCTTCTTTGCCAACTTACCATCTCGGCAATTCAACCGCACAATATTTATTTGTAAATAGCCGCCCAGTTCGTGATAAATTATTATTAGGCGTAGTACGCGCCGCTTATCAGGATGTTTTAGCTTCTGATCGTTATCCGGCAGTTGTTTTGTTTCTTAATCTGCCACCGGAAGAAGTTGATGTAAATGTTCATCCGGCAAAGGCTGAGGTGCGTTTTCGTGATGCACAAGCAGTTCGCGGACTAATAATCGGCGCATTACGTAACGCAATCAGCGCCGCCGGATTTCGCGCTTCTAATCATGTCGCGGCAAACGCGCTGGAACGCTTCGCCGCTAATAATGAAATCGCACGCCATAGCGCGCCGTTATTTGCCACAACATTTGCAACAACATCTGCGACAAAATCTACAACAACATTCGCCACAACAAATTCCACATACAAAGCTCCTGATGCTGCTTATTCATCATTTAATGAACCTCCTGCTTATGAATATGAAGCGGCTATTGATCTTCCTGCCGCGCCTAATTCATATAGTCACAGCCTCGTTCCGCAAGCGAAATCATTTCAATCATCAACCGCGCAAAACAATGAAACAATTTCTTATCCGCTAGGCGCAGCGCGAACACAGCTGCATAAAACTTACATTGTCGCAGAAACTCACCATAGTATCGTAATAGTTGATCAACACGCCGCTCATGAACGGCTGATTTATGAAAAAATGAAACAAGCTCTCTCAGCGCAGAAAATCGCTAGACAAACATTGCTGATTCCGGAAATTGTAGAGCTTGATTCCGCCGCCGCAGAATCTCTGCTGGCACGCCGCCAGCAATTCGCCGACCTCGGCCTGATAATAGAAGAATTCGGCCATGGCAGTATCATTGTTCGTGAAACTCCTTCCTTGCTTGGCGTGGTGAACGTTCAATCGCTCATTACCTCTCTTGCTGACGATATCAAAGAATATGACGAAACAATGTCTCTGGAAGCGCTGCTGCAACATGTATGCGGAACTATGGCCTGCCACGGCAGCATCCGCGCCGGGCGCGAGCTGGCAATTGAAGAAATGAATGCCCTGCTCAGAGAGATGGAAAAAACTCCTTCTTCCGGACAATGTAACCATGGACGTCCGACTTATATTGAGTTAAAACGCAAGGATATTGAAGTTCTGTTCGGACGGCGTTGATGAGTATACGTTGATGAGCATATTGTCGTTATGAGCATATTATCGTTATGAATATTTTATCGTTATGAGTATTTTATCTTTATTTGTCGCTTTGGCAGCTTTTTTAATTTCCTTAATTGGCACAAGATTATTGATCTTGGCATTTCGTTCACGAAGATTATGGCTTGATATTCCTAATCAGCGCAGTAATCACAGCACGCCAGTTCCACGCGGCGGCGGACTGGCCGTTGTTTTCGCGTTGCTTATTCCAATGATGATCGCTGATATAAATATCGCCATAGTCCTTGCCACATTGCTGCTGGTTGGCGTTTCAATGTTTGACGACTTAATTGGAACTCCTCCTTACATTCGCCTGCTGGTTCAGATTATCGCTGTTTCAATAGCAGTCAGCACCTTTCCTGACATCATCTTAACAGATTCATTTCTCTCGCCTTTTCTGACGCCTTTTCTGACGCCTTTTCTAACACCTTTTCTGATAAAAATTCTTATCGCTCTGTGCTGGATATGGTTCATAAATCTTTTTAATTTTATGGACGGTATTGACGGTATTTCCGCCACAGAAATGGTTTCAATTGGCTGCGGAATTTCAATACTGCTTGCCATTGCCGGAGAGTTTCCTTCGCCGCTTTCGCACTATGCTATGATCATCGCCGCAGCCGGACTTGGTTTCTGGTGGTGGAATAAACAGCCGGCAAAAATATTTTTAGGCGATGTCGGCAGCATTCCAATTGGCTTTCTCACTGGCTATATCTTATTGCTCGCCGCTTATTCAGGATATGCAGTTTCCGCGCTGATAATCGCCGGCTATTATCTGGCTGACAGCAGCGTTACCATCATCAGAAGAATCTGGCGGCGCGAAAAAATATGGCAAGCTCATTCGCTGCATTATTATCAGCAAGCCGCGCGCAAAGGCTGGTCACATAATTCAATAACGCGCATCATCGCCGGAGTTAATGTGTTGCTCTGCTATCTGGCAACGCAAGCCGCTCTTAATCCTAAAATTGAATGGCTATTTTCTGCTTTGGCTTTAATGCTGGTTTTTATGGTAATGGGAATATTCGCGCATGGCAATGTTAAGGATGATGAGCTAAAAACCAGCGAAAAAATCTCCTTAGATACAAAGACTCGGCAATGAAAAAACGCTTTAATATTCGCATCCTGATTGCCGCTCTTCATGACGCAACTATGGCGACATTGAGCTTTTTCCTGTCGCTTTATCTGCGCCTTGGCAATGAGCAGCTTGATTATTATCAGCAATATATTTTTCCGGAAGCGATTTCCTTCGTGGTTATCTGCCTGTGCGTATTCATATTTATGCGCCTTTACGGCGGATTATGGCGCTTTGCTTCAATGCATGACATGGTGGCAATTGCCAAATCAGTTTCACTGGCGATTCTGATTTTCGCCGCTTACATGTTTATCGCTAATCGTCTGGAAAATTTGCCGCGCTCAGTACTGGCAATAAACTTGCTGCTGCTTATCGCTATGCTGACAATTCCACGCTTCGCCTACCGCGCCATAAAAGACCGCCGGCTGATCTGGGAACTGACTCTTGAAGAAGTGGCAAAAATTCCTGTGTTGCTGGTTGGAACAAGCAATCTGGCAGAACGTTTTATTGACGACATGACCACTGATCCGCGCACGCCTTATAAAGTAATCGGCCTTATTGATGAACAATCTTCGCTGCATAATCGCACTATCAGACGTGTGCCAATTTATGGAAATATCAATGATCTACCAAGAATTTTAAGTAAAATGGCCAATAGCGGCAAACATCCGCGCAAAATACTTATCGCTGATCCTTACTTAAGCGGCGATAAAATTCAGCAGCTGGTGAAAATTTCTGACGAAGCCGCTGTGCCGATTGCGCGTATTCCGGAACTGAGCGATTTTAATCAGCATTTTGACAAAAAAACTGATATAAAGCCAATTGCGCTTGAGGATTTACTAGGCAGACCACAAAACGCTCTTAACCGCGACATAATGCGCGCGCTTATTAACAACAAGCGTATTCTGATAACTGGCGCCGGCGGCAGTATTGGCAGCGAAATGTCGCGCCAGATCGCTGACTATAATCCAACGCAGCTGATGCTGCTTGATTCATGCGAGTATAATTTATATCTCATCAATCGTGAAATTCTGAACATTATCAATAAACACGATACAAAATCAGCACAATCATCGCCGCAAGAAAATAATAACTCTGATAATAAACTCGATAATAAACTTGATAATAAACTTGATAATAATTCTGACAATCAAATTGCCGATCAAGACTGCGCTAAAAAGCTACAAATCAGGCTTGGCGATATTCGTGATCAGCTCCTTATTAATCATGTATTTTCATCATTTAAGCCGGATATTGTTTTTCACACGGCAGCAATCAAACATGTTGCCATAGCTGAGGAAAATCCTGAAGAAACTGTACTGACAAACATTTTTGGCACTAAACATATTGCTGATGCCTGCATCGCGCACCAAGTCGCGCATATGATAATAATTTCAACTGATAAGGCGGTAAATCCAACTTGCGTAATGGGCGCAACAAAATCTGTTGCTGAATCATATTGTCAATCACTAGGCCAGAAATTGAATCAAAAATTAGACCGGAAACTAGACTGGAAACTAGACCAGAAACTAGAAGGAAAAACTACACGCTTTATAACCGTGCGTTTTGGCAATGTTCTTGGTTCAACCGGCTCAGTTATTCCTATTTTTCAGGAACAGATTGCAAAAGGCGGTCCTTTAACAGTCACGCATCGTGATGCTACGCGCTATTTCATGACTGTGCGCGAAGCGGTTGAGCTGGTCTTACATGCCGCTTCCGTCGGCGCTAAAATGCCTGATTCCAGCGAGCATGTTTTTGTCCTTGATATGGGAAAACCAATCTCTATTCATGATTTAGCGCTGCAAATGATCAGGCTGGCCGGACGCAAAGCTAAAGATGAAATAAAAATCATCTTTACCGGACTTAGTCCTGGCGAAAAATTACATGAAGAGCTGTTCTGCGCTGACGAAAAAATTGTACCAACAAACCATCAGGGCATAAAACTTGCGCGTTTTGCGGTTAAAGACTATAGAAATCTGGAAGATGATCTTGAGCATCTGCGCTTAGCCAGCAGCGAACGTGACAAAATAAAAACTCTGCAACTATTAAAAAAATGCGCTGAACTATATTGATAACTATATTAATAAACAGTCTGAATTAATAAACAATTTGAATTAATAAACCATTTGATCAGGATAATATGATAAAAACCGCCTTAATCTCAGTTTCCAATAAAGCCGGCCTGGTGAATTTTGCCAGTTTCCTGGCTGAAATGAATGTCCGGATAATTTCAACAGGAAAAACCGCAGACGAGCTTAGAAAAGCCAAAATAGCTGTTCTTGAAGCTGCCGAATATACCGGATTTCCTGAAATAATGGACGGAAGAGTAAAAACTCTTCATCCAAAAATTCACGGTGGAATTTTAGCTGTGCGTGATAAGCCAGAGCATCTTCAGGCGCTAAAAACACACAATATAGAAACAATTGATCTGGTAGTGATAGATTTATATCCTTTTGAAGAAACCGTCAGAAAAGGCGGCGCTTATTCGCAATGTATTGAGCAAATAGATATAGGCGGTCCAAGCATGATACGCAGCGCCGCCAAAAATCATCAAGCAGTTACTGTTATTACTAATCCGGCGGATTATGAGTTAGTAATGAGCGAAATGTCAGCAGGAGGCGGCGCAACAACGCTGGCAACGCGCCAGAAACTTGCCGCGCAGGCTTTCGCGCATACTGCCGCTTATGACGCGGCGATAAGCAGCTGGTTTGCTGGCGAGCTTGGCGATAAATTGCCTGAGCGTTATGTGCTGTCTGGAAAAAGAGTGGAAACGCTCAATTACGGTGAAAATCCACATCAAAAAGCGGCTTTTTATGCCAGCTCTTCTTATGGCCGCTTCAGCGAAGAAAATTCTCTCTCCAGCGCGCGCCAGATACAAGGAAAAAATTTAAGCTATAACAATCTTAATGATGCTTCCGCCGGACTTGAGCTGGTTCGTGAATTTTCATCTCCGGCAGTGGCAATAATCAAACACGCCAACCCTTGCGGCGTTGCAACAGGCGATAATATCAGCGATTGTTTCGCACGTGCGCTGGCTTGTGATCCAACCAGCGCCTATGGCGGCATAATAGCGGTAAACAGAGAAATTGATGCACAATTTGCAAACGCTCTGGGCAATTTATTTGTCGAGGTAATAATCGCGCCGGAAGCTAATGAGGAAGCTATTGCGATATTTTCTACGCGCAAAAAGCTGAAGCTTTTACTTAGCGGAAAAATGTCGCCGCCACAACAGACGCGCCTGATGATTAAATCAATCTCCGGCGGCTTTCTGGTTCAGGAAGATGATAATATAATTACCTCTGCTGCGCCGCGCATAGTTACTAAAACGCCAATTGAAGAAGCCACTATGAATGATCTGCAGCTTGCCTTTACAGTCGCCAAACATGTTAAATCAAATGCGATTGTTATGGTAAAAAATCAGGCGACAATCGGAATTGGCGCTGGACAAATGAGTCGCATTGACGCCGCGCGCATTGCCAGTATGAAGGCCGCCGCCGCTGGATTATCAACAAAAGGCGCGGCGCTGGCCTCTGATGCTTTTTTTCCATTTGCTGATTCTGTTGAGCTGGCGGCAGAAGCTGGAATAAGCGCGATAATTCAACCTGGCGGTTCAATACGCGACGAAGAAGTAATCGAGGCTGCTGATAAATACAAAATAGGCATGGCATTTACGGCAATTCGTCATTTCCGTCATTGAAAAATATGAAAATATGAAAATATGAAAATATGAAAAAAGCTGTTTTTCTTGATCGCGATGGTGTTCTTAATCATTCCATAATTAAAGATGGCAAACCATATGCGCCGCGCCATATGGCGGAGTTTGTAATTAATCCGGAAATAAGCGCCCTTTCCAGATTAAAAGAGCTTGGTTATTTGCTGATAATAATCACCAACCAGCCGGATGTTGCCAATGGTCTGGCAACTCATGAATTTGTTGCACAAGCTCATAGCAGACTTTGCGCGGAATTTCCTTTTGATGATATAATGGTTTGCTTTCACTCAGATAAAGATAATTGCAACTGCCGCAAGCCTAAGCCGGCAATGTTATATCAAGCGCGTGATAAGTTTGACATAAATCTTGCTGATTCTTTCATGATCGGCGATCGCTGGCGCGACATACTGGCGGCAACGGCAGCAAGCTGCAAATCAATATTCATTGACTATAAATACACAGAACACACGCCGGATTTTACGGCGGATTTTACTTGCAGTTCATTATTATCTGCTATTGATTACATATGTTCACGCGCTGAAGAATGTGCTAAAAATATAAAATAAACTCTTTCAGAAAATGACTAATTTAATTACCAGCAGACGTTTCATGCCTTTATTCGTCACTCAATTCTGTGGCGCTCTTAATGATAATTTGCTTAAAAACGCTCTGGTTATGCTGGTTACTTACCGTATTGCTACTGAAGATCATGCACAAACGCAGATTGTGGTAACTTTAGCCGCTGGATTGTTTATTCTGCCTTATTTTCTGTTCTCCGCGCTTTGTGGACAAATTGCTGACAAATATAACCGCGCAACTCTGACGCGCCTGATTAAAATAGCTGAACTAGTGATAATGCCATTTGCGGCGCTGGGATTTTACCTTAATAACATTGTTATTATGCTTGTTGCACTGTTTCTAATGGGAATTCATTCGACATTCTTCGGACCAATAAAATACGCGCTATTGCCACAACATTTGCCTGATGACGAGCTGATTTCCGCGAATGCTTACATTGAAGCCGGAACATTTCTGGCGATATTAATTGGAACAATAGCCGGAGGGCTGCTTATTCTACAGCCGCAGGGAGAAACGCTGATTTCCTTGGCCTTATTTGTAGTGGCAATTGCCGGCTATACGTCCAGCCGCTTTATACCAACTGCACCGCCTCCTGATTGCACTTTAAAAATAAACTATAATATTTTTCAGGAAAGCTGGAATATAATTCAGCATAGTCGCAAAAATCACAAAGTGTTTATCTGCATTCTGGCGATTTCATGGTTCTGGCTGATTGGCGCGACTTTTCTGTCGCAATTTCCTTCCTACGCCAAGGATATATTAAAATCCGATGAAACAGTAGTTACGCTGTTTCTTACTGTTTTCTCAATTGGAATTGCCGCCGGATCACTGCTTTGCAACCGTCTGCTAAAGGGCCAGATCAAATTAACTTACACACCTTTTGCCGCGCTTGGCATCACCTTATTCTCTATTGATTTATTTTTTGCCAGCCAGATAATGCCACATGCGGAAAGCGGCGTGCTGCTTGATGTCGGAAAATTCATAACACAAGCGGCAGGAATTCGCATAGTTGCTGATCTGTTATTTATTTCAATCTGCGCCGGAATATATATCGTGCCTCTCTACGCAGTAATGCAGCATGACAGCGAGCCAGCTCATCGCGCCAGAATAATCGCCGCTAATAATGTGATAAATGCCTTATTCATGGTTGCCGCCGCCGCCGCAACGCTGCTGATGGTTAAACTGTCATTTTCCATACCGCAGATATTCCTAAGCATCGCGATAATCAATGCGCCAGTAGCCTTGCTGATGTTTACAAAACGCCGGAAAAATCTTTAGCGCAATTAATCTTAAACCATTTTGCGATCAATATGATCGCAAAATGGAAGTCCGACTTAAGCGCACGTCGCCTTATGGCGCGTAATGCAATCATCAGTATGATGATTGCAAAATAGTATAAACTATTTCGCAATCAATATATTAACTACAGCCGCTGGTTGAACCGCAAGTATCGCACTTCATGCAAGTTCCGTTGCGAACCAGCGTGAAATTGCCGCATTCCGTGCAAGCATCTCCTTCATAACCTTTGGCGCGCGCCTGACGAATTTTTTCTCGACGCGATTCCTGATCATCTTTCGCAGCGGAAGATAACGAAGAAGCAGCAGAACTCTCCGCTACGCCAAGATGAACTGTAACGCTCGTCTGACGCTCTTCTCTTAGATAAGAAGTCGCTGCTAATTTATCCTCAGCCAGCGCCAGAGCGCCTTGCGTTTTAACTCCGGAAGAAACGTTATTAGCAACCACATAAAGCTGACCACGGACAAAACCATTGCTGGTTACTTTATTAAACAGCTGCGGCAATTCCGGCTGATCAGAAGGCCGCGTTGAATCACCCTCACCACGTCCTATTGTGTCAGAACGAATATCACCAAGCTCGGCATGAGCAAGATCATTGCGGCCAAGATAGGAAATTGCCAACTCGCGGAAAATATAATCAAGTATTGAAGTCGACATTTTAATCGCCTCATTTCCTTCAACCATTCCAGAAGGCTCAAAGCGTGTGAAGGTAAAGGCATCAACAAATTCCTCCAGCGGCACGCCATATTGCAAGCCGATTGAGACAGCAATCGCGAAATTATTCATCAAAGAACGGAAAGCCGCGCCTTCCTTGTGCATATCAACAAAGATCTCGCCAAGAGTTCCGTCTTCATATTCTCCAGTTCGCAGATAAACCTTATGTCCGCCGACCATCGCCTTTTGCGTATAACCTTTACGCCGTTCCGGCAATTTACGTCTTTCATTTTCACGCAAAATACGCTCAACAATTCTCTCGGCAACCACTTGCGCGACTTTCGCCTGCGGCTGACGCAGATATTGTGCCTTATCTTTCTCATCATCTTCAATTTCGGAAAGCTCAGCGGCAATTGAGGCGCTAAGCGGCTGCGATAATTTAGAACCATCGCGATAAAGCGCGTTAGCTTTAAGCCCTAATTTCCACGACATTATATAAGCATCCTTGCATTCCTCAACAGTTGCGGAATTCGGCATATTTATCGTCTTGGAAATAGCTCCGGAAATATATGGTTGCGAGGCCGCCATCATCCGAATGTGACTTTCTGCTGACAGAAAACGTACACCTTTTTTGCCGCAAGGATTCGCGCAGTCAAATACCGGCAAATGTTTTTCTTTAAGATATGGCGCGCCTTCCAAAGTCATAGTTCCGCAGCAATATTCATTAGCCGCTTCTATATCAGCTTTGGAAAATCCCAATGCAGATAATACATCAAGATTCGCATCATTAATCTGCGCCTCGCTTAAGCGCAATTTTTCCTTGCAGAATTCATCGCCAAGCGACCATCTGTTGAAAGCGAATTTAATTTCAAAAGCCGCCGCCAGCGATTTTTCTATTTTAGCTAAAGACTCGTCATCAAAACCTTTAGCGCGTAAAGCGGCATGATTAACGCCAGGAGCATTCGCCAAAGTACCATGACCAACCGCATAGGCAGTTATTTCTGCTATTTCACTTTCGCTGTAACCAAGCACGCTGAGCGCTTGCGGAACTTGCTGATTGATTATTTTGAAATAACCACCGCCAGCTAGTTTTTTGAATTTAACTAAAGCAAAATCCGGCTCAATTCCGGTAGTGTCACAATCCATAACCAAGCCGATAGTGCCTGTCGGCGCTATGCAAGTAGCCTGCGCGTTGCGATAACCATATTTTTCGCCAAGCATCAGCGCTGATTCCCAGGCTTTTTTTGCCGCTCTGGTTAGTGATTTATCCTTGCAATTAGCATTATCCAGAGGAATTGGCAAAATTGAAAGAGCTTCATAACCGGCAGCCTCACCACGCGCCGCACGCGAATGATTCCGCATCACGCGCAACATATCCTGCTTATTGGCGGAATAACCGTCAAAAGCGCCGAGTTCCTTAGCCATTTCTGCGGAAGTGGCATATGAAATTCCGGTTAGAATTGCTGATATCGCGCCGCAAATCGCTCGGCCTTCGTCGCTGTCATAAGGAACTCCTGTTGCCATCAGCAAACCGCCAATATTGGCAAAGCCAAGGCCAAGAGTGCGAAATTCGTAAGACAGCTTGGCGATTTCCTTCGAAGGAAACTGCGCCATTGCCACAGAAATTTCCAGAACTATCGTCCACAACCTTGCTGCATGTTCAAACGCTGCAATATTAAAACCACCATCTGGTTTTTTGAAAGTCAGCAGATTTATTGAGGCAAGATTGCAGGCAGTATCATCAAGAAACATATATTCAGAGCAAGGATTGCTGGCGCGAATACGTCCTGATTGCGGACAAGTATGCCATTCGTTAATTGTCGTGTCATACTGAATTCCAGGATCAGCGCACGCCCAGGCGGCATAGCCAATTTTTTCCCACAACTCACGCGCCGGTAAATCCTTATCCACAGAACCATCCTTGCGGCGCAGAAGCTGCCATGGTTTATCCTGCTCAACTGCTTGTAAAAATTCATTCGTAACACGCACTGAGTTATTGGAATTCTGGCCGGAGACAGTCAGATAAGCCTCAGAATCCCAGTCTGTATCATATTCCGGAAATTCGATATGCTCATAGCCTTGTTTAGCGAACTCTATCACACGGTAGATATAATTATCCGGAACAAGGGCTTTTTTGGCATCGCTGATGGCCTTTTTCAAAGTCGGATTATTAGAAGGCAGGCAGCGTGATTCAGATTCACCTTGCTGACAAGCTTCCATTATCGCCGTTAAATGTTTGCGGCATAAGCGCGAGCCAGTAACTAAAGCCGCGACTTTTTGTTCTTCGAGAACTTTCCAGTCGATAAATTCCTCAATATCCGGATGATCAACATCAACCACCACCATTTTCGCCGCACGACGAGTTGTGCCGCCGGATTTTATCGCTCCCGCCGCGCGATCGCCAATTTTGAGAAAACTCATCAACCCGGATGATTTTCCGCCGCCGGAAAGCTTTTCACCATTGCCGCGCAAATCAGAAAAATTCGAGCCGGTTCCGGAACCATATTTAAAAAGCCGCGCCTCACGTTCCCACAAATTCATGATGCCGCCTTCATTAACCAGATCATCCTTCACGCTTTGAATAAAGCAGGCATGTGGTTGCGGACGTTCATAAGAGCTTTTTGAGCGCGTTACTTTTTTACTGTCAGCATCAACATAATAATGTCCTTGACTCGGACCATCAATTCCATAAGCCCAATGCAGTCCAGTATTGAACCATTGCGGAGAATTCGGCGCGGCCATCTGCAAAGCCAGCATATGACGTATTTCATCATAAAAGCTGCGTGCATCATCTTCCGTATCAAAATAATCGCCCTTCCAGCCCCAGTAAGTCCAGGCGCCAGCTAAACGATCAAATACCTGCTTGGCAGAAGTTTCTCCGGCAAATTCCGCGCCCTCCGCCGGCTCATGCCGCCATAACCATTGCGGCACAGCATGTTCTTCAATGGCACGAAGCTTAGTTGCCACTCCGGCTTTACGGAAATATTTCTGCGCCAGAACATCCGTGGCAACTTGCGACCATTGCGCCGGAGTTTCTGTATCTCTACATTCAAATACCGCTGAACCATCGGGATTTTTCATCACCACATCAGTTTTTTTAAACGCGATATTATCGTAAACATCAGCGCCAGACTTGGTGAAATGCCGTTCTATCCGCATAAGAAATCCCCCTCTACTACAAATATTTTAACCACAACTACTAACTAATCCGCATATTAGATAACTTATATTCACAGTAATCTAGTGCCGTTTATCTATATCACTTAATCTAATCACTTAATCTAATCACTTAATCTAATCACTTAATCTAATCACTTAATCTAATC
>CAZFJN010000003.1:68021-71929 GCA_964519595.1 uncultured Rickettsiales bacterium
ATCACTTAATCTAATCACTTAATCTAATCACTTAATCTAATCACTTAATCTAATCACTTAATCTAGCTATATAAGTTGATCATTAAGTTGATCGTCTAACTTGTGGTGATTGTAACATTACAAATTTGTAATGCAACTAGATATTGTGATTATTTTTGCTATCTTACCACTATATTATGTGGTTTTGGCAAAATAAACAGCTTGTGAAATCTGTGGATAACTATGAATTGTCTTTGCATTCAATGATTGTTTGGCAATTATTATTGTGGATAAATTACTGGACAGAATTTCATGACAGAATTCCAGAAAAAAATTTAAGCAAAATTTCCCGCCGGATTTTTGGCAAATTTTTGGCGAAGTTTTCAGAAAAATTTCCAGAGAAGTTTCCGAGGAAGTTTCTGAATAAATTTCTGGAGAAGTTTTAGACTGAAGTTTAAGCTGAAGTTTTAGGCGGAACAGTTCTCTGGAGAATATTTATCTGTCCTGTTTGTTGCACAAAACTGGCAACTCTCACTGGAAACATATAGCGGATTCGCGCGATCTTCCGGAGTCAATGTCTGACCACAACCATAACATACGCTGGCCGTTTTGGAAGGAACAAGGCCATGTCCGACGGCGACTCTTTCATCAAATACAAAACACTCGCCTTGCCACAGACTCTCTTGCGGCGGAATTTCCTCCAGATAGCGCAAAATACCACCGTTTAGATGATAGACATTTTCAAAACCTTCAGCGCGCAGCCAGGAGGTGAATTTCTCACAGCGAATGCCGCCAGTGCAGAAAGTGGCGATTTTCTTATCCTTGGCGGCGGCGAGATTATTCTGCACAAAATCCGGCAGATGTTTGAAATTACGAATTTTCGGATCAATAGCGCCTTGAAAAGAGCCAAGGTGAGTTTCGTAGACATTGCGTGAATCAAGAACTATCACCTCAGGATCAGCAATAAGCTGATTCCATTCCTTAGGATCAACATAAGTTCCAACCATATCAAGCGGCGCTGGCTTGCCGATTGAAATAGTCTCTTTTTTCAGGCGGACGCGCAGACGTTTGAACGGTTTTTTTTCTGCGCTGCTTTCTTTATGCCGGAAATCAGCGCCGGCAAGTTTTTTAAGATAAGCAAGCGCCTCATCAATAGCAGAACGACTGCCGGCAAGAGTTGCGTTGAAACCCTCCGGAGCAAGCAGCAAAGAGCCGCAAATGCCAAATTGCTGCATGTCTTCTTTAATTGCCTGATGTTTTCCGGCGCAATCGGAAAAATCAAAAAAATGGTAGAAAGTTGCGATAATGAACGGCATAATGGTAGTCTTTATTAGTTGCTGGTTGCCTTGTCATCCGAAGCCTTGGCGTAGGATGATGGTTTCTGGCTTCTGGTTACTGGTTACTGATTTCCGGTTTGTGTTTTTTAAAAACAGAGTGTATAGACTGTATAAAATGAGCGAATAATGCATTTTTGCCATTTTGTCCAGATATTCAGAAACAAAATATTCCAAATTTCTGGCTTCTGATCCCTGATTCCTGATTCCTGATTCCTGATAAAGAGAATATAGCTATGGTAATTAATATAAATCCAAATCGCATAAATTCTAATCCTGCCGGACGCAATGCGGTTGGCCGCGAGCGTTCAAACGATCAGAAACTAAAATCCGCGCCTAGAAAAAGCGAGGAGAATTTCATTCCTGATCCGGAATCGCTTTCCAGTATGATTCGCAGCGCCGTTGAGGCCTTGCGCCAAGGTATGCGCTGGGATCGCGGTACTATATTGAATTTACTGGCATAACTCGTTTTATTGTCATGACTCTTTCTCCTATTTCTGAAATTATTGACGAAGCACGCAGCGGGCGAATGGTGGTGCTGGTTGATGATGAACATCGTGAAAATGAGGGAGATTTAGTAATTCCGGCGCAATTTGCCACTCCGGAAACTATAAATTTCATGGCCAAGCATGGCCGTGGCCTTATCTGTCTGGCACTTGCTGAAAAACGTGTTGCCGAGCTGGATCTGAATCTGATGTCGCCGCAAAACAGCTCGCGTCATCAAACCGCTTTCACAGTTTCAATAGAAGCACGCGAAGGAGTCACCACTGGAATTTCCGCAGCCGACCGCGCGCATACGATTCAAGTGGCGATAGATCCGGCAAAAGGCGCGGCTGATATAGGCTCTCCGGGGCATGTATTTCCACTGATTGCCAAGAATGGCGGCGTGCTGGTTCGCGCCGGACATACTGAAGCGGCGGTTGATATTGCCAGATTAGCTGGCCTTAATCCTTCCGGCGTTATCTGCGAAATAATGAATGATGATGGCAGCATGGCGCGTTTGCCTGATCTGCTGTCTTTTGCCACAACGCATAAGCTGAAAATCGCCAGCATTGCTGATCTGATTTCCTATCGCAGACGTTCGGAAAAGCTGGTAAGCAGAGTTATTGAATCAGATTTCCGCAGTCGGCATGGCGGCGATTTCCGGCTGATAATTTATTCAACAACCACCTCCTACGCTGAGCATGTGGCGTTGATAAAAGGCGATATTGATGTAAGCAAGCCGGTTTTAGTGCGAATGCATTCGCTGAATATGTTGCAGGATATGTTAGGCGATGCCGAGGCGAAAGGCAGCCTGCTGGCTGATTCAATGCGCGCGATAGAAGCTGCTGGCAGTGGAATTATCGTCTTATTGCGCGAGCCTATAAAAACCTCTCTTTCCGACCATTTGCGCCTTAAGCTTGGTGAAGCTCCGATTGTTCCTATGGACCTTCGTGATTACGGAATCGGCGCGCAAATTCTGCTCGATCTCGGCGTGCGCGAGATGATACTGCTTTCCAACGCACGCAGAAGCGTGGTAGGATTAGAAGGTTATGGTTTAAGTATTGTCGATTACAAATCATTATAGTTCTAAATTATTATTTCTAAATATTAGTTATAAATATAGTTATAAATATAGTTATAAATTACAGTTCTAAATAATTTTATGACACGGATTTTAATAGTCTCAGCGCGATTTTATGAAGATATTGCCAGCGAGCTGGAAAGCGGCGCAGTTTCCGCTTTGCAGGAGGCGGAGGTTGAGTTCGATCTGATTACCGTTCCAGGAGCTTTTGAAATTCCTGGCGCGATAGGTTTTTCTCTGCCAGATAAAAATCCGGATAAAAATAATGGTGACAAGAGATCCGCTTATTATGATGGTTTTGTAGCGCTCGGTTGTGTGATTCGCGGCGAGACGACACATTATGACTATGTATGCGCTGAATCGGCGCGTGGTTTAATGGATTTAAGTGTGCAGAAAAATTGCGCGATCGGCTACGGAATATTGACTGTTGAAAATGAAGATCAGGCCTGGGAAAGAGCCAGAGTAAACTCCGGCAATAAAGGCCGCAGCGCAGCCCTTGCCTGTTTGCACATGATCGAAATACGCCAGAAACTCATATCATGCCAGTAACTAATTCAAAAAATTTGTCTTTGCAGAAAAAATCAGCAGCGCGCATTGCCGCAGTGCAATGTTTGTATAAAATAGCTGTAAACGAAGAAAAGCTTGATCCGGAAAAACAGACAAAATTTCTGCGCGCGCAGCTTGGTAACAATCAGGCAGAACAGAAAATCACCATCGGCGCAGCAGTTGAGCCTAATTACGCACTCTATGAGGCAATTCTGGCGAGCGTAAAAACTTATCGTCAGGAGATTGATAAAATAATTGCCTCTACTCTTTCTAAAGAATGGAAAGTTGAAAGAATGAGTCCATTGCTGCTGGCGATTTTACAAGCAGCAATTGCTGAAATGCTGTTTGGCAAAGCAACGCCGCTTAAAATAATTCAGGATGAATATAGCAACCTTACGCGCTCTTTCTTCAGTGAAAAGGAAGTGAATTTTGTATTCGCAGCGCTGGCTTCAGCTTGCCAGAATTATGACAAACTATAGCTCTAA
>CAZFJN010000004.1:0-1846 GCA_964519595.1 uncultured Rickettsiales bacterium
ACCCGCGACAACCTGATTAAAAGTCAGGTGCTCTACCGACTGAGCTACCGGATCATTATTTTATATTCTTTTGTATTTTTTACGTTTTATTGTTTTTTATTACGTTTTGCCACGTATTTTTACGGTTTTTATGTCTGTTATTTGCAGATATTTCGTAAAATCAGGGCATTTGCTATTATATACAAAAGAGACAGGGACAATAAGGATTTGGCTGTTGTTGTCAACTTAAAAAACAACAGTTAAAAAACAACAGTTAAAACACGATATGTAAGAATAATTGTGGTTTATTTGCTCAGCCAGTTGCCTTTGGCGTCTTGATATTTTGCGCCTTTGGGCAGGGATTTTATTATATTTCCGGCGGCTATTCTGGCGATTACATCAAGCGGCTGGCCATTTTCATTGGAAATTCTTGCATATTCGGCGCGGCGTTTGGAATTCACCTCGGCAACCAGCGCGTCTATTTCCGCGCCGCCGTTTATTTTTTCGATATAGCCGGCTGCGGTTTCTCCAACTGCTGCGCTTGTTCTTGCTGTCTGAAGATCAGCGGCGAAGGAAGGCGCGGCATAAACAACTATAGCGGCGATGGCGGCGATTAACGATGCGGTTTTTTTCATAAATTACCTTTAAAAAATATCTTTGTTGGTTTTTATTGCTTTCTGCACATCTTTTTCTATCTCGACTTTTACGCGATGTTCGATATTGATGTTCATATTAATTTCAATCGGCTTTTCGGTGGCGACATTGACTGTCGGCGAACAGGCGCAAGCCAGCAACAGCAGCGCGGAGAAATAATAGTTTTTAGATTGTAAAACGTTCATGATCTGGCCTGATTTGTGGTTATTTTATGCGTTTTTTTTATGGTTCATTATTCAGTTTTATTATTCAGCGGATCTTGCAGCAAATTCATAGTGGCAAGCAGCATCTCTAGCACATCTCCTGATAAATTCACATTCAATTTTATTTTTTTTCCTGCGAGAATTTTTTCCACAATTTGCGGGCTGTTTCCTTCTACTGACATGTTGATCATAGCTTTGCCATTATCAGCTGTTTGTGTCGTGAGCGTTAAATTACTGTAATGAAAATCGGTAAGTGCGGCGCGCGCTATTTCCATTTGCGGCGAATTGCCTGGTAAGATTGCCTGATCAATGGTGATTATGCCTGATTTGGTAGAGTAAAGTTTGCCTTTGCCGAGGCGGATCTTGCCGTTTTTATCAATAGAAAATGGTATTGTTCCGGATATTTCGCCGCTGCCGTTGGCTTTATTTCCGGATATTATTTGCAGCAGGGCGGCAAGCGGCAGTTTCTCAATTTTTATTTCCGCGCTTATTGTTTTTCCGGCTTTTGTGGAAAGATGCAGATTTTTACTGCTGATAATGCCGCCTTGCCATGGAATTCGTAGCTCATGCGCGGTTATTGCGCTTTCAGTGGCATTGATTGTTGCGCTGAATGTGCTGTGATAGAGTTTGTCGGCGCTGCTTATGCTTCCTTCTATCTGCAAACTATCATTCTGCCAGCTCCATTTGCCAAGGGCGGAAAGAGGCGGCAAATACAGTGGTGATTCAGCTATGGCAATGTTTTTCACTGACCATTTTCCGGCGAGATCGCTTACTTCTCCGCGCAATAATTGACGATATGGCAAATAATCAGCGCTTATTTCAATATCGCTGGCCTTTATTTTTATTTTTTCTTTGGCAAATGAGAGATTGGAAAAAATTAATTGCTTTGTGTTTACGGAAGCTGTTGTTACGTTTATTTCCGACAAGCCGGCTTTTTCCATTGCCGTTATAAGCTGTTTTTCAATCATCCGCGCAGGAAGAAATATAAGCGCCAATATCAGCGCGAGCAG
>CAZFJN010000004.1:1946-8778 GCA_964519595.1 uncultured Rickettsiales bacterium
GATAAGAAATTCTCGCTGTATTTATCTATAGTTTCAGTTGCAATAGCTTCACGAAGCTGCTGCATTAGTATTTGATAAAAAGTAAGATTATGTTCAGTGAGCAGAATTGGCCCTAGCATTTCGTCAGCCTTGAACAGATGATGCAAATAAGCGCGGGAGAATTGCCGGCATAATGTGCAAGGGCAGTTTTCTTCAAGCGGCGAATTATCAGCAGCGAATCTGGCGTTGCGAATATTCATTTCGCCTGCGAAACTATAAGCTCTGGCATTTCTGCCGGAGCGAGTTGGCAGAACGCAGTCAAACATATCAACGCCGCGCATGACCGCGCCTACTATATCATCAGGTTTTCCTACGCCCATAAGGTAACGTGGATAGTTTTCGGGAAGATGAGGAATAGTTGAAGCAAGAGTTGACAGCATTAATTCCTGACCTTCGCCGACGGCAAGACCGCCAATTGCATAACCGTCAAAGCCAATTTCTTTAAGAGCTGTGGCAGAAATTTCACGAAGCTCAGCATAGATTCCGCCTTGAACTATGCCGAAAATCAGATGTCTGTTCATGGTGGTAATATTTCTGGCAGAAATAACAGCAGAAATAACATTGTTATTTTCATCAGCGGCGATTTGCGGCGGTTTATGCTCCGGCGGTTTATGATATGATTCGAAGGCAGCTTTACTGCGTTTTGCCCAGCGCATGGAAAGTTCCATGCTGTCTTTCGCCTGCTGGAAAGTGGCCGGAAAAGGCGTGCATTCGTCAAAAGCCATGGTTATGTCGCTGCCGAGCAGATATTGTATTTCAATTGCTTTTTCCGGAGTAAGCTCGATTGTCGCGCCGTCGAGATGTGACTGAAAAATTACGCCATTTTCATTGATTTTACGCAGCTTGGCCAGAGACATTACTTGAAAACCGCCGGAATCAGTAAGAATTGGTTTGTGCCAATTCATGAATTTATGCAAACCGCCAAGTTCCGCTATGCGCTCTGCTCCGGGGCGCAACATCAGATGGTAAGTATTGCCAAGGAGAATATCAGCGCCGGTTGCGGATATTTCAGCAGGGCGCATTCCTTTGACTGTGGCGGCTGTTCCAACTGGCATGAAGGCAGGAGTGCGAATTTCTCCATGTGGCGTTGCTAATGTTCCCAGTCGGGATTTTTTGTGGATTTTATGAATGGTGAATTGTTTTTGCATTTAAAAAAAACTATGGTTTGTTTAGCTTGTTTGGCTTTGTAGTAGATAGTAATTTATGGTAATGGTATTTGATAATATGGTAATTATTAGCGGATTGTACTTGCTGATAACAGTTGCTGATAATAATAGCGGTTAGTGGTCACTAACAATAGTTTTTATTTTTATTAGTTCTTATAGTTCTTATAGTTCTTATTAGTTATTGTTTTTATATTAGTTATTGTTTTTATAGAGTAGTTTTTATAGGATTTTTATGCGGCCTGGAAATTTTATGCGTTATGCTGCTGAATTTATAAATAAAAATAATGATCTTAATAACGCTGAACATGATAGCGAGAATCTCTATAAAATTCGTGCGAACCGTGCGAACGGAGAAGAGCAGACGCAGAATTCTGCTTTTATGACGCGTTTTTACGGAATTGCGGTGATTGTGGCAGTGGTTGTAATTGCCGGAATCTGGCTTACTACGCGTTATGTTTCGCAGGATGTGGCGCGTGATGTACGCAGTTGGCAGGAAAAGCTCAATCTTATTGCCGATAGTCGCACTGCTGAATTAACTCGTTATGTTAGTGAGCATTTCAAAGATATTCGCGGCCTTGCCGATAATCCTTCGCTACAGCTTTATTTAAGCGAGCTTAATCTGCTGGCGCAACAAAATTCAGCTATTGCGGCGAATTCTGCCAGTAAAGAATCGGCTAAAAAATCAGGATCAGCATCATCTGCGTCTTTAGCAAGAAATTCCGCGCCTTTGGCACAAACTGAATATCTGCGTAATCTGCTGGTTTTTTCCGCGCAACGTGGCGGATATAAAGCAGAAGGAGATTCAAGCGGAATTCCGGCTAATATTGCCGCGTCAGGAAAAAGCGGCTTAGCGGTTGTTGATCGTAATAATAACATAGTCGTTTCCACAGAAATGGCACAGAATGTTCGCGAGCAGATTATTATTGACGCGGCGCAATCTGAGCGGCTTAACGAGGCGTTGATTGATATTCGCAAAGATACTGACGGCAAGCTCAATATAGGATTTATCGTTCCTATTTATTCCATTCAGGGTGAGCGTAACAAGGAATCGCAAGTTGGCAAAATTATCGCCGTAAAAACCATTGATGACGGTTTTTTTGCGCTTCTTAAACATCCGGGCGTTACGGAAAAAACTCTGGAAACAGTTCTGGTACGCAGCAGCGGCAACAACATACAGTTCCTCAATCCTTTGCTTGATAAATCAGAGGCGCTGGCCAAGCAGATTGCGCGTGATGCGCGGAAATTTGCCGAGGCAAAACTTATGACAAATATTGGCGATTTCAGCGCTGAGCTGAATGACTATGCTAATCGCCGTGTTCTTGCTACTTCGCGGCTGGTTGCTGGAACGCCGTGGATTGCCATAGTGAAAATTAACCGTGATGAAGCCTTAGCCGCCAGCGCAAAAACCAGAAACAACATGATTGCTATCTTTTTTCTGGCTATTGCGGCGATTGTTTTGTTGATTGTCGCGCTATGGTGGCATGGAAATTCGAAACGTTCGCTGATGCTTTCATATCATTTCCGCCGCCTTGCCGCGCAGGCGCAGGCGCAGGAGGAAATGCTGCGGCTTGTTTCTGATAATCAGCCGGAAGCGGTATTTATTCTTGATGCTGATTTTCGTTATTGTTTCGCCAATCGCAGCGCCGCTGTGCGCGCTGGAATGAAAGCTGAAACATTGCCGGGAAAATATTTGCAGGATGTTCGCGGCGCGGTAAGCGCAAGACATATTGCCATGAAATGTGAAGAGGCTTTTGATAAAAAGCACATAATGCTACATTTCTTTCAGGATGTGATTGCCGGAAATTCGCGCAGCATTCAAGGCATTTATGTGCCAGTTGTGCATATTCCAATTAGCGGCCTTGAATTTCCAACTCCTGGCGTTTTAGTAGTTGAGCAAGACATAACTGAGGCGGTAAATGAGCGCGAAAAACGTTTGCAGATTTTGCAGGATCTTGTTGATACTCTGATTTCGCTGGTTGATCGTCGTGATCCTTTTGCGGCAAATCATTCTTTGCTGGTTTCAGGACTTGCGGAAAGTGTTGCTTTCCAAATGGACCTTGATGAAGTTACAGTAGAGACAGCGCGCATTGCTGCCGGTTTAATGAATGTTGGAAAAATTGTCGTTTCAGCAGATATATTAACTAAAACCGGCAAGCTGGATGATGAAGAGCGGCAAATTATCCGCGATTGTTTGTCTGATGCTGCTGAGCTGGTTAAGCTTATTCATTTTGAAGGTCCGGTTTATGAAACTTTGCGCCAATGGCAGGAGCGTTTTGACGGTAGTGGACCACTTGGAATTATCGGCGACAATATTCTGCTTCCTGCGCGTATTCTAGCTGTTGCCAATGCCTTCATTGGAATGATAAGTCCGCGCAGCTGGCGGACTGCTCTGTCGGCTGATGAGGCAATATCTTTCCTGATGAATAACAGCAATTCTTTATTTGATAGAAAGGTGGTGGTTGCTTTAGTGCATTTTGTTGAAAACCAGAAAGGAAGAATCTGGCTTGATGAAATGCTCAGCGATCGCAAAGCGGCTTGAAAATGAATATAAAATAGTAATAACAAGATAATAACAAATAATAACAAAATAACGTAATAAAAATAACGTAATAAAAATAACAAAATAAGAGACAATTTTACCATGAGCAAAAAAACTACAAAAAAAATAAAAACAGCAACAACAGCAACAACAAAAACCACAAAAAATCCCTTGAAAAAACTGTCAGCAAAAAAACTGTCAATACGCTCAAAAAAGCTGATAGAAAAGGGACGTAAATATTATACACATGCTTATAAACCGCGTGATATGATTGTGGCAAAGGGGCGTGGCGCTACAGTATTTGATCTTGACGGCAACAGCTATATTGATCTTGGCGCTGGAATAGCGGTTACCTCGCTGGGACATCAGAATGCTGCTCTTAGAAAGGCTCTGATCAATCAAGCCGGAAAAATCTGGCATACTAGCAATATGTTTTTTACTGAACCGCCAGTTAATCTTGCCGAAATGCTGGTTAAATCATCAAAATTCGCACGGCGCGTTTTCCTAACCAACTCTGGCGCTGAGGCGAATGAAGCGGCAATAAAGCTGGCGCGTAAATACGCTGCCGATAAAGGAAGACCGCCGGAAAAACGCCGCATTATAACTTTTACCGGCTCGTTTCATGGTCGTACATTGGCAACTGTAACAGCAACAGCGCAGCCAAAATATCAGCAAGGTTATGAACCTTTGCCGGGCGGTTTTGTTTATGTGAATTTTAATGATATTGAGGCTTTTAAACAAGCAATGGATGATTCAGTTTGCGCGGTAATGTGCGAAGTTGTGCAAGGCGAGGGCGGTATAACTCCGGTAAAGCCAGGATTCTTGCAGGAGGTGCAAAATCTTTGCCGTAAATATGATGCGTTGTTGATGCTTGATCAGGTTCAATGCGGAATGATGCGAACTGGACATTTATTTTCACATTTTGCAGAAAAAAATGTTGTTCCTGATGTGGTAACGCTGGCCAAGGCCTTAGGCGGCGGAATGCCTATTGGCGCTTGCTTAATCGGCGAACGCGCTGAAAATACTTTCCAGTTCGGCAGTCATGGTTCAACCTTCGGCGGCAATCCGCTTGCTTGTGCGGTTGCTTGTGAGGTGCTGAAAATTCTGCAATCAAAAAAACTGCGTGATAATGTTGCAGCGCGTAGCAAAGAATTTTTTGCCGGATTAAAAGAAATAAATGCAAAAACCGGAATTTTTCGTGAAATTCGTGGTCGCGGTCTGATGGTTGGCGCTGAGCTCGCGCCGCATCTTGCCGGAAAAGCCGGAGATATTGCTGAGGCTGCGCGCGCTGGCGGTGTGCTTATTCTGCAAGCAGGGCCTAATGTGCTGCGTTTTTTGCCGCCTCTTACCATCAATAGCGCGGAATTGAAAGAAGGTCTTAAACGTCTAAGTGAGGTGCTTTTGTGCTTATCATCCGCCCGGTAGCTATGAGTGATCATGCTGAGATTCTGTCTCTGGCTTGCGAGGCAGGAATTGGCATGACATCTCTTCCCGCTGATGCAGATGTTCTGGCGGCGAAAATAGCGCGCTCTGAGGCAAGTTTTGCTGCAAAGCCGGAATGGTCAGGAGATGAAGCTTTTTTTCTGGTTCTCGAAGATACAAAAAAATCGTGCCTTATTGGAACTTGTGGAATCGTCGCGCATGTAGGGCTTAAAAGTCCGTTTTATTCTTATAAACTATCAACAATTGTGCAAGCCTCTTCAAGCCTTGGCATTTATTCACGCCAGCGTGTGTTGCATATGGTCAATGACTATACTGGCATGAGCGAAATCGGCGCGTTGTTTTTATTGCCGGAATATCGCCGTGATGGAATCGGAAAATTTTTGTCCAGAGCGCGTTTTATGATAATGGCGGAATTTCCGCAGCTATTTGCCGAGCGGGTTATTGCGGAAATTCGTGGCGTGCAAGATGAAAGCGGCGTTTCGCCTTTTTATAAACATCTGGCGCAGCATTTTTTCCAAATGGATTTTGCTCGCGCTGATTTTATTAATGCAACTCTGGGCGGTCAGTTTATCAGCGATCTTATGCCTAAATATCCTATTTATGTAACGCTGCTTCATCAGGACGCGCAGGCGGCAATAGGAGAGCCGCTGGCTGCTTCTAAAGGCGCATTGAGCCTTTTGCAGCGCGAAGGTTTCATATATCAGGGCTATATTGATCTTTTCGATGGTGGACCAACTATGCAGATCGAACGGCGCAATATCGCAACAATCCGCGGCAGTAAAGCTGTGCCGATAAGCGCAATTAGTAATATTTCCGGCAAGACAGATCACATTACAGCAACTCATATGATAGCAACAACCAGCCTTGCCAATTTGCGAATTGCCATGGTTTGTCTGCAGGAAAATCCGCAAGGCGTGGTAATTGATCAGGAAACTGCTGCTATTATGTCTTTAAAACCAGGCGATAATGTCCGGATTGTGGAGATTCATAATAATGGCAAATGATAATAATAATAACAACAACACGGAAAAATTTGATAAGTTTTCTGATCCTTTGTTGTTATTCACGCAATGGTTTGAAGAGGCGAAGAGTTGCCGTGATATAATTGAGCCGACAGCGATGACGCTGGCTAGTGTTTGTGCAAATGGTCAACCGTCAGCGCGTATTGTTCTGCTTAAGGCTTATGATCAGCGCGGTTTAGTGTTTTTTACAAACATGGAAAGCCGCAAAAGCCTTGAGCTTGCTGCTAATCCGAAAGCGGCTTTATGTTTTTACTGGATGAATCTCAAACGGCAGATTCGCATCGAAGGCGCGGTAGAGCGCATCAGCGACGCTGAGGCTGATGCTTATTTTGCAACTCGGCCGCGGGAAAGCCAGCTCGGCGCGGTGGCTTCTAAACAATCGCGGCCTCTTAATTCTACTGCTGAATTGTTTCAGGCGGTTAAAGCTGTTGAAGCTGAATATCAAGGAAAAACCGTGCCGCGTCCTGCCAACTGGTCAGGCTGGAGATTATCAGCAAATCTATTTGAATTCTGGCAGCAGGGTGATTTCAGATTACATGAAAGAAAATTATATAAGCTAAGCGAAGGAATCTGGACAGAATCAATGCTTTATCCTTGATCAGAAGTTAAGGGGATTATCAGAT
>CAZFJN010000004.1:8878-57141 GCA_964519595.1 uncultured Rickettsiales bacterium
TGATCAGAAGTTAAGGGGATTATCAGATAATCAGATAATCAGATAATCAGATAATCAGATAATCAGATAATCAGATCAGATAATTGATGACTAGAAAATTAGATGATCTGGTCATCTGATTACGGATAATCTGATTATCCTCTTAACTTCTGATTATCTGATCATCCTCTTAACTTCTGATAATCCTCTTAATCAGCATAGCAAATCGCTGCCTTGCAGTTTGGCGTTTCGTAAATTGTAATTCCTATGCAGCTTATGCCGCTTGCTTTGAACAGTTTTGGACATATTTCTGCGAAAATATATTCCGCCATATTTTCTGCAGTCGGATTAGTTGGCAGATAGAATATTTTTTGTCCTGTATGTGCGGCGATGCTGTCGCCAAGATTTTTATCTTTGCTGAAGAGAATAGTAGTGTGATCCCAGTTGTCGTCTAACCATTTACCAAGTTTTTCCTTGATAATTCCGAAATCTATTATTCTTCCGACTGTATCAAGATTATCTGCTGAAAAAGTCGCTTCCAGAACATAGCGATGACCATGCAGATTTTTGCATTTGCTTTCATGTTCCATCACGCGGTGAGCAGCGTCAAATTCAAGGCGGCGTGTGCAGCTTATTGTAGTTTTTTTATTTATTTTTTCCATTATTGACCTTCTTGGTAATTATTATTCAGCAGGACATGCTGCCGGACGTGGTGATTGCGGTGAGAGTTTTCTTTTTTCCGCACATTCTATATCGCAGGCGGTGGCTCTTGCCGCTGAGACGCTTGAATATTGAGCGCCGTGGCGGGCAAAGGCGCATTCTGATGAGCGCAACAGAAATGCCTGCTGGCGTCTTTTTTCGCGTTTTGCTTCTTCGGCGGCCATTTTTGCGGATAATTCCGTTTCCGATTTTGCAGCAGGAGCAGGCGCAGCGGCGGCGGCGGCCGGAGGAGAACCTGGTCCGCCGGCTGGTTTTCCATCTGGAACTGACCAACCTTTTTCCGACATACATTCACTAAACAGCGCAATCATTTTAGCCGTGCGTCCTTTATCATCAGAGCTGGTTGCAGTTTCTGTTTCAAAGCGCAACTGTGAATAGCTACGGCAGAAATCACGAGCGTCTGTATATTCATCCTGAATGGCAGTTTGTTCAGTGCAGAAAAACCAGCAGCGTATGTTGTAAGCTGACAATAATTGCATTGACAGAATTAGGAAGGATATTCGAAAAATTAATCTAATATTCATAAATTTTATGTAAAATACTAGGAATTCTGCGTTTCTTTATTTTATCTTAATTCGTAAAGAT
Organism: uncultured Rickettsiales bacterium; assembly: GCA_964519595.1. Lineage (GTDB taxonomy): Bacteria > Pseudomonadota > Alphaproteobacteria > Rickettsiales > SXRF01 > JANRKF01. The sequence goes on from CAZFJN010000004.1 coordinate 10,163, forward strand.
ATTAAAGGATATTTATTAAATGATTCTTAGAGCCTGTGACGATTTATCTTTTGAGGGTATTTTTGAGGGATTTTGGTGATGTTTTAGGAGAAAAACGCAGTTCGTAGTGGTGCTACGGACAAGTTTTTCTCCGACAAACAGCAGCAAAATAACCAAAAAGACACCAAAATGATAATTCGTCACAGGCTCTTATATAGCTGCTTTATAACTGTTCCAACGGTGGATATTTAAAGTTGATATTTTGCTGCTTATTTAATGTATTGATTATTTGTAAAAATTTTAATATCACAACTTGACTATTGAAAATAATATATTATATACAACTCCTGATTGTAGGATTTTTTGTTAAGTAAATGACTTATATTTTAGCCTTCAAAACCTTAAATTAAAAATCTTAAAATAAAAACCTTGCATTAAAAACCTTACACTAAAAATCTCATATAAAAATCTCATAGAGCAAATATAGCACAAGTTTAAACATGGAACAGCACATTATTCTGGTTACTCCGCAAGCAGATTCTATGACTCCGATAGCTGAGGTGATAAAAACCGTCATGCAGCATTCTATAAGTACGGTTTCTCCTTTTCAGGCGGTGGCAGCAGCAGAAGGAAGCGTTGTTGATCTGGCGATCTTTGATATTCAAACTGGCAAGGAATTATTGCCGCTGGTACGTGATTTTAAGCAGCGTTTTCCGCTTGTGCCGCTAGTTGCGGTTGTTCCTTACGCTGATGTTGGCATGGTTGAGAAGGTTTTAGAATATGGTGTTGATGATTATATTTCGCAGCCGATAGCGCTGGAAAGGCTGAAAACCACCTTGCGTAATGCCCTGCGGATGAGAAATATGATGGTCAGGCAGGACGGCGAGAAATCTTCAATGCTGAACTATGTCGGCGCTTCATTGCCGCAGCATGTTACGCTGCAGGATCACAGCGGAAATCTGCAATCGCTGAAAGCTATTGAGGATGCTGTAATAGATTATGCTATTCAAACTTGCGATGGTTGTATAACTCAGGCAGCGCGCTCGCTTGGCATTGGCCGTTCAACCTTGTACAGAAAAATGCAGGAAAAAGTCCGTTCAGGAAAAGTCAGCGAAAATGTGACAAGCAACGGCGTTGATCAAACTTCGCGCGAAAACCAGACTACTCTGCCAATTACCGCAGTTTCTTCCGGCGTTGACTCAAAAGTTGAATAATCAGCATTATCGCAAATAATACGCAAGCGCGGACGCTCAGGATGCGCGATCAGCTCCAGGCGCTTGGCAACAAGGCTTTCGCCGTCAAATAAGATAAAAATCCCAGGCGGCGAGGGGTGTTTACGGTTAGTATCAATAAGCGCGATATCTCCATGGCGCAGAGTCGGATTCATGTGATCGCCGTTGATGGTAAGTAAGCGTAAATCAAGAGCATTAGCTTCAATGTTGTTTTTAAGCCAGTTTTTGTGAAAATGACAACTTTCCTGCGCGTTATCATGAGAAATCAGGCTTTTGCGCTCAACGCTTAGGCGCTTTATCGCGACATAATCCTGCAGCTGTTGCGGCAGAGAAAATTGATAACCTTCTGCCGGATGATCGCTGACTCCGGCAAGATAGGTAAGGCTTACGCCAAGCGATTCAGCAACTCGCGCTAATTTGACAGAGGAAGGATTAGTCGATTTTCCGCTTATCACATCATACAGAAAAGAGGTTTTTACATCAGAGCGACGCGCTAATTCAACGGAAGAAAGGCCGCGCTTCTGCATTTCCATTCGCAAGCGCTGGCCAATATTTTTGTGATTATCGTTAATAGGACGTTCAGTTTGCATTCTGTAAGATTATTATATTTCCAAGCATAAGTCAAAAAACATAATCAAAAACATAATCGAAACATAATCAAACAAAAACATAATCAACAGAAAAACAGCCAGACAATTTAAAAAACGCAATCATACAATAAATTTATCACAAATCAATTTATCACAAATTAGCTTCATTTACCAAATATTAGTCTTTCTAAGACAATAGTGAGAGGAATGATTTATTCAAAAATATAGAATAGAAAATATAGAACAGTAATAAGCACAAATATAAAGCACTAATACGAGGCAGTAATATAAGGCAGTAAGAATAATTGAAATCAGTAAAAAAAGGCGCTGTGAGCGAAAATTTGTATGGAAAATGAACTAAGAATGGCTGAATTGCTTTGCACAAGATTGTGCCATGATTTAACTGGACCAATTGGCGCGGTTAATAATGGCGCGGAATTTTTGAGCGAAGAAGGTTCCAATATGCAAGGTCAGGCGATGGAACTTATTGTCAGCAGCGCATTTTCAGCAGTATCGCGGTTGCAGTTTTATCGTTTCGCTTACGGAAATGTCAAGGAAAGCGGTGAGGCAAGTCTTGCTGATAAAAGAAAAATGGCGGTTGATTTTTTCTCCGCCAGCAAAATCACTCTCGACTGGCCGGATACTGATACTGATGCTTCCGGAGTTTCAATAAGCCTTAAAATGGTCAGGCTGATTTTTAATTTGCTGATAATGTCTTCTTCAGCTTTGATTCGCGGCGGAACTATTTCAGTGCGTATTCGCTCGGAAGGAAGTGCGAATAAAAAAATCACTGTTTCAGCGCAAGGCGCGCAAGTGAAGTGGGACAATGAAATAACTCAGGCTTTGGAAGGGCATTTGGAAATCAGCAAGCTGACGCCTAAAAATGTGCAAGCGCAGATGACTTATCATCTGGTTTGCGATCTTCACGCTAAGCTTGGTATTTCCACTGCTGAGCAATCGCTGATTTTTGAAGTTGAGCAGCCTTCGCAAATAGTGAACTAGGAGATAATTCAAGAGAGATAATTAGAGATAATTCAAGAGAGATGATTTTTTTTAAAGTTCTAAGGTTGAAGATTTATGGATGATTTAATCAGCGAGTTTATCACGGAAACAACGGAAAGTATTGCGCTGCTTGATTCAGAGATGGTTAAGCTTGAGCAGAATCCGGAAGATGCGGCGATACTTGGCAATATATTCCGCATAATGCACACAATTAAAGGAACTTGTGGTTTTCTTGGCCTGCCGCGCCTTGAATCAGTTGCACATGCTTCTGAGAATGTGCTTGGCAAAATACGCGATAAACAGTTGCAGGCTTCAGCGGAAGCGGTGACTTTAGTTCTTGAATCTCTCGATAATATTAAAGAGCTGATTGATCATTTAAGTGGCAATGGCAGCGAGCCGGAAGGAGATGACAGTGATTTAATAGCGCGGCTTAATCATTTTGCGGAAACTGGCGTTGTTCTTGGCGAAGTGTCAGCGCAGAATCTTTCCGAAGCTACTTCTGAGGTTTTAAGCGCTGTTCCTGGTGATGATCCTTTTCCGCATTTCCGCGGCGAGGATGATCCGGTAATTGCTGCGGCTATAGCTAAAATGGAAGCTGATGAGGCGGCTAAAAAAATATCTCCGGTTCTGGTTAAGCCGGAAGTTAAATCCGCAGTAAAATCAGATAATAAATCAGATAATAAAGCAGACAGCAAAGCAGAGAATAAAGCAGAGGTGACAAAAACTTCTCCTGCGACAAAATCGGCAAAATCCGATAAGGCGGAAAAGGCTGATAAAACAGAAAAATCAGAAGCAGAAGCCAGCGCTTCCGGCGGACAAAGCATTCGCGTCAGCATAGATGTTCTGGAAAATCTGATGCAAATGGTAAGTGAGCTGGTTCTTACGCGCAATCAATTGCTGCAAATTGCGCGCACTAAGGATGATAAAGAGTTTATGACGCCTTTGCAGCAGCTAAGTCACATTACTTCCGAGCTGCAGGAAGGAGTTATGAAAACCAGAATGCAGCCAATAGGAAACGCCTGGTCTAAATTCCCAAGGCTGATACGTGATTTATCGCACGAATTAGGCAAGAAAATTGATCTTAAAATGCTTGGCGCGGAAACCGAGCTTGATCGGCAGTTGCTGGAAGTAATAAAAGATCCGCTTACGCACATGGTTCGCAATAGCTGCGATCATGGTCTTGAAACTCCTGCTGAGCGAATCGCCGCCGGAAAGAGTGAAACTGGAACAGTTACGCTTTCTGCATATCACGAAGGCGGACATATAATAATAGAAATCATCGACGATGGTCGCGGCATTAATATAGAGCGCGTCAAGCAAAAAGCCGTCAGCAGTGGCTTGGCAACAGAAGCGCAGCTTGAGACGATGAGCGAAAAACAAATCGCGCAGTTTATTTTCGCGGCGGGTTTTTCGACAGCGGAAAAAGTAACTGCCGTTTCCGGACGCGGCGTTGGAATGGACGTTGTAAAAACAAATATTCAACGAATCGGCGGTGCGCTTGACCTTGATTCAAGCTTTGGCAAAGGCTCAAAAGTAAGCATCAAAATACCACTTACTCTGGCTATTGTCTCCGTTCTGATTGTCGAAGTTGCCGGACAGAAATTTGCCTTGCCGCAAATAAATGTCAGCGAGCTGGTTCGTGTTGCGCCGAATGCTGCTTTGTCTATTGAACTTATAAACAGCGCCTTAGTGTTGCGCCTGCGTGGTAAATTATTGCCGCTGGCGGTGCTTTCCGAAATATTCGGCATGAATACTGACCACAAAACTCTCATGAACAAGGAAATGTATATCGCCGTTTGCCGCGTTGGAAGCTACGATTTCGGCGTTCTTGTTGATCGTGTTTATGATACTGAGGAAATCGTGGTAAAGCCTGTTTCAGAAATTTTAAAAAGCATCAGCGTTTATTCCGGCAACACAATTTTAGGCGATGGCAGCGTGATCATGATTATAGATCCTAATGGCATTGCCAAATCTCTTGGTAATATTGATACTGTGCGCCGCGAAAATGTTGATTCACAGCCGGCTTTGTCAGGAATCAAAGACGGCGAAATAGGATTTTTATCATTCATCGTCGGCAATGGCGCGCCAAAAGCAGTGCCTCTGGAGCTGGTTTCGCGCCTTGAAGAAATAGATGTAAGATCAATTGAAGTGGCGGATGCACAGCCTGTTGTGCAATATCGCGGTGAATTAATGCGGCTGGTAACTATTGATAAAAACCAGCGCCTTCCTGATCAGGGCATGGTTGATGTGGTGGTATTCAGCTATGACCGCAAGGTTGTAGGGCTTATAGTTGACGAAATAATCGACATAGTTCATGCGCCTTTTGACATAAAACTAACCAGCAAAGAGGCGAAAAATCATGGCTATATAGGCAGTATGATTATTTCCGGTAAAACTACTGATGTCGTTGATGTCGGAATGATTCTTGGCGAAATAGCCGGCGAAGCTTCAGACGCCGGACGTGCTGAACATAAAGAAATTCTTGAGCATGGTAATGATGTTCTGCTGGTTGAAGATAGTCCTTTTTTCCGTAATCTTACTGTGCCGTTTCTGGCCTCAGCCGGATATCATGTTACTTCCGCGGAAAATGGCGAGCAGGCGCTTTCTATCCTTTTAGATCAAGGCAAACATTTTGACTTAATAGTGACTGATATTGAAATGCCAGGAATGAGTGGTTTTGATTTTGCAACAGCCTGCCGCAATGCCAAGCAGGTAAATGATATTCCGATAGTTGCTTATACTGCTTCAATGAGTGATGACGTGGTAAAGCGCAGTGTCAGCGTTGGAATGAATGATTGCATCGTAAAAACTGATCGTCCTGGTTTGTTGCAATCGCTGGCAAAACATTTAAGCAGCTATAAAAGCAGCGATAAACGCAAGGAGGCTGCGGCATGAGTAGTCCGGCAAGAGCAGCTAATTCGGCTTATGACAGCAATTTCGCGTCGGCCGCTGATATGCACATGTTTGTTACCATGCGCGTGAATAAACAGCTTTTCGGCGTTCCAGTTCGTTATGTTCGTGATGTGCTGCGCCGTCAACGCATAACGCCTATTCCGCTTGCTCCTGGCGAGGTTGCCGGCTCGCTGAATCTGCGTGGCCGTATTGTGACGGTTCTTGATTTGCATAAACGTTTGCGCCTGCCGCTGGATAAGATGATTGCTGCCGCAGATAGCGGAATGTTTGTGGTGGTAGAACATCGCGGCGAATTATACAGCCTGATGGTTGACAGTGTTGGCGAGGTTCTTAATATTTCTGCTGCAGATATTGAGAAAACTCCGGCAAATCTTGATGGTGCGTGGAAAGAAGTTTCATCAGGAATTTATAAGCTCGATGGAGAATTGCTGGTGATTATGCAAGTTGATTCGCTGCTCAAAATATAATTACAATAATATAATTTAAATAAAAAATAATTCTGCAATGTTATAATAATTAGCGAGAAACAATATGCCTTCATGTTTAATTGTTGATGATTCAAAAGTGGTAAGAACTCTGGAGCGCAGAATAATGGCTGATTTAGGCTACAGCACTGCTGAAGCCGAGGATGGTCAGCAGGCTTTTGATTATTGCAAGACGCAGATGCCTGATCTGGTTCTGCTCGACTGGCATATGCCGGTTATGAATGGTTTGGAATTTCTCAAACAATTGCGCGCTATGCCAAATGGCACATCTCCTAAGGTTATTTTCTGCACTACAGAAAGCGAATTAAGCAACATAATGCAGGCACTTTCAATTGGCGCAGATGAATATGTCATGAAGCCTTTTGATGCGGAAATTATAAAAGGAAAACTTGAACAAGTTGGCCTTATTTAAAATATATTCATATGCCTATTCGTGTTTTATTAGTTGATGATTCGGCAGTTATTCGTGGTCTGATGAATAAGGCTTTGTCTCAGGATAGTTGTGTGGAAGTTGTGGCAACAGCTTCCAACGGCTCTATGGCTATTGCTGTTGCAGAAAAGGAAAAGCCGGATATCATAGTTCTTGATATTGAGATGCCGATAATGGACGGCATAACGGCCTTGCCGTTGCTGCTTAAAGCAAGTCCTTCAACCAAGATCATAATGGCTTCAACTCTAACGCAGCGCAATGCGGAAATAAGCCTCAATGCGCTGGCAATTGGCGCTTCTGATTATCTGGCTAAACCTTCAGCGAAATTCGGCAAGGATGTTGATGAATTTTATCGCGAGCTGATCGGAAAAATACGCGCTATCGGCGGCGATAAAGCCTTTACTCCTTCTGTGTCTAAATTTTCTTCGCCTTCTTCAGCAACAGCGGCGGCTTCAACTGCTGCTCTTTCCAAATCATCACCTTCAGAAATTATTCTTCGTCCTGGCGCTGAGCAGTTAAAATCAGCGCATTTCCGGGCGCTGGCGATTGCTTCATCAACCGGCGGACCACAGGCTTTAATGAATGTCTTTGGACAAATATCCGGACGAATATCGTCAGTTCCGATTTTTATAACTCAGCATATGCCGCCGACTTTTACGGCAATTCTGGCAGAACATTTAAGCAAAGCCGGCAAGCGCAATGTTGCTGAGGCAAAAAATGGCATGGTTGTAAACCCTGGTCAGGCTTATGTAGCGCCTGGTGATTATCATATGCTGGCGGAAGCGCAAGGCACAAATATCAGCCTGCGGATAACTCAGGATCCGCCGGAAAATTTCTGTCGTCCGGCTGCTGATCCAATGCTGCGTAGCTTAAGCGCTATTTATGGAAAAAATTTATTACTTCTGGTATTAACCGGAATGGGACAAGACGGAATGGAAGGCGCTAAGATTGTTGTTCAACAAGGCGGTCATGTAATCGCGCAGGACGAAGCAAGCTGCGTTGTTTATGGTATGCCAAAAGCAGTAGTGGAGAATAAATTATGCAGCGCAGTGTTGCCAGTGTCGGAGATTGGACAGCTTCTGATACAATGCATCGAGGGAAGGTGAATATGAATTCAGAAGATTTTCAATTTCTGAGCAAACTTCTTAAACAACGCTCCGGCCTTGTTGTTGGCGAAGATAAGCTTTATTTAATTGAAAGTCGTCTGCTTCCTATTGCCAGAAGCCAGAATTTTAATGATATAGCGCAGCTTTGCCAGCATTTGCGCGTTAGACCTTCTGAGGCATTGATTGTGGAAATAATCGAGGCGATGACCACTAATGAATCATCGTTTTTCCGCGATATAAAACCTTATGAACAGCTGCGGAAAATAGTTTTTCCAATGATTACGCAAGCGCAATCTTCCAAGCAAATGCGAATCTGGAGCGCTGCTTGCTCAACCGGACAAGAGGCTTATTCAACCGCAATCTGTATTCATGAAGAAATGGCAAAAATGCCCGGCTGGAATTTTGAAATAATCGGAACTGATCTGGCGCGCAAAGTTGTCGATAAGGCGGTTTTAGGAATTTATTCGCAGTTTGAAGCGCAGCGCGGTCTGCCGATTCAGATGCTGGTTAAATATTTTAATTCTCGTCCTGATACCACATGGCAAGTAAAGGATAATATCAAAGCACTAACCAGTTTCAGAACACAGAATCTGCTCGATGATTATTCATCCCTTGGCAAATTTGATATAATATTTCTGCGTAATGTTCTTATTTATTTTGATGACGCTACAAAAGCGCAGATAACTGAGAAAATGCTGCGTAGCCTTCATCCGCATGGCGTTCTTATAATTGGCTCGACTGAAAGCCTCATTGATCCTAATAACCGCTTCAAACAGCTTGATGATTTCCGCGGCGCTTACGTGATTAGGAACTGAGCGAGAAAATCGCTTAAGAGGTTGCTGGTTAAGGGGGTGCTGGTTAACCAGCAAGTTGCAACCTCTTAACCATCATCCTACGCCAAGGCTTCGGATGACAAGGCAACCAAAAACCAGCAACCAAAAACCAGCAACCTCTATTTCTAAGCCATTTCGCTTTGTGCTTCTGCGCTGCTGGTAGAAGAAGGATCAGGATCTTTAAGCGCGTAACCACGTCCCCAGACGGTTTCTATGTAACTATCTCCTCCTGCTGCTGTGGAGAGTTTTTTCCTCAGCTTGCAGACAAACACGTCGATAATTTTTAATTCCGGTTCGTCAATTCCGCCGTAAAGATGGTTTAAGAACATTTCTTTAGTAAGAGTTGTGCCTTTACGCAGGCTGAGAAGCTCCAGAATAGCATATTCCTTGCTGGTAAGATGCAGCGGTTTTCCGGCTACTTCTACTGAGCGCGTATCAAGATTAACTGCTAATTTTCCGGTTCTGATAATTGATTCAGAATGTCCTTTCGAGCGGCGGACTATCGCTTGAATACGAGCAATAAGCTCGCCTTTGTTAAATGGCTTGGTAAGATAATCATCAGCACCATAGCCGAGGCCTTTAATTTTCTGATCAGGGCCGGAAAGGCCGGACAGAATCAGAATTGGCGTGGTGACACGCGCGGCGCGGAAACGGCGCAGCACTTCATAACCGTCAATATCCGGAAGCATCAGATCAAGAATGATGATGTCATAATCATACAGCTTTCCGATTTCAAGACCCTCCTCACCAAGTTGAGTTGTGTCGCAGATAATACCTTCTGACGCCAACGACAATTCAATTGCTTTGGCAGTTGATGTATCGTCCTCTACAAGCAGTACACGCATGACGCTCTCCTCTTTGGTTGGTAATTATAGTAATTCTTGAACTCAGATTCTGATAAGCATTTTCCGCATTAACTAAATTCCGTATTAATTAACCATTTTTTCTAAAAACCATGATTTTAAGCTTTAAACAACAATCAACATGGTTAATACATTAAATGGTTAATATATAGTTGACCACAAAAATATCATTTCGGCAAGGCTTATTTATACATAATTAATCAGCCGGATTAATAATAATGTAACCACATAAATACTATATATGACAGTTAAAATGCTATATATAATCTATATATCGTGTATAAACTATGTTTAAGACAGTAATATTAATAAGTCAAACACAATTCTTCAAGGACAATTTTTGCATAATTTCTGCCTAGTTTCCGTATAATTTCCGCATAACCAGCAACTGGAAACATCTTAACCAACCACCATCATCCTACGCCAAGGCTTCGGATGACAAGGCAACTAACAACCGACAACTTCTTAACCAGCAACCAGCAACCAACAACTAGCAACCTCTTAACCAGCAACTAGCAACCAGCAACCAGCAACCAACAATCTTTTAATCAACAATCTTTTAATCAACAACCTTTTAATTATCAGGCATTTTATGATTCTGGAGGAGATAAATAAGTTACAGGATGTCAGCGTTTCTGGAACTGTAACGGCAATATCAGGTTCAATGATTGAATGTTCTGGAATTGAGCGTTTGCTCAGTATTGGCGCGCGTTGCCGTGTGGTTGGCGTGCCTAATTTAAGTGGTAAGCCGGTTGCATTTTTGTCGGAGGTTGTTGGATTTCGTGGTAATTGCGCGTTGCTGATGCCGTATGAATCTGTGGAAGGAATTGGCCCTGGCGCAAGCGTGATAATTGAAGAAAACGCCTCTGTATGTTACCCTTGCGAAGGCTGGCTAGGGCGCGTTATTAACGCTCTTGGCGAGCCTGTTGATGGCAAGGGCGCTTTGCCGCGTGGTTCATTGGCATTTCCGCTGCGTAGCTCTCCTCCTGCTGCTACTGAGCGCAAAAGAGTGCGCGGAAAATTAAATCTCGGCATACGTGCTATTGACACTTTCCTTACCTGCTGCCTTGGTCAAAGAATGGGAATTTTTGCCGGCTCAGGAGTTGGAAAATCAATAATGATGTCAATGCTGGCGCGTAATTCAAAAGCCGATATAAACATAATTGGCTTAATTGGCGAACGCTCACGCGAATTGCAGGAATTTATCGAAGACGATCTCGGCGAAGAAGGGCTTAAACGCTCAATAATAGTGGTTGCCACTTCCAGCGAATCAGCTCTGATGCGAAGGCAGGCTGCTTATATGACCATGGCGGTTGCCGAGTATTTTCGAACTCAGGGCAGTAATGTTTTGTGCATGATGGATTCAGTAACGCGCTTTGCCATGGCGCAACGTGAAATTGGCTTATCAGCAGGTGAACCGCCAACCAGTAAAGCTTATCCTCCGACGGTTTTTTCCGAGCTGCCAAAATTGCTCGAACGCGCTGGCCAGGGCAGAGCAGGCGAGGGGTCAATTACCGGATTATTCACTGTTTTAGTTGAAGGAGATGACACGAACGAGCCGATTTCTGATACTGTTCGCGGAATTCTCGATGGCCATATCATAATGGATCGCTCCATCGCGCAGCGTGGTCGTTTTCCGGCGGTGAATATTTTAAAAAGCGTGTCGCGGACCATGCCGGATTGTAACAGCGAGCAGGAAAACGCGCTAATAGGAGTGGCAAGGCGGCTGCTTGCTACTTATGAAGATATGGCGGAAATGATTCGCCTTGGCGCTTACCGCAAGGGCAGTGATCCGGAAGTTGATCAGGCTATTCAATATTACCAGCCACTTGAAGATTTCCTGCGTCAACGCAAAGATGAAAGATCAACGATTGAAGAATCTTACAACAAGCTGGCTGAGGTTCTTGGTCTTGCTAACTGGCGGCAGATGAAATAGCGTCTTTAAAATTATGAAAGGAATCACAACTCTGATCAGGCTTTCCAAGCGTACTCTTGATGAGTTGCGGAAAAAACAAGTCGCGCTTGAACAGGAAAAAGAATCACTGCTGCAAGCATCTAAGAAACTTGCTGATGAATTGCACAAAGAAATGAATCTGGCGGCAAAAACTCCGGAAATGGGCGGTTTTTACGGCAAATTTTCCAAGCGTATTCAGAAGCGTCAGAGTGATGTTAAAGCAGAAATCACGCGCATTGAGGGAGAGATTGCCGCAGTAGCTGAGCAAATCATGCAGGCTTTTTCTGAAATCAAGCGTTATGAAATAGTCCGCGATAATGCAGTAAAAACTGCGAAATACGAAGCATTGCGTAAAGAAACAGCTGATTTAGACGAAATTTCAACTACCCGTTTCTTGCGTAATCAACAGGAATGAGAGAGCAATATTTCTGCTTCTCTATTGCGATATATTGATCGCAAAATGTTATCAATATCGCGCTTCAATTTCTGCTCAGTTCAATTTGAACAAAGCTTCAATATTTTCAATAAAATTCTTGCGATATTTTTTCTTTTTCAGCTTTTTTGGTTTGCTTAAAACCTTGTCAAGATGCGCTTTGAATATACGTCTTTCAACTGATGAAATTGCTGAATGAACGGCTTTGCATTGGATGATTATTTCTTCCAGTTTGCGGCCTGCTTTCAGCATTGATTGAATGCCTTCAATCTGTCCGCAAATGCGTTTCATGCGCTTAATTTCGTCGCTGAAATCAATTGCCATTTCTGCATTCTTCTTTTTCTTCTTTTTCTTTTCTTTGTTTTTTATTTTATCGCCCTTTATTTTATCGTCTTTTATTTCTTCGTCTTTTATTTTCTCGACTGTTATTTTTTTCTGCGATTTTTTAGAATTATTATCAGCTATTTCTGGTGATTTTTTTATATTTCTTTCAATTGCCGACTCAATTGCGTAAACGACATCTTTCATAAATTCCTCTTAATCTTATTAATATAGCTGTTGCTCGTTAGCGGCAGTAAGTGTACAACATAATATGAAGTAATGTGCAACTTCCAAAGTTCCGTTTTTTTACGTTTTTGTGTATTTTCGCCTTATGAATTATAATTACGCTATGAAAATTGTTTCCTTGCGCGCTTTGTTGCTTGCGCTTTTATTTGCCGCTTCCTGCTCGCCGATGGTTGATAGTCGCGGATATGTGAAGCAGGGCGAGTTGAAAGACGTGATTATTGTCGGGAAAACTAGCCGGCAGGAGGTTATTGACACATTTGGCTCGCCTTCAACAACTTCCAGCTTCGGCAGCGAGATATGGTATTATATCAGCAATCGCAAGGAAACCAAGGCATTCCTGAAAGCAAAAATTACTGATCAGAATATTACCAGAATAGAATTTGATGATAGCGGCATGGTAAGCAAAGTTGAAACATATAATTATGATCAGATGAACGACATAAAATCTGTTGCGCGTGAAACGCCAACTGAAGGTCATTCGCTCGGATTTCTGGAACAAACTCTCGGCAATATCGGACGCTTCAACAAGCCTGGAGCAAGCTCAGATACCGCAGCTCCAGGGCGTAAACCAAGCAGCGGCAGTGGTTATTGAATACTTATACCATTTTGCGATCAATATGATCGCAAAATGGAAGCGCGAATGAGCGCCGCGCCTTACTTGTCTCGCCGAAGCCCGCCTTCGCTGGCGAAGGCGGATGGCGCGTAATGCAATTATCAGTATGATGATTGCAAAATAGTATTATTTAGCATATTCTATTTAACCAGAATATGCTCTGTAGTTACCACCAGGTTTTGCGCTCAAAATTATGCTCTGCTTCTATCATTCTCACAGTTCCGGTTTTAGAGCGCATTATTATCGAATGAGTATATGCTCGTCCGGGAAAGCGCCTGACGCCTTTGAGCATTGAACCGTCAGTAACTCCAGTTGCGGCAAACATCACATCGCCGCTGGCCAGCTCTGAGAGGCTGTATATTTTATTCAGATCGTCAATTCCCATTCGTTTAGCGCGTTCCATTTCCGATTGCTCGGAAAATATAAGCCGACCTTGCATTTGTCCGCCAATTGAACGTAAAGCTGCTGCTGCTAAAACGCCTTCCGGAGCGCCGCCTGTTCCGATATAAATATCTATTCCTGTTCCGCTTCTGGAAGTAGCAATCACTCCGGCAACATCACCATCCGCGATAAGCTGAATACGCGCTCCGGCTTCACGCACTTTCGCAATCAGCTCAGCATGACGATCACGTTCAAGTATAACTGCTACCAGATCAGAAACCTCGCATTTTTTTGCCTTGGCAAGATTTTTGAGATTCTGCGCCGGAGAATTATCAAGCTCAATAACTCCTTCCGGCAAACCGCCTCCGACGGCGATTTTCTGCATATAAACATCCGGCGCATGAAGAAAGCCGCCTTTTTCAGCAATGGCAATTACCGCTAAAGCATTCACGCCGCCTTTAGCGCAGATTGTCGTTCCTTCCAGAGGATCAAGAGCGATATCAACAGCTGGTCCGCTTCCCGGCGCGCTGCCGACTTTTTCGCCTATATATAACATTGGCGCTTTATCGCGCTCGCCTTCGCCTATTACCACTGTTCCATCAATCGCCAGACTGTTTAAGGCTTCACGCATGGCTTTTACCGCCGCCGCATCAGCATCTTTCTCGCGCCCTTTTCCCATCCAGTCGAAACTGGCCAAGGCCGCTGATTCAGTTACACGAACTGCATCAAGAGCAAAATTTTTATCTGACCAGAATCCTGCTGATTTCATATCTTTCTGTTCTTTATTTTCTTTTTGCTCTGTAGATTCTTTTAGCTCTTTTTTTTCTTGCGCTTTCATATGCTGATTATCCTGAATGGTTATATGCTTTTCATTGTTGTCTTTATTCATATATTGCGTGTATAACTTGATCAATAGATTTTATGAAAGATTCTGATTATGCATGATACTATGTCTGATAAAAATACACGCAATACGAAAAAATCTGGAAATAAGCAAAAAGCTGAAAATAAGCCGGAATTTGAAAATAAGTCAGAATCTGGAAGTAATAAAGAATCTGGAAATAAGTCAGAGTCTGAAAAAAAATACAAAACGGAATCAAGCAAGCACAAAAATGAATCAACTGCTTCTCAGGCTGATGCGGCGATATTCGCCAGAAATATGGCAGAAGCCGGAGAAAAATGTAACAGAATTCTTCAGGAATTACTGCTTAGCAGATCAAAGGATATTGCCAATATTCCAGTTGATCCTTTGAATATTTCCTCAGCTTTTGCCGAGCTTATTACGCGCATGATGAGCGATCCGGCGCGGCTGGTAGAGCGTCAACTTGGCTTCTGGCAGAATTATCTGGAACTATGTGATAATACCGCGCACAAGCTGGCTGGCGAGGAAAAGCCGCCGCTTATCGTTCCAGACAGTCGTGATCGCCGCTTTAAGGATGAAGCATGGCAACAAAATACCATGTTTGATTTTTTAAAACAATCATATCTGCTGTCAGCGCGCTGGTTGCAGGAAGTTGTCGGCGAGGCGCGCAACGGAATGGATTCACATTCCAGCCGCAAAATTGATTTTTATACAAGACAATTTATCGACGCGCTGAGTCCTTCTAATTTTCTGATGACTAATCCGGAAGTTTTAAAAGCAACGCTGAATTCCAACGGCGAAAATCTGGTCAAAGGCTTGTCCAATATGCTTGAGGATATTGAGCGCGGCAAAGGCAATCTGCGTATCAGCATGACTGATGAAAAGGCTTTTGAGGTTGGCAAAAATCTGGCGGTTACGCCCGGAAAAGTGGTGTTTCAGAATGATCTGATGCAGCTTATTCAATATGAACCAACAACTTCTGAAGTATATAAAACGCCGCTGCTGGTTATTCCAGCGTGGATAAATAAATATTACATACTGGATTTACAGCCGGAAAATTCCGTGGTGCGTTATTTTGTCGATCAGGGTTATACGGTGTTTATAGTTTCCTGGGTAAATCCAGATGACAGATTAAGCGAGAAAAGCTTTGATGATTATATGAAAGAAGGGCCGCTTGCCGCTCTTGATGCGATAGAGAAAGTTACCGGAAATTCTGAAACCAGCGTGGTTGCTTATTGTCTTGGCGGAACTTTGCTGGCGATAACTCTGGCGTGGTTGCGCGCGAATAATCAGGAAAACAGAGTGAAGTCGGCGACATATCTTACTACGATGATTGATTTTTCAGAAGCTGGCGAGCTGGCGGTTTTTGTTGATGATGAGCAGCTTAAAATGCTTGAATCAAGAATGTCGCGGCAGGGTTATCTTGACGGTTCAGAAATGGCAATGACCTTCAATATGCTGCGCGCTAATGACCTTATCTGGTCGTTTGTGGTGAATAATTATCTGCTTGGCAAGGATCCTTTTCCTTTTGATCTTCTCTATTGGAATTCTGATTCAACGCGAATGCCGGCGGCGATGCACAGTTTTTATCTGCGTAACATGTATCAGAAAAATCTGCTGATTAAAAAAAATGCTCTAACCATAAACGGCGTGAAAATTGATCTTTCGACAATAAAAACGCCAAGCTATCTGTTATCAACACGCGAAGATCATATTGCGCCGTGGAAATCAACTTATGCGGCAACTCAGATCTATAGCGGCAACAGACGCTTCGTTCTCGCCGCTAGCGGACATATTGCCGGAGTTGTTAATCCTCCTTATAAAAATAAATATTCACACTGGATTAATGAAAATCTGCCGCAATTTCCTGACAAATGGTTTGAAGATGCTACGGAAATTCAAGGATCATGGTGGCCAGACTGGATGAAATGGCACGAAAAATATGCCGGAGAAAAAATTCCGGCCAGAAAAACCGGCAAATTCATTGAAGAAGCGCCGGGAAGTTATGTTAAAATTTCTGGATAAGAGCAGCTTCAATTTTTCTGGCTACTACTTCCTGGCTATATTCAGTTTTAGCTTTGGCAAGGCCATTGGCGGCCAGTTTTTCGCGCAATTCGCTTGAGGAGAGCAATTTCTCCATAGCATCAGCAAGCTGCTGAGGGTTTTTCTTTTCAACGATAATTCCATCGTAATCAGCTTTTATAATTTCCTGTGGTCCTTCGCTGTTGGTTGAGATTATCGCAGCGCCATGTGTGAATGCTTCCAGTAACACTATGCCAAAAGGCTCATGAAGAGAAGGAAGGCAGAAAATATCTATTGCTTTGTAAAAGGCCAGACGGTCTTCTATCCAGCCGCTAAATTCGAGATAATTATCCAGCTTTCTTTCTGCCGCCAGAGCTTTCAGCGCTTTTTCTTCCTCGCCGCTGCCGCCTAGAACTGCCTTAAAAACTATGCCGTGATTTTTAAGAATCGCCAGAGCCTCAATATAATCATCAAAGCCTTTTTTCTTTACAAATCTTCCTATAGCGCCAATTACCAGCGTGGTGCGATTTTTTTCACGCAGTGGCAAGGAATTGCATTTGATCATATTTGGAATGTGATGAATCTTCTCTCGTAAGATGCCGCTTTCAACAAGTTTTTCAATCAGATCAGCAGTAGGAGCAAAAACCATATCAGGATTTTTATAACGGCTTATTGAATAGTTATTCACTACGCCAACAAGCGGAAAATTTCTCTTCTTAAGAGCGCGTAAAGCTATTCCAATTGCGCGGTTGGCATGAGTTATAACGGCATCAGGAGCGAGATTACGAATAATACGGCGTAGACGAAACCACGCCAGAACATCATATTCACTGAGGTTAAATAAGCTGATTGTGGCGATATTCCGCTCTTTCATCTGCAATTCTGTCCATGAGCCGGGAAAAACAATCGCCGTTACATCATGGCCAATTCCTTGCAGCGATTCGCAGTAATCAACTGCGGCTTGTTCAATCCCTCCGCCTTTTTTGGCAAGCATTATTACAGCTATTTTCATGTGCGTTTCATGTGTGTTTTATTGTGTGTTTTATGTGTGTTTCTATTTACGTTTTTGTGCATTTTATGTAAGTTTATGTGCGATCAGAATTGACTATGTTTGTCAGCGCTTCTATAAACCGGATGTTTAATAGAAGGCTAACAAAAAGGCTGCGATTTAAAAGACTATAGTCTATTGCATGGTTTTTTATCGTTATTTTATCGTCATATTGCATCGTTATTATGTTTATAGGCAAATCAACATTTTACCAACAAGTTTTTGCGCGTGATCGCTTGCAGGCGCGGCTGGCCTTGTCTGCTTTATATATTCTGATGCTAATGCCTTTATTGATGATTTTTACACGCGCTGGCGTTGAAGTATCATGTGGTGTGATTATTCTGCTGTTTCTCTATCACAGCTATCGTTATCAGCGCTGGCAATGGCTTAAAGAACCGCCGGTTATTATTGCCCTTGGATTATGGCTTTATACAGTTGTGGTGGTGACGCCGCTGGCGGTTGATGTTAAACTTTCCTTGTCGCGTGTTGACTGGCTGCGTTTTATAATTTTATTCGCAGCGATTGTTTACTGGCTGGCGGATTTTCATCAGGAATTGCGGCGCATTTCCTTATTCATATTAGGAATTCTGCTGTTGTCATCGGCTGATGCTTTGTGGCAATTTTTCAGCGGATATTCGCTGTTTGGCGCGTCTTACAATGATTCAAGACTTACCGGCCCTTTTCAAAAGCCGGTTATTGGCATATTTCTGGCGAAAATGAGCATACCATCTATTGGCATTCTCCTTTATTACGCCTGGCTTGAGAAGAGTAAAAAACAGGCGATTGCGCTGCTGCTTGCTCTTTGCGTTATATTATCAACCATAGTGCTGAGTAATGAACGCACGGCATCAATAACTGTGTTCCTAGGCGTAATGTTAATCATTGGCGGTTTGTTCATGCGCTTTAGGGAAATGCGTGGCGTGCTGTTTTACAGTACAGCGCTGATCAGCCTGATTGTTGCCGGATTATTTCTGACGCAGACGAGTTTGCAAACACGCCTGAATTCCAGTCGTGATACGCTTAATGAGTTTGAAAAAAGCGATTATGCTTATTTGTGGAATGCGGCAATTGAAATGTGGCGTAAACATCCGGCAACCGGAGTAGGGCTTAGTAATTTCCGGGCAATGTGTCCGCAGATAATGCCTTCGGAAACTGTTGAGCGCTGTAATTTACATCCTCATAATATCTATCTTGAGGCTTTGTCAGAATCAGGGATATTAGGACTTTCCGGCTTGATTATAATGACAATGAGCCTTTTTATCGCTATATTCGAACAGAAGTCGGCATCGGCAGCTAAAGAATCTTTTCAAGGCTCTTCTGAAGAATCTTCCGGCGCGTTATCTTATTCTGATCGAGAAAGAGGCTTATATATTCTGAAGATTTTTGCGCTTGCTGGCCTTACAATTCATTTTTTTCCATTAATTGCAACACAGAGTTTTTATTCAAACTGGCCGGCATTTTTAGCATGGCAATCAATTTCCTGGTCACTGGCTGTGGTGCGAGGAGCTGCTAGATAGTGTCGTCACGAGATGGAGCATGTGGCGAAAACAGCCATTTTTGAGAACCGGAAGTTCCAATGTACTAAAGTACATGAAAGCCGGAAGCGCAGAAAATGGCTGTTTGCAGACCATGATACATCTCGTGACGACACTATCTAATTCGCAAAATAATTTAAAAATACATTGAGAAATACTGTGAAGAATATACGGTAAACTGGAAGGCGCTATGAAAAAACGTAAATTGCCAATTTCTTGTTTTATTATTGCCAGAAATGAAGGCGATCGAATTACTGCTACTATAGAAAGCGTCAAAGATCTGGTTGAGGAAATAATAGTTATAGATAGCGGCAGTAAGGATAATACGGTTGCTATTTGTGAATCTCTTGGCGCGCGCGTTCTTTATAATCACTGGACTGGATATGGTCCGCAAAAGCGCTTTGGCGAGGATCATTGCAGCAAAGACTGGCTGCTTAATCTTGATGCTGATGAGGTTCTAACTGCTGATCTGGTTTACGAGATATTAGAACAATTTCCTGATGGAAAACCGCCTTCAGAAAATATCAGCGGCTTTTATTTTCGTATTTGCGACATGTTGCCAGGCGAGGCGAAACTGCTTCCTTATGCACATACAAATACCTGCCTGCGGCTTTATAATAAAAATAAAGCGCGTTTTTCTGACAGTCCGGTTCATGATTCCGTTATATTGCGCGAAGGAGATACGGAAATTCTGCAAAATCCGGTTTTGCATTATTCATTCCGCGGCTTATCGCATATGCTCAGTAAAATAAATGATTACAGTGACGCGCAGTCTGAGTTGCTATATAGAAATAGCCAGAATAAAGCGCCGGCAAATGCAGTAAATAATCAACCAGGAAAAGTACAAGGAAAAGGAATCAGAAAACCTTATTTTCGTTTGCTGATAGAGTTTCCTTTTGCTTTTATAAAAATATATTTTCTGCGCCTTTATATTCTGCGCGGTTGGCGTGGTTTTATATATTCAATGGCGTATGCTTTCGGACGTTTTCTGCGCGTTGCTAAATATGTGGAAAAAATGCGCTAGAATATGCTCTAGAATAAAACAGCTTCATAAATCTTTGCCATTTTTATCAGCAATCATGGTCAGGCTCAGCTTTCTTGAGTCACGCGTAAATATCATTTCTTTATCTATAATTCCCATATTTGGCGGTATATTGCTTTTGGCTATTCCGGCGATGGTATTCTGGCCATTGCGGTACAAGCCAATTATAACACGCGGACGATCAATAAAAACCTGCGAACCGCGCAACAAGTCGATTGTTTCTTTAACTGAACTCGGATAAGCGCCTTTCTGCAAATGATGCACTACTAAAACCGCGCTGTTTTTACTAATAGCGAACTCTTCAATAGCTTCAAAAAATTCACTTACCACGCCGGCATCTTCTTCATCTCCGGCAAGATATTTCCGCGCTGGATCAATTACCACAAGCGGCACTTCCGGAATTTTCTGTAAATTACGCAAATGCTGCGCGAAAGAAATACCGTCGCCAAAATCTGTGCGCTGGAACATCAGGCGCTTGGCGCGTCCTTTCGGATCAAGCACAGAAGTTCGCGCATTGATAATTGGCGGACCATCTTCTCCGGCAAAATAAATGCTCACGCCGCGGCATTTTTCTATATTGACCTTCTGGCCAAGCCAGATTGGCGCTTCTTCATCAGGTGGATAGTCAGTTGCGGCGATAATGCAGAGCTGATGAGCAAGGCTGCTTTTTCCTGCTCCTCCTGCCGCTGCCAGTAATGAAACAGAACCACGCGGCAATAATCCTGGAACTATAAATTCAAATGTTTCTTTTCCCTCGCCACGCATAGGGCCAATTGAATCAAATAAATTGACATCTCGCGCTACCATATCAAAAAAGCGAAGATTATTTTCCACATCATCACGATTGCGACCAAATTTACGATATAAAGAATGATGACGTTCATAAGAATTCCAGCAATAGGCAGCGTCAATAATGTCCTGTGTGTCTATCGCCAGAGTTTTTAAATAGTTTTCCGCAGTGGATTTATTTTCAGATTTATTTTTAGATTTATTTTCAGAGTAATCATACAAGTCTATTATTCTGGAAAAATCTGGATGGTTGAATAATCCGTTGTTAGTAAGATAAGAAATTCCGGATAATAAATAATGTCCGGCATATGCTTCTCCAGACATTCCGGCCAGATCGAATAATTCTTTGCAACCGACTACTGTTTTGCTGTTAGCGGCAAGAGGTAGTGGATTCTTTGCGATGGCGATTATTTTAAGTCCGGCGCGTTCATTTTCACCGCGCACGAAAAAATCGCTCAAAGCGCCGATTTCTTTGATTCTTTCTACAACATCATCATTAAGTATCTCAACGCCAAGCGCCAGAACAGTTGCCCAGGCGAATCCTGAGCCAATTGGCACATATTCATCGCCTTCACGATGATGCACAACCGGATCAAGCAGTAGCGGGCTGTTTGGCAATATTCCAGAATTATAATGCAGCAATATTTCATCAACTGCTGCGGCGCTTTGTTCTTTCGTAAACCAGAGAGAAAAATCCGGCTGTAATATTCTAAACGGTATTTGTTGCTTTGGCGAATAAATACGCATTGCGCCGGAAAGCCCTGCCGCTTGATGTATTTGCCACAAAGTTTCTAATTCAGAAACCAGCGATTGTTTTAGATCGTTAATTACATTAATCATGTGCTTATTGAGTGAGATTATTCAAATTATTTATTCAGTACGGTTATTCAGTAAGATTATTCAGTAAGGTTATTCAGCAAGATTATTTATTCAGAGCATACATAATCGTAAGCAGATTATAACATAGCATGAAATTTATCTGTCATGAAACGAGTTTTATAAAATGAATTCTGCGGTTTTTTATAATATTTCTCCACAGAAAGATTTTCTGGCGACTCTGGCGCGCTATCTGCTGGCGCGTTATAGCGATAATCCGCTGACTCTGGCAAAAACCCTGATTTTACTTCCTACGCGCCGCAGTTGTCGGCAATTGCATGAGGCGTTTTTTCATATCAGCAATGGTAAGCCTATGCTGTTGCCGCGCATTAATCCAATTGGCGATCTGGATTTTGATGAATTTAATTTAAATGACTATAATCTAAGCGAATCTGATTTAAGCGAATTTACTTCAAGTGAATTTAATTCAAGTGAATCTGCTGATTGTGATAATATTCAGAGCAATAATATTGCTTGCGGAATAATGCCGCAAATGCGTCGTCTTGGCTTGCTGATGCAGCTTATTATACGCAGTCGTCCGATGTCTTCAGCGCGAGCTTATCTGCTGGCGGTTGAATTAGCGCGTCTGCTTGATGAGGTTTATATAAGCGGCCTTGATTTTTCCAATCTGGATAATTTAGCGCCGCTGGAGCTGGCGGAACATTGGCGTCAGACAACTGATTTTCTAAGGATTATTACGCATTCATGGCCGCATATTTTACAGGAAATGAACAAATGCGATGCGGCTTTTGCAATGCGCGTAAAAACACTGCGCCTTATTGAATGCTGGAAAAAAAATCCGCCGCCTTTTCCGGTAATTGCCGCCGGATCAACTGGCAGTATTCCAACTACCGCCTCTTTGCTTGGCGTAATTGCGGCAATGAAACAAGGGATGGTTATTCTGCCAGGACTTGACAAAAACATGTCTGAAGCTGCCTGGGAAGCGATAGATAACACACATCCGCAATCAGCAATTAAGCTGTTATTGGAAAATTCAGCAGTTCATTATCAGGATGTTCGTGAATTAGACGATCAACAATTAGATGATCAACATATTTGTGAATCAGATGATAAACAATTCCGCGCAGAAAAATTGCCAGAGACACAACTGCAAGATACACAAGCAGTAGATAAGCAAGCCATAGATAAGCAAGCCATAGATAAGCAAACAGTAGATAAGCAAACAGTAGATAAGCAAACAGTAGATAAGCAAACCATAGATAAGCAAACCATAGATAAGCAAGCAGGGGATAAGCAGTTACAGGGTTTTCAATTAGATTCTGGGCAATTAGATTCTGAGCAATCAGATTCTTCACTAGCTGAATTTTTAAGTATTTTGTTTATGCCAGCGCCTTTGACCGCGCAGTGGCGAGAAAAAATAGAAAATTTTGAGGCAGCGCGTGATCTGAAAAATATTCGCCTGCTGCAAGCTGATACGCAGAATGAGGAAGCAAGAATGATTGCTTTCCATTTGCGAAAGATTCTGGAAACTCCTGGAAAAACTGCTGCTTTTGTAACGCCGGACAGAAATCTGGCGGCGATGGTCGCCGCGGAATGCAAGGCTTATGGTTTAAATATTGATGATTCTGCTGGAACAAATTTATCAAGAACTCCTTGCGGCGTTTTTATGCGCCTTATTTGCGAGGTAAGCGCAAGCGGCGCTGTGCCACAAACTCTGTTGGCTCTTTTGCAACATCCTTTTGCGACTCTTGGCGGCAAGGTGGAGAATCGTCAACCATATAGAAACTGGCTGGAATATAATATATTGCGCGGCGTTCGTCTAAAGCAGGGAACAGACTCTTTGCTTGAGCAGATTATTCTTAAATCGCCGCCGGATAATCTCGTTACTGCCTTTAAAAATCTTCAGGCGGCAATTCGTCCGTTGGAAATGCTTTATCTGCGTGATTCTCCGGTTGCTCTTGCTGAGATTATCAAGCTTCATTGTCAGGCGGCGGAATCTATTGCTGATAATGATAATAATTCCGGAAGCGATATAATATGGCGCGGCGAACATGGCGAGGCAATGGCGGAATTCTTTGCCAAATGGCGTGATGATGCTGACTATTTTGGCGAGATAAAGCCGCATGATTATTCTTCTTTATTTACCACGGCGCTTGCTGCGGAAGTAAGCCGACCGCGTTACGGAACTCATCCGCGATTGCATATTTTAAGTCCTATGGAAGCGCGTTTGCTGCATTATGACATGGTAATTATTGGCGATATGAATGAAGGAACACTGCCCGGCCTTACTAATCCTGATCCATGGATGAGCATTCAGATGCGAAAATCTTTCGGATTAGCTGATGCAGAGCTTAATATTGGCAGAAGCGCACATGATTTATGGCGAATTATGCATGGTAAGGAGGTTATATTAACGCGCGCGCGCAAGGCTGCTGGCGTTCCTCAGAAACCTTCACGATGGTGGATAAGGCTTGCAAATATTCTCTCCGGCAAAGATCCGGAATTGTTAGAAAGAATTGATATAAGCGAAGCTACACAAAAGATAATAAAAGAGCGCGATAAGGTGAATTATTCGCAGACATTGAAGCGTCCTGAGCCTTCGCCGCCGCTTCAGGCGAGAGCTAAGAGTTTTTCAGTAAGCGATCTGGATCTCTGGCATAAAGATCCTTACGCTTTTTATGCTAAAAAAATTCTGAAATTACGTCCGTTGCCGCCTGTTGATCAGGATCCTGATTCTGCGGAATTTGGTAAATTAATTCACAAAACAATGGAAATATTTTCTTCTCTTTATCCGGATAATCTGCCGGAAAATGCGCTGCAATTGCTTATTTCCTGCGGACAAAATGTTTTCCAGCCTTACCTTTCGCAGCCGGCGGTGGTAAATATGTGGTATCCGCGCTTTGAGGCTATTGCCGGAAGCTGGTTAAAACGTGAATATTTTATGCGCCGTGAAAATTATCATACTGAAAGCGAATGCGCGGCAAAATGGCAATTTACGCTTGCCAATCAGGAAATAAGCATCAGCGCGCGTGCTGATCGCGTTGATATTATTGGCAGTAATATCAGCAATAGTTTTCGCCTTATTGATTACAAAACTGGATTTGTTCCAGCGCATAGCAAAATAGAACAAGGCGAGGCAAAACAATTGCCGCTTACTGCGCTGGTGCTTATCGAATCACAGCTTCTTGCGCGGAATTTTCCGGACAGTAATTTTCCGCTAACTGCTTCATCAATTGCCTACTGGGCGCTTAAACCTTGCCTTACAGATGATGACAGCGGAGAATTTTCCAAAAGCAAAGATGCGAATTATATTGAAATTGAGCATCCGGAAAATATCATCAACCGCGAGAAAGAAGAGCTGTTGGAAAAAATCGCCCGCAGCTTGAGTGATAAAGATTTTTTCTATAGCGCACCTTACAGCGCAAAAATATCAGAAGAATATGATGATTACGCGCATCTGTCACGTCGCAAGGAATGGAATGGCCAGAGCTGATTGAAGAGCTGATTGCAGTGGCTGAACTGAAGCGGAAGAATTATCCTTCACTGCGGTAATTTGGCGCTTCTTGTGTTATGGCGATATTATGCGCGTGTGATTCTCTGAGTCCTGAGCCGGTAATTCTTACAAAATCGGCGTTTTTCTGCAAATCCGCTATGGTTTTGCTGCCAGTATAGCCCATTGCTGCCTTTAAACCGCCAATAAGCTGATGAACAACTCCGGAGACTGAGCCTTTAAAAGGCACACGCCCTTCAACCCCTTCCGGAACGAGTTTAAGCTTATCAGCAACTTCCTGCTGGAAATATCTGTCGGCACTGCCGCGAGCCATTGCGCCGACGCTGCCCATGCCGCGGTAGGTTTTGTAGCTGCGTCCTTGAAATAAAACAACATCGCCAGGGCTTTCTTCCGTTCCGGCAAACAGGCTGCCTAGCATCACGCAATCAGCGCCGGCGGCGATTGCTTTCGCTAAATCTCCGGAATATTTGATTCCACCATCAGCAATCAGCGGAATTTTCTTTTTTCTGGTAACGCTTGCCACATCAATAATTGCTGAGAGCTGCGGAACGCCAACTCCGGCAACAATGCGCGTGGTGCAGATTGAACCAGGGCCGATGCCGACTTTTACTGCATCAGCTCCGGCCTGGATTAAAGCTTCCGCCGCTTCAGAGGTTGCAATATTTCCGGCGATGATCTGAGTGTCTTTATATGCTGATTTTATTCTTTTAACCGCCTCAATAACGCCTTTGGAATGACCATGTGCGGTGTCAACCACGATAATATCAGCGCCGGCGGCAATCAGCATCTGTGCGCGTTTAAAACCATCTTCGCCTGTGCCAACCGCTGCGGCCACGCGCAGGCGGCCTTGTGAATCCTTAGTGGCGTTAGGATGCGCTTGCGCTTTTTCAATATCTTTCACCGTGATAAGGCCAATGCAGCGATATGCTTCATCAACAACCAGCAATTTCTCAATACGATGCTTATGCAGCAGTTTTTTCGCATCATCTCGGCTGATATTGGCGCTTACTGTTACCAGATTGTCCTTAGTCATCAGCTCGGCGACAGACTGGTGCGGATCAGACGCAAAGCGCACATCACGATTTGTCAATATGCCAACCAGCCGGCCGCTTTCTTCCACGACCGGAACGCCGGAAATATGGTTGTTATTCATCAAAGCCAGAGCCTGCGCCAGAGTGTTTTGCGGCTTTATGGTTAGAGGATTTACCACCATTCCTGATTCGAATTTTTTCACTGCCGCAACTTCTGCCGCCTGTTCGCTGATGCTTAAATTCTTGTGAATACAGCCCATGCCGCCAGATTGCGCCATGGCAATCGCCAGCCGCGCCTCAGTTACCGTATCCATTGCTGCGGAAATAAGCGGAATATCCAGCTCAATGGAAGGAGTTATGCGAGTTTTTGTGTTAGTCTCAGCAGGAAGAACGTCAGAAGCGCAAGGCCGCAGCAAAACATCATCAAAAGTAAGAGCTTCCAGAAAATCTGATGACAATTTCATGCAAAACACAAATTTTTTATAAGACTAATATTTTATAAAACTAATTTATAAAAATAACACATAAAACAAATATCAAATATAAAGACTAACTCAACATAATTCCAGCATTATATTCCGGACTTATATTAACGCACTCTAGATTCAGGTGGTTTGTAATTATCGAATAAATTACTAATCCCTCTAGTAATTTCTTGCTTTGTTTCATCAGTTAAACCAATGTTTTCCATACAACTCAATAAAGCGGCCATAATTTTTTGTTTGTCTATTCTTACTTCATCACCATAAGATTCCTTCACTGCGCTATGAATTTTTCCAGCTGCTTTTTCAGTAATATTTTTTTGGGTTTTTAATTTCGAAAGAATATCAAATAGCCCAATAAGCACGTCGTCTTTAGGCGGCACGTTATCTTGAGTGGTGTTGCGAGATTTTGTTAGCAAACTACCAGAACGTGCTGGTTTAAGACTTCCACTTTTGTATGATCCTGGTGGATTAAAATCAAGTGCCGCGGCGGTTATATCCCTAATAATCCTTTTACTCTGAGCTGTAATTTTCTTTTGGATGTTGTCAGTAGTGATATCTTCTTCATAACGATCAAGATATATGGCAGTGCTTTGCTTTTTGTCCCAGTCCGTTATCAATGTTTGTGCTGGCGATGTTCGTGCAATGTCTAACAATCCTCTAACATCTTCAGAAAATTTTTCATTCATCAAACTATTTAAGAAAGTCCTCGCTGTTTCACGTTGTTTATCTGTTAATCTGTCCGGTTCTCCTGATCCTCCAGCAATTGCTACAGCAGAAGCTCTATTTTGACTCATACCAATTCGTTCATTTTGTTCAGGATCATAAAGTCCGGCCAAGTTATCAATTGCAGATCTTACTGGGCATATGGTGTATCCATATCCTAATATATGATCAGAATCGTTATCATCGCGAATGGAATAAGTATAAACTCCCATTAGCACTCCCTTATCTCCTGCTCCTATGTCGAATTTAAAAATAGGTTTAAGTGATCTTTTATCATCATTTTTCATATATACTCTCCCCCGTTACAAATTGTTAGAATCACTAATGATTATAATATTTATACAGCCTGTTTGGTTTGTTGGCGTTGTCCTCTGTGTTGGAAATTTCGGCGGCGTTTATTGTTATTTTGTTTATTATTGTTGTTGGCCGGACGGTTTGAATTCCAGCGATTGCCGCCATTTCCGCCATTTCCGCGCATTTCTGCCTGTGCTTTTCGATATGCTTCCGGATCAAGCAATTTGGTAATGGCCAGCCATTTTTCACGATCCGCTGAGGTTATCAGATTAACCGCCGAGCCTTCCGCTTCATTACGCGCCGTGCGGCCAATGCGGTGAATATAATCTTCGGCAACTTGTGGCAGATCATAGTTTATCACATGTTCAATATGCGGAATATCAAGGCCACGCGCGGCTATATCAGTCGCAACCATTATCCGATGACGTTTTTCGCGGAAAGCTCTAATAACCTGATCACGCTTATTCTGGCGCAGATCACCATGAATAGCATCCGCGCTGTGTTTTTCACTACGCAGGCGCTTGGCCATTTTTTCAGCTCCCCATTTGGTTTTCACAAAAATAATTATTGAGCCTTCACGTTTGTTAAGCTCAGTAAGCAGCTGATTATATTTAGAATCTTCAGTTACAGAAATATTTTCCTGTTGGATTTTTGCCACTGGCTTTGATTCGCCGCCGACTGAAACACGAACCGGATCATTCAGATATTTTTGTGATATTTTAGCGATATTATCAGGGATTGTCGCCGAGAACATCAAGGTCTGGCGCGTTTGTGGCAGGAATTTGAAAATACGTTCCAGCTGTGGACCAAAGCCCATATCGAGCATACGATCAGTTTCATCAAGAACCAGAAATCCGGCATCATGCAGCATCAGGCTGCCGCGTTCGAGGTGATCATTAATCCGGCCAGGTGTTCCGACGATGATGCGCGGACGTGAACGTAATTCCTGCAATTGACGCGGCATTGACTCACCGCCGATCAGCAGCGCGGAATTAATGCCGCTATTTGCGCCAACCATTGCTTTTAATTGTGATAGAACTTGCGTTGCCAGCTCACGAGTTGGCGTTAAAACCAGCGCTGTACCGCGTGCTGATGACAGCAGGCGATTAACCAGAGGAATTCCGAAAGCTCCGGTTTTTCCAGTTCCGGTTTGCGCTGAGCCTAATATATCGCGTCCCTGCAAAGCCGGAGGAATTGCCTGCGACTGAATAGGAGTAGGCGTTGCAAAGCCCATTTTGGTGAGTGAGGTGAGCAGATTCTGGGAAAGTCCCAGAGAGTTGAAATCTTGCATATTGAATTATTTTCCTTATCTTTCGTTGTGTTTGTTGTATTACGTTATGTTTAAAAAGGTCAGTTACTGGCATTTTGCGAGAAAGTTCTAACGCAGCGATTGCCAGCAAACTCTTTGTCAAACGAACACGTAATCGGGACGAAAAGATAAGAGTTTCAAACCAAAACCTGAGAATCCTTATACACTATACATGTGATAAAGCAAGGAGAAATGCAGAAGAAATGCAGTAAAATACACTCTTTGCAATGAAAATTCATGTTTTTAGAGTTTGAAGCCCTCTCTCAATTTTAAAGCAATTACCAAATTTTAAAGCCCTCACTCGGTTTTAAAGCCCTCTCCCTAACCCTCTCCCGCAAGCGGGAGAGGGAAGCATCTGTTTCGCCGCTGCTGGTGAGTGAATTTTTCTATTCCCAGAGAGGGAGAATTTGTTCAGAATATTTTCTGAGTGTTTCCTAAGTATTTCTTGAGTATTTCTTGTGTGTTTTCTGAGAGTATCTCTTGATTGTTTCTGCTATTTCATTCTCCGTGAAAATTCTCCATGAAAATTCTCTGTGAAAAAAAATGCAAAAATATGAAAAAAACACTTTAAATACTATGCCGTTTCATAGTATTATCTGAATTGTCTCCTGCTGGAGCGCTTCGTTAACAAGAAATAGGTGGTTTATGTTTACCGCAGTCACTCTGTCTTCTGGCAGACGGTTTGTCGGTTTTTTAGCTGGCGAGCCTTAGTTTTAACAATCTATTGTAGCAGGCAAAATTAATGAACAAAACCATTTCCGAGCCTCCGGGCCGGCTTCGTTCTAAACAGAACGTATTTTCTTTCCCTAATAAATATTCTTTGCAGAACCAGCTTGCAATCGCGCTGCCAGTTCCTTACGGCTCGGTTGATGATCTGGTGCATGATCTTCGTCCGGAAGAGCCAGTGCAGGCGCTGCGTCCGGCGACTATCGCCATGAGCGCGAAGTGGTTTCTGCGCCATTTTCCCGGCGATGTGATGTATGCGGTGAAATGCAATCCTGATGCGCGTGTGCTGAAAATTCTGGCGCGCGCTGGAATCAAAAACTATGATGTCGCTTCCTTGGCGGAAGTTCGAATGGTGGCGGAGACTTTGCCGGGCGCGAAGCTGTATTTTATGCATCCGGTTAAAAGCCGTCATGCCATTCGTGACGCTTATTTCCAATATGGCGTGCGTGATTTTTCGCTCGACAGTGTTGAAGAGCTGGAGAAAATCCTTGAAACAACGCAAGGAGCGGAGGATTTAAACCTCTATCTGCGGTTGGCAGTTGCCAATAATGAAGCTGTTTACAGCTTGTCTGGCAAATTCGGAGTGGCGCTGGAAGATGCGGCGGAGTTGATTGTTAAAACCAGAAAAGCGGCGCGTAAATTCGGCATTTGTTTCCATGTCGGCTCACAATGTATGAATCCGCAAGCCTATGCTATGGCGGTGCGCGCGGTTGTTGATCTTCTCGAAAAAACCGAGGCAAGGCTTGATGTTCTTGATGTTGGCGGTGGTTTTCCTTCTATCTATCCGGGAATGACGCCGCCGCCTTTGGCGCTTTATATGAAAACCATCAAGAAAATCATAAAATCTTCGCCGTTGATTGAAAACGCGCAGATTATTTGTGAACCTGGCCGGGCGCTGGTTGCGGAAGGAGCGTCTGTAATCGTGCAAGTTGATGCGCGTAAGGGCAATATGCTGTTTATTAATGATGGTATTTATGGCAGCTTGTTTGATGCCGGAATTCCGGGTTTTGTTTATCCGGTTCGCGCTATTCGTCCGGGCGGAGAATTTGTCTCGGAAATTGCTGAATTTGGATTTTATGGTCCGACTTGTGACAGTCTCGACGCGATGCGAGGGCCTTTTGTGTTGCCTGCGGATATTCGTGAAGGTGACTGGATAGAAATTGGCCAGCTCGGTGCTTACGGGCATACGATGCGGACTAATTTCAACGGCTTTTTCACTGACGTTACGGTTGAAGTTATGGACAAACCGTTGCTGAGCATTTTTGATAATGCGTGATATTTAAATCAGTTATTTTTATTTTTTATTATTAGTAGTTATTAGTTGGTTATTAGTTGGTTATTAGTGATTATTATATTTTGCTTATTATAAGGACAAAAAAATGAAACAGGCGGCTTCTAAAAAGAAAATTTCTGCAAAAGCGCAAATGCTTTCCAAGGAAGTTCGACATATTGACATTACCTCATTTGATGCACGGCCTATTATTGAGCAGATGGCGAATATGTCGTTTACTGCGCGTGATCTGGGCAAGGCGGCGGAGATTTACAATATGATGCTCGCTGATAAGAATTGCAGCATTTTCCTTACTCTTGCCGGCAGTACTTCAGCTGGCGGTTGCATGAAGCTTTATGCTGATTTGGCGCGTAATAATATGATTGATGCGGTGGTGGCAACTGGCGCCTCAATCGTTGATATGGATTTTTTTGAGGCGCTTGGTTTTAAACATTATCAAGGCAGCCAGTTTGCTGATGATAAGGATTTGCGCGCTAATTACATTGATCGCATTTATGACACTTATATTGATGAAGAAGAATTACAAGCCTGCGATCATACAATCAGGAAAATCGCCGACAGTCTGGAATCTCGCCCTTATTCAAGCCGCGAATTCATCTGGGAAATGGGAAAATTTCTGAGCAAAAACGCTAAGAAAAAATCTTCGCTGATTCAAATTTGTTATGAAAATAACATTCCTATTTTCTGTCCAGCTTTTACTGATTCATCTGCCGGATTTGGCCTTGTCGTTCATCAAGTAGAGCGTATGAAAAAGAAAAAACCATATCTTACTATTGATTCAATCGCTGATTTCCGTGAGCTTACGGAAATAAAGCTGAAAAGCAAAGCCAGCGGCTTGTTAATGGTCGGCGGCGGCGTTCCTAAGAATTTTGTGCAAGATACTGTTGTTTGCGCTGAGATACTTGGTCATGATGTTGATATGCACAAATATGCCGTGCAGATAACTGTCGCTGATTCAAGAGACGGCGCGTGCAGCAGTTCAACGCTTAAAGAGGCGTGCAGCTGGGGCAAGGTTGATACTGCTTATGAGCAGATGGTTTTTGCCGAAGCGGGCAGCGTTCTGCCGCTTCTGGCCAGCGACGCATATCACCGTGGACATTGGAAAAAACGCGCTAAACGCAATTTCACGAAGTTATATTAAGTTATATTAGAGAAGCTGATAATTCACGCTCTCTATGTAAAATGTTTAGAAAGAGAGCATTGTTAAGCTTCTTCGATTTCCTGATTTTCTGCGTTTGTAGAATTATCAATCATTTCTCTAGGCAGAGATTTTGTGGTTTTTGCGCCTAGTGATTTGATTTTTTCCACGCGGCTGGTCAGGCTGCCATTGCCTGTTGTCAGCTTGTTCATTGCGCTGTCATAAGCGTTATTAGTTTTTCCCAGACGGTCGCCTATTTCCTGCATATCGCTGACAAAATTGGCGAATTTGTCGTATAAAGCTCCGGCTTGTCGTGCTATTTCCAGAGCGTTTTTATTCTGCCGCTCAATGCGCCATAGCGAGGCTATTGTCATCAGCGAGGCAAACAGCGTGGAAGGACAAACCAGCGCGATTTTACGTCCCCAGGCGAAGCTGTGCAGCTCAGGATCATATTGCAAAGCCAGCGAGAAAGCTCCTTCAACTGGCAAAAACATAAAAACAAAATCCGGAGTTTGCAGCTTTTCTATATCCTGATAACGTTTTGCTTCCAGCGCGGTTATATGATTTTTTATTGATTTGACGAATTCCTTAAGCAGTAGCTCGCGGTTTTCGGTTGTTTCTTCGCGACAATATTTTTCATACGCGGTTAATGATACTTTCGAATCAATTATTATATGTTTATTGTCAGGCAAATTCAAAATAACGTCTGGACGAAGAATTCCGCCATCTTCGCCTTTTAAGCGCATTTCCTCCGCCTGAATTATGTAATCTACATTTTTGGTAAGACCTGATTCGGCAAGGATTCTCTCCAGCATAACCTCGCCCCAGTTGCCTTGCGCCTTTACATCGCCGCGCAGAGCTTTAGTTAAGCTTTCCGTTTGCAGGCGCATTTGTTCGTTCATCGTTACAATGCGCGCTATTTCAGCTTTAAGAGTATGTTGTTCTTTTCCTGAATTGTTGAATTTTTCATCAACATTTTTTTGAAACTCGCTGATTTTCTGCGCCAGCGGATGCAGAATATCGCCAATTTTCCGCTCTGATTGCGAGGAGAATTTTTTGCTCACCTCGTCAAATAATTCCTGAGCGGTATTGCGAAATTCCAGCTTCATGGTTTCGCGCATTTGCTGATTTAGTAAAATACGTTCACGCATTTGCGCCAGCCGCAACGACAACCAGAAACAAGTAGCCGCAAAAGCGCCGCCGATTATTGCAATCACTACTAGCCAATTTGCGCTAATCATTATACAATGTCCTGAATATTTATTACGATACTTGATTAAATACTTACTCTAATCCTTACTCTAAGCCTTGCTCTATGTCTAAAGCAAATTTTTCTGCAAATTCTTTGGTAAATTTTACGGCAATAATTCTTGCCGCCGGCAAAGGCACAAGAATGCGCTCGCAACTTCCTAAAGTTCTGCACAAAATTGCCGGAAAATCTATGGTTTCGCATGTGTTGTCAAGCGTAGCCAAATTAAATCCGGCGCAGATTATAACAGTTGTCGCGCCGGAAATGCAGCAGGTTATGGCGGTATGCAGCGCGGAAGAAAAATCCTGCCGCTTTGTCGTGCAGAAACAGCAGAAAGGAACGGCAGATGCGGTAAGATGCGCTGTTTCCGAGCTTGGCAAGGTTGAATATGTTCTTGTGCTATGTGGTGACACGCCGCTGATAAGAACGGAAACCTTGCGCCATTTGCTAAAAAAATCTGCAACAGAGGATGCAGATATTGCGGTTCTTGGAATGCGCCTTGATAATCCTAGCGGCTATGGCCGCATGATTACTGATAAAAACAATAATCTGGAAGCAATCGTCGAATGTAAAGACGCCAGCGTTCAGAATAAAAAAATCAAGCTGTGCAATTCCGGAATAATGCTGATTCGCGCTAAATATATCGCAGAATTGCTTGGCAAACTCTCAACTGATAATTCCGCAAATGAATATTATCTGACTGACATTATCGCAATCGCTAATCACAAAAAACTGCGCGTTATAGCAGTTGAGGCAGATGATGTTTCCGAACTATCAGGAATTAATAACCGCGCGCAGCTTGCAGCGGCTGAGGAGATTTTCCAGCAGCGCCTTCGTTTGCAGGCGATGGAAAAAGGCGTAACCATGATAAATCCGCAAACGGTTTTTTTATCAGCTGATACTAGCTTTGGCGAAGATGTGGTTATTCATCCTTTTGTGGTGTTTTTATCCGGCGTGTCAGTTGGCAATAATGTCGAAATACGCTCTTATTCGCATATAGATAACGCGATCATTGAAAATGGCGCGATTATCGGACCTTTTGCGCGGATCAGGCCAGGCAGCCATATTGAGGAAAATGCACATGTCGGAAATTTTGTTGAGATAAAAGCCTCTCGCCTTGGCAAAGGCGCAAAGGCAAATCATTTGTCATATATTGGCGATTCTGATGTCGGAGAAAATGCCAATATCGGCGCTGGCACAATAACCTGTAATTATGACGGCACGAACAAATATAAAACCACTATCGGAAACGGCGCGTTTATCGGCTCTAATTCCTCGCTGGTTGCGCCTGTTGCAATAGGCAGCGGCGCAGTAATAGGAGCAGGAAGCGTAATAACCGCTGATGTTGACGCAGACGCGCTGGCAATAGCCAGAGCAAGACAAATAGCGAAACCAGGCCGCGCAAAAACAAAAAACCAGAAAAAATAGCACTACATTTTTTCAAGTAGCGGCGATTTGTTTTTCTGCGGTTTTTAGCGCTATTATTAGAGATTTTTCCGTTGCTTGCTTGCGAATTGCTTCGCGGTCGCCGCCGAATATATGTTTTTCTACTATTGTTTGTCTGGCGTTTGCCAGCGCGATAAACACCAGCCCGACTGGCTTTTCAGGAGTTCCGCCGCTTGGTCCGGCAATTCCGGTTATGGCAATTGCCAGATTAGCTTTTGCCAGATTTCTTGCGCCTTCTGCCATTTCCTTGGCTACTATCTCGCTTACTGCGCCATATTTGCTGATGCTGGCGGCGCTAACGCCAAGCAGCGCGGTTTTTGCTGAATTCGCATAGCTGATAATTCCTTGCCGGAATATTGCCGATGCGCCGGGAATGTCAGTTATCGCGGCGGCAACAAGTCCTCCACTGCATGATTCAGCAGTGGTGATGCTGATATTATTGGCAATCAGATATTCAACCAGCTTTAGCGCAGCTTCAACCATGACATTATTTCCTTCGCAGTTTCAGGGCTGATCGCATTAAGAATCAACATCAGCGCTACTGGATAAAGCGCGGCTAAAACATCATCAACCATAACGCCAAGTCCGCCTTTTATTTTCCGGTCAGCCAGCGAAACAGGCCATGGTTTAAGCACATCAAAAATACGAAAAACCACGAAGGCGGCAAGGTAACATTGCCAATTCGCCGTCATAAATGAAAGCAGCATAAAAATCGCTGCGGCTTCGTCAATTACAATTTCGCCGGGATCTTGCTTTCCGGTTGAATTTACATATTTTTCTGCTGCTATTACGCCAATGGCAAACAACGCGCAACCGGCAGCGGCAAGGACAATATTGCCAAATGTAATTTGAATTACATAAGCGAAAGGCAAGGCGGCCAGCGTTCCACATGTTCCGCGCGCATATCGGCAATGCAGACTTACGCCAAACCAGCTGATAATCATCAATATCCAGCGTTCCATATGTGTTTCCAGTTAGTTAGCAGTAGGTAGTTGGCAGTTAGCAGTGGGCAGTTGGCAGTTGGTAGTTGGCAGTGGAATCAATATATCTGTTCAGAAATAAGTTTAACTATGTACAGCATTGATTTGCAATTGCTTTCTGCTAACATCTGCTTTTGCTGCTAACCGCTAACCGCCCACTGCCCACTGCCAACTGCTAACTAACTAACATCGTATGAACAAAAACAATATCTTTCCAGATTCACAAGGTCATTTTGGTATTTTTGGCGGTAGATATGTTGCTGAAACTCTGATGCCGCTTATTTTAGAGGTAGAGAGTCTATGGAATAAATGCAAACAGGATCAGGCTTTCTGGAATGAGTTTTCATATTACATGAAAAACTATGTCGGACGTGAAAGTCCGCTATATTTCGCCGCGCGTCTTACTGAAAAATTAGGCGGTGCAAAAATATATTTCAAGCGCGATGAGCTTAATCATACAGGCGCTCATAAAATAAATAACTGCATCGGACAAGCTCTGCTGGCAAAACGCCTTGGCCGTAATCGGATAATCGCTGAAACCGGAGCAGGGCAGCACGGTGTTGCTACCGCTACGGTTTGTGCCTTATTTGGCCTTAAATGTGTGATCTATATGGGCGCTAAGGATATTCAGCGTCAGGCGACGAATGTCTTCCGTATGAAGCTGCTTGGCGCGGAAGTTATCGCGGTAGAATCAGGCAGCAGAACGCTTAAAGATGCAATGAATGAAGCTCTGCGCGACTGGGTAAGCAATGTTCATGATACTTATTATTTAATTGGAACAGCAGCAGGTCCTCATCCTTATCCGGAAATGGTTCGTGATTTTCAAAGCATAATTGGCCAAGAGGCGCGCGCGCAAATTCAGGCGGCGGAAGGGCGGCTGCCGGATTCGCTGGTTGCCAGCATTGGCGGCGGCAGTAATGCGATTGGCTTGTTTTATCCTTTCCTGAATGACGAGAAGGTGCGTTTAATTGGCGTTGAAGCAGCTGGAAAAGGTATCAACACTGCTTATCATGCCGCCAGTCTGGCGCAGGGAAAACCAGGCGTTTTACATGGTTCAAGAACTTATCTGCTGCAAAATGATGATGGTCAGATATTAGATGCACATTCAATTTCCGCCGGACTTGATTATCCCGGAATTGGTCCGGAGCATAGTTTTCTGCATGAATCAGGACGCGCTGAATATGTTTATGCAACTGACGATGAAGCCTTAGCCGCTTTCCGTCTTACTGCTGCTCTGGAAGGAATTCTGCCAGCTCTTGAGCCTAGTCATGCGCTGGCTTATGCAGCGAAATTAGCGCCGACTTTGCCGCAGGATCATCTGATGATAATAAATATATGTGGCCGTGGTGATAAGGATATATTCACTGTCGCTGAGGCTCTGGGAGTGAAAATATGAGCAGAATAGAGGCGGTTTTCGCTAAAACCAGAGCGGAAGGAAGGTCGGCATTAATTCCGTT
The DNA here is from genome assembly GCA_964519595.1 of uncultured Rickettsiales bacterium. Lineage (GTDB taxonomy): Bacteria > Pseudomonadota > Alphaproteobacteria > Rickettsiales > SXRF01 > JANRKF01. The sequence goes on from CAZFJN010000004.1 coordinate 47,319, forward strand.
TATAATGGCTTATGATGGCGGGCGGGAATTTACTAAAGAATTGCTAGATTATTTAGCGGAAAATGGCGCTGATCTTATAGAAATAGGCGTGCCTTTTTCTGATCCTATGGCTGATGGTGTGATTATTCAGGAAGCAGGCGCGCGCGGTCTTGCTGCAGGAGCATCGCTGGCTGGTATTTTAGAAATTGTTGGTGAATTTCGTAAGAATAATGAAAAAATTCCTGTGATATTAATGGGATATTATAATCCGGTTTATCGCTATGGTAGCGGTAAATTCTGTAAGGATGCCGCGAAGGCCGGAGTTGACGGCGTGATTATAGTTGATTTACCACCAGAAGAAGAGGCAGAGATTACGCCTGATCTTAAAAATAATAATATTGATTTTATTCGTTTAATAGCGCCAACCAGCGAGGGAGAGCGGCTTGCGAAACTAACGGCAAATGCCAGCGGATTTATATATTACATTGCCGTTGCCGGAATAACTGGCGGAAAATCGGCAAATGCCGCGCATCTGGCAGAAAGGCTGGCGCTGATACGTTCATATAGCGCGCTGCCGATTGCGGTAGGATTTGGAATAAAGAGCGCAAAGCAGGCGGCGGAATTAAAAGGCATCGCTGATGCGGTGGTGGTAGGCTCAGCTTTAGTTGATATTATTCACCAGGCGGGAAATAACGCGCAACATAAAATAGCTGCGGCGTGTGATTTTATTAAGGAGTTAGCCGCGGCAATTCGTACATAGTAAGCGAGGCATCACCGTAAATCTGAGGTGGTGGCGTGAGCTTATTTGCAATTCCGTAGTCAATGCCGCTTAAAACCGCTTGAACTGCGCTTTTTACATCAACATCAGCGCAAGAGACGCGGTGTTCGATATGTTTATCATTCCATGGTTTGTCAGGAAGGCGCAGAGCGCATGTGCGGTTATTAGCTCCCCAGCTGACGGTAGTTGGCGCGTTACCGCCGGCAACAAAACGTTTCCGGCTTTTTTCGTCTGGCGCGAATATTTTCATATTATCGCGCATGGTGGCCAGTAAGCCGCCGAGTGAATAAGCCAGCATATCGCTTAGCTGATCATCTTTTTTCCAGTAGAGATTATTACCTTCTGCATCTTCCATATGCACATGTATATGCAGTCCGCTGCCGTAATCATCAGCAAGAGGCCGCGCGGAAAAATCTGCTTTCATATTGTATGAAGCAGCCAGATCAGAAGATATTTTTTTTAACTGCTCAGTGTCGGCGATTATTTTTTCGATATTCTCACTATGGCGCAGTGAGATTTCATACTGGCTGAGTCCTCGCTCTTTTTCAATTCTGAAAATCTCAAGGCCGCAATCAGCGCATAAAAGCGGCAATTTCAGAAAATACTCGGAAATTTTGCTATTATCAGAATCAAACAGATAAAATTCTATTTCCGTAGCGACTATATATTTGCCGTAAATCACGTATATTTGCCGTAAATCACGCCACTGAATCAATCCATTCAACCAGTTTAGATTTTGGCAGTGAACCAACTTTTGTTGAAGCGGCGCTGCCGTTTTTAAACATGATCAGAGTTGGAATACCGCGCACGCCGTATTTCTGCGGAGTTGCCGGATTTTTGTCAATATTGATTTTGGCGACAATTATTTTGCCGGATTTTTCATTGGAAATTTCTTCCAGAACTGGTCCGATCTGGCGGCAAGGACCGCACCATTCTGCCCAGAAATCAACAAGAACAGGAACATCTGATTTTAAAACTTTTGTGTCAAATTCACCATCATCAACATGTATACAAGGCATGATTCCTCCAAAATTATTTTGCGAAGTCTAAAAGCCAGAAGCCAATAGCTAAAATCTAAAAGCCAGCGCAGATATGATCTCACTCTAGGCTTGTTAGAATAATTCGTCAAGCGTCACGTAATCGCAATTTTCTGTAGCAATTTTCTTCATAAATTTTCGTCATCAACCGTCAGATCATCAAGCCAGTCGATTCTTGGAATTGCTGTCCATAGCAAGGAGGTTTTGATTTTATGATCAGGATAAATTGCTGCAAGCAGCTTCTTATAAATAGCCATTTGGTTGATATATAAGCGTGGAATTTTATTAAAAGGCGGCGGCGTGATGGTTGATTTATAATCAACAATCCACAATTCGTTGCCGACTATCGACAGACGGTCAATTCGTCCGGAAACAGGAATAGATTTGCCGCGCCAGAGGATTTTTCCTGAAACAGGAACTTCCGCCAGAGAATTTTCGTAAAATAACGGCGCGTAATCAGGATGTTCAATAACATTTAGCGCCTCGCTAACAAGAGCTTCCTGTTCTTTATTATCAAGATTTGGCGCGTGATCGCGGACAATATTTAAGGCGGCGCGTTTTTTGATTGAAACTGTTTTTAAAGCCGGAATATGTTGTATGATACGGTGCAAGGCGATTCCGCGCTGGCGCAATTTTTCATCAAATAACGGCGAGATATTTTTAGCGTTTTCGTCATCAGGGCGCGAAGGAGAGAGTGTTGTTTCTGTAGATTCTTCCGGCAAAGGAGCGGCAAACAACTGTGTATCTGGTGAAGATTTGTCAGCGGAAGGAGGATTATTTTCCTCATCTATAGCAGATGATATAGCAGATGATTCAACTGGCGAGCTTTCCTTTGTCGGAAAAGGGTCTTTGCCGATTGTGATTACGCCGTCAGCGCGGCAATTTCCCAGCGCGGAAAAAGCTTTTTCAGTAAGTTCGTACCATGATCCTTCCTGATAACCGGCTTTGCTGTTGCCGTGTTCAGCGCCGCAGATGATGAGAATATCTTCTGCTCTGGTCATTGCTACATATAATAAACGGCGATATTCCTGCATCTGTGCGGTTGTTTCCAGTAATTTCGCTTTACGAATTGTGTTGCTGGCAGCGGAAGAAGAAAGAGTGGCCAGAGGAATTTTATCAATGCCATTGCCTTGCCATTGAATTTTATCATAAACACCAGGCACGCTGGTACTGTCAGCGATTATAACTAACTTTGCCTGCAGACCTTTGGCGGCGTGAATTGTCATGATTCTTATACGTCCGCCGGAATGTTCCATATCGCGTTTTAATTCTGTTTCGCCGCTTTGCATCCAGTTGATAAAACCTTGCAGAGAAGGAATATTTGCTTGTTCAAACAGCAAAGCCTGTTCAAGGAAAATATCCAGAGTTTCGCGCGCTTCTTCACCAAAACGGCTGACGAAAGCGCGGCGAATTTTAGATGTTTCCAGCAATTCGCTGAAGAGATTATAAGGAGACAGGAAATCAGCCTTTTTACGAAACTCGGCAAGCAGCAGAAAAGAAGGATTAGGCGAGTGCAAGATCTGCTGATAAAGCGAAGAAGCGCGATCATGACAGAGAGTGAATAATTCTTCTTCGCTTATCGAAAAAATTGGCGATTTAAGAACTGCTGCTAAAGTCAGATCATCTTCCGGAAATAGCAATAGCTGAGCAAAAGCCAGCAGATCCTGAATGATTATATTGTCTGTAAGGCGCATACGGTCAACGCCTGCAACTGGCAGTCCTTTGCGGCGCAAGGCTCTGGTTAAATGCGCGATGAAAGAGGTGCGCCTTCTGACTAGAATCATAATATCTCCGGCGGCAAGTCCGGCAGCGATTTTTTCCGCTAGAAATTTGGCTATTTTTGTGGCCAGCAGATATTCAGCGCTGAGATTATGTTCTTTATCAGCAGCAACCAGCGGCCAGTATTCGCAATAGCCTGATGCTTCCGTTCTGATTGCCTGATGGTTTATGCGATTTTTTTTCTGAGTGTTTTCTGGAACAATATTTTCTGGAATAGTATTCTCTGTAATGGTATTTTCTGGAACATCTTTTAGAAAATCCTCAGCGCATAAACCATCAGCTGTTGCGGCTTCAGAAAAAACCTTATCAACCAGTGCTAATATTTCCGCCGCGGAACGATATGAATGCGTAAGCGCCAGATTATCATAAGCATTTGCTGAGTCATTGAGGCGGGCAATGAAATAGTTGCGATTTTCCGATAATCCGGCCGGATCAGCGCCTTGAAAACGGAAAATCGACTGTTTTTCATCACCAACTACGAATAAAGAGCGGAATTTATCATTGCTGCCTTTGCCGGAAAAAAATTCCTCAGTAATTGCGCGAATTATCTGCCATTGCTCTGGACTAGTATCTTGCGCTTCATCAACTAGCACATGATCTATTCCGCCATCGAGCTTATACATAACCCACTGATTAATTCCGCTTGTGGAAAGCAGTCTGGAAGCGGCATAAATCTGATCATCAAAATCCATAAAGCCATTGCGCTGTTTAAGATTTTCATATTGCGCGATCAAAGCTGCACCGACTCTTAGCAGTCGTGTGGTAAATTGTGCATCATTTCTGGCATTTTGCTCTTCAATGGCTTTTAAGGCGATATTCTGTTCAGTAAGCAACAGCTGTTCCTGCTGAGCAGAAATGGTGTTTTTAGTGAAGAGAAGGCGTGGTCCACCTTTATTCTCGCCGCTATTAATCTGGAAGCTGCGAATATAAGCAATATAGTCGTGGTGGCGCGGATTATTCGCAGTACACCATTTATACAGCACATTGGCGGTTGTATTGTTGCGCGATTTGTTGCTGGCGGCAAGAATATCAGCAATAAGGCGCAGAGATTTTATATGATTTTCTGCGCGGCTGATTGTGGCAAAAGTTAGATCAACTGCGTTTATTTTTTCATCAACGCCAAAAGCGCGATATATTTTCCGGCAGGCGCTTACAATATCTCCTGATGATTCTATGAATCTGGCGAGATCGCGTTTTTTCTTGATCATTTCTGATAAAAACGCCAATAGCGAATATTCGCCGAGCTGTTGCACCAGATGATATAAATCATCTTTTTCCGTTATTGCGCCGGAATCAATTCCGGAAAATAAGCGCATTCTTGCTTCTTTAAGCAGCGCCGATTGCGTAGCTTCATCAATAACTGATAAATGCGTTCCTACTCCGGCTTCCAGAGGAAAACGCGCCAGAATTGACTGACAAAAACCATGAATAGTCTGCAAGCGCAAACCAACTGTCGAATCAAGAACCATGGCAAATAAGCTGCGCGCGCGGCGGATAATTGCGCTGCTTAGAGGTGGCGGCATAAATTCAGCCAGCTGCTCTTTCAACTGCTCTTCCGGCATCATAACCCAGTTGCCGAGAGTGCCAGTAATGCGTTCTGACATTTCAGCCGCCGCGCCATTGGTAAAAGTAAGGCAAAGTATTTTCGAAGGCGGCACGCCGTTCATTAAAAGCGATAGAACGCGGCGAACCAGCAGGCCGGTTTTGCCTGATCCTGCATTAGCGGCGACAAACACGCTATATTCAGGATTAAAGGCAAAATTGGCGATTTTTAACGATTTTTCCGGCTTTTTTGCTATAAACGTCATAAAAACTTAATAATTATAATACCTCTGATGAGTTATAATAAGGCTATAACAAGATAAAATAAGGCTACAGTAAGACTATAGCAAGGCTACAGTAAGACGATGTTCCAAGGATGAAATCTTGATTTGCAGGAGATTAAATTAGTGCGTAACAAGAACTCTAATACATCAGAAATACAAAACGCGCCGCAGATTTTTTTCATGCCCGGCTTGTTCAACGAAACAATGAACCTTCTTACCGAGGCGCGTGATTATTTTCAGGCGCATGGTGAACAAGATCAGGCGAGAATAAATGAATTCATGCGCGCTATATATGCCAGTGAAATGTCGCGCATAACCTTGCGTCTTTCAACTATTATGGCGTGGACAATGGCGCAGCGCGCAGTGCTTGCCGGAAAAATATCTTATGAAGAGGCGGTGCGTTATCATGCTCTTGGTTATCAGGATGTCTGCCGTGTTGACAGCAGCGTGTTGCATGAAATATTGCCGAGCTATGTTTGCCAGCTTCTTGATCGTTCGCATGAGCTTTATGAGCGAGTTTTCCGGCTTGATGAAAGGCTGAGAATGAACGTTTGAGAAATTCTAAAGATTAGATTTTCTGGCGACTGCAAATGGTGAAAAAGCCTGCATTACTGGCATTATTTCCAGACGATTGACATTCATATGCGGCGGACGGTTTATGCACCAGATTATTGAATCAGCTATATCTTCCGCAGTTAGCGGCTGTATTCCTTCATAAACACTCTTGGCGCGGTTTTCGTCACCATGAAAGCGGACTTTTGAAAATTCCGTATCACACATTCCAGGTTCAATATTAGTCACGCGGATATTGCGGCCAAGCAGATCAGCGCGCAGATTCAAGGAAAATTGCGCGACAAAGGCTTTGGAAGCGCCGTAAACATTGCCGCCAGGATAAGGATAAGTTCCTGCGACTGAGCCGATATTGACAATATGTCCGCAATTGCGGCTGATCATTCCGGGCAGTATTGCGCCGGTTACGAAGATCATGCCGTTTATATTAGTTTCAATCATCTGCTGATTATCTTCAGGAAGCTGATTCTCAAAGCTTGAACAGCCGAGAGCTAAGCCAGCATTATTAACCAGAATATCAATTGCCGCCAGTTCAGAAGGAAGTTCAGCAACTGCCTGTTCAACAGCCTGTTTGTTGCGAACATCAAGGCTTATTGTGTGTATATCAGGATATTGCGCGACCAACTCGCGCAGTCGTTCTTCTCTGCGTCCTGCCGCTATTACCTTTGCGCCAGCGGCAGAGCAGGAAACAGAAAGAGCGCGTCCGAAACCGGAAGTAGCGCCAGTAATGAAGATAGTTTTTTTCTGCAAAGAGCGCATTTACTCATTTTTTCATTAAGCGCATACCAAAAAAGGTACATAGCCAGCAGGTAAGCATAAATACGACAATTTGTCCAAGCTCTCTGCCAGGAACAACTGAAGCTATTACAAAGCCAATGGAAGGAACGGCAAGGACAGCAACAACCAGCGATGACCACCAGTAAATATCGCCGCTTTGATATTTATAGCAGTTTTTTGAGCTGTTTCCGGATGTTTTATCGCCGGATTTTGTATCATTATTGTTCATAATAATAAGCTCCTGTTACAAAATACTACAAAATACTGTTACAAAACATAATAACTCAACAAGTTAAATGCTGTTACAATAACGATATTCCTTATTATTTAATATATAGTTAATCAAGCAGACGGCAAAGCGGTTTAAATAAGTTATTTAAGCAAGTTAGTTAAGGACTTTTTTCAAGTAATTCATAAAAATTCTGCGTTTAATCTTCTCTGCCAGCAACATCTTCATAAACCGGAAGATATACGCTGAATGTGCTGCCTTCGCCGCCAGTGCTGGTTATTTCCAAAGCGCCATGATGACGATTAAGGACGTGTTTTACTATAGCAAGGCCAAGTCCGGTGCCGCCAACTTTACGAGTTCTTGCAGAATCAACGCGGTAAAAACGCTCGGTAAGTCGTGGAATATGTTCATTTGGAATACCTTCGCCTTGATCATGCACGGAAAAAACAATAGCTCTTTTCAGCGAGCGGAAGGCGGTATCTTCCGGCAGTTGCGAGGTGACTTTTGCGGTTATTGTGATGTCAGTATCCGGCATGGTGTATTTTATAGCGTTAGAGAGCAGATTACGCACAACTTGCGCGATTTCCTCGTCTTCGCCGCGAGTTGGCGGCAGCGAATCATTTACCTTCATGCGGATAGTTACATTCTTCTGTTTACAAGCCCACTCGAAATGTTGTTTTTCACTGCGGATTATACGAAGCAGATCAACGCGGCCAAGAGGAATCTGATGCGCGTTCATTTCTATTTTAGATAATGACAGCAAATCGCTGACCAGCTTTGACATGCGCTCCGCCTGCTCAGCAATTACTTTCAGAAATTCCTCACGCGCGGAAATATCATCTTTTGCAGGACCACGCAGAGTTTCAATAAAGCCGATTATGGAAGCAAGAGGAGTGCGAATTTCATGACTGGCATTTGCCACAAAATCAGCGCGCATACGTTGAATGCGTTTCTGGCTGGTTATGTCTGTCATGGTGATGACAATGGAAATTCCGCCGGCTGAAGGAATCGGAAATCGTTCAATTATTGCCTGAAAATCACGGACGGCAGGATCTTCCATGTGGAATTCAATTTCCTGTCCTTGAATATCTTCTACTACTGCTGTGATTGAATTTATCAGCTTGTCATTAGGAATTATGTCACGCAAATTTCTGCCGGCCAGATTTTGTCCAAAAATATTACGCGCGGCGCGGTTAGTGCGAACTATTACTTTATCATCATTAGTCATGATTAGAATATCCGGCAGAGTATCAACCAGAATTTCCCGCTCGGTAATTACTGTTTCCATTTCATGACGTTTCTGTTCCCAGCTGTTTTGCAGTCGCGTCAAAGCTGCGGAAAGCTCGCCGACATTGCTTAGAAAAGAAAGGCTTGGCGCACGAACGCGTTTGTCCTGAGCCAGATCATCAACATAGCGCGTAATGGCATTTATATTTGATAAAAAAGGGATAACTACCAGCAGAGAAAGCGCCAGAATTGCTACATAACCATAAATAACATCGTCAATATCAAGCGAACCAGAGGCGGCAAGTACGATCAGCGCAACCAGAGAAGGAGCTGAAAACGCCAGCAATGTCTGTAAAAGACTGCCGAATGGAATTGCCTGTTTTGAATTCATAAGCCAATTCTAGCACGCCGCTATAGGTTTTTAAAAGCGCAAAAATCATGATTGGCGCAAAAATCCGATAGCGGATTTTATTTCATTCATGGTGTTTTCTGATAATGTTGCTGCGCGTTCAATGCCGCGTTTTAGAATAAGATCAAGGTGAGCTTGATCATTCATCAAGTCGCGCATTTTTTTAGTTATCGGCGCAAGATGGCTGACTGCCGCATCGCTGAGCTTGCTTTTAAAGGCAGAAAAATTCAGATGCGCGCATTCAGAAACAGCCTGCTCAATAGTCTGATTGGAAAAAGCGGCATAAATAGCAAGCAGATTAGCTGCTTCCGGGCGGTTCTTTTCATCAAAACTTATGCCTTCAACCATATCTGATTTAGCTTTGCGGAATTTAAGCGCTATTGCATCAGAATCATCAGTAAGATTAAGGCGCGAATAATCTGATTCATCAGATTTGCTCATTTTTTTAGTGCCGTCGCGCAGGCTCATAACACGCGTGGTATTGCCGAGAATAAGCGGCTCAGGAAGTGGAAATAAATCCGCCGCATAATGACGGTTAAATGCTCCGGCAATATCACGCGCTAATTCCAGATGCTGTTTCTGATCTTCGCCGACTGGCACATGCGTTGCTTTATAAAGCAATATATCAGCGGCCATTAAAACCGGATAGCTGTAAAGGCCAAGAACAGCTTTTTCCTTATCTTTGCCAGCTTTTTCTTTGAATTGCGTCATTCTGTTCAGCCAGCCAAGCGGCGTGTGACAGGAAAGAATCCAGGCCAGCTCAGCATGTCCTGAGATTGCTGATTGTGGAAAAATAGCGCATTTTTCTGGATTTATGCCGCAAGCTATGTAAGCAGCGGCGGTTTCGCGAACATTACGCTGCAAAGATGCAGGATTCTGAGGAACAGTAATGGCATGAAGATCAGCCAGCATGAAATAGCATTCATAGCTGTTTTGCAGAGCAACCCAGTTGCGAATTGCGCCTAGATAATTGCCAAGATGCAGATTACCAGTAGGCTGAACGCCGGAAAGAATGCGCTTACTGATAATTTCAGTTTTATTTTCATTTTCAGTGGATAATGACATATTTAGCAATTATATTAATATTGACTACGATTTTAATTATTACGATCTTAGAGGCTCTTACATAATCTTTATATAATAAACTTAACAATCGAACGCAATGATTTAGCCACAGAATAATTCAGCTATAGAATAATTTAGCAAGATAGT
>CAZFJN010000004.1:57241-66838 GCA_964519595.1 uncultured Rickettsiales bacterium
ACGCAATGATTTAGCCACAGAATAATTCAGCTATAGAATAATTTAGCAAGATAGTGATTTAGTTAGCCAGATAATAATTTAGCAAGATAGTAATTTAGCGAGATAGTAATTTAGCGAGATAGTAATTTAGCAAGAATAATTGTAATGAATATATGATTTTATCGGAAACTTGTCATAAAATTCGTCATCGCCGTTTAAGGCAAGCGCCATGGTTGCGTGAACTTATGCAGGAAACGCGTCTGCATAGTAGCGATCTTATTTTGCCGCTTTTTGTGCATGAAGCGGAGGAATCATCGCCAATTGCCAGCCTGCCTGGAGTTTCAAGGCTTTGTATTAAGGATCTTAAAGAAAAAGCGCGTCTGGCTAAGGAGTTTGCTATTCCGGCAGTTGCAATTTTTCCGGTGGTTGAAAATGAGAAAAAAGATGCTTATGGAAAGCAGGCGCTGAATAAGGATAATCTAATTTGCCGCGCGATTAAAGAATTGAAGGATTATGTTCCGGAAATAGGAATTATTGCTGATGTTGCGCTCGATCCTTATACCACACATGGTCATGATGGTGTTCTTGATCAAGGCGGTGATGTTGATAATGATGCTACGGTGGAAATTCTGGCCAGGCAGGCTTTGTTGCTCGCGCAAGCTGGCGCTGATATTGTCGCGCCAAGTGACATGATGGACGCAAGAGTAAGCGCAATTCGTAATATTCTGGAAAGTAACGGCAAGAAAAATACGCTGATTCTTGCTTATAGCGCTAAATATGCCAGCAGTCTTTATGGTCCTTTTCGTGATGCGGTAGGCTCGGCAACTGGCAGTAATTATCTCGATAAACGTTCATATCAGATGTCGCCTGCTAATTCCAACGAGGCAATGCGCGAAATCGCTGCTGATATTGCCGAAGGAGCTGATATGGTGATGATAAAGCCGGCGCTGCCTTATCTTGATGTTATCAGCCGCGCGGTAAGAGAATTTAATATTCCGGTTCTTGCTTATCATGTCAGCGGTGAATACGCGATGGCGCGTGCAATGCCAAATTACGCGGCGATTATTATGGAATCTTTAATGGCGCTGAAAAGAGCTGGAACAAGCGCGATATTCACATATGCTGCTCTTGAAATAGCTGAAGAAATAGCCAAGAAAATTTAATATTAATTGCAAGGCATATAATGACAAATTCTATAATAGTAGGAATTTCCGGAGCTTCTGGCGCTATTTATGGCGTTGAGCTGCTTAAGGCTTTGAAAAGCTGTAAAATTGAAACTCATTTGATTATCAGCCGTACCGCGCAAATAACTATCGCGCAGGAAACACAATATACACCTTCGCAGCTGGCTAAACTTGCTTCTTTTACACATAAAATAGATGATCTGGCGGCTTGCCTTTCCAGCGGTTCATATAAAACATCCGGAATGATTATTGCGCCTTGCTCAATGCGCTCGCTGGCGGAAATAGCAACTGGCGTAACCAGCAATCTGCTCACACGTTCTGCAGATGTCTGTCTTAAAGAACGCCGCAAGCTGGTGTTAATGGTACGTGAAACGCCGCTTCATTCTATTCATTTACGCAACATGCTGACTCTCGCTGATATAGGCGCAATTATTGCTCCGCCTGTTCCGGCTTTTTATAATAATCCTTCCAGTTTACAGGAAATGGTGCAGCATTCTGTTGGAAGAGTTCTTGATTTATTCGGAATAGAAAGCAAAAATAAAGATATGGTGAAACGCTGGCAAGGCTGCCAAAAGGAAGGCAAATAGATAAAGCAAATAGATATTTTGCAAAATTTTGCTACAAATTTGCCGCAATAATTTTTCACAATAATTTTCCACAATAAATTTGCGGAAAAAAACAACAAAAAACACAAAAAGGTTGTTATTGCATCAGCCGGATGGTCATGTTAAAAACATTTTTGAATATGGTAACGAAGCGTAGATAAACAGCGCAGAAAACAGAGTTCTTATATGTCTGATCTTAATATGCCAAATATGTATATGCCAAATATGTCAAAATCACTTGAGAATAATAAAAATAATAACAAAAATAGTAGCAAAAATAATAATGAACAGCGCCGTGCTGATTCACATATTATAAATGAACATATTTTCCTGATTTTTTCGTTGATTATGCTGGCGGCTTTTTCGCGCCTTCTTCCGCATCCGGAAAATGTAACTCCTATTGCGGCGATGGCTTTGCTGGCTGGAGCGCGCATTACAAATTATGCGCTGGCTTATTTTATTCCGCTTGCGGCGATGATTGTTTCTGATCTGATTATTGGCTTTCATTCGACCATGATTTTTGTATATGCTGGAATGATTATAACGGTAGCTCTAGGCAGGCTGTTATCTGATAAAATAAATATTTTAAGCGCCGCTTCGGCAAGTCTTGCTGCTTCGATATTGTTTTTTACAATTAGCAATTTTGGCGTCTGGCTTACTGGCGGAATTTATCCTTTAAATAGCAGCGGACTTATTGCCTGTTTTATTGCGGCGATTCCGTTTTTCGCTAATTCCGTATTTGGAGATTTGTTTTTTACTGCCTTGTTATTCGGCGGTTTTTCATTCGCAAGGCGGCGTATGGTTAGAGTATATTCTATTTAGCCAGAATATGTTGTTTCTAAGGTTTCCGGCGCGATCTGATGTAAAACCATGCTCCGGGCAGGCTGATTATCATTTGCAATAATCCGATCTGCACGGAAACCGCCAGAGAGGCGTTTTTGGAGATTCCGGCGAGGGCTAATAATCCAACCATGCCAAGTTCACGAACTCCCCAGCCGCCAATTGAAATTGGCAATGTGGTAAGTAAAAGCACCATTGGCACAAGAATAATACTATCAGCAATGCTCAGAGTTTCTCCAAGGCTTGCCAGCAATATTACAACAGTTATGCAGAAAATACCATGTGACAGAATTGCCAGCAGAATAATCAGAAGAAAATCAGCAACAGATAAAACAATGCGGCGGATATTTATCAGCAAGGCTGAGAATTTTCCGATAATTCCATGCGCGGTAAGGCGTGGCGCGTAAAACAGCAGGATAATTCCGCCAGCGGCAATTGCCAAAAATCCGCTTGCTATGCTTGATAGTGGAAAAGAAGGCAGGAATTTAATTAGCCAGGGAATTCCGCAAGCAACCATCAGGCAGACTGCGGCGATAGCAAACAGGCGGTCGATGATAACGCTGTGAACGCACATGGAAAGGGGAGTTTTTTCTGATCTTAGCAGCATTGCGCGCATAAAATCGCCGCCGATAGTACCAGGCAGGCAAGAATTAAAAAATGAGCTGATAAAATTCAGCTTGATAAAGAAGCGTGAATTTCTAAGAGGTGAATTTTTTGTCTCCTCATTGCCGGATAATAATAAATTTCCAGATAATAATAAATTTCCTGCTAATAATAAGACTATTTTTTTCCAGCGAAATGTTGCGAGCAGAAACTGTAAAATCATCAAAGAAAAAGCGCCAAAAATTATCAGCGGATTCTGTCTGGCCAGCAATTCGCGCATTGATTCGACATCAATCTCATGCGCGGCATAGCCTAGCATAAAGGCTGAGAGAATTATTTTGATAATGTTAAGAGCAAGGCGATTCAAGCGTTGATTTGTCATGAGAATTATTTTATACGGTCTTTATGAACTTTATGTAAAGTATGTAAAGCCTTGCGGTTTATAGTGATTATGAAATTTAGTAGATTATTTAGCAGATTATTTAGTGGATTATTTTATGTTGTGACCTTGTTGTTGGCAACGGCATTTTTTATTTCTTATACAGATAGTTATGCGAATGATTCTGCGAAGAATGATAAGCTTACAATGCTTAATGTATCATATGATCCAACGCGCGAATTTTATCAGGAATATAACAGGATTTTTGCTAAATACTGGCATGATAAATCCGGACAGAATGTTGAAATAAGGCAGTCGCATGGCGGCTCAGGCAAGCAGGCGCGCGCGGTAATTGATGGTTTACAGGCAGATGTGGTAACGCTTGCTCTGGCTTATGACATTGACATTATCGCAGAAAAAACCAATTCCTTGCCTGCTGATTGGCAAAGTAAACTCGCCAATAACAGCGCTCCTTACAGCTCGACTATTGTGTTTTTAGTGCGAAAAAATAACCCTAAAATGATCAAAGACTGGGAAGATCTAATAAGAAGCGATGTAAAAGTTATAACGCCAAATCCTAAAACTTCCGGCGGCGCGCGCTGGAATTATCTGGCGGCTTATGGTTTTGCGCTGCGTAAAAATTCTGGTGATGAAAACAAGGCAAAAGAATTTGTAAAAAAACTATTTGCCAATGTTCCGATTCTTGATGCCGGCGCGAGAGGATCAACTACCAGCTTCATTCAGCGCAATATAGGCGATGTGTTGCTGAGCTGGGAAAATGAGGCATTTCTTGCGCGCGATGAATTTGGCGCTGACAAGTTTGAAATTATAATTCCTTCCTTGTCGATTGTTGCTGAAACTCCGGTTGCTGTGGTTGAAAAAAACGCTGCAAAGAATGGAAATCTGGCAGTAGCGCGTGAATATCTGGAATTTTTATACGGTAAAGAAGCTCAGGAACTTGCGGCGAAACATTATTACCGTCCGGCAAATCAGGAAATATTTGCCAGATATCGTGATAAATTTCTTCAATTGAATATGATAACCATAAAAGATCTCGGCGGTTGGCAAGAGGTGCAGAAAAAACATTTCAACGATGGTGGAATTTTTGATCAGATTATGAAAAAATAGAGTATGAAAAAATAGAGTATGAAATAGATTCAATTATTTGCCAGCTTTTCTATTTTCCAGCTATTCAATATTTCGTAAGCGGCCAGAGGTAATTTTCTGAGAATTCAGTGGCAAAAGTTGCTTCCAGCATATATTTCGCAACCAGCCGCTCATTATAGTGATTATGCGCTTTTTCCCAGCCTGATTTGGCGATTTTTTTCCGCTCTTCATCATGAGCAAGATAGTAGCGAATTTTTTCCAGCAATTCTTCTTTTGAATCAAAAAATATCATTTCCTTATCTTCAACAAACAGCTCTTCAAGGCGGTTATCGCGCGTGGTAAAAACCAGCAAGCCGCTGCCTAAATAATGTGCAATGCGATCTGATGAATAAAGATATAAATCATCATCAGCGGCTTTGTTGTAATTGCCGCGTGACCAGATCTGGCTGATATTTATTCCGATTTTTGCCTGATTAATTGCTTCGAAATAGCCGGCATTGTAAAGCAGTGGTTTTCCGTTCATTCCATGATAATCAATTTTTATGCCGTTATCTGCCAGATAAAGCGGATATTCAATACGGCGATCGCCAGGAATTGAGCCTTTAAGCGCGCGTAAAGCCCAGAAAACATCATGTGGTTGATCAGAGCGTTCAAAACAGCGTGGCCATTCAATAGAGGAATCAACTATATTTGGCGCGTAAGCAATCATTGAGCCTTGCTGCGCGAATTTTTCCAGCCCTGCTCCGGCAGTGGTGATAAAGGTAGCGTCAACTGCCGCCAGCTTGCTGTTTATTTGCCTGATATTGTGAGGATTGCAGATTATGTCGACATTAAACTGCGCTATTTTAACTGCCGGAAACATGTTTCGTGCCGCAAATAATGCTTCCGGCGAGATAAGATCAGCATGAACAAGGATTATAAGCTGTGGTTTAATATTGCTGCAAACTTCAAGGAAAAAGCGGCTGATATGTTTTATTTTATGAGTTTTTGTACCGTAAATTCCAGGCGTTGAAAACTGCGCCAGCGAATAAAGCAGATCACGGTCGCTTAGAAAATATACATGATGACCATTGCGAATCAGACCATTGGCAAGTTTTAGCCCTTGATCATAATAGCGCGCGCCGCGATGTTTAATATTGCCGTTAGCTACGAGGAGAATTCTCATCTTCAGCTTTCATGGTTGCAGATTTATAAACAGATGCTTTAAGCAGACCTTTTAAGAATATCTTTTAAGAATATATTTTAAGCAGATATTACCGCGAAGAAGAGCAACACAGCAAGAGATTATAGCAATTTATTATAATAGACCTCTTTCGAAACTAAATATTTGTGAATTTTCGATATTGATTATGACTTTGCAGTATACTCCTATAACAACATATCGTCATCCTTTGGCTTGACCAAAGGATCTTTTTACTGTTGCACAAGATCCTCTGATCAAGTCAAAGGATGACGTCATATAATCAACTCTTTAAGCGTTTCGAAAGAGGTCTAATGATTATACTGTCCATTTTGCGACATTATTTGCAAAAGCTTTTTCTCCGTTGATGTAGGCAAATATTCCGGATAGTTCGTAGAAACTTTTTTGCGCTTTCATTTTATTACCAAGCAGTGCGAATTTTATAATGCGATAAAAAGAAAGAATAATCTTGCTTATGCATTTGGCAAAATATTTAGTAAAGCTGTAATGTTTGCGATAATAATAACCGCGTGACCAGCCGCAATGCCAGGATTTTATACGTTCAACTTTGCAACTGGAAGGCGTTGAGTTTCCTGGCAGATGGTAAGCAAGGGCTGTTTTAAGCAAAGAAACTCGCCAGCCGGATTTCACCATGCGGCGGCATAAATCATTTTCCTCATAAAACAGGAAAATATTTTCATCAAATAAGCCGCTATCGGCAAGCGCCGACATACGCAGCAACATCAACGCGCCAACAACAGAGCTGGCATCAGCAACATCAGTTTTTTGCGCGGAAGAATCTGTATAAGAATTAAAAGAAGAATTTGCATAATCAGCATTTACGGCAAAATCACAAGAGCTGCTCATCGTTGCGCCAAGAATTCCTGTTTGCGAATTATTTTCGATAACAGCGAGCATCTTATCTATTGCCGCGAGGGTAATTATCACATCAGGATTTAAAAGCAGCGCATAAGGAGTTGTTATCTTACGCAGAGCAATATTAGCCGCTCTTCCATAGCCGGAATTATAATTTTCAATTATTTCAATATTGGAAAATCCTCTGGCTATTTCCAGAGTGTTATCGCTACTGGCATTATCAACCAGCATGATTTTTATTTCAGCTGTATCTGTTGTATCTGTTGTATCTGCTGCATATGCTGTATCTTCTGTATCTGCCGCGTCGGAAATATTCCCTGATTTAGAGACATTACGCAATGATGATAATAAATTGCCGATAACTGCGCTGCTATTATAAGTCACAATGATTATTGTCAGCATTATGCTGCGATTTGTGGAGATTGTTGCTGGCGGTATATTCATTATTACAAACCAAAATGCGCGCGGTATAATTCTGATTCTTTAAGCAGCTGTTCATGTGTTCCTGTTGCCGCTACTTTTCCTTCATTCATCAGAATCATTTTATCAGCGTTAATTACGGTTGATAATCTATGAGCTATTATTATTGTAGTGCGGTTAGTTGAGAGGCGCAGCAGCGAATCCTGAATGTCGCTTTCAGTTCTTGGATCAAGCGCGGAAGTGGCTTCATCAAGCAGCAAAATCGGCGCATCGCGTAGAAAAGCTCTGGCAATCGCAATGCGCTGCTTTTGTCCGCCGGATAATGTTTCTCCGGCAAAGCCAAGCCTTGTATTATAGCCTTGCGGAAGCTGCATTATAAAATCATGGCAATGCGCTGCTTGTGCGGCTTTTACTATTTCCTCATAAGAAGCACCTTCTTTGCCATAGCCAATATTATTCAGCGCCGTATCATCAAAAATAAAAATATCCTGCGACACTAAAGCTATGTTTTTTCGCACTGAATCAATATTGCACTGCGAAATATTCTGACCATCAATAAATACTGTGCCGGAAGTTGGTTCATAAAATTTCATTATCAGATTAAATAAAGTGCTTTTGCCGCTGCCGGAATGTCCAACCAGCGCGGTCTTTTTTCCTGCTTCGGCGATAAAGGAAACATTATCAACCGCCAGCGCGCCGCCTTCATATTCAAAACAAACATTGTTAAAAGAAAATTCTGCCTTATTTATTTTCAGCTCATTACCATGATCGCGGCTTATGAAACGTGGTTTAGAATCAATTATAGAAAAGAAGCGATCCGCCGCGACATAACCACGAACCATAACGCCGCCAGCGCTGGTAAGGCTGCGAACCGGACGCACAAACATCATTAGCGAGGCGATAAATGCAACCAGATTGCCTTCTGTCATCTTGCCTTCGATTAAAGAATGACCACCAAACCAGATAACAAAGGCAACCGCAATGCCGCCGAATATTTGCAGCATCGGCGTGGTGATTATTGAAATTGAGTTAGTTTTATTTGAATAGTTTTCGATTTCTTCTATATACGAGGCGATTTTTTTTATCTCAAATTCTTCCTTGCGAAAAGATTTTACAGTGCGAATTCCGCCAAGGCTTTCAATAAGACGTGAATTCAGCTCAGCATTTCTATCACTAAGCTGGCGCGTCAGTTTTTTAAGGCGTGTGGTGATTCTTCGCAGCGGATAATAAGCAAGTATAAAAACAATCAGCGAAAGAAAAGTCAGCTCAACGCTTTGATAAAGCATCACCGCCAGCAGGCCAAGTGAAGTGGTAACTTGTCTGCACCACACATTAAGACCATGAGTTATTGCATTAGCAATATGCAATATTTCCGAAACAATGCGCGACAACAAACTGCCGGAATCATTCTTGCTGTAAAATTCCAGCTCATTTTCCATGATATGTGCGAAAAGATTCTGCCGCATTTTAGTTATCATGGCATTATTGATAATTCCCATTATGTAGCCTGACCAGTATAGGGAAATGCCTTGAACAATGAATACCACCACAATAAGCGCCGGAATAAGCTGCAAAGCCTTCAGATCGCGCTGTTTGAAAATAGAATCAAAAGCCTGCTGTATCAGCAAGGGCTGCGCGCTGGTTGCTGCTGATGAAATTATCAATAACAATCCGGTAAGAATAATAGCGGCAAGATGCTGTCGCACATAATCACGCCACAGACGCTTACTGATATTAAAAAATTTAAGATTATGCACTATAAACTCACAACATGAATTTCAATCTTTGCAAATGAAAACTTAACACAAAAATCAATGAAAACTTACAACAGAAATTTTTAATAAAGATTCTCAATTAATATTTCCAATTAAGACTCTCAATCAATATTTCAAGTCAAAATTCTCAATCAGAATCTCTATTCAAGATTTCTATTCAAGATTTCCAGAAAATTTCTAATAAAAATTTCTAATAAAAATTTCTAATCAAGATTTCCAACAATAATTTCCAATGCAAAAATTGGAGCGGGCGAAGAGATTCGAACTCTCGACATCAACCTTGGCAAGGTTGCACTCTACCCCTGAGCTACGCCCGCTCATTAAAGGCTCATTAAACAGAGGCTATTGATCTGTTAACCATAAGGGAAGCAAGAATATAAGGATTTACTTTTTATTTGCAAGCGTTACTTTATAATAAAACGAATAGTCATTATTTAACAGTATTTATGGAAGAAATAACCATGGTTTTTCTCGATAAAACATTATTAGAGCTGCTGGTTTGCCCTCTTACCAAGGGCGCTTTGCAATATGATGAAAAAGCTCAGGAATTGATTAGCCGCGAGGCTAAGCTTGCTTATCCTGTTCGTGAAGGAATTCCGGTTATGCTGGTAGAAGAAGCCAGAAAGCTGGAATAACAATTCTGAGGATA
>CAZFJN010000005.1:0-26447 GCA_964519595.1 uncultured Rickettsiales bacterium
ATAAATTGGCTTCGGCCACGGCAGCCCCTGATTGCAAAATCGGGGGCTGATTAATTTTAGAAGATCAGCTTTTTGATCTTTTCTTTGATTTTATCCACTTCCTGCGGTGAAATCTCTCCCATTTTAATTCCGAAGCGCTTGGCATCCATCAGTCGCACCTGCGACAATATAACCGACTGATCAATTCCCTTGAAATGAATTGGACAATAAAATTGATTATCCTTCAACTGTGTACTGAATGGCACACCAACAAACACATTACGGTTGAATTTTTTAAGCACAAGTACAGGGCGTGAAAAAGAGCGGCCTTTGCCATCCTGCTCATCGCCAACATTCACTCCAAGACTGCACCACCATACCTCACGCTCTTTGAACATAGGACGTTCATAGGCAGTGTGCGCTTTCTTTTTATGTATATTCCAATTGTCGAAATCTTTCATTTCATCAAATTTTTATATACTCATACTGTTTCATAATCTATTGCGTAGCAATAGATTATGAGTCTCGCCCGCTACGCGGCGGGAAACCGGTGCTTTCGGCACACGGTTTCCATACCAATTCTACTTCATAGAAGTAGAATTGGTATCATTTATCGATTACAGCTCTTTTGCCCTGTTTACTGCCGCTGTTACTGCTTCATTGATCAGGCGGTTTAGTATTTGGTCTTTTTCAAGAACCGCCCTTGCTGCTGCTGTTGTGCCGCCAGCGCTGGTTACGTTGTCAATAAGCTCGCGTAAGTCACAATCGGAAATATCAGCGAGTTTTCCAGCGCCGATTGCTGTCTGCTTTACCAGCATTCTGGCAATTTCCGGCGACAAGCCATTTTTTACCGCCGCCTCGATCAGCGCCGACATAAACATAAAAAAATAAGCCGGACCGCTTCCGGAAATCGCGGTTACAATGTCAATTAATTTCTCATCAGCAAGCCAGACGGTTTTTCCCACCACCGCCATTAACCGCTCAGCCATAAGACGCGCAGCAGGAGAAGTTTCAACTGCGGCAACTAAAGCCGTAGCCCCCTCGCCGATTAAAGCCGGACTATTCGGCATGGCGCGAATGATCGCCGCTTCCTTGCCAAGATATTCTTTATAATAGGCAATAGTTTTTCCGGCGGCGATTGAAAGATAAGCGGCGGAATTTCCAAATCTGCGCGCAATCAGCGGCAATAAATCATCAAGCTGTTGAGGCTTCACCGCCAGAACAATCATTTCGTAAGCGGAATCTTTTCCCAGCTCGTCAATGGTTTTAAAATAAGCAACATCAGCGAATTTTCTCTGTGCCACAGGATCAACAACATCAATGCCAGAATCAATGCCGGAAATATCAGCAAATAATTCCCGCCAGCGCGCCAGTAAAGCACCGCCCATATTGCCGCAACCAATGAGGAGAAGTGGTTTCATGATTGATTATGCCCTTCTCATGCTATTCTCATGAGCAGGAGAAACAGCAAGAATCTCAAAAAAATGACCTGGTACATACGCTTTGTTCGTATATCCTTCTTTGCCTTCTGTATTTTTATTGGTTACATATAAATCGTCTTGGTTACATTCTGAAAGTGCTGCTGCAAATATTCCATGACCTAATTGAGCTTTAAGCATATCTTTTATTGAAATTTGCTTTCCAGAAATATCAATATGACTGCTTAGATTAAGTAATGCTTTCATTTCATTATTGGTTTTTTCTTGAGCTTTTATTTCATCATCCAAATAACTGCCAAATTCCAACTGACTTTCATAATATTGTTCTGCAATTATATCCAGCAGATATAATACTCTTTTAGCCATTTCAATTCTGTATTCTTTTATTTTTTTCCCTCGCTCTACTTGATAGCTTGCACCTTGTTCAGATATAAGAGATGTATCTATTTTCTCGTCTATAAACTTATCTTCTCTTTTTAAATATTCATCAATTTCTAGTTCCAGAGCATCAAACAAGGCTGACCTTGCGCCGCGAAGTTGCAAATAGTGAGGATATTCTTGATAATGTGAAAATAAGTAAGGATAAACATCAATCAAATTGGCTACATCATCATACTCTGTAGGCGCTTTAAATTCATAATCATCATCACTTTCTACGTCAACATCTGTGTTAGCCAAATGTCCGCTGGAAGAATCATGAGCAGATGTATATTCTTCAGCATCAGGATTTAAATCAGGATTTAAATATTCATCTTTTGCTTTCAGGTTGTCTTCTGTAAGGCCATAACGCTTACTATGAAAGCTATTTCTAAAATTTTTTAAATAATCAGCAAAAGAAATTTCTTTTCTATATATTGGACTGAAAAGAAGATAGCTTTCTTTAAGTAAAATTTTCTGACATTCTTGTCGCAAATTTTTGAAAGCATCATCATCCAACATGGATTTTGGCTGCAAATCTGCAAAATCATCATCCTCCAATGTTGACATAGAAATTACAATACTCCTTCACAAAATTTTTTAGCATTCTCCGGCGGTTTCGAATAGCGCAAATTGAATTGCTTCGCCAGGATTTTTATCTCCCCAGACGACTGACTGAAAAGCCGGATAGAATCTTTCGCATTCACTGACCGCTATATCAAGAACTTCCTGCAAATGTTCGGCAGTTGTTCCTGCGCCGTCACGCAATAACATTGAATGACGGAAAACTATTGTCTGATCTTCCGATGAAACATCAAAATGTCCAAGCCATATTTTTTCATTGACCAGAGCGAGCAGCGAATAGATTTTTGCCATTGCCGCTTTCGGAAATTTTGATTCTATTGAGCAGGACAAAGTAAGTCCGCCGCATTCTTCCTGCCAGGTAAACCACACATGATATTTACACCATGCGCCGCCAGCTTCAGCAATAACCTCGCCATCGCTGGCGCGATCAAACGACCAATCGCGATCTAAAAAAACCATCTCGGCAAGATCGAGAGGATTATACGACGCTGCTCTTTCCATCATCACCGTTGACATGTTGTTCTCCAAAAAATTATTGTGGAATAATTACGGATGCAGAATTGATCACCCTACGCTTAGATTCTGACATAGGAACGCGCTAAATGCTACTGCTTTATTTTTGGTAAATGAAAAATATTTTATTATTAAAATACAGAATGTTATGCGCCATAATTTTATGCAATTATTGCTGTAAAATGAGAAAATTCAGTGACTTCTCATTATTGCCAATAAATCCGCCGTATTTTATAATTATGGCAACTGGCAGCAAGCTATAAAAACAGCTAATTTTAGTAGAAAAACAGCATAATTCCGGCTATTTTTCGAGCTTTTCCAGGCGCTTCTTGAGATTTTCCTGCTCTTCTCTGATCTTAACCAGCATTTCCAGGGCGCTATCTAACTCTTCTTTTGTACTGAGATTCATTTTTTTTAGTAATTTTTCCAGCTGAATACTCACTAAATCCTCAATTTCGCGTTTAATTGAGAATATTCCGCCGGCCGCGCTGCCGGCCATTTTAGCTATATCATCGAAAATTTTGTTATCTTTCTGCATGTTAGCCTCGCTATAATTTACGCTTTGTAAATAATACCATGTTAGCATGTTATAGTTCTACTTATAAATGCGACACTGTAAATGTGACGCTATAAATGCGACACTATAATGCGACCATAAGGAGTATTTTAAAATGAAAATTATTCTGGTTACTGGCGGCGCTGGTTTTATCGGCTCAAATCTTGTGGCGGCTCTGGTTGCGCGCGGTACGCATCATGTGGTGGTGTGCGACAATTTCGGCAATGGCGAGAAATGGCGTAATCTGGCTAAACATCCGGTATTTGAAATAATCGCGCCGCAGCAGATTTTCGAATGGCTGGAAGAAAATAAAAAGAATCTTGAGCTGATATATCATTTAGGTTCTTTGTCCTCGACTGTCGAAAGAGATATTGATCTTATTCTTAAATATAATTTTTCCTTATCGCTCAAATTATGGCGCTGGTGCAATGAAAACGTGGTGCGCTTTATTTATTCCTCCGCTTCGGCAACATATGGCGACGGCAGCAATGGTTTTGATGATAACAGCGATCTTGCTTATCTTAAAAATCTCAAACCACTGAGCGGTTACGGCTGGAGCAAACATCTGTTTGATACACATGTTGCCGATTGTGTCGCGCGTGGCGAGACGAAACTGCCGCAATGGGTTGGCATAAAAACCTTCAACGTCTACGGTCCTAATGAATATCATAAGGAAGATCAGCAAAGCGTGATAACAAAAGTTGCGCTACATGCAATTCAGGCCGGAACGGTAAAGATTTTCCGTTCGCATAATCCGCAATATGCTGACGGCGAACAGAAACGCGACGTTATTTATGTTAAAGACGTTGTGCGCCTGTTGCTGTGGTTTCTGGATTCGCCACAAATCAGCGGTTTATTTAATTGCGGAACCGGCAAGGCCAGCAGCTTCAACCAGATGGCGCGCGCTATTTTCGCAGCAATCGGCACAGCGCCGCGTATACAATATACTGACATGCCGGAAACTCTGGCCGCAAAATATCAATATTTCACGCAAGCCAATATGGCAAAACTCCGCGCCGCCGGATTTACGGAAGAATTCACCACACCGGAAGCCGGAATAAAAGACTACATCCAGAATTATCTGGCCAACCGCGACGATCCTTATTTATAAGGCTAGATTTTACTAGTGTAGTGTCAGTTCTGTGTCATGCCAGCGTAGGCTGGCATCCAGTAATAGTTACAAGCAACGAAAGAAACTATTTTCCTCTCTATCGCGAGTAACGCTGGATTCCGACGTGCGTCGGAATGACGAAGAACTAGTCCAACAAGCTACTAAACGCTGTAGTAAAGCTCAAATTCTCCGGCGGTTGGTGTATGTTCCCAGCGATATACATCCTGCATTTTAAGCTCAATGTAAGAATCAATAAAATCATCAGTAAACACATCGCCTTTTTTGAGGAAGGCGCGATCTTTGGAAAGATTTTCCAGCGCCTCACGCAGTGATCCGCAAACAGTCGGCACATTTTTCAACTCTTCCGGCGGCAGATCATAAAGATTTTTATCCATCGCATCTCCCGGATGAATTTTATTTTCGATTCCGTCAAGGCCAGCCATTAACATCGCGCTGAAGGCAAGATATGGATTAGCAGTCGGATCAGGAAAGCGCACTTCGATACGTTTGCCTTTCGGACTGGCCACATAAGGAATGCGAATCGAAGCCGAGCGATTACGCGCCGAATAAGCGAGCAGAACCGGCGCTTCAAAACCAGGAATCAAACGCTTATAGCTGTTGGTTGAAGCGTTGGTGAAAGCATTTATCGCTTTGGCGTGTTTGATTATGCCGCCAATATAATAAAGGCACATTTCGGAAAGATCAGCATAACCATTGCCAGCGAAAAGCGGCTTGCCGCCTTTCCAGAGCGATTGATGTGTGTGCATTCCTGAGCCATTATCGCCGGAAATTGGCTTTGGCATAAAAGTCGCCGATTTGCCATAGCTATGCGCGACATTATGCACGACATATTTATATTTCTGAACATTATCAGCAGTGCCAACCAGCGTTGAAAACATCACGCCCAGCTCACATTGCGCTGGCGCTACTTCATGATGATGCAGAACCGGCTCAACGCCAACAGTTTTCAAAGTGGAGAGCATTTCCGCACGCAGATCAGCCAGCGAATCAATCGGCGCTACCGGAAAATATCCGCCCTTGGTCGGCGGACGATGTCCCATATTGCCGGCCACATAAGCACGATCAGAATTGCACGGTAATTCTTCCGACTGCAATTCATGGAAACTATAATTTCCGGAAGTTTTAAAGCGCACATCATCAAAAACAAAAAACTCCAGCTCCGGCCCGAAATAAGCAGTATCACCAAGGCCGGTAAAGCCAAGATAAGCCTCCGCCCGCGCAGCTATTGAACGCGGATCACGGCCATAAGGCTGACCAGTTGCCGGATCAATCACCGTGCAGAAAATAACCATGGTTGGTTGCGCGGCAAATGGATCAATAAAAGCAGTTTTCGGATCAGGCATCAAAATCATGTCCGATTCGTTGATTGATTTCCAACCGGAAATTGACGAGCCATCAAACATTATACCGTCGGTAAAACTATCTTCATTCACCTGCTCAGCAACATAGCAAGTATGCTGCCATTTACCCTTCGGATCAGTGAAACGAAAATCAACAAACTGAATGTCATTTTCTTTGATCATTTTAAAAATATCAGCTGGCGACTTGATAGACATGACGAAACCCTTTCCCAAGATAAGTTCTGTATATGTAAATTATTGCATTAATTTTATAAGCGAAGACGCCACGCGAAATTTTTTTATTTTTTTATTTTTTTTATTATTGTGTATTTTTAACATTGCAAGTGCTGCTTTATAGCAGCGAGACATATTTTGTCAAATACCATCATGAATAGAGGTTGCTGTAAGTAAGTGGTTGCTGGTTGTTAGTTGCTGGTTGTTGGCAAGTAAGGGGTTTTTGGTTCAGCATTCTCCGTCATTCCGACGCACGTCGGAATCCAGTCTTACTTTTGGTAGCTATTAAACAGTGTTTTTTAAGTAAGGTTGCTGGTTGTTAGTTGCTGGTTGCTGGTAAGTAAGGGGTGCTTGCTCAACAATCTCCGTCATTCCGACGCACGTCGGAATCCAGTCTTACTTTTAGTAGCTATTAAACAGTGTTTTTTGCACAAATAAATTTCCACCGCAGATCGGACTTCTCCAAAGGCTTAAGTCTGACAAGATTTGGCTGCTACTGGATTCCGACGTACGTCGGAATGACGGAGATTGTTGTAGCTATTTCCCTTAAAAGGTGAATGGTAAGTAAGTCTGCTGGCTAGGTAAGCTGATCCCCGATCCCTGATCCCTGATCCCTGATCCCTGACTAAGAGGGAAGCGCATGAAATTGCGAGGAAGTGGTAAAACCCAAACCACCCGCCCCGGCCATAAAAAAATAACAAAAAAACCGCCCCCGAAGGAGCGGTTCTTTTGTTAGAATTGTTGGTTTTTAGAAGCTGGCTTTTATGCTCAAATTACAGTTCACTTTGTTAGTATTGTCGTTACTGTTTATGGTTGTTGTGACATAGACACCAGCAGTGCTATCATAACAGGTTGTTCCTGCTACAGCACCTGTTGCAGCTCCATTGGCCGCCGTCCCAGGAAGTGCCGTTGCAATAGCAGAAGATATAACGCTACCACGGTTAGGAACGCCATCATCCAATTTAGAATCAAACTGATAAGCATCAACTACAGCCATACCAGCAGTGTAGGTCTCCGATCCGGCAGTCAGAGCAGCAGAACCAAAATTGGCTATCGCAAAATAATTAACCCCCGATACGGCCTGTACTGCCACTCGCGCACCGCGGCCAACTTTTGCTTGAGGAATCACAGAATCACCGACCGTGAGAGTAATGGCTTCATAGTTTGTAGTAGTAATAGATTCTGGGATAAGATTGGCTTGTGAAAGCATGTACCAAAATATAGAGGACTCACCGGAAATACAAATTTCCGTACTACAGAGCGTGTTCGAACTATCGCTAACACTCTCAACCAACCCATCCCCATCACCTTGATTGCTCTCACCATCATTAGTGATAGAAGCAAAGAAATCATCACCGTTAGCAATATCTCCGGGAATTCCATTATACTTGCCGCGGAACGTGTTCACGGCGGTACTGTATTTTTCAATCTGGCTAACTGTCGCGCGTATACTTGCCGCTTTAATAAGGTCTTGGCCTACTAGTACTCCGCCTACTATCAGGCCGATGATTACCAGTACGATGGAAAGCTCGATCAGGGTGAAGCCTGATTTGCGGTTTGCTTCCGCTTTTATTTCATTCATTTCAACTTTATTCGTTGCTATGGGCGATTTTACTTGTGTCATGTCAAAAACTCCTCGTTAATTTGTACCGTTTGCAAGCGCACTACACCATATTGCTACACAACCAGAGCAGACATGGCAACAGCCTTTGATAGGATGATCCTAGCAGTGAATTATTAAGAAACAATTAAGATAAGAGTGGCTATTTTGCATCAAAGCAAGCTTTATAAAGCGTTTGCCGCTTTTTCCCAAAACAGGACTGAGCGGCGGGAGGGGAATTGACGAGATTATAATAAGCGGGGGGTGTTGTTTTGTGGCAACAGGTTGGTAAGAGGTGTTAGGGGTTAGGTGCTTGGGGCTGGTCCAACAATCTCCGTCATTCCGACGTACGTCGGAATCCAGTAGCAGCCGAATATTGCCAGACTTAAGCCTTTGGCGAAGGCCGATCTGCGGTGGAAATTTATTTTGGTAAAAACACTGTTTACCAAAAGTAAGACTGGATTCCGACTTACGTCGGAATGACGGAGAATGTTGAGCCAGCGCCACTTACTTAAGCCAATCCCTGATCACCGATCCATGATCCCTGACCCCTGCTTCTTCAGCGAAGCTTGGCCATTTTTGGATGGCTTCTTTAACTTCATCAATGATCTGATTAGCGCGGCGGGTTGGGATGCTGAATTTATCGGCTAATTTGCGGAGATGTTCTTTGGTTGGGTTTTTACCTTCGCCCATGATGGTGGTGCTGTGTTCACCGCCTGGGCCGCCTGAGAAGGTGAGATCATAGGCTGGAGCAACGCTCCAATTTCCTTTTTCGTTCATGAGAAAGCTGAAATTCTTGGCGTGATCGTCGCGGTTATGGGCAAATACATTAAAAGCTGCCAGTCGCAGGATTTTTTCCAGTTCCTGCGTGTTGCGAGTGAGTTCAAGCGCAATACGCATGATCTGCTCATAATCCAGCGAAGGAAAACGGTGATCAGCATGAATCAGGCCGGAAACACTATGCATATGTTGGCGTTTTTTACCTTGCCGGTCAAAACGCTCAACGCCGAAATAGCCTGCGCCTTTTTTTGCAGGAAATAAATATGTTGGCATCATGGTAAGCCCGGCGGCGCGCGCCATCAAACTATAGGCATATTCTATTGCGCCAATATCTTTTGCATCGGCGCTTGCGGCGAATTTTACCATCCAATGCGTATAACCATCCGGTAATTGCTGCTGGCCATGAATGAGGCGTTTTTTGTCGTAGCTGATTCCAACCATCACCTTTGGCCTTGCCCCTGCGGATGAGCCTGAAAGCCCTAGCAACTCAGCAAAAACATCACCCGCCTCACCTTCTTGCACTGCTCCTGTTTCCATGGCCAGACTATCGAGATTGATTGTGTCAGTATTTAAATTTGTTTCGCTGGCGTCGGGTTCATATATTAACGCGCCCATGCCATAATTGCCAACATGCGTCAGTCGATCCAGCTTCGTTAACTGCTCAGGCGCGATGCCGTGTTTGCGTAAGCTGCGATCGAGCAGCAAGCGTCCCCAGCCATCAGGCAGGCTGTCGTTGAAAACACCAAACAGTCCGGAAAATATTTTATCCTCGCAAGGTACTGCGCCGGCTTTTAACGGCAGTTTGAAGGGGGAAATATCGAGTCCTGATTTTAAGAAGGTGGTATCATATTCAAAATAAATGCGGCGATTGGCAAGCGCGAGTCTGCCGAGTTTTTGTGGTTGATTGCCGAAATGCAACGCCACATGCACGAGACTTACAGGTTGGTAGCTCATGTTAATCTCCCGCGTTTGCGTTGTTTTGAGGATTGCAATTTCAACAAATCATCCAGCGATATGTAATCTGTGGTTGATGACGCAACAGTAAATATAGCTTCAAATTCCCGCGTGCCGCCGAGCGCGACGGCTAATTTAAGTAATGATTCCAGCGAGATTTTGCCGGTGCGCTCGAATAGTTTGATCGTGCCAAGACTAACGCCAGAGCGTTGTCCAAGGCCAGTTTGCGTGAGATCAAGCGACAGTCGGCGAGCCTTTGCACGAGCGGAAATATCCTGCATTAATTCTTGAGGGGTTTTGATCATAATGGATAATATTATAGCTGATAATGGCTTAATGGTCAATTAATAGATATAATAGTTGCTGTTAAGTAAGAGGGATTAGGGGTTAGGTGCTAGGGGCTTAGGGGCTGGTCCAACATTCTCCGTCATTCCGACGTAAGTCGGAATCCAGTAGCAGCCGAATATTGCAGACTTAAACCTTTGGCGAAGGCCGATCTGCGGTGGAAATTTATTTTGGTAAAAACACTGTTTACATGAAATACCAAAAGTAAGACTGGATTACGACGTGCGTCGGAATGACGGAGAATGTTGAGCCAGCGCCCCTTACTTACCATTCACTTCTTACTTACCATCAACTATCAACCATCAACTATCAACTATCAACCATCATCCTACGCCAAGGCTTCGGATGACAAGGCAACCATTACTTAAGTAAGTGCTGCATCGTGCATGGCAAGAAATTTCTGGTTTCTGGCTTCTGGTTTCTGATCCCTGATTGCAACAATCTGTCACAATAAGTGATTTGAATCATTGTTGCTTAGATTTTACATTGCCCTCATGATCAACAGAAAATTCCAATTTAATCAGGCTACTTTGCTCAATGCTGTTTCCTTATCAGGCATTGGTTTGCATTCGGGAAGCACTGTTAATATGCGTCTATTGCCGGGCGCGGCTGATACTGGCATTGTTTTCCGGCGGATGGATGTTGAGCCTTTACGCTCGATGGTAGCGGCGCGTTATGATGCGGTGTGCGACACGCGGCTTGGCACGACTATTAAAAACGCGCATGGCGTTACGGTGGCAACGATTGAGCATTTAATGGCGGCGTTGTGGGGCGCGGGAATTGACAATGCGTTGATTGAAATTGACGCGCCGGAGCTGCCGATAATGGATGGTAGCTCGGCGGAGTTTATTGAGGCGATTGACAAGGCGGGAATTGTTGAGCTTGGCGCGGCGCGGAAAATTATCAAGGTGGTGAAGGCGGTTGAAGTGCGCGATGGTGGAAGCATTGCGCGGATTGCGCCGAGCGAGGAT
Source organism: uncultured Rickettsiales bacterium (assembly GCA_964519595.1). GTDB lineage: Bacteria > Pseudomonadota > Alphaproteobacteria > Rickettsiales > SXRF01 > JANRKF01. Next base: position 10,846 of record CAZFJN010000005.1, read on the forward strand.
GAGGAAGAATCTCTCAAGCTTGATATTGAAGTTGAGTATGACAGCGTGGTGATCGGCAAGCAGGCGGCGCGGTATAATTTCAGCGTTGATAGTTTCCGGGCTGATCTGGCGCGGGCGCGGACTTTTGGTTTTGAATATGAGGTTGAGGCGATGCAAAATGCCGGTTTGGCATTAGGCGGCTCACTGGATAATGCGATTGTGGTCGGCGAGAAGAATATTTTAAATGAAGGCGGTTTGCGCTTTGCTGACGAATTTGTGCGGCATAAGGCTTTGGATGTGGTTGGTGATATGTTTCTGGCCGGAGCGGAGCTTGCTGCGGTTCTTACCGTGCGAAGGAGTGGTCATGCGATCAACAACAAGCTGTTGCGGGCGCTGATGGATGACAAATCGGCTTATGTTTATACTACTATAAATAACAATATTAATAACAACATTAATAACAATGCGGCGGCTGGTGCGGCAAAAACAGATTCGCAATTAATATTGTTGAGACGTTAGCATATCATGTTATAACGATGATATGACACAACTTAAATTCCTGTATAAAACGCTGTTTCTCTGCGCTGCAATTGGCGTTATTTCTTCCTGTTCCGGCGGCGAGGAGGAAAAAACAGTGGAAAAAACTTCGCCGGAGAAGCTGTATAGCGAGGCGCGGACGATGGTTGATGAGGATAATCTGCGCGAGGCGATTGTGGCTTTTGAGGAAGTTGAGCGGCAGTTTCCGGCCTCGCCGCTGGCTATTGACGCGCAGGTAATGGCGGCTTATTCCGCTTATAAAATTGATGATTATGATAAGGCGATTTCGACGCTTGAGCGTTTTGTGAAGCTTTATCCGAATAATGAATCAACGCCTTATGCTTATTATCTGATCGCGCTTTGTTATTATGAGCAGATTGCTGATGTGGCGCGTGATCAGAAGCTGACCGCGCAGGCGCAGCAGGCACTGCGTGATGTGGTACGGCGTTTTCCGGAAAGCGTTTATTCGCGTGATGCGGCGATCAAGCTGGATTTAACTGAGGATCATCTGGCGGGCAAGGAAATGCAGGTTGGACGATATTATCAGAAGCGCGGTGACACGCTGGCGGCGATTAACCGTTTCCGACATGTGGTGGAAAATTATCAGACCACAAGTCATGTGCCGGAAGCGCTGCATCGTCTTACTGAATGTTATCTGACGCTTGGCGTAGTTGATGAAGCGCGCAGATATGCGGCGGTGCTTGGTCATAATTTTCCAAACAGCTTGTGGTATCGTGATTCATACAGATTCATGACTGAAAATTCAGCTCCTTCAGCTCCTTCAGCTCCTTAAAAACAGGAGAGGAAATCATAATGCTAACTCAGCTTTCAATAAAAAATATTGTATTGATCGAGCAGGCGCAGATAGATTTTCGGCGCGGTTTATGTGTGTTGTCAGGAGAAACCGGCGCGGGGAAATCAATATTGCTTGATGCTTTAGGGTTGGCGCTTGGCGCGCGGTCTGATGCGGCGCTGATCAGGCGGCAGGAAAATCAGGGCAGCGTTTGCGCGGCATTCGATATTAGCGGAAATGGCGAGGCGCTGGCTATTCTTCAGGAAATGGGAATTGAGGTAGCGGAGATGTTGCTTATCCGCCGCGATATAAGTTCTGACGGTAAAAGCCGCGCTTATGTCAACGACGTTCCGGTTACTATCGCCGCGCTTAAGCGGCTTGGCGAGCAGCTGGTGGAAATTCATGGTCAGCATGATCAGCGCGCGCTCGGCGATAATGCGCGGCATCGGCAGTTGCTTGATGAATTCGCTGGAAATTCTGGAGTTTTGCGTAATGTGGCAATTATTTATCAGCAATGGCAACAGGCGCGGAATAATTTATCAGCACTGCTGGCGGAAATCAGCAAAGCGGAAAGCGAGCAGGATTATCTGCTGCATATGCACAAGGAATTAAGTGCGCTAGCGCCGCAGGAAGGCGAGGAAGAAAAGCTCAGCGACGAGCGCAGCAGGATGATGAATGGTGAGAAGCTATGCGCGGTTTTGAATGAGGCAATTGGCATATTAAACAGCAAGGATGTGCTGGGAAATTTACGCGCGGCGCAGAAAACTCTGTTGCGTTCGCCGCTTAGTTGTGGCTATACGAAAATCATTGAAGCGCTGGAGAAAGCGGCAATAGAAGCTGAGGAGGCTCTCGAAACGCTGGAAGAAATTGGCGCAGCTTCAAACTTCAACGCCACCAAGCTTGATAATGTTGAAGAGCGGCTATTTGCATTAAAGGCAGCAGCGCGGAAATATAACAAGCCGGTTGCTGAGCTGGCGAAATTGCGTGATGAAATCTCCGCTAAGCTGGCGCTGATTAACAATCGTTCGCAGGAAGCGGCAATTATTGAAAAACAGGCAGCGCTGGCGCGCGCTAATTATATTGAAGCCGCCTCCTCATTGTCGGCGCTACGAAAAAAAGCGGCGCTGCTTTTGCAGAAAACCATAAAAAACGAATTATCGCCGCTTAAAATGGAAGGAACGCATTTTCGCGTACGAATTGATGAACAGCCGGAGCAGAGCTGGGCGGAACATGGCAAGGATTTAATCTGTTTTGAATGCGCTACTAATGTCAGTAATGTCAGTAATTCCAGTAAATCAGATAATTCCAGTAAAAATCCTGATTACGCTCCTGATTACGCGCCGCTGGCTAAAATCGCTTCCGGCGGCGAGCTGTCGCGCCTGATGCTGGCGCTTAATGTCGCGCTCGCTGATAAGCGCAAAGCCACAACTCTGGTTTTTGATGAAATAGATTCAGGAACAGGCGGCGCAGTTGCTGATGCTATCGGCAAACGTCTGGCTATTCTTGGCGAATCATCGCAAGTTCTGGTCGTTACGCATTTGCCACAAGTCGCAGCTTGCGGCGATTGGCATCTGCTGGTCAGCAAAAAACAAAATTCCGGCAAAACAACAACCATGATAGAAGCCTTAAGCGGGAAAAATCGTGAAGAGGAATTAGCGCGTATGCTGGCCGGAGAAAAAATAACTAAAGAAGCAAGAAGCGCCGCGAAAAAGCTGCTGGAGCAAGCGGCATGAATGAATATTACCGCGCTGAGGAACAAGCGATTGCCGAAAAAGAAATTGCCGAAAAAGAAATTGCCGCGAAAAAACACTGGCAAATATTAGTTGAACAAATAAACCATCACGATGCGCTTTATTATCAGAAAGACGCGCCGGAAATTTCCGATTCGGAATATGACAATCTGAAGCGCGAACTGGAAAATCTCGAAACTGAATTTCCCTATTTACAAAATCCTGATTCGCCAACACAGAAAATCGGCGCAGCGCCTCTGGATAAATTCGCCAAAATCAACCATCTTCTGCCAATGTTGTCGCTTAACAACGCCTTCAATGCCGCCGAAGTCAGCAGCTGGGAAGAACGCAATCGGAAATTTCTTGGACTTTCTGATAATTCGCCGCTTTATTACATTTGTGAACATAAAATAGACGGAATTTCCTTTTCCGCTCTTTATTTAAATCACACGCTTAAATATATCGCAACACGCGGCGACGGAATCAGCGGCGAAGTAATAACTGATAACATGCTGACTCTCGGATTTCCTGAAAAACTGCCGGAAGACGCGCCGGAAATAATAGAAATACGCGGCGAGGTTTTTATGCCGCATGAAGCGTTCCTCGCTCTTAACTCAACTCTTGATGATCGAGATAAATTTTCCAATCCGCGCAACGCCGCCTCAGGAAGTATAAGGCAGCTTGATGCAAATATTACCGCCGCGCGCGGCCTTGATTATTTTGTCTATGGCTACGGCGAGATAAAATATAAAACAGCGCAAAATACTATAAAAATCAAAAATCATCATCGTGAAATGATGCAGCTATTTTCCGACTGGAAATTTAAAATTCTTCCTGAAGGCGGCAGAATATACAACACTCACTCAACACTTTCCGCAATGCTTGAATATTATGAAACGCAACTGGAAAAGCGTCATCTTCTCGCCTACGACATTGACGGACTGGTTTATAAAATAGATGATCTGCACTTGCGCGAAAAACTTGGTTTTGCAGGACGCGCACCGCGCTGGGCAATAGCGCATAAATTCCCGGCTGAGCAGGCAATTACCACTCTTGAAGCAATTGATATTCAAGTCGGACGAACCGGCGTGATGACTCCGGTAGCGCGTCTTAAGCCGGTAAATGTCGGCGGCGTAATAGTCAGCAATGCCAGCCTGCATAATGAAGAAGAAATAAGGCGCAAAGACATTCGCATAGGCGATATGGTGATCATCCAGCGCGCCGGCGATGTCATTCCACAAATCGTTTCCGTAAGCGCCAGAGGCAGCGATACATCTCCTTATCAATTTCCCAACAAATGTCCGATATGCGGAAGCAACGCCGTAAGAGAAGATCAGGAAGCGGCTATTCGCTGTAGCGGCGGATTAGGCTGCAAGGCACAGCTTCTTGAACGAATTAAACATTTTGTATCACGCGGCGCTTTGGATATAGAGGGTCTTGGCGAAAAACAGATCGCCGCTTTTCTCAATGAAGGATTAATCAGCAATGTCGCTGATATTTTCAAACTTCATGAACAACGAACCGCGCTGGAAAATCGTGAAGGATCAGGCGTTAAATCAACAAATAATTTACTTACCGCAATTGAAAAAGCAAAAACCGTAAATCTGGAAAGATATATTTTCGCGCTGGGAATTCGTCATGTCGGCGATATTACCGCAAAATTGCTGGCCAGACATTACGGCAATTTCACCGCCTGGCGCGCCGCTATGGAAATGCTGGCTAAAGAATCTCTGGCTAAAGAATCTACAGAAAAATCTGCCGAACTTGCCAATATTGACGGAATCGGACCAAAAGTTGTGCAATCTCTCGCTATCTTCTTTGCTGATAAAGATAATTCCACAATTGTTGATAATTTAAGCAATATATTAAATATCAGCTCTTATCAGGAAGCGATTACAGATTCTCCCCTCGCCGGCAAAACCATTTTATTTACCGGCAGCATGGAAAAAATGACACGCGACGCGGCAAAAGCAACTGCCGAACGTCTGGGCGCTAAAGTCGCCAGCGGAGTTTCCGCAAAAACTGATTTTCTGGTAGCTGGTAAAGAAGCCGGCTCAAAGCTAAAAAAAGCCAATGAACTAGGCGTTAAAATCCTAAGCGAAGAAGAATGGCTAAAAATAATAACACCACAAATCAATTAATAGACAATATGATACAGAATACAGAATTTGAAATTGCATTTACAACCATAGAAAATAGCTGTATAATTATGCACATATAATTTAATGTGTGAGCATGTAATGCTAGATAGCGTAACATATAATAATTTTCGTGAGCATATAAAGGATTATCTCGACCATGTCTGTGATAATAGCGAGCCTTTGCGCGTCACAGGCAGAGGTGGAAAGCGTGTGGTAATCTTATCTGAGGATGATTATCAATCGCTGGAAGCTACTGCTTATTTGCTTTCTACTCCTGCCAATGAAAGGCGCATAAAATCGGCACTTATTTCCAAAAAGGGCCGCAAATATAAAAATGCTAAAGATTTGCTAAATGCCTATAATCTTACGTCCTGAAGCAGAAGAAGATTTTGCTTTTTTTGCACGGCACAAACCAAAAATTGCCAAAAAAATCGGCGCTCTTCTAGCAGATATTGAAAAAACTCCTTTTACAGGAATCGGCAAGCCTGAACCGCTGAAATATCATTTATCAGGATGCTGGTCGCGTCGTATTGATCGTGAACATAGGCTGGTGTATCAGGTGAACAAAAACAATATCATTGTCCTCACTTGCAAGCATCATTATGAATAATCCTTTCGCGCAGAGCGCGCATTATTTTCAAGTAGCTTTTGATTTACCGCAGGCGGTTGTCGAGCATGTCGAGCAGGCTTTTGATGATATTGCCCTTTCTGCCTCAGCCTTTGAAATAGATGAAGCAAGCGCCCGCTGGCGATGCGAGCTTTTATTCGCGCAATCTCCGGATATGGCGGAAATAACTCGCCGCGTAGCATTACTAGCGATCATGGCGAATCTTAAAACGCCGCACATCACTTGCCATAACATCGCTCAACAAGACTGGTTGTCGCTGGTTGCCAGAAATTTTCCACCCTTGTCAATCGGACAATTTTTTATACATGGTTCACATGTAACAGAATTACCGCCCGCCTCTTCCTTGCCAATTCAGGTTGAAGCCGGAGCTGCTTTCGGATCAGGAGAACACGGAACTACCAGAACCTGCCTTGAAGCTCTGCTCTGGCTTCATAAACGCCGTAAAATACAAAAAATTCTTGATGTAGGAACCGGCTCAGGAATTCTGGCCATAGCCGCCGCAAAATTATGGAACGCCAAAATATTCGCCGTTGACATAGATCCGGTAGCCATTGCCGTAACGCGTGACAATATAATAATCAACAAAGAGAAAAATTCTATAAGATGCGCCGTTTCCGATGGTTACAAAAGCATGGAGGTAAAAAGATTCGGCAAATGCGATCTGATTATTGCTAATATCCTGGCAAGGCCGCTGGTCAGCTTCGCGCCATATCTGGCCAGATCGCTGGAAAATGGCGGATATTGCATCCTCTCCGGCCTGCTCGCTGAACAGAAAAATATGGTCCTCGCCGCACATCGCACACAAAATCTAACTATAGAAAAAATCTTCTATTCAGAAGGATGGTGTACTTTGTTGCTTAAGAAATCTTTTGTAATATAAGTTGTAATATAAGCTGTAATATAAGCTGTAATATAGAGCTATATTCAAATACAATAAAGACAGTAAAATGCTGACAATAAAAGATAAATTAGCTTCTTTGCGTTCTGGATTTGGCGCGGCTGGTATTGCTGGTTATATACAGCCGGCTCATGATGAATATATGAGCGAGAATCCTCCGCCTTGTTTTCGCCGTCTGGCCTGGCTTACTGGCTTTAGCGGCTCAGCGGGAACAGTGATCGTGCTGGAAAATAAAGCCGCTTTATTTGTCGATGGTCGTTATATTTTGCAGGCGGCGCTGGAAGTTGATCGCGAATTATTTGAAATTCATAATTCCGGCGAAATCGCGCCTTCCACATGGCTTCAGCGCGAAGCTGATAAATCGCAAAAAATCGGCTATGATGCGAATTTATTTACGCCCGCTGCGCTGGAGAGATTTAAAAACACCATGCTGGCGGTAGAAAATCCGCTGGATTTAATCTGGAGCGACCGCCCCCCTGCCCCTGACAGCAAATTATATTTTCATGATGAAAAATTTGCTGGCAAAAGCTCAGCCGAAAAATGCGCGGAAATCGCCGCTGAAATCGCCAGTAGCGGCGCAGATGCCGCGCTTATTGCCAGCCCTGAATCTGTATGCTGGCTGCTTAATTTACGCGGCGATGACGTTGAATATACGCCACTTGCGTTGATCAGAGCGATTTTATATGCCGATTGCCGCCTTGAATTGTGGATTGACGAAAAGCGCCTGCCGGAAAACTGGCGTGAATCATCTTTGGCAAAGCTGAAAATAAAAACCATCAAACCATCTGAATTAAATAAAAACCTAGCAGCTATTGCCAATAAAAAAATATTATGTGATGAAACTCAAACGCCAGTTTCCTTGATTCAAGCCCTGATCAATAGCGGCGCAAATATAGTAAAAGCGCCTGATCCCTGCCTGCTGCCTAAAGCAAAAAAGAATCAGGTGCAACTGGCCGGAATGCGCGCCGCGCATATTCGTGATGGAAAAGCTGTATCGAGGCTGATCGAATGGCTGGATAATCATCCGGATATTGAATCTGTCTCGGAAATTGACGTTGCCGAAAAATTGCTTACTTTTCGCAAACAGGATGAATTTTTCGTTGCGCCTAGCTTTGCAACCATCGCTGGCAGCGGCGCAAATGGCGCAATCGTCCATTATCGCGCCACAGAAAAAACCAACCGCAAATTGCGCCGCGGCGAATTGCTGCTGCTTGATTCCGGCGGACAATATCAGGACGGCACAACCGACATCACACGCACAATCGCGATCGGCAAACCAAGCGCCGAGCATATAAACCGCTTCACTCTGGTGCTTAAAGGCCATATCGCCATTGCTACCGCTAAATTCCCACGCGGAACACGCGGCTCGCAGCTTGATGCGCTGGCGCGGCAATATCTCTGGCAGAATGGCCTTGATTATGATCACGGAACTGGCCACGGCGTCGGACATTTCCTGAGCGTTCATGAAGGGCCACAGCGTATTTCCAAACGCGGCGGCGACGAGCCGCTTGAAGTCGGAATGATAATTTCCAACGAACCAGGCTATTATAAGACAGGAGAATACGGAATTCGAATTGAAAATCTGGTGGAAGTTATCGAAGAAAAAGATGGTTTTCTCGCCTTCGCAACCATCACCTGCGCGCCAATTGACAACAGATTAATTGATTTCTCAATGCTTAGTGAAGCGGAAAAATCATGGCTGGAGCAGTATCAGGGATTAGGTGTTAGGGATTAGGGGCAATTAAGAAAGTCTTGTAATAAACAACATGTACAGTTATAACAATGTCAGATAATAGCAAAAACAAGGAGTTAGCATGTCATTCGCAAAATACATGGTAAAAAAATCCATTTCAGCAATTCAAGCTGAATCAGAAAAAGGTGAGCTAAAACGCACTCTTTCCGCATCTAATCTGGTAAGCCTTGGAATTGGTTGTATAATAGGCGCTGGTATTTTTGTAATGACTGGGCAGGCCGCTGCCGAACATGCCGGACCAGCAATCATAATTTCTTTTATTTTAGCCGGCTTATGTTGCGCCTTTGCCGGACTTTGCTACGCTGAACTGGCCTCGATGCTGCCAGTCTCAGGCAGTGCTTACTCTTACGCTTATGCAAGTTTAGGAGAATTTTTTGCCTGGGTAATGGGTTGGCTGCTCTTGCTGGAATATGGTCTGGCCGCCTCCACTGTAGCGGTGGGATGGTCTGGCTATGTAGTTAGTTTCCTTGGCAATTTCGGCATTGTAATTCCTGAATATCTCACAAAACCAACAATCTCACTTGGCGAAACAAAAGAAATTATTTTTAACAACACGATAAACCTTCCGGCAATGGTTGGCATTGGCATCGTAACTTCATTGCTCATAGCCGGAGTAAAAGAATCAGCAACAGTCAATAACATTATAGTAGCTATCAAAGTAGCAGTCATTCTGCTTTTTATTGGAGTTGGCGCTTTTTATGTAAATCCTGAAAACTGGACGCCTTTTATCCCGGAAGCAGTTGCAGGCGCTGATGATAAATATGGCTGGGATGGCATTTTACGCGCAGCGGGAATTATCTTTTTCGCCTATGTTGGCTTTGAAGCCGTATCAACCGCCGCGCAGGAGGCAAAAAATCCGCAACGCGATATTCCGATTGGTATTTTAGGTTCACTATTTATCTGCACGGTGATTTATATGCTGGTATCGCTTGTTCTCACCGGAATTGTTAAATATGACACTCTTGCCGTTCCTGATCCAATTGCGGTTGCTGTCGATGCAATTCATCTGCCATGGCTCGCCTTTATCGTAAAAATTGGCGCAATTGCAGGGCTTTCTTCGGTTATGATGGTGCTGCTATACGGCCAGACGCGCATTTTCTACACTATGAGTAAAGATGGTCTTATTCCGCCAGTTTTCTCCAAAATTCATCCGAAATTTAAAACTCCACATATAAATACGGTGATTGTAGGAGTAATTGTTGGCATCATGGCCGGAATGACGCCAATTTCAATTCTTGGTGATCTGGTATCGCTTGGCACACTAACAGCCTTTTCAATCATTTGTTTTTCAGTGCTGTATCTACGCAAAAAAGAACCAGGGCTTAAGCGTCCATTCAGCGTTCCATATCCAAAAATCACGCCGATTCTTGGAATTTTATGCTGCGGTTATTTGATGTGGGGATTAAAGGGCATGTTAATTACCCTAAAATTCTATTTTGTAGCCGGCCTGCTGATCTATTTTCTCTACAGCGCTAGGCATAGCAAATTAAGAAATGGATAACTAACTGATTCATAATCATTTTATTAGTAAAAACCGTCGCTGCTTCAGCGGCGGTTTTTATTTTAATCAAATTGTCACATAAATTCAAAAGATTCTGCTGTATAATAGACTCACCCTATAAAAAATCTGGATAACATATTGACAAGCTATAATTATCAACCCAATTCGCTTATTAAACAGATTATATTAAAAAAAGCTGATAATGGCTCGGCACGCGCTTATTTATGCGCGAATGAAAAAGCAACACAGGAAAATTTAGAAGATATTGCGCGCCGCATAATCAATGCCGGCTGGTATGCGATTCCTTCTATTGTTGATGGTAAGCCTGCGCTGGAAATAAGAGGATATTTTCTTGAAAGCTCAGTAATTGATCTTGCTAAAAAAAACAATTGGACACAAGGCAGTCCAAAAATAGAAAAAGAAAAAGCCAAACAAACCAGTTTCACGGATAAACTTCGTTCACGCAGTTTGCAATTATCAAGCATAGGATTTTTAGCTGCCGATGCTGGCTATATAACTTATGGCCATAAGGAGGGACGCTTAGAAGATGTGCTGGCAGGCGCATCTTACATGGTTGGCAGTGCCACTATGGGATTGCTTGGCACACAGGCGCAGGCTACAGCAGAAATCAGAAATCAAACAAAAAAGTTGCTCAAACATCTAAAAGATCAGCATATTGACATTCCTGATGATCTTACCGTGCCAATTGTAACTGAAAATAATAAGCGCGATATTTGGCATAAAATAATTGATACGCTGCAAACATTCCCTACTGAAATTGGTAATAGCTTCACTGGACTGGCTGGTGGATTAATCGCCTACTCCGCATGGAAATATCGCCTGGCTCCTAATGCGCTACACGCCGCAACTTCCAATCGTGGATCTGCATGGAAAGACGTAGGGCTTGGCCTTTCCACAGTTATATCAGGAAGCGTCGGCACATTTATCAAAGAAAAAAAGCATGATCCTGATGAAGCACGCAAAAATGGTTTAGAAGGATTATGGGAGTGGATACGTGAGCGACCACTTACTATTGCCGCCACTGGTTATATGATAAGCACTGGATTTCACGCGCTTAGCACATGGCAGGATTATCATCACGCAAAGAAAACGAACAACGCGCAAACATTAGATGCTATTAAATACCGCATTGGCTTTATTAGCTGCACGATTATAGCGGAAATGCTTTTGGCCATCTCTTCCAAAGGGCATGGTGAGGGCGTAAAATCTGACATGAGTACAGAAGATAGCATAATAGCGATTGCAGCAGAGATCATCGCGCAACAAAAACCGCAAATGCACGCGCCTCTTATCAAAGAAATGACGAATTTTCTTGGCCGCCCTGATGTTCTTGGCGAAAAAGACTCAGAAATAGCTACTCGCCTTACAACAATGGTCGAGGCTATGGCCAATAATCCCTGGGCGCAGGCTTGTCGCAATCACCATAAAACAGCACCACCATCATGGCAACAGAAAAGCTTGTCAGCGCGTGGCTATAGCTGATTAACCAAATATGAGCCTTAAATGAATTTATACCATTTTGCGATCAACATATCGCAAAATGGTATCAAAATCGCTGCCGAAAGCAGCGGTTTTGCGCGGCGAAGCCAGCGTAATGCAATCAACATGTTGATTGCAAAATAGTATTATTTATTTATTTTTCCTTGAAAACCATCAAAATTAACGTATAATGACCATGTAGATTGGCATTAGCCACCAGCCGCCCTCTTCGGAGGGCGGAATGTTTTTATGGTTTATTTTCATCTGGCAGCAGTTCACGTAGTAGACGCGTTGCTTTGAAATATTCTTCTGCGGACAAGGATGCGGCTGGATTATATTATACTGTTTCACAATCTATTGCGTAGCAATAGATTGTGAGTCTCGCCCGCTACGCGGCGGGAAACCGGTGCTTTCGGCACACGGTTTCCATACCAATTCTACTTCATAGAAGTAGAATTGGTATTACACTTCAATATAAAGATTCAGCTTTCCTAATTCTTAAAAAATCAATTTCTTGCAGTATTTTGCTTTTGTCGCTAAAAAGTCTCTCCACGGTAATTTTAGCAAGCGGAGAGAATCATGAAAGTATACTACGATAAAGATACGGATTTTAATTTAATTAAAGACAAGAAAATCACCATAATCGGCTATGGTAGTCAGGGACATGCTCATGCGCTTAATCTTAAAGATAGCGGCGCGAAAAATGTAACAATTGGCTTGCGTAAAACTTCCTCAGCCGTTGCAAAAGCCGAATCAGCAGGTTTTACAGTTAAAGAACCACAGGAAGCTGTCGCTGATGCTGATGTGGTGATGATCCTTGCTCCTGATGAATATCAGGCGGATATTTATAATCAGATTGAGCCAAAAATTAAAAAAGGCGCGAGTCTGGCTTTTGCACACGGTCTTAATTATCATTTTGGCTTTATAAAACCACGCGCCGATATGGATGTCTGGATGGTCGCGCCAAAAGGCCCTGGACATACTGTTCGCGGTGAATATCAAAAAGGCGGTGGCGTTCCATGTCTGGTGGCAATCGGGCAGGATGCTTCCGGCAATGCGATGAAAATGGCGCTGGCTTATGCTTGCGGCGTTGGCGGCGGCCGCTCTGGAATCATTGAAACAACTTTCAAAGATGAATGCGAAACTGATCTGTTCGGCGAACAGGCGGTTTTATGCGGTGGCGTTACCGCTTTAATGCAGGCTGGCTTTGAAACTCTGGTTGAAGCTGGCTATCCGGAAGAAATGGCATATTTTGAATGTGTTCATGAAATGAAGCTGATTGTTGACCTCATTTATGAAGGCGGACTTGCCAATATGCGCTATTCGATTTCCAATACAGCTGAATATGGTGATTATGTAAGCGGACCGCGCGTAATAACCAAAGACACTAAAGCAGAAATGAAACGCATTCTGGCAGATATTCAAAGCGGAAAATTCGCGCGTGAATTCATGGCTGATCGCGCCACACAAGGCGCTCATCGGCTGGAAGAAATCAGAAAACAACAAGCCGGACATGGCATTGAAGCAGTCGGCGCGAAACTACGCGCAATGATGCCGTGGATTGCGAAAAACAAGCTGGTTGATAAAGCAAAAAACTGATCTGGCTATAAAGTATATACACAATATGCTCAGGCCTGTTGCGATTATTTTTCTGTATATTATCTGCCTTGTCGGCGCTGGTTACAATTCCTGCGCTTATGCTGCTGATGAAAAAACAGCTACTGCTCACAATGAAAAACAGATAATGGCAAAACAGATAATTGGCCAATCCGGTTTGCCAGTGCCGCGCTTCGTATCACTTAAAAATGACGAAACCAACCTCCGCACCGGACCGGGAACACGTTATCCAATTCAGTGGGTTTTTAAAAAAACTCATCTGCCGGTTCAGGTAATTGATGAATTTGATTTATGGCGAAAAATCCGCGATTATGAGGGAACTTCCGGCTGGGTTCATCACACCATGCTGTCGGGAAAACGCTACGCAATCATTATCAGCAAAGAACCGCAAATAATGCGAATTGACAATAAAGACAAAGCCAAGGCGCTGTTTAAAGCCGCTCCGGGAGTAATCGGCGCATTGCAGGAATGTGTTGATCAATGGTGCAGAATGCAAATTTCAGGGCGTAAGGCATGGATTAAAAAGGATTATATCTGGGGAGTTGCCTCAGATGAGCTGCTATAGCGAACAATAGCTGATAGCTATATTGACAGTACATACAGTTGTTGCTATGGTCAGGCTTGAGTTTTGAGACAAGCTTCGCGTACAAAAGCCCCTTGGTTACTTCCGGTTACTTGAGACGGCGTTTTGACTACAAGAGCACTCACTACGCTCCGACCGTGTCATGTTGGCTACGGTCGAAACGCCACTTTCAAGAGAGGATTTCTTATGGCTACTGGTACAGTAAAATGGTTTAATCCAACTAAAGGCTTTGGTTTTATCAAGCCTGATAACGGCGGAAGCGATGTGTTCGTGCATATCAGCGCTTTGCAAAAAGCTGGCTTGCGTACACTGAATGACAATCAGCGCGTTGAATATGAACTTGCCACTGAAAAAGGCAAAACTGCTGCTGTTAACCTGAAACTGGTTGACTAATAAAGTTTTGCAGTGAATTTATGCACTTCAGGAGAAAACTCTCTTGAAGTGCATTTCTTTTGAAAGAACTTTTTATTACTGGTTTATTACTGGCCAGTGAAGTTTGCCTGGCGTTTTTCGTTGAAGGCATTGATTCCTTCATAGCGGTCTTTTGTTTCCAGCAACTTGTTATAATGTTTCAGCTCATTTTGCAGATCGTGATGCAGATTTCCTGCTGATTGTTCATTTAGAGAGGCTTTGATTGCTTTTACCGCCAGCGGCGCGTTTGCGGCGATCCGCGCGGCAGTTTTAAGAGCTTCCGGCAATAGATCATCATCAGCAAATAATTTATTTACCAAGCCAATTCTTAAAGCTTCATCGGCTTTTATAAACTCGCCACTAAATAACATCTCGCCAGCACGACGCTTGCCGATTGCCTGCGGCAGGAGCTTTGTTCCGCCAAGTCCTGGCATGATGCCAAGCGTTGCCTCAGTCAACGCAAAACGCGCTGAAAAAGAGGCATAAATAAAATCACAAGCCAGCGCCAGCTCTAATCCGCCACCAACCGCCGCGCCGCCAACTGCGGCAATAATCGGAAGTGGGCAGTTAAGAATAGCATCACGCGCCTGCTCAAAAGCCGCATGTTGCGCCTGCCATTGCTCCTTATTCATCCCCTGACGCTCTTTTAAATCCGCTCCGGCGCAAAAATTTTGTCCTTTGCCGCTTAAAACAATAACAGCAATTCTCTCCTTAGGTAATACAGAAGAATCAAGGGCAAAGGCTATTTCCTCAGCCATTTGCTGATTCAAAGCATTAGCGGCTTGCGGCCTGTTCATGGTAATAAGCAAAACGCCGCTGGCTGACAATTCTGTTGTTAAATGCGAATAATTCATATTTACCATTCCGTAGTTTTCCAAAAACACTTGCAACTTACAGGAAAATTGCTAGAAATCCAACTCTTCCCGCAATTTTTATAAGGTCACAATTTATGAACCTGCCACTTATGCCTAAAGCAACCGCCGTATGGTTAATAGATAATACTGCACTGAATTTTGAACAAATCGCTGAATTTTGCGGTATGCATCCGCTTGAAGTTCAAGGCATTGCTGATGGAGAAGTGGCAATTGGCGTACGCGGCGTTGATCCGGTAGCTTCCGCACAATTAACCGCAGAAGAAATAAAACGTTGCGAGGCTGATGACTCGGCAATTCTGCAAATGGCCAGCACCGCAAAACAATATATCAATAAAAAAACCAAAGGCGCTCGTTATACGCCTGTTGCCCGCCGTGGCGAAAAACCAGATGCAATTGCCTGGATTGTTAAACATTATCCGAATATGACTGACGCGCAAATCGGTAAGCTGGTTGGCACTACCAAAAACACCATTCAGGCAGTGCGTAATAAAACTCACTGGAACAGCTCCGGAATTAAACCGCGTGATCCGGTTTTACTAGGATTATGCACACAAACTCATCTCGACGCGGCAGTTGCCAAAATTAAAACATCTGACGCTGAACAGGAATCTGTCGCTTCATAATAATTAGCTTCATAATAATTAGCTTCATAATAA
>CAZFJN010000005.1:26547-55339 GCA_964519595.1 uncultured Rickettsiales bacterium
ACAGGAATCTGTCGCTTCATAATAATTAGCTTCATAATAATTAGCTTCATAATAAATCGCCGGTTTTTATTTCGCCTTTATCTTGCTCTGGACTTAGCAACAGCTCATAATGCGGCGCTCCGGCTGGAATCATCGGATAAACATTTTCTTCCGGATCAACGATCATGTCGAGAATTACCGGACCTTTATGCGCGATCATTTCTTTAATCGCCGCGTCAACTGAATCTACCTTGTCGCAGCGTATTCCCTTCATGCCGTAAGCCTCCGCCAGCTTCACAAAATCCGGCAAGCTTTCCATATATGATTCCGAATAACGGCAACCATGAAACATCTGCTGCCATTGCCGCACCATTCCCATGCAGTGATTATTGAGAATGAGAATTTTCACCGGCAGACGATATTGCGCCAGAGTTGATAATTCCTGAATATTCATCATGAATGATGCCTCGCCGGTAACACACACCACCAAAGCGTCAGGATGCGCGATCTGAACGCCCATTGCCGCCGGCATTCCGTAGCCCATAGTGCCAAGGCCGCCGGAAGTAAGCCAGCGATTCGGCTTATCAAAAGTAATAAATTGCGCTGCCCACATCTGATGTTGTCCGACATCAGTGGAAAAATAAGCATCATGGTTTTTGCTTAAGCTATTCATGCGATCAAGCGCATATTGCGGTTTTATAATGTCGCGCCCTTGCTTGTAGGAAAAACTTTTCCGACTCCGCCATTGCTCGATTTTTTCCAGCCATGCGGAAATATCCGGTTTTTTATTGTTATTTTTGCTGCTTTCTTTCCAGCCAGCGAGCATTTTTTTAGCTACTGCTCCGGCATCGCCGATAATCGGCACATGCACTGCGACGTTTTTGTTGATTGAACTTGGATCAATATCAACATGAATTTTTAAGGAATTAAGCGAGAATTTATCCAGCTTGCCAGTAACGCGATCATCAAAGCGCGCGCCGATATTGATCATCACATCACATTCAGCCATTGCCATATTCGCCTCAAGGCTGCCGTGCATTCCTAGCATTCCGAGAAACTGCTTGTCACTGGCCGGATAGCTGCCTAATCCCATTAGCGTATTAGTTATCGGAAAGCCGGTTGCGCGCACTAATTCCACTATCGCCGCGCAAGCTTCCGGCCCGGAATTTATCGCCCCGCCGCCGACATAAAAAACCGGACGTTTGGCATTTTTCATTAATAACAACGCTTTTTCTATCTGAGCATCATCACCTTCAATTTGCGGACGATAAGAAGGACGAATTGATTGCGGTTTGCCGGAATAAATGCCGCTCAGATTCATAATGTTTTTTGGAATGTCAATCACCACTGGCCCTGGCCGACCCGAACGAGCGACATAAAAAGCCTCGTGCATAATGCCCGCTAACTCGTCAATAGAGCGTACCAGATAGTTATATTTTGTGCATGAGCGCGTGATTCCAGTCGTATCCGCTTCCTGAAAAGCGTCAGAGCCAATTAAATGCGTTGGAACTTGGCCAGTAATGCACACTAGCGGAATTGAATCCAGCATCGCATCAGTAAGGCCAGTTACCGCATTAGTAGCGCCCGGACCGCTGGTAACCAGTACCACCCCGACTTTGCCAGTAGAACGCGCATAACCTTCCGCCGCATGTGTTGCCGCCTGCTCATGCCGCACCAGAATATGCCGCAGCCTGTTCTGCTTAAACAAAGCGTCATAAACCGGCAAAACCGCGCCACCCGGATAACCAAAAACAATGTCAACATCCTCGCCAATCAATGACCTGACAATAATCTCCGCACCGGATATTTGTTGTCCTTCCTGCAAAGCCTGATCAGATGAAGGGCTGTGTGTTTCAAGCGTAGAAAGCGTCATATTATTAATCCTGCTGAATAACTTACTTTAGATAATACTATCTCCCGGCGTAGTATAGCAAATAAACAAGGTTAGTCTTAATAAAACTTTAACAATCTTTCGTTTGACCATGGTTCATATATAGGAGACAATGGTTGGTAAACAAATCGTTTATTTATTAACACAAATACTATAGCGAATAAATATAGCTAGTAATATGTTGAATAATAACAATAACCAGGAAAAAGGCAACGAAGCTCAACAGAAAAATAGCGCCGTGCATCCGCGCAGTGGCCTTTCCGCATGGCTTGACTCAACTACTGCCAAGGTTACCGGCGCGGTTGTTGCCATTGGCGCGACTTTGATAACCGCCCGGACGGAAATAAGCCGCGCCTTTTTCAAAAGCACCAATAAGGGCGCAAATGGCGCATTTACTGATTTACAGAAAATACGTGATGATGGAATTAATGCCGTCACGAATGACGCAAAATTCGGCCGTCCAGTTCCTGATGCAATGGACAGAATCAAAAAAATCACCGTCGAATATGACCGCGCATATATGGAACGCCGGAAAATGCTGGGAATTCGCAATATGTTTAATCCGCTCAGCGTGTTCGATGAAGCAAAGGCGCTCAAACGCCATCAATGGCTGGAAGTTATCTTCGCAACCGCCGCAGTAGCCAGTATCGCCGTCGGAGCGATATTAACAATTTCCAGCAGTAGAGGAGCAGAAAAAAGGCTCGATGATTTGGAGGAAAATAAAAGCTCACGCGGTATTAGGGATAAAAATTACCAACAGGCTTTGTGATAATATAAATACAAATCAACATTCTAAAGCTGATTCTTAAACCATGTAACTTGTCTTTTGGCGTAGTTTCTGGTTGTTTGCTGCATTTTGGCGATTGCCTCATTCAGGGTCATTTCTCCTTTAAGATGCGCTGACAACTCACGGAATCCTATTATTTTTTCAATATTTTCCGATGGTTTGTTATTATATCCCGCGACCTCCTGCAGCGCGCCGTTTTTGATCATCTGCATTACTCGCGCATCACATCTGGCATAGAGCTGCTGGCGCGGCATAGTAATTATCTCCAGCCTGAACAGAGCGGGATCATAAGCCGGTTTTGTGTCCTGTTTCTGCCAATAGGACAATGTCTTGCCACTTCCTAACCATACCGCATAGGCGCGAATAAGGCGCTGGCGGTCATAGACCGTAAGCCGCGCAAAAAATTCCGGATCAATATCGCGCAGGCGGGCAGCGAATTCTTCCTTGCCCATTTGCGTATAATCGCTCTCAGCCTGCTTTCTCACATAATCATCAATGGCCGGGATTTCAGCAATTCCCTGCATTAGTACTTTCAGATAAAGCCCGGTACCGCCGACAATAATCGGCGTTTTCCCATTGCCCAGCGTCCAGTCAATCTCCATTTTCGCCAGTCGCAACCATTTACCAACCGAAAAAAATTCATCATCACCAAGAAAACCATAAAGACGATGCGGCACACGCGCCTCTTCCTCAGCGCCAGGCCGCGCGGTTAATATCGGCAAAGACGAATATACCTGCTGCGAATCAGCATTAATAATGACACCGTCAATCTGCTCTGCTAATGACAAAGCATGAGCGGATTTACCAGTTGCCGTCGCTCCGGCTATGACATGAATCATCATATGCAGAATGTAAAATGCTGGTGGTGACCAGACATCTGAAAAAGACCGCGACCAAGTACATCTCGTCCAAGCAAAATATCAAACCGCTCATGCGGCAATCTGAACTCAGTTACTTCAATATCACGAATCAAATAACGCATAGTAGCAGGATGCGAATGGTCACCAAAAGGCAACGCCAAATCTGCAAAATAATTAGTTGCAGGAGACAGATCGCTGGCTGAAGCGATCAGCTTATATCCTGTGGCAGGAAGATCTGCTTTTTCTGCTAATTGTTTTGAAATGCAAGTATGACTCGCGCCTGTATCAAATAACGCATTGGCAAAGAAAACAGAAGATTCACTGCGTTGCAAAGACTGAGGAAAGGCAATTCCAACAACTCCAACAGGCCCTAATTCAGGCAGATAATTAAGCGTCAGACATGGCATGAATAATAACCAAGATTAACAACTCCGCTGGCCACTTCCTGCACTGAGAACAAATCATCAGGATATTGCATCTTGCCGAATATCATAGCATCACGCACAGAATCAAAACACTGAACAAGCTTCTTATCACGCAGAAGCGCGTATTTTCCGGCATATTGAGAGGAAATCTCAGGCAATAATTCCTGAAATGCCATAAAATTATTGTGCAGCTCTTCTTTCTTAGTCATCTTCCCATTCTAGCATATGTGAAATATCAATTAAAGCAAATTTCTGAGCTATAGACAGGAAGCCTGATGACACCGTCAATCTGCTCTGCTAGAGCATATTCTAGTTAAATATACAAATTTGAGTTGTCATGACTGATTATATTGCCACTTTATTCACTACAGATGAAGCAGAAATTGCTGATTTTCGCAATGGTCTGGTCGTATTGCGCGAGGGTTGGAACCAAGGCGGTGCGGCTTATGATATTGTTTTTTCATCTCCATCTACCGGCGGCTTAAAAACAGCCGGTTGCGATTACATCATTCAGGCGCACCCTCCGGCAATTAAAAAACTGCTTATTTCCGACATGGATTCAACCATGATCGCGCAGGAATGTATTGATGAGCTGGCTGATTTTGTCGGGAAAAAGGCGCATGTCGCTGCGATCACCGAACGGGCGATGAATGGCGAGCTGGTGTTTGAAGAGGCGCTGCGTGAGCGTGTGGCGCTGCTGGCTGGCTTGCCGGTTGCGAAATTGCAGCAATGTTTTAATGAGCGGATTAATGCTACTTCCGGCGCGAAAGAGCTGATCGCCGCCTTTAAAGCCAAAGGCGGAAAATGCGTTCTTGTCTCCGGCGGTTTTACATTTTTTACTGAACGCGTTGCCGCCATGCTTGGTTTTGATGAGCATTACGCAAATATATTGGAAATTGAAAACGGCCAGCTTACCGGCAAAGTGCGCGAACCAATTTTAGGCAAGGAAGCCAAGCTCGCCGAGCTGCATAGACAATGCGAACTGCTTGGCTGCAAGCCGGAAAATGTAATCGCCATCGGCGACGGAGCAAATGATCTGCCAATGCTAAAAGCCGCCGGACTGGGAATCGCCTATAGAGCTAAACCAAGCGTAAGAGAGCAAGTAAACGCACAGATTAATTATAACGATTTGCGTGTTGTTATTTGTGTGTTGTAAGGGAAAAATATCATCTGCCACAAAAAATATAGCCTCCGCTTTTGAAGGCGGAGGCCGCAAGCCTGTTAACACAGGATACGGTTTCATTGTAAGCGATATTCCGTAAGAATAAAAGAGTTTAGTTACATGTGAATTTATTCTATAAATATCTAGCCGTTCTGGGCAATGCCAGCATTAGTATCATTTGATGCTTTATTTATCAAGCGCTCTGAATGTGTCATCCGCACCTTATTAAACCAGTTGAAGAAGTTGCTGCCATCAGAGTCGCTGTCAATGATGTCGTCAAGTTTCACGTCACTCATGACTTCGTTCTTACCCCGAAAAACAAGCCATTTATTGTACTTCACACAGACCAGACAGGAATCGCCAACATTAAAACACTCGAACTGCTGCGGCCACTGCCGCTTGAAGTCCGCGAGCATGGACTCTGGCGTGAGATACGAAAACCACCTACCGCCCTCCCAATGCGGAACTCCCTCCACCTGCAAAAATCCCACTTCCCGCTCCTTGATGTGCGAAGTGGCCAATTTTCGCCAACTTGGAATATGAAATTGGGCTGCTTTTCTGCCAACTCGAAAAGACTCCCGCTCATCCATCTTGGGCAGTTCGCGCGCCTCGCTAGAGTCGCACTCTAATGTTGCCCCGTCGGCCGTCAACGGCGTCATTCTTCCGACATGCCTTGTCCCATCGTTGCGAATTAAAAATACCCGCCCAAATGAGTCCGTCACTCCAAAATCCCACAGATGCTGCCCGAACCTAATTGGACCATCAATCTTGGTCGTTGCCGACTTCAGCTTCTGATAAGATGACGGTGAAACAGGGCTGTCAAGCCCAGACTCAATCGCTCTCAACTCCATGTCGATGTCAATTTTTTCCTGCATTATAATATAATAACCAATTGCTATTGAAGATTATTGTCAAGGGCTATCAATTTTACCACTTTCCGTCAATAAAATATTAATAAATTGTGTGTATTTCCAAAAAATACAATAATAAACCTCTACAAATCGCAAATCAGCACCATTGCCGGCTTGGGATGGAAATTAATTGGCATCAGGCTCTAATCGTTATACTAAAATTACACTAAAGCTGCCTGTGCGGCGGCGAGGCGGGCTACTGGCACTCGGTATGGTGAGCAGCTTACATAATCGAGGCCGGTTTTCTGGAAGAATTTGATTGAAGCAGGATCGCCGCCATGTTCTCCGCATACGCCGATTTTCAGAGTTTCTCTGGTTTTGCGGCCACGTTTGCAGGCGATTTCTATTAATTCGCCGACGCCGCTTTGATCGAGCGTTACGAACGGATCCTGCTCAACGATAGATTTCTGCTTGTATATTTCTATGAAATTAGCTGAATCATCACGAGAAATTCCCAGCGTGGTTTGCGTCAGATCATTAGTTCCGAAGCTGAAGAATTCCGCCTCTGCAGCAATTTCTCCGGCCAGCAGCGCGGCTCTTGGCAATTCAATCATCGTGCCGACCAGATAATCTATTTTCACTTTCTTTTCTTTAATCACCGCCTGCGCGATATTGTCGATTAAGTTTTTTAAGATGGTGAATTCTTTCTGCATCATCACCAGCGGAATCATGATTTCCGGAATGACACTGCCTACTTCCGCGGCAGCTTCAAAAATCGCCCGCGCCTGCATTTCGTAAATTTCTGGATAAGTAATTCCTAAGCGGCAGCCGCGATGTCCGAGCATAGGATTTTGCTCTTTAAGCTCATGAGCGCGGGCGCGGACTGTATCAGCGTTGATACCGGCGGCTTTGGCTACTTGCGCGATATCTTCCTCAGTATGTGGTAAAAATTCATGCAGCGGCGGATCAAGCAGGCGAATAGTTACCGGCAGGCCTTTCATTATAGTAAATAGCTGCACAAAATCATTGCGTTGCATTGGCAATAACTTAGCCAGAGCCAGTTTCCTGCCTTCCAGATTGGAAGCAACGATCATCTCGCGCATGGCGATAATCCGCTCGGCATCAAAAAACATATGTTCCGTGCGGCAAAGTCCGATTCCTTCCGCGCCGAATTTACGCGCTACCTCGGCATCAAGAGGAGTTTCCGCATTAGCGCGTATTTTCAGTTTACGCGCCTTATCCGCCCAGCTCATCAAAGTTTCAAAATCGCCGGAAAGCTGCGGTTGCACAGTGGCGATTGCGCCAAGCATAACCTCGCCTGTTCCGCCATTGATGGTTATTATATCGCCTTCCTTAACTGTGTGGCCAAGAACTTGCAGAGTTTTTGCCGCATAATCAATCCGCAATTCGCCGGCGCCGGAAACACATGGCTTGCCCATGCCGCGCGCTACCACTGCCGCATGTGAGGTCATGCCGCCGCGTGCGGTTAGAATGCCCTGCGCGGCGTGCATTCCGTGAATATCTTCCGGGCTGGTTTCAATACGCACCAGAATCACTTTTTCCTTGTGATCAAGCGCCATTACCTCGGCATCTTCGGCGGTGAAGACAACTTTGCCGGAAGCAGCGCCCGGAGAGGCCGGAAGTCCGGTGGTGAGGATGGTTTTTTTGGCTTTAGGATCAAGAGTCGGATGTAAGAGCTGATCAAGTGACAGCGGATCAATCCGCCTGATTGCCTCTTCCTCGGAAATGGTTTTTTCCTTGACCATATCAACGGCGATTTTAACTGCCGCCGCCGCGGTGCGCTTGCCGTTTCTGGTTTGCAGCATCCACAATTTATGGTTCTGAATGGTAAACTCAATATCCTGCATGTCGCGGTAATGCGCTTCCAGACTGTCAAAAACGGAAGTTAATTGCTGATATACTTGCGGCATTACTTTTGGTAATTCATCAAGCGGCTGCGGAGTACGAATTCCGGCGACAACATCTTCGCCCTGAGCATTAACCAGAAATTCACCATAATATTTGCGTTCGCCGGTTGAAGGATTGCGCGTGAATGCCACGCCGGTCGCGCAGGAATCGCCCATATTACCGAATACCATCGACTGCACAGTAACCGCAGTTCCCCAGCTTTCCGGAATATCATGCAGCTTGCGATATGTACAAGCACGCGGATTCATCCAGCTGTTCCACACCGCGACGATCGCGCCCCACAGCTGCTCGGTAACATCATCAGGAAAAGCCCTGCCCAGCTCGGATTGAACTTTTTCCTTATACATCACCACCAGCTTTTTCAGATCATCCGCGGAAAGATCAGTATCAAGCTCAACGTCAAGATCACGTTTCATTTCATCAAGAATTTCCTCGAAATGGTAATGATCAACCTCTAAAACCACATCAGAATACATCTGAATGAAACGGCGGTAGGAATCATAAGCGAAACGTTCATTGCCGGTTTTAGCCGCCAGAGCTTTAACTGTCGCATCATTGAGGCCGAGATTAAGCACTGTGTCCATCATTCCCGGCATAGAAGCGCGCGCGCCGCTGCGTACTGAAACCAGCAGAGGATTTTTCTCATCGCCCAGCTTCATGCCAACTGCTGATTCAACTTTTCCAAGCGCTTCCGCTACCTGCTCGCGCAGACAATCATCAATTTTTTTGCCATTCTGATAATAATAAACACAAACATCAGTGGTGATGGTAAATCCCGGCGGAACAGGAAGCCCTAAAGAACACATCTCGGCCAGATTAGCGCCCTTGCCGCCTAGCAATTCACGCATACTGCCTTTGCCCTCCGCCGCGCCATCACCAAAGCTGTAGACCAGCTTCGCGTCCGTTGCGGTTTTTGTTTTTAAATTCACCTTAGTCATAAAATTACGCCTTAATTAAAAATATCAGACTACCACGCAGACCTTCCACCATTCCTTAGAGCATCTATAATCGCACTCTGTACAGTATCTCCTGATTTTTGCGACGTCATTCTTTTGTATCTTGTTGCCTCATCTGCATAAATCGCTCTCTCTAAATTGTTGCATATTTTAGCAACCCCATTCATCGCGAATATTTTTTGCTCACCAGAAAGTCCTTGTACGTCGCCAATATAATTTTTAAGTGCTTCTTCTAAATTCGGCGCTAGAATTCTTGTTGCTTCAAGTTTATCTACCAACTGGCCGAGTCTTTCTTTCTCAGTCTCAGTAGCCATTCTTGCTTTATCTTTTCCTTTCCAAACAAAGCGTAATTCTCCATCATCAGAAAATATATAACCAAGAACGCCAGTACGTAGAGCAGTTTTTAAATCCCCCACTGAGCATCTAGTGCCAGTCATTATTGTACTGTAAGACGATCCTTTCTGAGAATCTACTAATGAATTCTTCACTAATTCTAGAAAATCGTCGTATTTTTTGCTCATAATACTAACCTTCCATCAAATCGAAATTGGCGATTTCGTTCATGGTTTTACGAATACCAGACAGTAAACGCAAGCGATTTGCGCGGAGATTTTTATCTTCGCAATTTACCATTATTTTTTCAAAGAACTGATTAAGCGGTTCGCGCAAGGCAGCCAGCAGTTTCATAACTCCGTTAAAATCTTCGGATTTTTGTAATACAGCAATCTGCGCGGCGGCTTCGGCGAGTCTTGCCGCCATTTTTTTCTCTGCCTCTTCCTGAAGGACAGATTGCTGCAATTCAGCCGCCAGATAGCTTGTTTTATCTTTTTTCTCTTCAATCGCCAGAATATTGGCCGCTCTTTTATAAGCAGCGAGCAGATTATTGCCGTCATCGCTGAATAAGAAATCCTGTAAGGCGCGAGCGCGTGCGACAATTAGCAGCAGATCATCATCAAATCCGCTGATAACCGCCTTAATCACATCATGGCGAATACCTTGTTCCTTAAGCTGCACAGCGAGGCGTTCATGGAAAAAAGCCAGCAATTCCGAGGCGATTTTATTCGCCGCATCTTCACCGATATCCGAGCAGGCGGTTTCATTAAGCGTCAGATATTTACCGACTCGATCCGGAGAATGTAATTTTTCTTCAGTTTTCTGCACCAGCTTTTCACGCGCTTCATTAAGCGCAATCGACCGCAAAGGCGGATTTTTAAAGAAAGCAGAAAGATTAAGGCGCAGGCCGTTTTCCAGCACAATCCTGATTACGCCAAGAGCGGCGCGGCGCAGCGCAAAAGGGTCTTTACTGCCGGTTGGTTTCTCGCCAATTGCGAACATGGCAATAAGCGTATCAAGCTTGTCAGCCAGCGCAACACATATCGAAATCGGCGCAGCAGGCACTGTGTCCATTGGACCTTGCGGCTTATAATGATCACGAATCGCCTCGGCAACTTGCGGTTTTTCGCCATGATGCAGCGCGTAATAACGCCCCATAACGCCCTGCAACTCAGGAAATTCGCCAACCATGCCACAAACAAGATCCGCTTTGCATAAAGAGGCAGCGCGTTCAATCTCCGGAAATATAACTGCCGAATAGCGCATCTTTTCGGCAAGCGCCTTAGCCAGCGCCAGAACACGCGCTACCTTATCCGCCATACTGCCAAGTTTTGCGTGATAAGTAACATCTTTAAGCTTTGCCGCGAAATCTTCGAGCTTGGTTTTACGGTCCATGTCCCAGAAAAATCTTCCATCGGCAAAGCGCGCGCGCAGCACACGCTCATTGCCGGCAATAATCGCTTTGCCCTGATCTTTGCTGTGCATGTTCGAAGTTATCAGAAAATAAGGCGAGAGTTTTCCCGAATTGTCACGCGTTGCAAAATATTTCTGATGATTCTTCATCTCCAGAATCAGAACTTCCTCAGGCAAATCCATATAGCCAGCGTCAATTTTGCCTGCCAGCACCACCGGCCATTCAACAAGGCCAGTAACTTCTTCGAGTAAGGAATTATCCGCATGAAGCGAAATGCCAAGTTTCTGACAATTTTCCTCAAGCTGCTTGAGAATTTCTGCTTTGCGCCGATTGCGATCAGCGATAATCTTCGCGCCTTCCAGCGCAGTTTCATAATCTTGCGCGGCAGAAATAATTATCTGCTCCGGCGCGAGGAAACGATGTCCGTAAGTGAAATTTCCAGCATTAACGCCAGCAAATTCCACTGGCACAATTTTACCATCAAACAAGCATAAAATACTATGCAAAGGACGCACCCAGCTCGCCTCCCCACTGCCCCAACGCATTGATTTTGGCCAGGGAAATTCAGACAGTATTTTTTCGATCAGCTCCCTCAGAACCTCCGCAGTCGGACGGCCTTTTTGCGTAATATCCGCAAAATAGACGCCATCACGCACAATGAGCTGATCCTGCCGCAAGCCGGTTTTTTTGAGAAAACCTTGTAAAGCAGCATCAGGAGCGCCAACTTTCGGACCTTTTAATTCCTGAGAAATATCCGGCTGTTGCTTAGGAAGATCATCAATAATCGCCGCCAAACGCCGCGGAGTTACAAAAGTTTTTGCTTTTGCGCCGAGCAGCTTATCTAAAGCTAAACCAAGATGAGAAGCAGCCTCCGCCTGCATCCGCGCCGGAATTTCTTCAGAAAATAATTCAAGAAGAAGAGAGGGCATATTATTATTTACCTCTATCAAGAGATTTGCCATATCCAGCGTATTGCTCTTCAAGCAGAATAATGCGGTTTGCATCCCCTCGTGCTATAACTGAATTATTCTGTAACACCTCAAGAAGTCCTTCTAATACGCCTATAGATTGCTGATGAACCTCATCCGCATCATGCAAAGCAATTTCCACTTTGTGTGCAAAACTCTGATATTCATTTGTTGTAGTAAAAGGCTGTAAATGCATATCCCAATCAGTTTTATCTGTAACATCAAATAAAGGATTATCTTTCCAATCGCGCAAACCTTGCTCATTTTCCAGCTCTTTACAACATTCTGCAATAGTGTAAGTAAAATTTGCATCATTGTGTTCTATAATAATTTTGTAAGGCTCAATACCAGGAGCATCACTGCCTATGGTGAAAGTAATTGTCGGCATATCAGATCCTGGTGCAGGAATAATAACATAACGCCTGTATTTTGGTGGAAGATTATTATCAATATCATAATCTTCAGTAGGAGAATATTCGCTTGTGTTATCTACTACCGTCATACTAATTAGCCACCTTATTCTTTGCATCTACCATAACTAGTTTCGGCTTGTGTTTTCTGGCAGTTTTTTCGTCCATTCCGACGAAAGCGCAGACAATAATAATATCACCGCGCTGAGTTAGCCGTGCTGCTGCGCCGTTAATAGTAATTTCCCCGCCGCCGCGTTTTTTGCTGGCAATAGCATAAGTTGTAAAGCGCGCACCATTATTAACGTTTAAAACATCCACCTGTTCATAAGGCAGAATATCCGCTGCTTCAAGAAGCTCCGGATCAATGGTGATTGATCCCTCATATCCCAGCTCCGTGCCGGTAACGGTTGCACGGTGCAGCTTTCCTTTGAGTAATGTCAGATTCATAATTTTCCTCTCATGCGGATTTTTATCTTATGCGGTTATTGATATATCATGGGAAATTGCATAATTCTGTTCTGGCAATTAAAACACATCATGATCCTCTTTGGCGAGGAATATCAAGAGTTAATGCAGTTCCCAGAATATCATTTAAAGCAGCTACTGCTCCTGTGCTTCCCAAACGCAGCGATTGAGTTGCTAACGTTTCTTCTTGAGACAAATGAAAACATTTAGTAAGAGCAAGGAGAGTCTTGTCTGGACTTGTATCTTTATCAGAGACAATAGATGCTCCTGTAATTTTTTTTAATCTCAATACATCTTTTACATATTCTGCAAAATGCAAATAAGGAACTGCTTTAAAATTGATAACATTGATATCACTGGAAGATGGTTCAGGAAATACTTTCGGAAGAACTGCTTCAAGGCCGACTATGCCATTTTCGCTAATTTTTCCTTTACTCCTTTTTATGCGTTGAAAATCCATGGATTTTAATCTTTCCGTAAATATTTTCACATATCTTTTGCTTTCATCGCATATACTGCTGAAATCAACATCACTCGGTTTGTCATTTTCATCATTAGCTTTTGTTTCAAATTTGATTGTTAATTGTCTATTTGAATCATTTCCAAAATCTTTGATAGAATATTTCTCCTGATCATGTGGTTGTGCATTACTTATCGCAATACCAAGTGAATTAATCGCATATTGTAAGGTCAATTTATCCACATCAGCAAATTTATCTGTTAAATCAATAACCTTACTAAAAACAACACGTTTTTCTGTATTTCCCAGTATCTTTAAAAGTGCTTCTCTCGCCCTATCTCCGCATTTGGCTTGATCAATTTGCAAGCGCAAAGCGTCCAGACGCTCTTGTTGATCATCTTGCTCAACAGTCCATTCGTTTTGACTTGTTTTTATAAAATCAAGTATATCAATTTGTAGTTTTTCTATTTTCACAATTTTCATAAACATCCCCCTAAATCTAATAGCCTAAAGTCGAGATCCTAATCCTGCAACCTGACATAGGCCTCACAACACCCCTTCGCCAGAGCGCGGACTTTTGCTATATATGCCGCTCTTTCGGTTACGGAGATCACTCCTCTGGCGTCAAGCAGATTAAAATTATGCGAGGCTTTTATGCATTGATCAAAGGCCGGTAGCGGTAGATTGCGCGAAAGCAGCGCCTCGCATTCTTTTTCAGCATCCTTAAAATGCTGCAACAAAATATCCGTATTGGCAAATTCCAGATTATAAGCAGAAAATTGTTGCTCGTTTTTTAAGAACACATCGCCATAGGTTACGTGATTCGTGGTTCGTGATTCGTGGTTCGTATTAAAATGTAGATCATAGACATTTTCCACACCCTGAATATACATAGCTAGGCGTTCTAATCCGTAGGTAATCTCGCCGGAGACCGGCTTGCATTCAATGCCGCCAACCTGCTGAAAATAAGTAAACTGCGTGACTTCCATACCATCGAGCCACACCTCCCAGCCCAGCCCCCACGCGCCCAGAGTCGGGCTTTCCCAATCATCTTCGACAAAACGAATATCATGCGCGAGCGGATCAATGCCCAGCTGCCGCAGGCTTTCCAGATAAAGCTCCTGAATATTATCCGGCGATGGTTTCAGAATCACCTGAAACTGATAATAATGCTGCAGGCGATTCGGATTTTCGCCATAACGTCCATCCTTCGGACGGCGCGAAGGCTGCACATAGGCGGCGTTCCATGGCTGATTACCCAGCGCGCGCAACGACGTCGCCGGATGAAATGTTCCCGCGCCCATTTCAACATCATAAGGCTGTAAAATAACGCAGCCCTGCTCTGCCCAGAATTGCTGAAGCGTGAGAATAATTTGCTGGAAAGACATGCTCATGCGAGGATTTGTAGCGTTTTTTTCAGCATTTTCAAGGAATTTATAACCCCCTCGCCCCGCCGTCTTCAGTTCCGGCAAAGCGATTCCAGCGCTCAACGGAGGCGCGTTTTTTCTTGGCAAGACAGCTCTAGCTTGGCACTCCAGATAAAGTAATCTGTCATCACACACTCCTCCCCGACACCTCGCTCAATTGGTTTTTTTCTGCCAAAGCCAAAGCCCGAATTTGCTCAACTATATAATCAGCAACTCTCAAATGTGCTTCTTGTTTATTTTTAATAGCACCTAATGCCGCATGAGTAGATGACAAACAAAATGCCCCGCCTGCAATAGGCGCAACAATGCTTTGCATATTAAAGGTCTGATCAGAATTAGGCACATCCAAATCTGAGATCATTCCGTCCATTGTTTTATAGAATTTATCTTCATCCATTGACTTTTCTTCAATATCTTCACCTTTTTCCACAAATTTTCTAAAATTTTCAAGCTTGCTTCTATGAGATATGCTTTTTGGTTTTGTAGATGGTGTTCCTAGAGTCTTTTGTGTTTCTTGCAAGGCTTTGTTAGTATTATCTATTCCTTGCAATACCACCTCTTGTTTATCGCCTGGCAACATATTAATTGCTGAAGTAGCACCTACAAAACCAGTAAGTCCAGCCCAGATAAAAGATAAAACAGCCCTTCTGCCTAAATCTGCAGATTTTTCCCGCAATTCCGGAACATGTTTTCTTAAAAGTGTTTTTTCATTGATATTGAGCGATGGGTTTGGACTGGACACTCGCTCAAACAAATCAAGAACAGCCTTATCTCCTTTTTTTTGGCTTAGCTCTTCTATAAATGCCGCTATTTCTTTGTCAGATGGCACTATCTCATTGTATTTTTTCGGCGCTTTTTCTTTCATAGCAGCTATTGCTGCCATAATATCATTTGTGGAAATTTCTATTTGAGAATCAACCGAAGGTACTTCAGAAGATACTTTAGCATCAACGATTGCAGCAGGAGTATCTGCTGTAGAAGTATTTGCTTGCTCAACATTTTCTTTTTGTGGGGTATCTGAATGTTCTTCCATCTTGGCAAATCCTCAATAAATCACATAACGAAGTTTTAAATAAAAGCCCTGAAAATATATTTTTAGCTAGTAAATCTATGGCAAATATTAACCATGAATTAATACATTATGTCAATATTTGATTTTGCTAATTTTAGCTCTACAACCCCCTCGCCCCGCCGTCTTCAGTTCCGGCAAAGCGATTCCAGCGCTCAACGGAGGCGCGTTTTTTGCCGGTTAGGCGGTTTCTGATCTCGCCGACCTTGGCGCTCCAGATCAAATCATCATTCTGATCAGCAGCGGTGGCCATGGCCAATTTTTTGCGCTTTTCCCGCTCGGTACGCTCTTCTCGCTCATGATCCGCCTGATTGCGGCGAATCCGCACCAGATCATAAAGCATCTGATGATATTTATTGCGCTTTATCTGCTCTTTTTTCTTTTCCCGACGGCTTATGAAGAAGGACATTTCGCATCCTCACGCTTCACATTTCCAACTTTCTTTCGCCGCTGCAAATTCGCCCTAAGTGCTGCTGATAAGCGCATTTTTTGATTCTCTTTGGCGGTATGGCGCGGCTGATTATTCGTTTTTTCAGTCTTCATGCCCTGATTTTCACTCGAAAAAACAATAATAGCAAGATTTTATATTAGGAAAAATAGGTGCGAGGGGCTTGGTGCTTGGTAAGTAAGGGGTTGCTGGTTGTTGGTTGCTGGTTGTTGGTTGCTGGTTGTTGGTTAAGAGGGGCATGGTGAATGGTGCTTAGTGCATGGTAAGAGGTCATCCCGCGCTTGTCGCGGAATCTGGTCTACAAAAAGTTGGCTTCAAGGAATGCATTTGTAGTTAGAATCTCTATGTTTCCGAAGGGGTGCAGCACGAGCAAATCATCATCACTGCTTATCACGCAATCAGCAAACCCTTGAGCGGCTAAATCAAGGAATTTATTATCCTCCGGATCTCGACATAAAAAATACTGTGACGTTGTTTGTACCATTTCAACGATCCGCACATATCCTGCAAGAAATATCTGCCGTGCCGCTAGAGCATATTCTAGTTAAATAGACACATTTGCAGCGTAGCCGATTTGTTCAAGGAGCTAGGGAAAAATGATGTCGGATAGTTATTCATATCCGCATCATTTTTCCCGACGCTCATTGATCAAATCGGCCGCTGCCCTTCGGGTTGCGCCAAATTTGCCAAACTAACAGCCAAATTCACACAGGATGTAGAACCACTACACCCTGCATGAATTTGGCTGTTAGTTTGGCAAATTTGTCAGCAACAAATGTGTATATTTAACTAGAATATGCTCTAAATCTACATAGCGATCAAATTTTGCTTTGCAAATAACAGTTGCAAGCTCCGCAATAGTATCTTCTGAAGCAAGCAATATACAAGAATTCTGGATATGCTTTAACGCAATTGCCACTGACGATTCCGGTGACAGCAATGCGCTGATAAGCACGTTAGTATCAACAACAACGCGCGGTTTACGATTCATCTGCCAGCAGGGAATTTAAAATATCATCATTAAGTCCGCGCGCTCGCGCCTGAGCGCCAATCTCTGCACATATTTTCTGGAAAGCGGCAATATTGCCCGAATGGATTCGCTCATAATCCTTGCGGGAAAGGACATAGGCCAATTCCTCATCTCCCCGAGCAAGCGCAACAGGCCCCAGCGCAGCCATGGCAATTAGCGGATGATGTTCTGTCGATGAAATTATCTGCATTGCTTAATCATATGACAAAAGCACCTGAATGTAAAGGCAAAATAGCTAAAAATTAGATGGTTAGAAAGGTTGCTGGTTGCCTTGTCATCCGAAGCCTTGGCGTAGGATGATGGTTAAGTAAGTGGTTGCTGGTTAAGTGGAGCTTGTTTTATCTTGCTTGCTTACCAAGCATCAAGAACCAAGAACCTCTTACTTACCATCATCCTACGCCAAGGCTTCGGATGACAAGGCAACCAGCAACTAACAACCAGCAACCCCTTAACCAACAACCCCTTAATATTTTGCAACAAATCTCATTGTAACACTTGCAACCACCAAAAACCTGTGGCATGGTTTTGCCCTTATTTTTACTGATAATAGTCACGCAAATTGATGATATTGTGAATTTATAATGTTTTTAGATTTATAATATTTGTAGATTTGTAATATTTATTGATTTGTGGATTTGTAAATTTTCGTAAAAGCTGCTGTAGCTCAGTGGTAGAGCACGTCATTGGTAATGACGGGGTCGAGTGTTCGATTCACTTCAGCAGCACCATGCTTCGCCCGTTGGGGCTAATAGCTTACGCCGCTGAGCGCAAGAGGCGAGTTTTTCGGAGAGTGAGTTTTTCGGGGAGTTGACTCTATATATATTTATTTGTAGGGTTTTTGCTCATGGATTATGGGCGTTTATGGCTAGAGAAAAATATCTTACCTTCCTGATTATAGCGGGCATTGCAAGCAGTATTACGGCGGCTTGTGGTCAGGCATTGGCGGATGATTTTGTGCGGCTTGTTGAGCCTGCTGGCAAAAATATTGCCATTGCTCCCTCTTCTCCTCTTATATTTGATTTAGGCGATGATGTTACTGCCGAGCGCATGGGCAATTTGTTTCTGGAGTTTGATGGCGAGGATGTGACTCCTGCCGTGCAGCTTAACGGCCGCCGCGTTACTTATCAGCCTGCTTCTCGCTTAAGCGTTGGCGATCATGTGGTAAAGCTTTATGAACATGTCGGCAATGAAAAATATACTGTGCTTAAACGTTTTGTGGTGCGCGTAAGCGGCGAAAAATCTGAGGATAAGCATATCTGGGGCGAAGCGGCAGGACAATATAACGCTCTGCTTACCGACCGCGTATTAAATGGCCGCAACCATCCTGATACAAACAGCGCCAGTGCATTTTTAAACAGCAATGCGGTAGCCGGTGGCAAAAGCTGGGATATAAGCGCCAGATTCAACGGTAATTACGACAGCATTCCTGCTAATAACTACGATGACCGCGCCTGGCAGCTGGGCGAATATTTGCTTACCGGGCGTGGTTTTGCTGAGCATGGCAATGTGATGGCGCGGCTGGGCAATCATGATATTGGCGTATCAAATCTGCTGATTGATCGTTTTAATCGCCGTGGTGCGTCTTTGCAGCTGGAAGCGCTTAACCGCTTTCGTCTGATTGGTTTCGCGCAAGATCCGGCAAAAGCAATCGGCAGCGTCAATGTCAGCGGCATTGGCAAGTCGGAGGAGCGCGTAGGCGGTACGCAGCTGCAATTTTATCCGCTTGGCTTAGATGAGAATTTCTGGCTGGAAGGCGGTTATATAAATGGCGAAGGCCGTGAACGTGGTCGCGGCGATGCGCTGATTGATAATATTAGTAAATCCGGACAGGGCTGGAATCTCGGTTCACAATGGCAGGGTTTTAAAGACCGCGCGCGGTTGCGCGGCGAATTTGCGCGCACAACGCATGATTATGACGGTAATGGCACGCTGATTGAGCCGTTAAGCGATAATGCGCTGCATGGGCTGGCCGGCGTGGCGCTGATTGGTGATTTAAATCCGGCTACATATGATCAGACCAGCTGGAATCTTACTCTTGATGCCAAGCGCGTTGGCACTTATTTCCACTCGCTTGCTAATAATAATTTTCCTGGTGATCAGAAACGCGCCAGCCTTGTTTCTGATTTTGTTGATGAATCTTTGACCGTTGTTGCTGACTTTTATGTTCTTAAAAACAATGTGAATCAGCTGGCGGATATTCCTACTGACAAAACACAGGGAAGCTCGGTTCAGACAAGTATTACTCCTGCTTATTTTGGCTTGGATTTGCCGGATAATTCATGGTTTGCAAATAGCGTATTTACCGCCGGCGCGTATTTACACAATACGTTCCGTGACAAAACTCCGGCAGGATTTGTCGGCGATAATCTGCGTTATCATAATTCCGGCGGCAATGTTGGCTGGAGCGCAAATTTTACGGAATACACTATATCTCTGACGCACAACTACACGGAATATCGCGATAAGATTTTACGCTCAGACAATCAGGATTCACACCTCACTGAGCTTGCTATTTCTTATTTTCCTGAAGAAAATTTCGTTATCTCGCCTTCGCTGCAACATGAGCGGCTGCGTTATGTTTCTGCCGATGAACAAAGCAATTATTTTGCCGGACTGGATGTGAACTACACCATTATCAAAGATACACTGACTAACCATTCTTATGCGGCAATGCAGCTTAATGATTCCGGCAGTGACGACAAGCAATATAACGCCTCCAGCGAATTTTTCTGGACTATCGCCAAGGCGCAGCGCAATGCTCCTGGTTATGGAATTGGCTTAAACGGACAATATCAGAATGTTGCCGATCGCGCCGCCTTACGCAGCGACATTGGCAGTCAGTATAAAATCTATCTTACTCTAAAAATCAACGCACCGTTTGGATGGTAGTTTATGAAGTTATTTTTTGCTCTGCTGGTCATAATCTTTCCATCTGTTGCTGCGGCAACGGTAATTGATGTTGTTGTGTCTCCTTCTACTCGCGAAGCAAGCGTTTCAGGAAATTCCACTTTTGTTGTAACTTGGCAGGCAACTTTTTCGCCGTTTGTTGGCACTGGCACAATGGTTGGTCAAGCCGGGACGTTTAAGATTGCCGGAAATCCGGTTGCCACATCGCGCACAATAACGCGCACAATTCCTAATGGAACTGCCGGAATCATCAGGATTGTCGAAAATGTGTCAGTACCGCGCCATGTTGTGCTTGCCGCGCAACGTCAGGGAGCGGTACTGGAATATGAGCGTTTTTTCGCTGATGACGGTGTATTCGCCAGTAGCGATGAGGTGACAATTACCGTAACTGGCGGCAGCTCAGGTCAAGCCGGAATTGCCGCGCAAAAGCTCTTTTTTGAAGATGGTAGCGATTATCTCGCCGTGGCCAAAGGCGAGAAGTTGCGCGCGCGTGCGGAGATTGCGGTATCTGGCTCAGGATTATTGCGCGCAGTGTGGGAAGTGGCGGATAATGTCGGCGGACTGGATGAGCCGCTATATCGTCCGCTCAAAAATGTTACGCAGCCTATTGGCGCGAATAATAAGCTGACCATGGTAAGTCCACAACTGCCTACTGGCACTCTGGGACGTTATCGTGTGCGGTTGCGGCAGATTGCTCCGGCCAGTGATGAAACACTGCCGGTTATTGATTATTTTGTAACTATAGATGGTGATGCTGCTTACGAAAAACCGTTCGAGCCTAAAATTCCTGCCAAAAAAGGCGGCGGCCTGAAATAGATATTTTACTACAGCTTTCATGAACATTTTGTA
Organism: uncultured Rickettsiales bacterium; assembly: GCA_964519595.1. Lineage (GTDB taxonomy): Bacteria > Pseudomonadota > Alphaproteobacteria > Rickettsiales > SXRF01 > JANRKF01. The sequence continues at coordinate 47,168 of CAZFJN010000005.1, forward strand.
ATGATGATTTAATTTGTCACCTCGCCATGAAAGATGTAGCTTCAGCAGTATCTTCAGCAAAAGCCAAATAGGAAAAAGCAGAAAAACACAAACAATGCATTAAAGATTGTCTCAACAAACAAATAGGAGTTTTACCATGAAAAAATCGTTTATTATTGCCCTCGGCAGCGCCGTTTTATTGCTCAACTCGCCTGCTCATGCTGAAATAAAACCAGAAGCAAGAAGCAGCGGAAAAATTGCCGATAAAAAAACCGACAAGGCAATTATCTTTCAAAATCAGGGCGAAGAAATAGAAGCTAAAGAAGTAACCGCCAGCAGCAACAGCGCGCCTGCGGCAAAGAAAACTGACAAGGCGATTATTTTCCAGAACCAAGGTAAAAACGCTAATACCAAGTAAGCCAAGAATAGTTTCAAAGACAAGAATGGTTTCAAAGAATAGTTTCAAGGAATAGTTATGCTAATATCAACTCGCTGTTTTGTTTTTATTATTTCTGCGCTTCTTGCCAGCAGCAATGCTTACGCGCAGATTGGCGCTTCACAAAACCGCAATAATAGCGGCTCTGCCATTAGTTTCCAATCGAGTACGTTTAAAACAGACGGCGATGTGAAAGTAGAAAATGGTAGTGAATTTAAACAGGAAGGCGGTTCATCTGTAGAGTTTCAAGACAGCGCACCGCCGCAACAAACTGGCGGCAATGTCAGCTTCAGCGAAAGCCAGTTTAAACAAGAAGGCGGCGCGGTAACTGTTGAAGATGGCAGCACATTAAAAATCAGAAATGGCAACCGTCCGAATGAAAAGGCAATAGCTGGCGACAAAAGCATGAATCCGAATGCAAACAAAGCAGGGTTCGAAAAAGACCTCCAGAATGCACGGACGCTCAGCGGCGCAGACAAGGCAGTAGGACAAGCCGAAAAAACTTCCAAGCATCTGACTGCTTCCGAACAAGACAGTCCGATGAAAGATAATGCCAATGACTTCATAAAACAGCAGGCTAAACATAAGCAGGCATATGAACAATGCACCAACAGCTGCAAAAAAGAATATGAGATGGTAAAGGGAGGGATTGAACTCAATTATCCATGTAAAGAAAAGCCTGTCCCTGTATGTCCGCCTGCAAAAGCCGGAAAGCTCGCACAAGCAAAAGCAGGCTATGAAAAATGCCTGGAAAGTTGCAAATAATAAACATTAATAATTAATAGAGGAGAGTATCGTGACCATTCATTCTACATTTCTTGCTACCGCTGCCATAGCCCTCATCGCTTTTAATGCACAAGCGCAGATTGGCGCTGCTCGTATTGATGATAACGCTCGCCCGCCTGCAGCGAATAAATCCATAAATCCAAATACTGGCGAAGCAGGCTTTAAAAAAGATCTGCAAGATGCCAAGGATCGTAAATTTAAAGCAGAGATTGGCGAAGGTTCAGATGAAGCGAAAATGCTCGGCAAAGATTCTGCAAAACAGCTTGGCGCAGCAGAAAAACCTGAAATAGCTGGCGAAAATGAAGCCGCTGATAGCTTAAAAAAACGTGAAGAAGACAAGAAAAAACATGGTATGTGCAATATCACATGCGGAGTGTATAAAGCGCCAAGCACCTCTTCCAAAACACCACAACAGATTGATCCTTTAAAATGGGGAAAAAATTCTGAAGAAAAAACTCAAAAACCAAGCAAGGAAGAAATCGAGGCTAAAAAACAAAAAGCCTATGATGATTGCATGAAATCCTGCATGACGAAATAATAATCACCTCTTGTAAAGACTATTTCTTTAGCAAATCAGAAAACTTAACGGCAAATATTCAACGGCAAATATTCATCATCTCAACGTTAGTAGTTTTTCTGGTTTTAGTTTGGAGGGATAGCAGAATTTTATTTTTTCTCTGTTTTTTGCTGGCAGTGGCCATGGTCCGACGCTTGGATCGCGGTCATAGAGCGAGGCTGGTTTGCTGAAAAATATTCCGGCGGCTTTTTCAGCTGTTCTCATCTCGTTTCCCGATGGTACGGCGACAGCGACTACCTCGCCTGATTGCATTTCTTCCATTTCATCATATTGATAAGTTGCAAAACACAAATCTCCAGCTGGCTGGACGATATATTGCATAACCGTCTGCACTTGATAATTTCCATCTTTGCGGCGGACAATGACACGATCAGAACGTTTAGGAATTAAATCCGCCGAGCGGCATTCTTTAACCATGTAAATCTTATCTTCATCAGCAAAATCTTTTTGCGCGCGCAAATCGCCGTAGCTCCAGCGCGGCTGGACGTAATAACAATCAAAAACGCCGTTTTCCTTTTTGATTTCTGAAGGAACTTTGCTTGCTCCTGTTGCGCTTAAAAATGCGCCAGTAAAGGCGGCGGCGTAATAAGGAGTATCATCATCCTCATGACGTCCGGCTTCAATGCCGACTTGATATTTAATATTCGGCAAAGCGCCTAAAATAGTTTTTAAGGTTTTAACCGCCTCGCCTTGCGCCGAGCTATGCGCGCCGATTGCCTCGGCAAGTCCGATTAACACAGAACGTATTGGCGAGAAACGCAATTCATCAACGCTGCGATAATCAGTAACACAGCGCATATTGCCGCGCGCGGAATGAATATCAAGAACGCCAGCGACATTTTTGCCAAGATGATATAATTCCTGCGCTCTTTGTATATGATGATTATCTGGCGATTTTTCTATAAAATTAACTGGAATGCGATTCATGTCCGGCAATAAAGCGCCGCCAAGGCCAAGGCCGCAACGATAAACATCGCGCAATTCCTGCCGTGCGCGCGGCGCTTCAGTAAAGGCGGAAAAATACTGCTCGGCGGCGAGAGGATTGCCAATTACCGCCAGAATCGGATTATTAAGCATTCCGGCCTCAGATAGCGCCATGGCAAAAACGATTCCGGCCAGGCCAGCCGGTTCGTTGCCATGCAGCTGGGCTATTAAAAGAAATGGCGGCGCAGATAAAGAATCAGCGCCAATACGAATAGCGGCAGGAATTACTCGCCCTTTTACATTGACGCTTGACCTCTTGACCAGATCATGCACCTTGTGCAGATCTGCTATTTTGAGGTTTCTGGCAAAAAAAAGGCGATTAAAATCACGCGGCGATTTGCATTTAGAGAAATCGCTGGAAAAAATATCAGCAAGCAATGTGTAAATAGCGCTCATGAATCTTAAATATATGGAAACGATAGTAACTAATAAAGTGACAAATAAAGCAACTAAAAAAGTAACTGAAATTATATTTATCGGAATTCCTGGTCCGACACATCATTATGGCGGACTTTCGGTTGATAATATAGCTTGCGGAATCAGTCATGGCGATATTTCTCATCCGGCGCAGGCGGCCTTACAGGCTATTGCGCTGGCTGGATTATTGCTGAAACTGGGAATTACCGTTGCCATAATGCCGCCGCAATTAAGGCCGCATTTGCCACTGCTGCGTAAGGCTTTAGACGGCGATGAGGCAGCGGTAGATGACGCACAGCTAATCGCGCAGGCAGTGATTAAAGCGCCGCGTTTGCTGGAAATAGCTTCTTCCAGCTCGGCAATGTGGCTTGCCAATGCCGCAACAGTTACGCAGCCGGAAGATAGCAGCGACGGCTTGCTGCATATAACAATTGCCAATCTCTACAGCAATCTGCATCGGCGGATTGAGGCTGATGAGCATTATCGCATTATCAAAAAAATATTCGCAAATGTGCCGCGTGTTGCTGTGCATAAGCCGCTTGCCGGAGAAGATGATCTGCGTGATGAAGGCGCAGCTAATCATATGCGGCTTGCTCCTTCGCATGATTCTGCCGGACTTAATATCTTCGTTTACGGAACAGATGACAATCCGCGTGATCCGCAAAATGCGCGGCAGACATTGGCGGCATCACAGGCAATAATTGCCAGCCATAAGCTGTTTGATAATGCCGCTATTTGCCTTAAACAAAGCCCTGAGGCGATAGAAAACGGCGTTTTTCATAATGATGTTATAGCGGTTGCTAATGAAAATTTCCTGCTCGTTCATGAAGATTCATATTCGCTTGGCGCTGCTGACATCAACCATATCGCCGAATGCTATGCTGAACGAACAGGATTTGCCGCTAATTTGCGAATAATAAAGCGCAATGAGCTGACTTTAGAAGAAGCAGTTGCCAGCTATTTTTTCAACAGCCAGCTGCTTACTCTGTCAGATGGCGGCATGGCGTTGATTGCTCCGCAAGAAACTAAAGAGCTGCATAACGAAAAATCCTGGCGTTTATTGCAGTCGCTGGTTGATGACAAGGCAAATCCGATTACGCAACTGCATAGCATAGATTTAAAACAGAGCATGAAGAACGGCGGCGGTCCTGCCTGCCTGCGATTGCGCGTTCCTGTTGATGAGGAACAGCTAGCGGCGCTGCGTCTTGCCACAAAAGTGGTGGTTGATGAAGAAATATTGCAGCAGATGGAAAAAATTATCCGCAAATATTATCCGCAAAAACTAACCGCCTCGGAAATTAATCATGATTTATATCTGCTATGCGCGACAATTATTCAGGAAATCAACAACTGTCTGGAATTATAATCTTTATGATAATCTATTATGGTTCAGCATGTCATAATATCTTCAATCATCAGACTTAATTGTGGTTTTCCTTGCCATTCCTGCAGACGTAATTGTCCGGCAACGTCTATTTCGCGGCCACGTGTGGCAAGCAGCGCCTGACCGAGAGGCTGGTCAAGGCAGCGGAAAGAAATTGCCGAGAGACGCGCCTTGCCGGATTTTTCAAGCAGCAATGTTTTGACATGATTTTCGCCGACTATTTCCGGCCGCAGATTAATCACGCCGGAAATTGCTATACGAACCGGATAATTGCCACAACCGAAAGGACCGAGTTTTTCAATATCAACAGCCAGATGCTCATTAATTCCGGCAATGGAAAGAGCTATATCTATATTTAATGCTCTGCCGCGCGCCAGATGATGCGAATGTGGCCTTAGATATTCGCATAAAAATTCGCTTAGCTGCGGAATTTTCTCTTCTGCCACAGTAAATCCGGCCGCCATTGCATGTCCGCCGCCAGCGATTAAAAGTCCGGCATTCATAGCGGCAATAACCGCTGCGCCTAAATCCATTCCGCTTACTGAACGCGCTGATGCCTTGCCAATATTGTCATTAACAGCAATAACCGCAACCGGCTTCCTGAAACGCTCTTTAAGCCGTCCGGCGACTATGCCGATTACGCCCTGATGCCAGGATTTTCCAGCAACAACCATTAGCGGCAGAGAAGAATCAAGCCGACTAGCGATTTCATCAGCCTGCTCTTGAATCATTGCTTCAATGGCTTTACGCTCAGAATTAAAATGATCAAGCTGGCGAGCAATTTGCAGCGCCTCTTCTTCATTTTCGCTGATAAGAAGGCGTGTGCCGAGATCAGCTTTGCCAACGCGGCCGCCGGCATTAATTCGTGGTCCGATAACAAAGCCAGCATGATAAACGCCAGGACGTTCATCAAGTCCGGCAATGTCCATAATTGCTCTTATTCCTAAATTCTCACGCGCCGCCATTACTTTCAGACCTTGCGCCACTAAGGCGCGGTTAACGCCAAGCAACGGCACAACATCACAAATAGTTCCCAGCGCTACTATGTCCAGCCAGCGGCGCAAATCCGGCTGTGGACGAAGAGTAGAAAAAAATCTGCTCTCTCTTAAATGTTTGTTCAAAGCAATCAGCAGTAAAAAAGCAACGCCAACTGCCGCTAAATGCCGATGCGGCGAGCTTTCATCAAGACGGTTAGGATTTATTACCGCGCAAGCTTGCGGCCTTCTCGCTTCACCAAGATGATGATCAACTACTATAACGTCAATTCCTGCCTCTGCTGCGGCATCAAGCGCGGCAAAAGCCAGAGTTCCGCAATCAACAGTTATCACCAGATTGACGCCGCTATCTTTTAAAGCCAGCAAACCAGCGGCATTTGGTCCGTAACCTTCCTTGATGCGATCAGGAATATAAAACTGCGCCTTAGCGCCAACCGCGCGGAAATAGCGCAGCAGCAGCGCCGAGGAGGTCGCGCCGTCAACGTCATAATCTCCCCAGATCGCAATCATTTCACCATTAGAAAGAGCGGTTTCTATACGTCTTACCGCCTTTTCCATATCGAGCAGATGATAAGGATCAGGCAACATGTTTTTAAGGCTTGGCGCGATAAAATCCTCTGCCTGATCAAGCTCAACACCGCGCACGCACAAAAGCCGCGCCAGATGTTCCGGAAAATCATGATGCTGCATCATAGCAGCAACTTGCCGTAAATCAGCTTGCTGAATTTGCCACAAACGTCCGCTTACTGACAAATTTCCAGAAATTTCCTGTTTAGAAACTTCATAGTCTGTAATATCTACAGTATCTGTAACATTTGTAGTATCTGAAATATTGTCTGCAAGAGCTGACATAAATAATAATGTTCTTAAAATAATGTTCTTAAAATAATGCGAGTAAAATAACGTAATGAAAAAGTGTGACGAAATATGCCAAAAATAACTTCACCTGAGCTTGACTATATCCGCAAGCTCTATGCGCCGCAAGACAGATTGCTGGCGGCAATTGACGAAGAGCTGGAAAGACGCAATTTTTCCATACAAATTGGCGCGGAAGAAGGAAAGATGCTGCAATTACTGATTAAGATGAACAGCGTTAAGAGCATTGTCGAAATTGGAACTCTGGCCGGATATTCAACCATCTGGATGGCGCGCGCGCTGCCTGATGACGGCGTGATTTATACTATTAATAAAGACCGCGAACATATAGAAATGGCAAAAAAATTCTTTGCTGAATTCGAGCGCCGCAATATTGTAATGCTCGAAGGCGACGCGCATGAAATATTGCCTTCTCTGTCTGAGAAAGCGCCGTTTGACATGGTGTTTATAGATGCTGATAAGATCAGCTATAATGATTATCTGAACTGGGCAGAGGAAAATATCCGCCAAGGCGGCCTAATTGTTGCTGATAACACGCTGCTCTTTAAAGCGGCGGCATCTGATACGCCGCCTGATGATATTGCGCCTTCAACATGGAAAAACATGCGGCTTTTTAATGAACGACTTGCCAATAGCGAACGTTATTTCTCGATAATAATTCCAACGCAGGAAGGCTTAAGCGTTGCGATAAAGCTATTTTAGAATATATACTCATTACACTTCAAGAGTTGGCATTCCTTCGCTTCGTCTTTATTGTTCACTATATGAGATAAAAATCTTGAAATATCAATAAGTATTCCTTCGATTTTTATCTCATATATTGAACAAAAATACTTGGAACAAATACCAACTCTTGAAGTGTAATGAGTATAGTTTTAGAATATAGCTGCTTTTGATTTTTCCTGAATTATTTTGCTTAATTATTTTCTGCAATTATCAATAATTGAGTATTTCAAGAATGGCTTCTACTCTATCTACCACATTGTAATAGCCAGCTACTTCCGGACGCGCAAAACCATTGTCAATTATATTGTCCATTAAGGCAATGAGCGGATTCCAGTAATCATCATAATTAAAAATCACTACCGGCTTATGGTGAAGTTTAAGCTGTTTCCAGGTTATTATTTCAAACATTTCATCCATAGTGCCAAAACCGCCGGGAAAAACTATAAACGCATCGGAACGTTCAAACATTAATTGTTTACGTTCATGCATAGTATTTACGATGATTATTTCCGTAAGCGATTGATGCTCGTTTTCAATATTGCGTAAAGAAACCGGAAAAACTCCAGTTACATGTCCGCCATTTTTCATAGTTGAATTCGCAACTGCGCCCATAACTCCGCAATCGCCACCGCCATAAACAAGCGTAACGCCGCGCTGCGCGAGAATCTCGCCAAATTTAGCGCCTATATCTAAAAATTTCTGTGGAACATTGTTAGAAGCGCCGCAAAATACACAAACTGATTTTTTCTTATTCATATTTTTTTTATTCATAATTTTATCTGCTGTTTAAACCTTATTTGTCTTTATAATGCACTGTTGTAATAGTATCTCTATACTACCATTAATAGTACCTCCAGATAGTTACAATTTTATGAATTATCCACAAAATATCGCAATAACTGGCGCTTCCAGTGGCTTAGGGGCGGCACTGGCTGTATATTATGCGCGCTCTGGCCGAGTTTTGCATCTTTCAACAATAGCTATTTAGATCCTTAAAGAAGTTGAATAATAT
>CAZFJN010000006.1:0-1173 GCA_964519595.1 uncultured Rickettsiales bacterium
GCTATATTATCGCCAACTTTTCCTAATATGCCAGTAGTAATTGGAATTCCGCCGCAACGCAAGGTGACTTCATCTTCCGGAGTGCAGTCAAGCAATAAAGTGCTGCCGACTTTAAAGCTCATAACATCGCGCAGAGTTATCGTTTTTTCGTGAAGAACGGTTTCAACTGTGACTGAGGCGTTGCGTAATTCTTTGCTTAAGTGCTTTTCCCAGACAGTATCCTGGCCAAAATTTTCGCCCATAAACATCTGCAACAGTAAATCTCTTATTGGCTCAAGAGTGGCGTGTGGCAGAAGCAGTTCAATCATTCCGCCGCGATCTTCCAGCATATCAACGCGGAATTTTACCAGCAATGCCGGATTAGCTGGCCTGCTGATGGTGGCGAAGCGAGGGTTAGTTTCCAAGCGATCAAAATGGAAAGTTGCCGGAGAAATTGGCTCAAATGCAGCGCCCATATCGGCAAGCAAGATGTCGACCATGCGCTTTACCAGATCCTGCTCGATTATCGTATAAGGCCTTCCTTCAACGCGGACATTTTTGCGGTTTGATTTTCGTCCGCCAAGCAGAATATCAACTATGGTATAAATTTGCGGACTATCAACTGTGACCATGCCGTAATTTTCCCACTCAACTGCGCGGAAAATTATCAGCAGAGCTGGTAGCGGAATTGAATTAAGATAATCCTCAAAGCGAATGCTCGACATTGAATCAATGCTGACCTCAACGTTTTCCGAGGTAAAATTGCGGAAAGAAGTGGAAAGCTGACGAACAAGACGATCAAAAACCACCTCAATCATTGGCAGTTTTTCATAAGCGGTCATTGATTTATCAAGAATGGCGAAAATGCCGTCCTTATGTTCGTTGCCGTCTTTTTTAACGTCAAATCCGAGCAGAGAATCAATTTCATCCTGATTCAGAACGCGCTGCGGCTCTTCCGTAGCAGCAGCTGCGGCTGCTCCTTCTGCTGGTTTTTCCGCGCCTTCATTCTCCAGCATTGCTGCCCATTCGGCGGCGGCGGCTTCATCTGCTCCTGCTGCTGGTTGTTCTTCTTCTGCCATAAATAACTAACCACTCTGTGAATCACTGATAAATTAATGACATGAAATAACGTACAGTCAATTATCAATAGACAATTGCAATAATAAATAATTACCAGCAACAAATTTCTAACAA
>CAZFJN010000006.1:1273-30343 GCA_964519595.1 uncultured Rickettsiales bacterium
CAATAAATTTCTAGCAATAAATTACCAATAGTAAATTGCTGGCAAGAACTGTGCCACAGCATAAGAAACGGAAATTTTCTAAACAGAAAATAGCTTAAATCTTCTTGGAAAAGAAAATTGTCATAGATTATGCATAATCAATGAACTGCGTTGATAATCAATGTAATGCGTTGATAATCTACTTACTGCTTTGCATAATTATTGAACCACTATTTCCTTAAACAGCACGTCTTTTACCTTCATTGGCTCAAGAGCTTTGTTAGCGCGCAGTAGCAGCTCTTCACGCAGGCGAGTGATGCCGGCTGATCCGGAAAGATCACTAGGCCTTAATTCGCGGACGTAAGTATTGAAAGCGTCCATAACTCGCGGCAGATTATTTTCCACCGTAACTGCGTCAAGCTGATTGCTAAGTTCAAGAATAATGCTGGCTTTGAGAAAGCTTGCCTGTTTGCCGGAAGCAGCCAGATTTATTATCATTTCCGGCATGGTGTAATATACGGCTTGTTCCTGTTTAACTTCTTCCTCTTCCGCATGTTCGCCGCCACCGCCTAACATTCCGCTGAAAAATACCGCCGCGCCGCCGCCGCCAAGCAGCAGAACTACCAAGCCAATTATGATAAAGAGTTTTTTCTTCGATTTTTTGCCTTTGGCAGCGCCTTCTGCGCCTTCGGCAGCTTCGCCTCCTGCTTCGCCTTCTTTATTGTCAGCGGCTTTTTTATCGTCTTTTTTATCATCTTTCTTGTCGTCTTTTTTTTCGTCTTTTTTAGCTGCGTCGTCGGCCATAGCTTGCTCCTTTTTTCATTTTCTCAAGGTAGTTTCATTAATTCAAATCGTCAATGGCTTGCGCTATATTTTCAGTTATTTTTTCTACCAGCTTGCGGTCATCGCCTTCCGCCATGATTCTGATTAGAGGTTCTGTTCCTGATGCTCTTACGAAAACTCGCCCTTTGTCTTTAATAGATTTCTCGGCGGCGATAATAGCTTTTTTAACTGATTCTTTGTTAAGAGGAGAAGAGCCTTTATAAGGCACATTGCGGATTAATTGCGGCAGAGGTTTGAATAATTTTCCACATATGCTGAGCGGTTTATTCGCTTGAAGCATAAAGGCGAGAATCTGCAAGGCGGCGATAATTCCATCGCCAGTGGTGGTGTAGTCGCTCATCAGAATATGTCCTGATTGCTCGCCGCCAATATTGTAGCCGCTGCGGCGCATTTCTTCCAGAACGTAGCGATCGCCTACTTTTACGCGAATCAGCTCAAGTCCGGCCAGCTTATCCAGATAACGCGCAAGTCCGATATTGGACATTTGCGTTGCGACAATGCCGCCACCGCGCAGATTGCCGGAGCGTTGTGCTAGAGTGGCGATAATTGCCATTAACATATCGCCGTCAAGAATCTGGCCTTTTTCATCACAAATGATAACGCGATCAGCGTCACCATCAAGCGCTATTCCAATATCAGCGCCGCTTTTTCTGACTTGTTCGCACATTAAATCAGGAGATGTTGAACCGCATTTTTCGTTAATATTACTGCCGTTTGGCTGTACGCCAATAGCGATTACTTCCGCGCCAAGCTCACGAAAAATTATCGGCGCAACTTGGTAAGCCGCGCCATTGGCACAATCAACTACGATTTTCAAACCATCAAGCTTCTGCTCTTTGGGAAAGGTTGATTTGGCGAATTCAATATAACGTCCCTGCGCGTCATCAAGCCTGCGCGCGCGGCCAAGAGCAGCGGCGCTGGCGGTTTTCCATTTGTTCTTATTGATGATGTTTTCAATTGTTGTCTCAACCTTATCAGATAGCTTGTAACCATCTGGTCCGAACAGCTTGATGCCATTATCGTAATAAGGGTTGTGTGAAGCGGAAATCATCACGCCTATATCAGCGCGCATTGATTTTACCAGCATGGCAACTGCCGGAGTCGGCATTGGGCCAACAAGCACCACATCTATGCCAACGGCAATAAATCCTGAGGTAAGCGCTGATTCGAGCATGTAGCAGGAAAGTCTTGTATCTTTGGCAATTACCACCTTATGACGATGTTCGCCGCGCATGAACTGTATTCCTGCCGCCATGCCGACTTTAAGGGCAACTTCCGGAGTCATTGGAAATTCTCCGGCATATCCTCTGATACCGTCTGTGCCAAATAACTTGCCGGATGATTGTTTATTTTTCATATATACATATTCAGATACAAATATATTTTTATATACTCATTACACTTGAAGAGTTGGTATTTATTCCAAGTATTTTTGTTCAATATATGAGATAAAAATTGAAGGAATACTTATTGATATTTCAAGATTTTTATCTGATATAGTGAACAATAAAGACGAAGCGAAGAAATTTCAACTCTTCAAGTGTAATGAGTATATTTTAAATTTTCTTTTATTTTAGATTTCTTTGGTTTTAGTCTATTAGAGTTAGCATGTTTTAGAGTTAGCATGTTATGGTAAATAAAGTTATAAAATGATTTTGTATTTGAATTGTATTTGAATGGTAATCGCTTTTTATGAAATTAATTGAATTAAATATTGATTCTTTGGTTTTTAATGAACAAGGGCTTATTCCGGCGGTTGCTGTTGATTATTCAAGCGGTGAGCTGCTGATGCTGGCCTGGATGAATCGTGAGGCAATTGCTGCAACTATAGAAAGTCGCCGCGTTACTTATTTCTCGCGTTCGCGCAATGAGTTATGGCGCAAGGGAGACAGCTCAGGAAATACTCAGGAGCTTGTGGAAATCTATCTTGATTGCGATTCAGATGCGCTGCTGTTGAAAGTAAAGCAAGTTGGCGCAGCGTGTCACACTGGAGAAAAGAGCTGTTTTTTCAATAAGATAAAGCTGTAGATGTTTGCTAAGCAACGCCAGTTGCTGCGCCTTTGTGTGCTGTAACATTGTTCGTCACATAAAATTCATACATAAATCTGTTATTTATGTTATTATGTGAATATGTCGGAAAATGATAATAAAAATAACGAATTCTCAGGAAGCGGCGGCGGAGATGCTGCCAGCTCGGCAAATGGCGGCAATTCTGGAAATTCTGATAATTCAAATAATTCCAATAATAGCGGCAATTCCGAAAATACGGCGACTGAGAGTTATAATTCCAGCGGTTTTGTAAATCCTATTGACGCAACTAGCAATACTGTTTCTGCTGGCAGTAATACTGGCAATAATAATAGCAGTCAAGAAGGTGGTCAGAAATCAGAAGGTGGTCAGAAATCCGGAAAATCGCGTGATCTGGGCAGTCAGGCTAATGAGAAAGGCGCTAATATTGAAAAAGAAGAGCCTAATATTCGCCGCGATGTGGAAAGAATTACCATTAATCTTGTCGCCGCGCTTGGTTTAAGCGAAGAAGTGGCAAGACATGCGGCTTTTGCAGCAGGAAATATAGCTGAAGCAATTGGCGGCGCTGGTTTTAACGCGGCAAATATCGCCGCTAATGCTGTGACAAAAGCGGCTGGAGATTTAGGAAATTTGCCATTACAGCTCGCGCAGTTTGCTGAAAGTCAGAAACAGAATTCTCCGGCAATTTCCTGATATATCATAAATATAGAATGATTCTAAATTGGCAATGTTTTAGATTGGCAATATTTTAGGGCGTTTTTTCAGCATATAAGTCGCAACCATCAGGCGCGTTACCAGCACTGCGGTAAATAGCGAACAGATAATTCCTATTGATAAAGTAACGGCAAAGCCTTTAACTGTTCCAGTTCCGAATTGATATAGAATCAAAGCGGCGGAAAGCGTGGTTATATGCGAATCAAATATTGTGCCGAAAGCGAGCTTAAAACCATCTTCCACTGCTGCTAATGGCGATTTGCCATTGCGAACCTCTTCGCGCATTCTTTCATAAATAAGCACGTTGGCATCTACCGCCATTCCTACGGTAAGAACTATTCCGGCTATTCCTGGCAAGGTCAAGGTCGCGTCAAATAACGACAGCAAGGCAATGGTCATGAAAGCATTTACTATCATCGCGATATTAGCGAACATTCCAAATAAACCATAAAATATCAGCATGAAAGCAACTACCAAGGCTATTCCGATAATTGAAGCGATAGTTCCAGAGCGAATAGAATCAGCGCCAAGACTTGGTCCGACTGAGCGTTCTTCCATAATGGTAAGCGGCGCAGGAAGCGCTCCGGCGCGCAGCAGCAAAGCCAGATCATGCGCTGATTCAGCGCTGAAATTGCCGCTGATAATTCCGCTGCCGCCTAAGATTGCCGACTGAATTACCGGCGCGGTGATCACCTTGTTATCAAGCACTATTGCGAATGGTTTTCCGAGATTAGCGGCGGTTATTTCGCCAAATTTCCTTGCGCCGACATTGTTAAAGCGAAAAGCCACAACCGGCTCGCCTGTTTCACTGCTATAGCTGGCATTAGCATCAACCAGCAAATCGCCGGAAAGCTCAACTCTTGAAATAACCGGATAAATATTTTTGTCCTCGCCATCTCCGGCAATCATTCTAACGCCAACCGGAGCAGCATCACCAGGCGCAATATTTTCCGCCAGCAGATGAAAAGTCATTTTGGCGGTTTTGCCAAGCAGGGATTTAACTCGCGCCGGATCAGCCTCGCCGGGAACTTGCACGACGATACGTTCCTCACCCTGACGTTGAATTATAGGCTCTTTCGTGCCGGTTTCGTCAATGCGGCGCTGGACTATTTCAAGAGATTGCTCAATTACTCGCTGGCGGCTTGATTTGTGCCAGCTATCGTTGAATGTGACGAGATATTCATTAGCGTTTCTGCTTACTTCAATATCAGGATTTTTGTCGCGCAGTAATTTTATTATATCAGAATTTCTGTCAGATTTTTCAGTTGCATTTTCAGTTACTTTTTTATCTGCATTTTCATCTGTTTTTTCATTATCATTTGCCTTGTTATTGCTGGCGGCATGGTTCTCACGCAAGGAGAATTTAACTGTTTTGCCTTGTGCGGCAAGTCCGACATAGAAGATTTTTGCTTCGCGCAGTATTCTGCGAATATCATCAGCAAGATTAGTAATCTGTTCGCGCTCATAAGCAGCGTAATCAACTTCTAACAGCAGATGTGAACCGCCTTGTAAATCAAGGCCAAGATTAACGGCGTTTTCAGGAAGAAATTCCGGCAAAGAATTGCGATATGATTCCGGCAGCAGGCTTGGAATTGCCATAATAACAAACAGCAGACAAACGCCTGTTATTGAAATTTTTTTCCAAAGCGGGAAGTAGAGCATAATTTTTTGCGAGAAATTAGCGGTATTTGATAATTGTGAAAGATAACTGTCAGCTTTTATGATCAGCTTTAATTAAATTATCAGCTTTAATTATCAGCTTGTAGTTAACTGTCAATTGTCATTCTCAATTATCATTCGCGCTGTCGCCGGAGGATATTTTATCACCACCAACTTCGCTGATTGAATTTTTGGCAATGCGAACGCGAACGCCTTGCGCTATTTCTATAACCACAACATTATCGCCTTCAAACTTCACTATTACGCCGATAAGGCCGCCGTTGGTAATAACGCGATCACCTTTGGCAAGAGCTTCAAGCATAGTGCGATGAGCTTTGAGACGTTTCTGCTGCGGACGAATTAAGATGAAATAAAAAATCGAAAACAGCAGCGCCAGCATCAGCAAATTGTCAGTCAACATCTTTTCCGGCGTCAGCTGATGCGGAACATCGGCAACTTTAGCGGAAATTTCTGCAGTTGTAGAGCTTGCCGATGTAGAATTTGCCGAATTTGCTGAACTTGCTGAAATCGCAGAATTTGTTGAATTTTCTTGTGTGGTCATAGTTTTGTTATTTTATTTTTGCTTCATTAAATGCGACATGCTTGCGAACAACTGGATCATATTTCCGCAGCGCGAGTTTTTCAGTTTTTGTTTTCGGATTTCTTTTTGTTACATAATAATATCCGGTATCTGCGGAGCTAACCAGCTTAACCAGCAGAACATTCTTCTTAGCCATAACAATTCCTCTTCATTACTTATCTGTATTTAGTCTATATTTAGTCTATATTCATTTAGTCTATATTCATCTGTATTTACTCTATATTCCGCATTATAACGCTTACATTAAGCCTTCAGCATTTTAACTTATCTATTTTAACTTATCTATTTTAACTTATCTATTTTAACTTATCTATTTTAGCTTATCTGTTTTAACTTATATGTTTGTATTTATAGTATTTGTACTTTATTTTGTACTTTATTGTATTTTATAAGCTGATTTTATAAGCTGCTTTTATAAGGCGCAAAACATAGCGATAACTGTTATAGTGTCAAGCATTATACTTTGACTTTTTCAACAATTGTGCATAACATGCCGCGCTGTTAGTGGTTTTTAAATATAATAATTTTAAATACAATAATTGTTTACTAGATTATTACTAGATTATCTATGAATAAATACTGTAAATACAAATAAATACTGTAAAAAAATACCATCAAAAAAATACCATCAAATAAATACTGTGAATAGAAATAAATATATAAAATCCGCCAAATCCGCTAAATCAGATAAATCAGGCAGGAAAACCATAAGGAAAGTGGTTTTTCCGGTTGGCGGTCTTGGAACACGCTTTCTGCCGGCGACTAAATCAATGCCTAAGGAAATGTTGCCGGTTGTTGACAAACCTTTGATTCATTACGCTTTTGAGGAGGCGCAAGCGGCAGGGATTGAACAGTTTATTTTTGTAACCGGACGTAATAAACACGCAATTGAGGATCATTTTGATCATGTTTACGAGCTGCAAAGCCGCCTTAGCACACGCAATAAAGACCGCGAGCTGGATTTAACCAGCCGCTGGCTACCGGAAGCCGGAAATGTCAGCTTTACGCGTCAGCAGCAACCGCTAGGCCTTGGACATGCGGTATGGTGCGCCAGACATCTGATCGGCGACGAGCCTTTTGCGGTTATACTAGCGGATGATCTTATTTATGGCAAAATTCCCTGCATGAAACAAATGGTCGAGGCTTACCAGCAAACAGGCGGCAATATTTTAGGCGTAGTTGATATTCCTCGCCAGCTTACCGCCAGCTACGGAATACTCGATATTGAAAAAAATAATACGAATAAATCTGCAAATAAATCAGCAAATAACTCGGCAAATAAAGCCGTCAGTAGCAGGCTGGTAAAAGCCAAAGGGCTAGTTGAGAAGCCTCTCCCTGCCGCTGCTCCTTCAACCTTGTCAATAGTCGGACGCTATATTCTGCAACCGGAAATCTTTAAATTTCTGGAAAATCAGCCTCCCGGCGCAGGCGGAGAAATTCAGCTTACAGACGCTATTGCCAGCATGACTGATTCTTCAGGAGTTTATGGTTATCGTTTTGAAGGAACTCGTTATGATTGCGGCAATGTTGCAGGTTATGTCGCGGCTAATGTTGCGCTCGCTCTTGAGCGAAATGAATTCAGGCATGATCTTTCCCGCCAACTGGCGGTAGTTATGAAAAATCAGGAAAATAAAAAATGAATATTGCGGTAATCGGCACTGGCTATGTCGGACTTGTTTCCGGAGTTTGTTTTGCAGGATATGGTTTCCGCGTTACTTGTGTTGACCGTGATGCTGACAAAATTGCTCGCCTGCAACAGCATTTTATTCCTATTTACGAGCCGGGACTTGAGGAAATGGTTGCAGAAAACCGCAAATCCGGACGACTGGCTTTCAGCACTGATTTAGCAAGCGCAGTTAAGGAAGCAGATATAGTGATGATTGCAGTGGGAACTCCGCAAGGACAGCATGATGCAATGCCGGATTTATCTGCTCTTGACGCTGTTGTTGATGAAATCGCCAAATCATTGTCAAAAAGCACTGTGGTGGTGGTAAAATCAACTGTTCCAGTTGGCAGTAATCGCCGCATCGCGCAACGCATGTCTAAAATAAATCCTGATGCTGATTTTGATGTCGTTTCCAATCCGGAATTTTTGCGCGAAGGCTCGGCAATTAATGATTTTATGAAGCCTGATCGTGTAGTTATAGGCGTTGATTCAAAGCGCGCTCAGGAAGTTATGTCGCGCCTTTATGCGCCGGTTTGTGTTGATAATATTCCGCTGTTATGCGTAAGCCTTGAAAGTGCGGAAATGATAAAATATGCCGCCAACAGCTTTCTTGCTACTAAAATCGCCTTTATTAACGAAATATCAGATATTTGTGAAAAAACTGGCGCTAATATTCGTGATGTCGCGCGCGGCATCGGAATGGACAAAAGAATTGGCGATAAATTTCTGCAACCAGGCCCTGGTTATGGCGGCTCATGTTTTCCTAAAGACACTGTAGCTCTTAATGCTATTGCTGATGATAATGATTGCGCGAGTTTTATTATAGCTGCAACCATCAAAAGCAATATTCGCCGCAAAGAAAAAATGGCGGAAAAAATAATCGCCGCTTGTGATGGAAATATTTCCGGAAAGACAATCTCCGTGCTTGGCGTAACCTTTAAACCTTCAACCAGCGACATGCGTGAGAGCGCAAGTCTTACAATTATTCCTCTGTTACAGGAAAAAGGCGCGCTCATTAAGGCCTTTGATCCGCAGGGAATGAAAGAAGCTGCTTCTTTATTGCCTGATGTTGCATGGTCTTCTGATATTGACAGCGCAGTGCGTGATGCTGATGCGCTGGTGATTCTTACTGAATGGAATGAATTTAAAAGCCTTAATCCGGCAAAAATTCGCGCATTGATGAAAACTCCGCTGATTATTGATCTGCGTAATATTTATAAACGGCAGGATATGCAGAAATTTGGTTTTCACTATGTGTCAATCGGACGTCAGGATGTGATTCCTGGTCAGCCGTGGATTGCTGATCTTAATATTGAAGATGAAAAAATATAGAGAAAATATAGAGAAAATATAGAGAAAATGCCACTTCCTGCTGTTTATCACGCGCAGTAGGCGAGGGCGTGTTTGATCATATTTTTAAGCAGCGCCTTGCCTATTTCACTGGCGCAGAATTCAGGATGCCATTGCACGCCAATTAAAAACTGGCTGCCGTAAGGTCCTTCCGGCGTTGCTTCAATTGCTTCAATTAAATAACGCGCTGTTCCGTCTTTCTGGCGGATAGCGTCAGACAAGGCGCAGACGCGCAAACCATCGCCGACAATATCTATTGATTGATGACGAAAGCTGTTTTCCATTATCACCGTCGGCAAGCCGGGAGTTTTTGCTTTCACAAAGCTCATCTGGATTCTTTTAGCGATTATTGACATGCGCGTTGCCGGCTCAATTAAAATCGGCATTATCGCGACTTCGCCGGGAATATTATAATTGCTTTGCATCAGGCGGTCATTGCCAGTTAAATCAGGAACATGCTGATGCAATGTTCCACCGCAAATGACATTAAGGCGCTGCATTCCGCCGCAAATGGCCAGAATTGGCATTGCATTGCTCAAGGCCAGCTTGATTATAGAAGTTTCATATCTCGCCCGCGCGGCAGCTTTTTTGCAAGTAAGCTCGCTTTTAGTTGAAGGATGTACGATTTTGCGCGGATCACCATCCGGATAGCGATGCAGATAATGCACCGGATCAATGTCGAAATCATTGCCCATTATGATAAGGCCGTCAATTTCCTTATAATCAAGATGAGGATCACGTTCTTCATGATCAACAATAACCACCGGCAAACCGCCAGCTTCCGAGACGCGCTTGACCATTGCATTATATGATTTATTCTCTGAATTTGCGGCGCTGATGGCAATTTTTGGTTGAGCGATAATCTGCGACATGCGGTAAATTTATAATAAATTTAGATGAATAAAATGTAATTCAATGTAATCAAATGTAATTCAATGTAATCAAATGTAATTGAGTTTAATTCAAGGTAATTAATAGTCAGTGTTTTAAGGCTTTTACTAAATCTTCCGTTACTTTTTTAGCGTCTCCGAACAGCATCATGGTGTTATCCTGATAAAACAGTTCATTTTCAATTCCGGCATAACCAGCGGCCATTCCGCGTTTGATAAACAGTACGGTTTTTGCCGCGCCGACATCAAGAACTGGCATTCCATAAATAGGACTTGTTGTATTATTTTTCGCCGCCGGATTAGTAACATCATTAGCGCCAATTACAAAGGCGACATCTGTTGTGGAGAATTCGGAATTTATATCTTCAAGTTCAAAAACACTGTCATAAGGAACATTTGCTTCAGCGAGCAGGACATTCATATGTCCAGGCATTCTGCCAGCTACCGGATGAATTGCGTATTTAACGCTGATTCCTTCTTTTTCCAATTCGCCAGCCAGTTCGCGAACTGCATGTTGCGCTTGCGCTACGGCCATTCCATAGCCGGGAACTATTATAACTGAAGAAGCATTTTTTATGATATAAGCAGCATCTTCAGCGCTGCCTGATTTTACTGGCTTTTGTTCGCCGCCTTGCTCATCAGATGATGTTGCCGCAGAAGCTCCGAAGCCGCCAAAAATAACATTTATTATCGAGCGATTCATTGCCTTGCACATTATGTATGACAAGATCGCGCCGCTTGCTCCGACTAACGCGCCAGTTATTATCAGTAAAGGATTGCCAAGAGTAAAACCAATGCCGGAAGCTGCCCAGCCGGAATATGAATTAAGCATTGACACAACTACCGGCATATCGGCGCCGCCAATCGGCAGAATAAGAAAAAATCCCAGCGCGAAAGCGGCTATTATCAGGATGATAAAAGCAAAATGTGATTCAGAAAAACAAAATACCATCAGCAGCAGCAATATTCCTGCGCCGATTGCGGCATTGAGCATATGTTGTCCGGAAAAACGCAATGGTTTTCCAGATAAAATTCCCTGCAACTTAGCAAAGGCAATTATTGAGCCGGAGAAAGTTATTGCGCCGATTACCGCGCCAAGGCTCATTTCTACCAGACTGCCAAAACGAATACTGCCGGAATTTCCGATGCCATAGCTTTCCGGCGACCACAAAGCCGCCGCAGCGATTAATACCGCCGCTAATCCGACCAGCGAATGAAAGGCGGCAACCAGCTGCGGCATTGCGGTCATCGGAATTTTTCTGGCAATTCCAGTTCCAATTACACCGCCGACCATTATTCCAAAAAGAATAAGGCCGTAATTGCTTATCGAATCCAGAGCCAGCGTGGTGATAATAGCCAGCGTCATTCCGATGATGCCAAGCCAGTTACCGCGCCGCGCTGATTCCGGAGAGGAAAGCCCTTTCAGCGACAAAATAAAACACACTGCCGCGATCAGATAAAGAATTGTGGTGCTGTTATTCATTAGGCAGCCTTGTTTTCACAACTGCCGCCGCTTTTATCGCCGCAGCTTTTTGTTTTGCAGATCATGCCAAGAATAACGCCAACGCCAATGCCTTGGACAAGATAAGCAAAGAACCATTTAACAGCGAGATCGCCAGGAATTGGCAGCCAGATATAGTTAGAAGCATGAGAAAGAGCCAGCAGCAAGCCGACTTTAATTCCAAAGCATAAGCCGCCGGATTTTATTGGACAGCAGGTTGTTGCCGCTTCAGTACTGCATTTTGTGTGACATGAAGCATGGCAAGAGCGAACTTTTTTAAACCAGCAGGTAACTACTGCGGCAAGCGCCAGATGATAAGCGATGCAATAGATAAAAAACTGTTCCATTTCCTCTTTTGGCCGCCATAGGCTGGCGGTTGCTTCATAATCTGCCATTAATAATTTACCATGAACCAGCCAGTCATAGCCGAATAAGAAAGCAAAAGCGGCAATAAAGCTGATCAGGCAAGTTTTCATGCAAGGTTTTTTAGCGTTTTCCATAGTTATTTCTCCTTAAAAATTTTCAGTTAGTTTCAGTTAGTTTTTCAGTTGTTTTCAGTTGTTCTTATTTGTTTCTACTTAAGTTTTATTTTATTTGTTTTTATTTGTTTTTATTAGTTGCTTTGAGTTGTTTTAGCTGTCTGATTTTTTTTCTGGAACATGGCAAGCATTCTTTGCGTTACAACGAAGCCGCCGAAAATATTCACGCTGGCGATTACTACTGCGACAAATCCGGCGAGATGAGAAAAACCATATCCTTCCGGACCAAGAGCAACGATTGCGCCGACAATTATTATTCCGGAAATAGCATTTGTTACGCTCATAAGCGGCGTATGCAGAGCTGGCGTTACTTTCCAAACCACATAATATCCGACAAAACATGCCAGCACAAAAACCGCAATTCCGAAAATAAAAGGATCAACGCCAGCGCTTTGCTGTAACTGCAAGTGCATTGCGTTGACATCTTCTGCCAACTCTGCCGACATTTGCGCCAGTTTTTCAGCTTTCTGATTTATTGAATCTGTGTCGATCATTATAGTTTCCTGTGTGTATTTTTTACAATTCTCGTTTGTATTTTTTTGTTTATATTTTTTTGTTTATATTTGTTCGTGCATATTTATTGATTGTTCGTGCATATTTATTGAAAATTTTTATGAACCACTGCGCCGTTATTAGTAAGCATCGTTCCGCTGATCAGCTCATCAGCGAATTTTATTTCCGGAATCAGCAAGGTTGAAACAAAATTATACATATTCCGCGCATATAGCCTGCTGGCATCAACAGCGGCGCGGCTTGGCATATTGCCATATCCGATTAGCGTAACGCCATGTTGTGTGGTTATTTCATCAAGTTTAGTAAGCGGACAGTTTCCGCCGCTGGCAGCGGCAAGATCAACTATCACGCTGCCAGGGCGCATTGATTTAACCATCTCTGCGCTGATTAAAACCGGAGCAGGCTTTCCGGGAATAAGAGCAGTGCTGATAACCATATCCTGTTTTTTGATGGTTTCAGCGATAAGCTCGCTTTGTTTAAGTTTATATTCCTCGCTCATTTCCTTAGCATAGCCGCCTGAGGCATCGCCTGATTCTGCGGCTTTAACTTCGACAAATTTTGCGCCAAGGCTTTCAACTTGTTCTTTTGCCGCGCTGCGAACATCAAAAGCGGAGACTACCGCGCCGAGGCGTTTAGCAGTGGCAATTGCCTGCAATCCAGCGACTCCTGCGCCGAGAATTAAAGCTTTTGCTGCTGGCACTGTTCCGGCGGCGGTCATCATCATTGGCACAACTTTTCCAAAAGCTTGCGCTGCTTCAATAACGGCGCGATATCCGGCCAGGTTGCTTTGTGATGATAAAACGTCCATTCCTTGCGCGCGGCTGATGCGCGGCAACATTTCCAGCGAAAAAGCGGTGATTGATTTTTTGTTATAAGCCGCAAAAAGTTCACGTTGTGCAAAAGGATCAAGCATTCCGGCAAGAATAGCGCCTTGTTTCATCTGCTCAATTTCCGCAGCGGAAGGCGGCGATACTTTGAGGATTATGTCTGCTTCGGCCAGAGCCTCGCGCGCGTTTTTGGTAATTACCGCGCCGGATGATTCATAATCAGCATCAGCAATTGAAGAGGCCTCGCCAGCGCCGCTTTGCACAAGAACTCTAGCGCCGAGTTTTATATATTTGGCAACCGAATCGGCGCTTGCCGCAACGCGGTTTTCACCAGCTTTAGTTTCTGTAATTACGGCGATTATGGTCATGGCTAGCTGGATACATTATTTTGTAATGATATGGAAGAGAAAATAACAAAGAAGAAAACAGATGAAACAACAAAGGAAATAACTGTTTCTAGGCACTGTTAGCTAATTCTACTATGCCTTGCTACAAACACCGTTTTCTGCGCTTCCGCTACGCATGTACTATATGTACATTTACGTTGCGGTTCTCGAAAACTGGTGTTTTCGCTGGCGGCCTAGCGAATTAGCTAACAGTGCCTAATGTTCCATTCCAGCGCCTAAAGAAGGAGCTGCTGAGGCGAAGCTTTGCGAGGAAATACTGCCAAGGCTTTCAATAGGAATTGAAGGCGCGAATGATTCTACAAAGGCTGCGACGCTTGAGTGAATCTCTCCTCCTACTCCTTCAGCGAGATTATGAATCGCGCGGTTGGAAAAAACCATTTTAATAGCGCGCCATAAAACTCCGCCGGGAGCTTCAATCGCCGAAAGAATACCGCCAATTTTTTTATCAGCAGGGCCTTGCGCGTCAAACATCTTTGTTATGGCGGCATTTTCCGGATCAGCCATATTTGGCAACACGCCGCCGGAAAGCTTAGCCAGCATGGAAACTTTTCCGGCTAAGGCTTTGCTGATAAAATCGGCAAAATCTGATTGTTCCTCATCGCCGCCGCCTGATCCTGCTTTTCCGGCGGATAGTTGCGATTGTAAGTCTGCAAGGCTTATTCCCTGCTGTCCTGCTGCCATTGCCATTTTTATGCTCTGTTATTTTTCTTATTTTTTTGCTTATTTTTCTCTGTTATTTTGCTCATTTTATCATATTCAGAAGAAAAATCATGCGACAATTTTGTGACAGCGGCAATAGCGGCAACTTTTCCGATTATTACCAGCGCCGGAGATTCAATTTTATGCTCGATTACCGCCAGCGGCAGGCTGATAAGATTCGTAGTAAAGATACGTTCCTGCGGCGTAGTTCCTTTTTCGATTATCGCTGCCGGAGTAAGCTCGTTTAACCCTTTTGCCATGAGATTTTCGACTATTTTGCCGAGATTAGCAATTCCCATATAAATAACCAGAGTAGTGTCATGGTAATTTTCTGCGCCGAATGAGACAAGCTCACCATCTTGCGTATGTCCGGTAATGAATTTTACGCCAGTTGCCAGACCGCGATGAGTAAGCGGAATTCCGGCAGTCGCCGCGCAACCTTGCGCTGAGGTTATTCCCGGAATAACTTCGCATTTTATTCCGGCTTTACGCAAGGCGAGCATTTCCTCGCCGCCACGTCCGAATAAAAAAGGATCGCCGCCTTTTAAACGCGCTATTTGAGAATATTTCCTGGCCAGAGTAATAAGCAGAGAATTAATTTCCTGCTGGCTCATTGCCTTATGTTTACAACTTTTTCCGGCGTAGATTTTTGGAATGCCACGCGGAATCAGAGCAATTATTTCCTCAGAAACCAGACGATCATAAACTACTATGTCTGCGCCTTGAATAGCTCGCAATGCCTTGACAGTCAGCAATTCAGGATCACCAGGTCCTGCGCCTATTAAAATTACACGTTTGTAATCCACACGTCACCTCTGCGCTATTGCATATGATCTAATATTGTGCCATATGATTCTACAAATGAATCATATAAATATGTTATATAAATATGTTATATAAATATGTTATAAAAAATATGTTATAAATATGTACCATGTAATAATCACGCTTTAAATATCACAAAGAATATCACAAATATTCACAAAATGAAGGATAAAACCATGAAATTTAGTTCTTTAAAATATAATTCAAATAATCAAAAATATAATTCCGTTATTGCGGCTATTGCGGCAGTATCATTGCTTTCTGGTTGCGCGCAGCAGGTTGGACAGCCAGGCGGCGGAATAACTCAAGGCGGCAGCTCTGTTAATAAGCAGGATATTGGCACATTAGCAGGCGCTATCGGCGGCGGTATAATTGGCAGCAATGTAGGAAGTGGCAAAGGCGCAATTGCCGGAACTATTGCCGGAACATTACTTGGCGGCGCTATCGGCAGCTCAATAGGCGCTTCTCTTGATAAGGCAGATGCCGCTTTGCATAATTCCACCTCGCAGCGCGCTCTGGAAACTGCCAATCCTGGTCAGTCATTACCATGGAGAAATAACGAAAGCGGAAATAGCGGCGTTATAACTCCTGGCAACTATTATAAAACTTCCCAAGGCGTGCATTGCCGCGAATATACACAGAAAATCGTTGTCGGCGGAAAAACTCAGGAAGGTTATGGCACAGCTTGCCGCCAGCCGGATGGTAGTTGGAAAATAGTTGAATAGTATTAAAATATAGTCTTAAGATATAGCTATAAGATCTAATTCGAAGATCTAATTCGAAGATATAGTTCTAATATATAGTTCGAAGATATATTTTTAAGATAAAGTTTTAATATAAATAAGAGCTTTTTATATATGACAGAAGAAGTTGTTGCAGCTATTCCATCTGGTTCTCTGATGAAGGGCAAGCGTGGCCTGATTATGGGCGTTGCCAATGATAAATCTCTGGCCTGGGGAATTACCAAATATCTCAGCGCGCAAGGGGCTGAGCTTGCTTTTACTTATCAGGGCGAGGCTCTGGAGAAGCGAGTAAAGCCTCTTGCCGCGGAAGTTGGTTCAAATATTGTTCTGCCTTGCGATGTTACAGATATGGCAAGCGTTGATGCAGCTTTTGCCGAACTTAGCCGCCAATGGAACAAAATGGATTTTCTGGTTCATGCTATTGCTTTTTCCGACAAGAATGAACTTAAAGGAAAATATATTGATACTTCTCTGGATAATTTTCTGCTCACCATGAATGTTTCCTGCTATTCGTTCACCGCAGTTGCCAAACGCGCCAGCCAGCTTATGAAAGATGGTGGTAGTATGGTAAGCCTTACTTATTACGGCGCTGAAAAAGTTGTTCCTCATTACAACGTAATGGGCGTTGCCAAAGCGGCCTTAGAAAGCAGCATTCAGTATCTCGCCGCTGATTTAGGACCACAGAAAATCCGCGTTAACGGCATTTCAGCTGGTCCGGTTAAAACTCTGGCCGCCAGCGGAATCGGCGATTTTCGTTATATATTGAAATGGAATGAATATAACTCGCCGCTTGGCAGAAACACTACTATTGAAGATGTTGGCGGCGCTGGCGTTTATCTGCTGTCAGACCTTGGCCAAGGCACAACTGGAGAAATATTGCATGTTGATTCAGGCTATCACATTGTCGGCATGAAGCGAGTTGATGCTCCTGATATTGCTACAGTTTGAAATTGCGGAATAATCACATGACTATTCACTAATCACATGACCATTGCAGCTATGAACATTGCAGCTATGAACATTTATGACCATTAACAGTTTTGGACATATTTTCAGATTCACCAGCTGGGGCGAGAGTCACGGCGAGGCAATAGGTTGTGTGGTAGACGGTGTTCCGGCTCTTATTCCTCTTTCTGAAGCGGATATACAGCCTTGGCTTGATAAAAGGCGGCCGGCTCAGTCGCGCTTTACCACGCAGCGCAAAGAGAAGGATGTGGTAAAAATTCTGTCCGGAGTTTTTGAAGGGGTGACAACTGGCGCGCCAATTTCTCTTATAATTTATAATGAAGATCATAAATCGAAAGATTATGAAGAAATAAAAGATAAGTTTCGTCCCGGACATGCTGATTACACATATTTTGCCAAATACGGTATACGTGATTACCGCGGCGGCGGCAGGTCGTCTGCGCGGGAAACTGCTATGCGCGTGGCAGCAGGAGCAATCGCCAGAAAAATAATTCCTGATATAAAAATTTATGGTTATATGGTTCAGCTTGGCGAACGGAAAATTGATCCTCGCAAGCTCGATTTAAGCCAGATAAATAAAAATCCTTTTTATTGTCCTGATAAGAAAGCTGCCGCGCAGTGGGAAGATTATCTTGATGATGTTCGCAAATCAGGCTCCTCAGTAGGCGCAGTTGTGGAAATTATTGCCGAGAATGTTCCAGCCGGCCTTGGCGCGCCGCTTTATGGCAAGCTGGATGCAGAGCTTGCCAGTGCGATGATGAGCATAAATGCGGTAAAAGGCGTGGAAATAGGCGATGGATTTGCTGCCGCGGCCTTAAGAGGTGAAGAAAACGCCGACAGAATGCGGAAAAAAACCTCTGCTGCTGGAAAGAATAAGGTGCAGTTTCTTTCCAACCATGCTGGCGGAATTCTCGGCGGAATTTCAAGTGGTCAGCCGGTAGTTGTCCGTTTCGCGCTAAAACCAACCAGCTCAATATTGCAGGAAGTTGAAACCATCGACATTAAAGGCAACAACACTACCATCAGAACAAAAGGCAGACACGATCCTTGCGTTGGAATACGCGCTGTGCCTATTGGCGAGGCGATGATGGCATGTGTCCTTGCTGATCATTTGCTGCTTGCTAGAGCGGTTGGTGGTCGGTAGTTGGTGGTCGATAGTCGGTGGTTGGTAGATGCAACTGCTACAAATCGCAAGAACTAATTACGAGCAAGCTTTAATGGTTTTGCTTAATTCTTCTGAAACTTGTGCAACGCGTTCATTTATAGGCTCTAACGCTTCGCTTGAATATTCAAACAACAAGCTGGAAATACGCGCTATTTGCGAAAAGCTGTTATCCATAACGCTTCTAAGCGCACGGTTTTGTAATTCCATAACTTCGTTGATAGTGCGGCAAGAGAACATTTCTCTGCTTAATTCAACACCATCAGCAAAATTACGATTAGCATATTCAAAAATCTCGCTGCTTAATTCCTTAGCCAGAGATGAAGCAACATTTCCGCATTCAACAGCCGCCTCAACATTATTGCGCGAAGAGCCGATTGCTTCATGCAGAGCTTTTGTCACTGCATCTGCTGATTTAGTGAATTGCTCAATTCCGTCGCGGCTCATGGCAATAATTTTGCTTTGTGCTTTTTCAGCTTCTTCAGCGCTGGTTTTAATAAAATCCTGCGCGGCGCGACTGCCTATTTTAACAACATTCTCAGCGGAATTTCTGGTTGAAGAAACTGCTTCATAAGTTGTTTTTGCGGCTTTATTCGCCGCTGATGAGGCCAGTTTTGCTGCTGCTGATGCTGTTTTTTTGATCTGTGTCATAATAAATCTCCTGAATTTGATTACACCTCAGAAATGAATTTCTTAGAAAAAAATCCCTAGAGGAATAAATCCCTAGAGGAACAAATTTCCAGAAAACAAATTTCTGATTGTCAATTAATGCAAACTATATTGAATAGATATGTTCTAGGAGATGAAAAGTCAAGTATTCATATGCTGAAAAATTACTACTGTGAGTATATATTTTCGCATTTATTTCAGTTAAAATTTCTTGTTATTATTTTTATTATTTTTTTCAGAATTTTTTTCGATAAATTCTTCAATAAGCAGCATATCCTGCCAAGCCAGACGTTTTTGCGACGGTTGGCGCAGCAGATATGAAGGATGATATGTTACCAAAGTCGGTAGTGGTTTTTTGAGATATTTATTATGATAATGATAAATCTTGCCACGCAGGCGGCTCATTGATTCATCGCGTTTAAGAATCGCCAGAGTGGCAACGCCGCCGGCGAGCAACAATAATTCCGGCGCAATCAGCGCAATATGTTTTTCAACAAACGGCAGGCAGATTGATGTTTCTTCAATGCTCGGCTGGCGGTTTCCCGGCGGCCGCCAGAAAACACTGTTGCTGATATAAACATTTTCAGCGCGGGAAGATTTTATTGTCGCCAGCATTTTGTCAAGCAAAGCGCCGCTCGGACCACAAAACGGAATTCCTTGAATATCCTCCTGCGCGCCTGGAGCCTCGCCGATAATCATAATTTTTGCTTGTTTATTTCCGTCGGCAAATACAGTTTTAGCGGCGGTTTTTTTAAGAGCGCAACCGTCAAAAGCGCGAACCATCTCTTCAAGTTCAGACAAAGAATTTGCTTTGTCAGCTAACTCGCGAGCATTCTCAGCGGCAAGGGCAGGGGAATGCGCTAGAATATTCGCATTCTTTGCCGGAGGTGTTTTTATACTATCTGCTTCTGAAAAATCCTTGATCCTCGCGGCAGAAGATTCTTGTTCAGCAGATAAAAATTCACCATCGGCATTTTCTCTGACTGATAAAACTGGCGGCGAAGAAGGAGTGGAAACTAAAAAATAATTACGCGGCGAATCAGCAATCGCTTCGTCAGCGCCTAGTTCTGCTTGCCATTTCAGCAATGCTTTGTTTTTAACTTCTATATTTGTATTTACTAACGCTTTATTAGGCATAATAGTCTAGAGGTAATTTTGCAGTAATTTTGTAAATAATTTTGTAAATAATTTTGCACATAATGGCATAGTTTAAAGCTGAATGAAAGGTTCTTATGGAAGTAATGGAATATGATGTAGTTGTGGTAGGAGCAGGGCCAGCAGGACTTTCAGCAGCAATTCGTCTGAAACAGCTTGATGCAAGCCGCCGCGTTTGTGTTTTAGAAAAAGGCGCAGAAGTTGGCGCGCATATATTAGCTGGCGCAGTTCTTGAGCCACGCGCTCTTGATGAGCTTATTCCAGATTGGCGGTTAAAAAATTCGCCGCTTACAAATCCGGTTGCAGAAGATTGCTTCCTGCTGATGACGGCTAAAAAATCAGTGCGCCTTCCTACTCCTCCTTCTATGCGTAATCATGGTAATTATGTGGTAAGCCTTGCTAATTTCACGCGCTGGCTTGCTAAGCAGGCGGAAGCGGCAGGTGTTGAAATTTTTCCTGGTTTTCCGGCTGCTGACGTAATTGTTGAAGGCGAGCGTGTTGTAGGCGTGGTAACTGGCGAATTCGGCATCGGCAAAGATGGCGAAAAAAAAGCAAACTATCAGCCGGGCATGGAAATACGCGCTAAATATACGATTTTCGCTGAAGGTTGCCGTGGCTCTTTATCGCAACAGCTTATGGCGGAATTTTCGCTGCGCGATGGTGTTGAACCACAAACTTACGCGCTGGGAATTAAGGAAATATGGGAAATTCCGAAAGCAAAACACAAGGCCGGAACGGTAACTCATTCAGTCGGCTGGCCGCTTGATAACAGCACTTACGGCGGTTCTTTTATTTATCATATGGAAAATAATCAAATCGCAATCGGCCTTGTTGTAGGGCTTGATTATTCAAATCCAAATCTTGATCCTTATCTGGAATTTCAGAAATTCAAAACTCATCCGCAAATCAGGAAATTGTTAGAAGGCGGCAGAAGAATTGCTTACGGCGCGCGCGCGCTCAATGAAGGCGGTTATCAATCAATTCCAGAGCTTATTTTTCCCGGCGGCGCGCTTATCGGCTGCGCGGCCGGCTTCATGAATGTTGCAAAAATAAAAGGAACACACACGGCAATGAAATCCGCAATGCTTTCGGCTGAAGCTGTTCATAAGGCTTTTTCCAAAGGCGATGTCGCTTTGGCGGAATATCCTCTCGCTCTTGAAAAAAGCTGGATTACAGAAGAGTTGTACAAGGCGCGCAATATTCGTCCGGCATTTCGTTTTGGCTTATGGCCAGGGCTTATTTATGCAGCTTTTGACAGCTATATCTTACGCGGAAAAGCGCCGTGGACATTTGGCCATCATGAAGATCATCTTCAGCTTAAACCGGCGCGTAATTCGCGCAAAATAAACTATCCAAAACCGGATAATATTGTCAGTTTTGATCGTATGTCGTCAGTGTTTTTATCATCAACTAATCATGAAGAAAATCAACCATGCCATTTGCAGCTTGCTGATGATAAAATTCCGGTAAATTATAATCTTCTGGAATATAACGCTCCGGAGCAACGCTATTGTCCAGCCGGAGTTTATGAAATAATCCGCCATGAAGGCAGTCCGCGTCTGCAAATAAACGCCCAGAACTGTCTGCATTGCAAAAGCTGCGATATAAAAGATCCGACGCAGAACATATTGTGGACAACACCAGAAGGAGGCGGCGGCCCTAATTACGGCAATATGTAATCAAATATCAGCTATATTCAGCTATATAGTTATTATCAGCTATATTGCTATATTTTTATATCTGAAAAATATCTGATTGCTTTGGCGTTTGCTAATAGTTATATCTGCTTGCTGCCGTTGCTAGTATCAGCTTTGCTCATACAAACTTTATTCATATAAAATATTTTCGCAGCTATTGTAATTATTTATTTTGATTATTCATGAATTCCAGCTCTAACAACTCTCGCAACTCTGATGATTCAGAAAATCATCATTACTCATGGAACGAAACAATAAAGACAGTTCTGATTGCCTTGGTTCTGGCGATGAGTTTTCGCAGTCTGGCTTTTGAGCCTTTTCATATTCCTTCCGGCTCAATGAAAAGCAATCTGCTGGTTGGCGATTATTTATTTGTTTCCAAATATTCCTATGGTTACAGCCGCTATTCTTTTCCTTTTGGTTTTAAAATATTTGAAGGCAGAATTCTTGGCAAATCTCCGCAGCGCGGTGATGTGATTGTCTTTCGCCTGCCGAATAATCCGCGCATTGATTATATAAAACGTGTAATTGGCTTACCAGGAGACAGTGTGCAAATGCGTGGCGGAATTCTATATATCAATGGCGAAGCTGTGCCGCGTGCTTTAGTTGATGAATGGAATGATTATGACGAACAAAGCGGCGCTGACATCTTAATTCCGCGTTACAGTGAAATTCTGCCGGGCGGTAAGGAAATAACTATTCTTAAACAATATAATTACAGCATTGGCGATGATACGCCGATTTTTATCGTGCCAAAGGGGAAATATTTCTTTATGGGCGATAATCGTGACAATTCTCGTGACAGCAGATTCACTGAAGTTGGTTTTGTGCCAGAAGAAAATCTGGTAGGACGTGCGGAAATTATCTTCTTTTCCGCAGATGAAAACATGAGCTGGCTTAATCCTTTTTCATGGTTTTATTCTTTGCGGTTTAGTCGCTTTTTTAATAGTATTAATTAAATAAAAACTAAACAAAATAAACACTAAACACTAAACAAATAATATTAATTAAATGCAAAAGTTGCAGGAAATACTAGGCTATGTTTTTCGTGATGCGGCGCTGCTTAAGCTGGCGCTTAGTCATCCGAGCCTTGGAAAAGTGGCAAGCAATCAGCGTCTTGAATTTTTAGGCGATGCGGTTTTAGGCTTAGTTGTAGCGGAAATGCTTTACCAGATTTATGGTAAAGAGCAAGAAGGCGAGCTGGCGCGGCGTCATGCTGGTTTAGTGCGCGGCGAAACTTTAACCGCAATAGCGCAGGAAATTTCTTTAGGCGATTCATTAATGCTCTCTTCCAGCGAAGCTGGCTCAGGCGGCAGGCTGGCGGCTTCTAATCTTGAAGATGCTCTGGAGGCACTTATTGGCGCGATTTATCTTGATGGTGGTCTTGAAGCGGCTAAAAGCTTTATTATTCCGCGCTGGAGAGAGCGCGCAATTAATTTAACAACGCCGCCAAAAGATGCAAAAACCAGCTTGCAGGAGTGGGCGCAGGCGAGGGGCTTGCCAGTTCCTGTTTATAAATTAATTGAGCAAACCGGCCCGGCTCATGCGCCAACTTTTACTATTGAAGTTATGGTAAGAAACTATCCTTCTCGCAAGGCTTCCGCTTCTTCCAAGCGAACGGCGGAGCAGTTGGCGGCAGAGGCTTTGCTTGCTGATCTTGAGAATCATACAAAAAAATAGCTTCGCGTAATCAACCGTGTTTTATTTTCATAAGCAGAATAATCGCGGCGAGAAATATTGTGATGCTGTTGGCGATTATTATTGAAGGGCTGTTGATCATCACGCCATAAGCAAGCCAGAAGAACATTCCAATAGTCATAATACTATACATTGCCAGTGATATGCCGCGTGTATCTTTACCACGCACGACTTTTACAGCTTGCGGCACATAGGCGGCGGTAGTCAGGAAAGCTGCCAGCATTCCTATTATTTCGTGATGCATTTTTATTTCCGCTTTTTTAAATTATCCGCCAGCAATAGCAGCGCCGGAGTAAAAAACAATGTCAGAATTGTGGCGAATGTCAGTCCGCCAGCGATTGAGGTGGAAAGCTGATTCCACCACTGGCTGCTTGGCGCGCCAAAAGTTACTTCGCGTGTGATGAAATTTATGTTCATTCCAAAAGTAAGCGGCAATAATCCTAGCACGGTCATGCCGGCGGTTAACAAAATTGGCCGCAGACGTTGTGCGCCAGTTCGTAATAGCGCTTCATGCATTGGCAGTTTTTCCGCCAGCAGTAATTTTAGAGTATCTATAAAAATTATATTATTATTGACGACAATTCCGGCCAGAGAAATAATGCCAACACCACACATTACAACGCCAAATGGCTGGTTAGTGATCAACAGTCCGAGTAATACGCCGCCAGTTGAGAAAATCACTGCGCTCATTATTACCACCGCATCGTAAATGCTGTTGAATTGTATTATCATTGCCAGAAACATCAGAAAAATAGCGATTGCAAAGGCGTTGCTTAGGAAATTCGCCTGTTTCTGTTGTTCTTCATCTTCGCCGCGAAATTTAGGAGGAGCTTCAGAATTAATTCCGTTCGTTTCATACCATTTACGCAGCAATTGAACTTTTTCATCAACATTTATTCCTGGTTGCACATCGGCTTTGACGGTTAAGCTACGCATTCCGTCGATACGGCGGATTGTGCCAACTTTTGAGGCGCTTTCTGTTGAGACAAATTGTGTAATTGGAATAAGGCCTTTATCAGTAGGAATGCGAATATGTTCAAGCTGTGAAAGATTGCGGAATTCCTCTGGAAAGCGCACAACTATGTCTATTTCATCATCCGCATCATCCGGACGGTAAGAGCCTATTTTAACGCCGCGAGTGACCATTTGCACCATATTTCCGGTCAGCGCAACATTGGCGTTATATTCCGCGGCTTTCTTGCGATCAATATGCAGATTCCATTCAACCGCCGGAATCGGACGATCATCTTCAATATTTATAAAGCCGCCAATTTCCTCCAGAGCTTTACGCAATCGCTCTACTTCTTTTTCGATGATTTCCGGATTGTTCGCGGAAAACTCAACTTGCAGAGGCTTGCCGGAAGGAGGTCCTGATTCCTGCTTGCCGCTTTCAACAATAATTCCAGGAATTGCCGAGGATTTACTGACTATTTCGGCAAGAATATCATCTGCTTTGCGGCGATCGCGCCAATTGACGAATTCCAGCTGAATAAGTCCGGCTAAATCTTCCGGAGCATTTTCGATCACCGGCTTGCCTGATTGTGTATATACAATTCGGATTTCTTTCATTGCCAGAATCAGAGCTTCAACCTGACGCACCATAGCGTCTTTTTCATAAACCGAGATATTGCCGCGCGCGCGAATTAGAATATTCGCATTGCTTGGTTCTATTTTTGGAAAGAATTCAAATTTTCCGGCTATTGCGAACAGAATATAAATAGCAATAAGCAAAGCAAACATGGCAATTATGAAAGTTTTTGGGAATTTAAGTGTTTTCCGTAAAAGAGCGACATATAAGCCGGTAAAAGGCTGTAACTTGTCAAATTCGCCATTTTCCGCGGCTATAACAGATTGCTGTGATTTCTCATCGCTATGCGCTGGCTTTCCAAACCATACGCCAAGAGTTGGAATAAATATCATCGCCATTAACAATGAACCAACCAGAGTAATCAGCAGCGTAATCGGCAGATAAACCATGAATTCGCCAATTATTCCTGGCCAGAACAGCAGAGGAAGAAACACAACTTTTGTGGTGAGAGTTGCCGCAACTACTGGCCAGAACATGCGAGTCGCCGCTTGCGGATAAGCCTGTTTTTTAGGAACTCCGGAAATCATCAGGCGATCAGCATATTCACAAACCACAATTGCCGCGTCAACCAGCTCGCCAACCGCCATAATCAGCGCAAACAGCACCACCACATTTAAGGTATAATCAAGACCGCCTAAAACTAATATTCCAAACAGGAACGAGCCGGGAATAGAAATAGCAACCAGCAAGGCGGCTCTTATTCCCATTGTCCAGATCATAACGATAAGAACCAGCAGAACGGCGAAAATTATGCCGTTTTCAAGGTCAGAAAGCATGTCGCGCGTTTCATTGGAAATATCCTGTCCGAAAGTTATTTCAATTCCCTGCGGCCAGTAAGCGCTCTCAGCGGCGGTTATTTTTTTTACTTCCTCGACCATTTCGATTATATTCGCGCCGACGCGTTTGGAAACACCAAGCACCACAGCGGATTTACCATTCATTCGCGCAATGGTTTGTGGATCTTTGAAAGTGCGCTGTAATTCGGCAATGTCTTTGACGGTGATGATGTTGTTGTCGGTTTGTTTTATTGGCAGATTTTTCAGATCTTCGGCTTTTTCGATAAGTCCTGAGAGTTTTATGCTATATTCGCTTTGTTTTCCGACCATTGTTCCGGCAGCGACAATCAGATGATTTTCCCTTATTTTCTGAAGTACCTGAGCAGGCGATAAATTGTAGCTTTCCAGCTTGGCAGGATTTATGATTATTTCCACTACCTCTTCTCTGTCTCCAGCTATTTTCGCTTCCAGAACGGAAGAAAGAGATTCAACGCGATCACGAAGATTGCGCGCTACTGCTACCAGAGTGCGTTGCGGCAAATCTCCGGTAAGTATGATATTAACTACCGGAAACTGGCTTAGATCAAGTTCATTTACAGTCGGATCATCTGCATCTTCGGGAAGATCAGGCTTTGCTTCATCAACTTTAACACGAACCTCGCGCAGAGCTTTGTCGATATTCGTTCCGGCTTCAAATTCAATAATTACTGAGGCATGACTTTCAGTAGAGTAGCTTGAGATTTTTTTTACATTGGCAAGATCGGAAAGTTTTTTCTCAACCGGACGAAGCAGCAGCCTCTCGCCATCTTCCGGAGAAATTCCTTCCTGATGAATTCCGACAATAATAACCGGCAATTTTACATCCGGATTCATTTCCTTGGCGATATGACGATAGCCGGAAGTTCCGGC
Organism: uncultured Rickettsiales bacterium; assembly: GCA_964519595.1. Lineage (GTDB taxonomy): Bacteria > Pseudomonadota > Alphaproteobacteria > Rickettsiales > SXRF01 > JANRKF01. The sequence goes on from CAZFJN010000006.1 coordinate 27,678, forward strand.
AACGATAATAAACAGCAGAACCATGATAACTGCGCGCGAACGGTCAATAGCGGCGTCGATCAGCTTCATAATTTATTCACCGGAATTTTTTCAGAAGTTTTTTCAGAAGTTTTTTCAGATTTTTCTGTCGGCAATTTCTGTCCGGAATTTACAAAGGCCTGACCTTTGCTGACCAGATTTATTTTATCAGGAAGACCACTTATCCATAAACAATTTTCATCATCAGAGATAATTGAGATATTCGTAAAGCGAACAATTCCTTCATCATCAACAGTTTTAACGCCGACTTTTCCAGCGTCATCAAGCGCCAGAACTGAGGAAGAAACGCAATAAGATTTATTCAAGCTGGTTGCAAGTTTTATGGTTGCCGTCATGCCGACTGGAATGTCGTGATTGGAATTATCAACTTCAACTTCAACTTCAAAACTACGGCTTTTATCATCTGCTATCTGGCTTATATAGCGTATTTTTCCGGCAAGTTCACGTCCGCCGGCGAGCGTAACTGCGGCTTGCGAATTTTTATTGATGTCTGGCAAGTCTTTTTCTGAAATATGTCCGGAAATTAAAATTGGATTATCTTCAACTATCAAAGCCATGGTTTGATTATTCATACTGCCGACAAAGCCGGAGAGAAGAAAATCGCCTATTTCCACATTAAGGCTTTCAATTCTTCCGGCAAAAGGAGCGCGTATAAAAACATTATCAGCAGCGAGCCGCGCCTGAGCAACGGCAACTCGCGCTTGTTCAAGAGCTGCTTTTGCTTCCGCTGCGCCAATGCGCGGACGATAACCTTTGCTGAGCAATTCCTGCGCGGCCTTATATTCTATCTCGCGCGCTGCCAGTAAGGCCAGAGATTCCGCCAGCTTCTCCTTGCGATCACGATTATCAAGGCGGACAATCAAATCGCCGCTTTTTACAAACTCGCCTTTTTTAACTGGCAACTCGACAACTTTTCCGTCAATTTCCGGTTTTATGGCAACTGTACGATTAGCTTTAGTAAAGCCGTTGAGAATAATTGTCTTTGTGTGAGGCTTTGCTTCTATAGTTTCAACCTCGATAAGCTTGCCAATATTGCCGCCGCTTTGCAGCGCATCATGTCCGGAATTTTCGCGCGAATCGCTTAAGATCATTCCGGACATGATCCACAACAGAATAATAACAGTAATTGCAACAGATATTTTCTTAGGCGACATTAGTTCTTGAACGCTGTATGTTTTTTTGGTTTATATTTTTCGGCTTATATTTTTAGCTTATATTTTTAGCTTATATTTCTATTTTTAGCTTGTATTTCTGTCTCATATTTTTTGGTGTATATTTTTTGGTTTATATTTTCTGGATTCTGGCGATATTCGATATTTAAGAACAACCAAGTTGATATTTAAGAACAACCAAGTTTAAGAACAAAAACTAAGTTTAAGAACAAATTTCAAAAATTTAATGACAGCGCCTGAAACAAGCACTTTACAATAAACAATTAAGTGATTAAAGGCAAATGGTGAAAACATTATTACCATCCGGATGTTACGATGTTATTCCGCCGCTGGCAGCGCAGGAAGGGCGTATTTCGTCTGAAATAATGTCCTTATTCTCAGCATATGGTTATGAAAATGTCGCGCCTACCATGCTGGAATATAGCGATAATTTGCTGTCAGGACGCGGCGAGGCTTTAAGTTCCCAGATGTTTCGAGTTATGGACCCTTTGGCACACAGGGTTATGGCGATTCGTCCGGACATAACTTTGCAGATTTCCAGAATAGCCGCAACTACCTTGAAAAATGCGCCACGTCCGCTGCGACTGTGCTATAACGGCCTGATATTGCGGCTGCAAGGCGACAAGCTGCGTAATGACCGTCAGCTGCATCAAACCGGAGTTGAGTTAATTGGCGTTTCTGCTGTGGAAGCAGATGCGGAAATTATCATAATGGCGCTTCGCACTCTCGATAAAATTGGCGTCATTAATTTTACTATTGATCTTAATTTGCCAAGCATAATTCCGGCTTTGCTGGTTGATGAAGCATTATCTGCTGATGAATTAAGAGCTTTATATTCCGCTCTGGCGCACAAAAACTTATCAGCTCTTGCCGCAATGAAGCTGAAAAACGGCAAGGCGCTGGTAAAGCTGGTAGAGGGTAGCGGCGCTGCTGATCTGGCAATTGCTGCTCTTAATAACCTCGATTTGCCTGCTGTTCCGCGTGCCTTGTGTGACAATCTGATGGCGATTTTTGAGCAGATAAAACTCCATAAGCCACAAGGTTGCAATATCAATATAGATGTAACGGAAAGCCGCGGTTATGCTTACCATTCCGGCATAGGATTTACAATTTTCACGCCGCAATCAGCGCATGAAATCGGACGCGGCGGACGTTATCGAATGGACGGCGAAGAAGCAGTAGGCTTTACTCTCTATGTTGAAACTCTGCGCGATTTGCTGCCTGCGGCAAATGATCCGGATAAAATTATGGTCGCTTATAATACTCCTACTGAGGTTTTTAAGGAGCTACAAAGCAAGGGCTACATCACAATAAACCAATTGCCGGAATTTGGTGATTTAAAACAGCAGGCCGCATTGCTCGGCTGTAAATTTATCTACGAAAACAACAAGATTATTGATGTCTTATTGTAGAAAATATTTGTATAGAAAAAAGTTTGTATAAGAAAGTTTTGTA
>CAZFJN010000006.1:30443-43411 GCA_964519595.1 uncultured Rickettsiales bacterium
GTCTTATTGTAGAAAATATTTGTATAGAAAAAAGTTTGTATAAGAAAGTTTTGTAGAAGAAAGTTTGTAGAAAAGATTTTGTAGAGAAATATTTGTATAGAAAAGTTTGCAGCAAAAAGTTTGTAGAGAGAATTGTAGCAAGGAAAAAATAATTTATGACTAATGTCGCGGTAATCGGCTCGCAGTGGGGAGATGAAGGTAAAGGTAAAGTAGTTGACTGGCTTTCGGAAAGAGCGCATGTGGTGGTGCGTTTTCAAGGCGGACACAATGCCGGACATACTTTGGTTATTGATGGTGTTACTTACAAGCTATCGTTGCTGCCTTCTGGAATAGTTCGTCCTGGCAAGCTCTCAATTATTGGCGGCGGCGTGGTGGTTGATCCTTTCGCGCTTTTTTCTGAAATTGAGGCGGTTAGCAAACTGGGCGTTGCTGTTTCTCCGGATAATCTCCGCATTGCTGAAAATGCGCCTCTTATTCTGCCTATTCATCGTATGGTTGATCAAAATGCCGAAGCAAATCGCGGTAAAAGCAAAATCGGCACTACCGGACGCGGAATTGGCCCTGCTTATGAGGACAAAATCGGCAGGCGGGCAATTCGTCTTTGTGATCTGGCTAATGAGCGTGTATTGCGCGGCAAGGTTGAAGCTCTGCTTGCTTATCATAATATTTTTCTGCAGGCAAACGGCGCTTCTTTAGTAAAAACTGACGATATTATGGCGCAATTGCTGGATATTTCCAAAAAAATTCTGCCGTTTTCCACTCCGGTATGGTATCTGCTTGATCAGCTTAAAAAACAGGATAAACGTATTTTGTTTGAAGGCGCGCAAGGCATTATGCTTGATGTTGATCACGGTACATATCCTTACGTCACCTCTTCTAACACCGTTGCCGGAATGGCGACAATCGGCGCAGGAATTGGAATGCGCGATATTGGCTATGTTCTTGGCATTACAAAAGCATATACTACACGCGTTGGCTCAGGCCCTTTTCCAACTGAGCTTAACGATGAAACAGGCGCGAAAATTGGCCGAATTGGCAATGAATTCGGAACAGTAACCGGCAGGCCGCGCCGTTGCGGCTGGTTTGATGCGGTTTTAGTCCGGCAGGCTTGTAAAATTTCCGGAATCAGCGGCATTGCTCTTACCAAGCTTGATGTTCTTGATGGTTTTGATGTGGTGAAAATCTGCGTTGGCTACCGTCATGGCGACATAATCTATGATTATTTGCCTGCCGCTAGTGATCTTCAGGAAGAAATTCAGCCTATTTATGAAGAAATGCCCGGCTGGAGTGAAAGCACACAAGGAAAACGCAGCTGGGCAGAGCTTCCGGCGCAGGCGATAAAATATATACGCCGCATTGAGGAATTAATTGAATGTCAAGTAGCACTGCTTTCAACCAGCCCGAAGCGCGAGGATACTATTTTAGTAAAAGATCCTTTTGTTAGTTGATGGTCGATGGTTGGTGGTCGGTGGTTTATGGTTGGTGGTTGGCTTGTCAGACAAATCTTTTCCTTACATAGTTTTCCAGTATTTCCTGAAATTCCTCGGCAATTTTTTCGCCTTTAAGAGTGGTGGATTTTTTGCCGTCAATAAATACTGGCGCTATCGGAGATTCGCCTGTTCCGGGCAGAGAAATGCCAATATCAGCATGTTTTGACTCGCCTGGACCGTTTACAATACAGCCCATAATTGCGACATTAATATTTTCAACGCCTGGATATAGTGTTTTCCACTGCTTCATTGCCAGACGTAGATAATTCTGAATTTTGTCGGCAAGTTCCTGAAATACAGTGCTGGTAGTTCTTCCGCAACCAGGGCAGGCGGTTACTTGCGGTGTGAAAGCTCGAATGCCAAGCGATTGCAGAATTTCCTGTGCGACTCTTACTTCCTGTGTGCGATCTCCATTTGGTTCAGGCGTAAGAGAAATTCGTATAGTATCGCCAATTCCTTCATTAAGAAGAATGCTAAGAGCGGCGGTAGAAGCGACAATGCCCTTGCTTCCCATGCCGGCTTCAGTTAAGCCGAGATGCAAAGGATAACGGCATTTTCCTGCTATATCACGATATATGGCAATTAAATCCTGAACGCGACTGACTTTTGCGGAAAGAAAAATCCGATTTTCCGGCATTCCGATAGCTTCTGCCATTTTCGCAGATTCAAGAGCCGAGCGCGATAATGCCTCACGCGCTACGGAAGCTGAATCCAGCGGCTGCGCGCGCGCGGCATTTTCGTCCATAACTTTAGCCAGTATACGCTGATCAAGGCTGCCCCAGTTAACGCCAATTCGCACTGGTTTTTCATGTTTTAAGGCAATTTCAATCATCTGCGCGAATTGTTTGTCATGCTTGTCGGCAAAACCGACATTGCCCGGATTGATACGATATTTAGCAAGGCCAGCAGCCATTTCCGGAAAATCATTAAGCAATCTGTGACCATTATAATGGAAATCGCCAATCAGCGGAACGCTGAAACCATCAGCATCAAGCTTTTCACGAATAGCAGCAACAGCGGCGGCGGCCTGCTCGTTATTAACAGTAATCCTTACCGCCTCGCTGCCGGCTTCGGCCAGCTCTTTGCATTGCGCGACAGTGGCGGCGATGTCGGCAGTGTCAGTATTAGTCATTGATTGCACCATAATCGGCGCAGCTTGCGCGCCACTACCGCCAACGCGGAGATTGCCGATTGTCGCCTGATAAGATTCACGCCGTGCAGGATTCATATTGGCATATTTCGCTTTGAAGATTTTTATTTTTATGGTCTTAAATTCTTATGATTTAATATCTGAATTTTTATGGTTTAAGCAAATACATGATACTGGAATTTACAGTATTATTTACAATATTATTTACAGCAGGATTTACAGTATTATTTACAGCATTATTTACAGCAGGATTTACAGTGAAATTTATGCTGTAATCTGCCGGATAATAATTTCGATAGCAAGGCTGATATAGGCGGCGCTGGCCTTTCTGGCAATTATTATATGTTTTGTATGGTTTATATTGTTCATTTGTTTTATATTTTTGCAGATGGTTATTTTGCTGATTTTCCACGCTGCTGTCAGCTGTTGTGCGATATAAAAACATAATAGAAGCAGCTGAAGCATGGTTTTCTGCTGTTTGCGGAGATGAAGGCAGCGCGGCGATGTTTAGATTATAATCAATGATAGAAGGAGCGTTTTGATCAAGGCGAATAAAAAACGCCCAGATCATAAAGCAAATAAGCGCCGGAATAGTTAGCTTGAAAGCATATAAATATTCGATATTTTTGCTATTGGAAAAACTATGCGGCAGGAAAAAATAAGTGGCATTATCGGAATTTGCCGCCTCATCAAAGCGCCGGATGATTTCATCAGCATCTAAAGCCAGATAATCAGCATATCGTTTCAAATAGCCTTTCACATAAGGCAAGCCGGGAAGTCCTTCAAATTCGCCTCTTTCAAGAGCGTCAAGATAGCGCGACTTGATATGTAAAACATCTGCTATATCGGCAATTGAAAGCCTTTTTTCCTGACGCGCTATCTTAAGCCATTCGCCAATCTGAGCATATTCATTGTGCATATTCATTTATTGTCGACATCTTCTAACTCAGAATTTCTAACTTTGTCTGACTCGGAATTTTTAACATCGTCTAACTCGGCAGCATGAATTTCACACATGCTGTTTTTGCAGATGGCAGAGAGTTTTTTTGTAACCATGCAATTGCAAACCATTCCTTTATATGTAGAGCAATGTTTTTTCAGAGTTTCATACCATATTTTCACCTTATCCTTATTAAGCGCTGCTGAATTGCAGCAATGCGCGCAATCATTTAAGGCAAGTGTGCAATCGCTGTCTTGAGAGCAGCTGGTAAGCTCAGCAGGAACAGCAAGAATTCCATAATCATGCTTTGCCGGAGTTAGTGGATTTTTGGCGGAAGAAGAGACGGAAGAAGAGGCGGCTTCATCAGCGTTTCCGACATTTGCGACATAAAAAAAACTTCCAGACAAAATAATCACCACCGCAAACGCCGAAAGCACATATGGTTTTTTGGCTATTTTTTTCATAGTTATCAATAACTAAATAAGAAAATTAAGCATCTCTGTAAATCAACTATAGCAAAATAAAAATAATAGACAAACAGCTTATTATTCCTCTATAGACGAGAACAATAAAAACCTCGCCTCTTGATTCCAGATACCAGATTCCAGATCTCTGATTCCAGATACCAGATTCCAAAATTCCAGATCCCTGAATTATGCCAGAAAATAAAAATAATAGTTACAAAGCTGATGCTGATAATATTATCGCCTTTATGGGAATAGAGGGCGCTAATTCTGATCTCGCCTGCCGGCAGGCTTATCCTTATATGCAGAGCATGTCTTGCGACAGTTTTGAAGATGTTTTTGCGGCGGTAGTAAACGGCAGGGCGCAATTAGGGATGATTCCGATTGAGAATTCACAAGCTGGAAGAGTTGCCGAGATACATAATCTGCTGCCGCGATCGCCAGTTCATATAGTTGGTGAATATTTTCAGAATATAGAACATTGTCTGCTAGCGCCAAAAGGAGCTGCTGTTACTGATGTGAAAGAGGTTTATTCTCATCCGCAGGCGCTGATGCAATGCCGCGAGAATCTCCGCAAGCTTGGCCTTACAGCTCACAGCTACTCTAATACCGCGCAGGCTGCTAAGGATGTGGCATTGTGGAATGATCGTTCCAAAGCCGCCATTGCCTCGCCTCTGGCCGCTGAGCTATACGGTCTTTCAATTTTAAAACCACATCTTCAGGATTCTGATAATAATGTAACTGTTTTTATCGTAATAGCGCGCGAGCCGGTTGATCCTGATCCGGCGAAAGAGCGTGTCATTACCACCTTGCTATACACAATCAGGAATATTCCAGCCGCGCTTTATAAATCGCTCGGCGGCTTTGCCACTAACGGCGTTAATGTGGTTAAGCTGGAAAGCTATATTCCCGGCGGCGCTAAAAATGAATCAGCGCAGTTTTTCCTGAGCTTCGAAGGTCATCCTAATGAAAAGAATGTGCAGCGGGCGCTTGATGAGCTGGGATTTTATTGCAAAAAAGTAACCGTGCTTGGCGTTTATCCGGCGGACACAAAACGCTTTCTATAAACGCTTTTATAAAACCATTCTCATGCTTTTTATCAACGATCTTACTTATCGAATAGCTGGCCGCCTGTTGCTTGATCAGGCGAATATTTCCATTGCCGCCGGACATCGAGTCGGCCTGGTTGGTCCGAATGGCGCTGGCAAATCAACCTTATTCAAGCTGATCGCCGGCGAGCTGGCAGCAGATGGCGGCGATATTACCCTTATTAAAGGCGCCAGCATCGGCATGGTAAGGCAGGATTTGCCGGATGATGAAACCAGCCTGATTGACATTGTTCTTGCTGCTGACACAGAAAGAGCCGCGCTGCTGAGTGAAGCGGAAACGGCCAGCGATCCAGACAGAATAGGCTATATATACAGCAGACTTGAAGAAATACGCGCTTATGACGCTCCGGCGCGAGCGGCTACTATATTAGCCGGATTAGGGTTTAATGAAACCGCGCAGAACAGCCCTATTTCCTCATTCTCCGGCGGTTGGCGTGCGCGCGTTGCGCTGGCGGCGGCGCTATTTCGTGAGCCGAATCTGCTGCTGCTTGATGAACCAACTAACCATCTCGATTTTGAAGCAATGGTCTGGCTGGAGCAGTTCTTAATCCGCTATCCGCATAGCTTGCTGATAATCAGCCATGACCGCGATATTTTAAACCGCACGGTTAATCATATTGTCCATCTTGATAATCTGAAGCTTAATTTTTATTCCGGAAATTATGATTATTTTGAACGCAAACGCGCCGAGCAGATGATCGGACAACAAGCATTGCGTGAAAAACAGCTGGCGCAGAAAGCGCATATGATGAAATTCGTGGAACGTTTCAAAGCCAAAGCCAGCAAAGCAAGGCAGGCGCAAAGCCGCCTCAAGATGATCGAAAAAATGGACATTGTTGATGCGGTGATCGCCGATCGCGTTAGTGCATTTTCTTTTCCTCAGCCTGAGGAAGAAAAATCGCCGATGATGGTGCTGGAAGCGGTAAATGGCGGCTATAGCGCCGATAAGCCGGTACTTAAAAAACTGAATTTACGCATTGATGCTGATGATCGCATTGCCCTTCTTGGCGCAAACGGCAACGGCAAATCAACTTTGATGAAGCTGATTTCCGGAAGGTTGAAGCCACTAAGCGGCGCGATACATAAATCCGGCAAATTACGCGTTGGCTATTTCGCGCAATTTCAAACTGAGGAATTAGATGTCGAAGCCACTCCTTTCGAGATAATGCGCCGGGCAATGAAAACTGCACCGGAAACAAAAATCCGCGCCAGCCTTTCCAAATTCGGCTTCGATAAATTCAAGGCTGATACTAAAGTCGGCGAGCTTTCCGGCGGCGAGAAAGCAAGGCTGCTATTCTGTTTTATAAGCTTTGACGCGCCGCATCTGCTGCTGCTTGATGAACCAACCAACCACCTCGATATTGAAGCAAGAGAAGCGCTGATTCAGGCGCTGAATAATTATAACGGCGCAGTAATCCTGGTAAGCCATGATCCGCACCTCGTCGAATGCGTCGCCGACCGCCTGTGGATTGTCCAGGAAGGAAGCTGCAAACCATACGAAGAAGACCTGGAAGCCTACCGCCAACTAGTAATAAAACAAAGAAAAAGAGAAAAAGAAAACGATAAAAAGAAAAAGCAATAGAAAAATAGAAATAGAAAAACAAAAAAAACAAAAAAAACCAAAGAAAATAAAAACTATAAAATAAAAACTTTAACAATCACCTGTATACGATGTCTCAAGAATAAAACGTATACTATGTGACAAGAATAGACCAACGTTCAATGATCTTGTGACCTGTCTTACGCGATATGCCAAACTCTCGGCATAATGGCGCAATCTTCTCACCACTTAAATAACGACCAATAAATTTTATTCTCTCGTCCATAGGTTGACACACTTTCCACGGCATATGGATACCTCCTCATGCCGTAATTGTGTAACCTATGTCTCCGGTATAATATGTAACCTATGTCTTCGGTATAGACCCTTGTGAAATGGGGCGAGTGAGGGGATTCGAACCCCCGACATCCAGAATCACAATCTGGCGCTCTAACCAACTGAGCTACACCCGCCGCAGGAAAGTGGGGAATTTTGCTTATACAACTGGCTAAAGTCAATAAGAAACGACATAAGAAACAACATAAGAAAGAATATAAGAAAAAATATAAATATCAGATCGTATAAATATCGACGTTATTTTACAATTTTGCGATATATTGATTGAAATGCTATCAGCTATATAAATATTAAGAATTGCCATCTGGTTCTGGAGGAGTATTACCCTCACTTGTTTTGCTTCTTCCTCCTTTTTTGGGGCGTTGTATTTTCTCAATATGACCAAAAACTAAACCATCAAGTTGCTCGTTGATTACACCCTCTCTATTTAGCTCATTAAATAATCGAAAATCAGTAATTGCAATTTTGCCTGAGTCTTTCTTATCAAACCCTTTTGCAGGATTTGTTTGCATAAAAGTTTTACGATCTAGTATTCTTTTTGAGTTGTGCAGATAGGACAGGCATATCGATAACAATTCTCTTTTATTATCACAAAATATTGGGTGTCTAGAATATTCTACTGGAAGTACGGTTTCTGCTACATTAAGTGCTGGATAACAAGCATTTCCATCGCACGGAGAAACAGCTTCCCATTTAGCGCAAGATCTTAATAAATCTTGTGCTGCTCTGTATGCATTTTGATTATTAACCATATCACCAGAATTATTTCTGGTTATAATAGGCGAATAATTATAAGCTCCTAATAATAAACCTGCTAATAAGACAAAACCTGCTGGTTGCTTATAAGTAGGATTGGATGTATTGCAAAGTGCAGAATCTATAGATGCAATCAAGTTTGTATGTTCATTATTTGGTATAGTAAATATTATCTGTCCACCAGAAGGCGGCATTTTATATTCTCTTAATGGGTCAAGAGGTGAAAGCTTGTGATATGAGTCTATCAGTTTCTGTAATGGGTTCTGAACATTAGGGAATTTGTCCCTTACCAATTCATAGAAAGCGTCAAATGCCATTTGTGCCGCTACATCGTCTCTAGTATCAGTAATGCTATCTAAATTAACCTTCTCAATGTCTTGCCCTGGAAAATATTCACTTCCTATAATACATTGAAGAGAATCTTTAGTTTTTTGTCTACTTGTCTTGTCATTTTTTGTACCGATAGCTACCCTCTGGAGATAATTTGCTGCTCTTTGAGCAACTGACAACTCAGATTTTGTAGATTTTATACCTAGCCCTTCTAGGGCAGCCCTGAAATCCTGATGTGATTTTTTAAAACCTTCTGACATATTATCAAACAAACATGTAATCTGTAAACATTTTCCATCATTACCTTTACCCAATCTTACGTTAGTGATTCCCATATCGCTATTGCCCTGCAAGGCTTCTGTTATAACACTTTCCGCGCTTGCCCGATTAGTACTATAGAACATTACACTTCCCATATACCAAGCGGACGTATCTGATATATCTTCCAGTTTGCTTAATTTTGACAATTCCTTATCGTAAGCATCTTTCTTAACCTGATCGCTTAATGTATCATAAGCGTTTTGAACTTCTATAAATTTTTGTTCATCAGCGGATTGCTGATTATCTGGGTGATATCGTCCTGATAGTTGTCTATAGGCTTTACGAATCTCTTCCGTTGAAGCGGAAGATGTTAAACCAAGAACCTCGTAAAATGTTTTTTTATTATTCATTTTGGTTGACAATGCTTAAAATAATATGTTATTTATTAAGTATTCGTTAATTAAATCATATTTATGCTTATATATCAAGATTTATCGGATAATTTTCTCAAGGAGGTTTTGATTATGGTAAATTCTAAAGGAGGTAGCGTTGATGGTGATTTACCTGATCTTCCAGAAGATGCGGTTCAAGCAGCAGCAGAGGATTTGCCTTACAAGCCAATCCCCAGGATTACCAATGTTAATGAAGTCTTGACGGCAGGAGAGCGTAGCCATATTGCTAGAGCTAGGGACAATCTCTTCAATGCTCTTGGTGAGGTAATGACACCAAAAACAAGGAACAATATTCAATCCTTGCATGGAATCTTGAGAAAACTTTCAGAATCTTTTGATAAGTACAATCTAGATGGATGGTCCAAAAACGGGAATCATGATTTTATTAGCTCAGGCGTGGTGTCATCTTTGCTTAATTTTGCATATTATCTTGGGTTCCAATCACAGGAAAGTGATCTAAAAATTGACCCTGCAGTTCAAGTAACTAGGTATGAAAGACAGCGTGATGAACTTATCGAACTTCAGTCTCGTGTACAAGATAGCCTTGCAACGATAGAAAACATGCTGAACCAACAGAGAACTGAAGATGATAAGAATAAGTTACGGGCGCTAACAGATCAATTAACTAGTGTTGACGCTAAGATTAGTGGTGATTTTGTTTTAAGTCACCAACAGGCTGAAGAGTACGGATTGAAAGAAAAACAAATTAATACTGTTCTGAAAACTATAAGTGATGGTTTAAACTCCAAATTTAAAAAGCATAAAGACCAAGCTACAGCTATTGCCAACCGCATTCTTCTTAAAGAAGGTGAGGATTCGGCTATCTCATCAGAGGAAGTAAGAAAAAAGCTAAATGATGGTAGCATTGCTGCAGCACTTGGTGAAAAACTGCCACCTTATCCAAATATTAATGGTACTGAACAACTTGAAGATTATACTTTAATGATTTTAGAATATAATGATCGTATACAATCTTTTGCAAGGCAGATATCTGGTGACAACATTGAATATTATAGTATTCACGGCAAATTAAGTTTAGAGTTAGAGAGTGCTAATAATAATGAAATTAATTTGCTTAAGAATCAACGTAGAGAAATTTTGGAAGAATTGTTTGCATATGATCAAGATAAACAGCAATTTGTAAAGGAGCAGCTTCAGGATGTTGCAGACTTATTACCTACATTAATCGAGGTAACGACAAAAATTAGAAATTTAGCCGATTTTGGTGCTGAAATACAAGGCGCAGGTAAGGTGACGAATGACAAAGAACGGCAGGATAAGCTTCGAGAGGTGCTTAGTCGTTTAAAGATAGCACAGAAATCTGGTGGTATTTCTATTGGTGGATCGGATAATAGGCAAAGGTTGCCAGCACCAGATCGTAATGATGACAGCAATGCAGGTAGTTGATTTATTTTCTTGTACCATTTTGCAGTCAATATATCGCAAAATGTTATAAGAACTTACAGATCAGTTGTCTTGGAAGTGTTTTTTTAGGTGTTTTGCTATTTTTGGGGAGACGAAGCTGGTTACTTCTCCTCCTAAGCGGGCGATTTGTTTTACGAAGCGTGATGAGATGAAATGTGTATCTTCCGAGGCGGTTAGGAATACGGTTTCAATATCTTTTTTAAGCCGTGCATTCATGCAGGCCATTTGGAATTCATATTCAAAATCTGACACGGCGCGAATGCCGCGGATTATTATGTTGGCTTTGTTTTCCTCGGCGAAATTTACCAGCAATCCGGAAAATGTTTTAACTGAAACACGCGCCGAATCAGCGCCGATGGTTTTAATTTCCTGTTCTACCAGCAGGCCGCGAGTTTTCAGATCAAACAGCGGATCTTTGCCGGTATCAAGCGCAACTCCGATAATAAGGCGATCAACCACGGAAAGAGCGCGGCGTATAATGTCCATATGTCCGACTGTAACAGGATCAAAAGTTCCCGGATAAATTCCTATTCGCATATTTGTCAGCTATCTGGTTATTGTTATTTTTTATCAACTTGCATATTGCGCGTGGCGGCAGGGAGGGAAACTTTTAAACCGTCCAGCTCTTCGCTCATCATAATCTGACAGCCAAGGCGCGAAGTATGTGTAAGTCCGAAGGCAAGATCGAGCATGTCTTCTTCCTCTTCGCTGGCATTTTTAAGTTTGCCGTACCATTCTTTATCAACAATTACGTGGCAGGTTGAGCAAGCCAGCGAGCCTTCACAAGCGCCTTCGAGAGAAATAGAATTTTTATGAGCAATTTCCAGAACGGAAATGCCAAGTGGAGCATCAACGGTTTTTTCTGTTCCGTCTGTATGTATGAAAGTCATTTTAGGCATGATGATATAGTCTCTCTATGTTGCTTGATCTCTGATCCCTGATTCCTGATCCCTGATCCTTGATTCCTGATCCCTGATGTAGAACATTTTGCTCAAGATTCAACAAATATTCCTTACGATTTAGGCCGCCGCTATAGCCAGTTAATAATCCGCCGCTGCCGATTACGCGGTGGCAGGGGATTATAATGGCCAGAGGGTTGCGATTATTGGCCATGCCGACGGCTCTGGCTTTGCGCGAATCGCCTAATGCGGCGGCCTGTTTGCCGTAGGATATGGTTTGTCCGTAGGGAATGCGCTGTAGCTCGCGCCAGGATTTGATTTGGAAGACAGTGCCTTTAAGCTCTAATGGCAAGTTAAACTCACGGCGTTTTCCGGTAAAATATTCCGCAAGCTGTTCTTCTGCTCTGTGCAATATTTTATGGTCAGCGCAATGTTCTATTTCTCCTTCCAGCGCCGGATGGCGGCCGGAATCATTATCAAAGCCGAGATAGCGCAAGCCGTAATCGGAAACGACAAGGCGCAATTTTCCAAGCGGCGAGGAAATATTTTTTTCGTAAAGCATCAAACTGTTCCGAAGCTTTTAATTAAACTGCCGCAAAGCATATACCAACCATCTATCAATACAAAGAAAATGATTTTAAAAGGCAGTGAGATCATAACCGGCGGCAACATCATCATTCCCATTGCCATTAGAATTGAGGCAACCAGCATATCAATAACCAGAAAAGGGATAAAAATAAGGAAGCCAATTTCAAAAGCGCGTTTTAATTCGCTGATCATGAAGCCGGGAATAAGTACGCGGTAAGGAGTGTCTTCAGCTTTTTCAATTTTAAGGCCAGGCGACATTTCGACAAACAGTTTCAGATCTTTGGCGCGGACATGAGCGAGCATGAATTCATGAAAAGGCGCGCCGATTAGCGGCAGAGCTTCTTTTTCATCAATTTTCTCTTCGAGCAATGGCTTTATTCCTGTATCGTAGGATTTTTCAAAAGCCGGCGCCATTATGAAAAAAGTCATAAACAGAGCCAGAGAGATCAGAACCTGATTTGGCGGAGTTTGTTGCAGGCCGAGGGCGCTGCGTAATATTGAGAAAACAATGATGATTCGCATGAAGGAAGTCATCATAACTAATATTGAAGGAGCAAGGCTTAGCACAGTAACCAGCACGACCAGCTGGATCAGGCGGCCGGCGGCGCTTCCGGCTTCAGTATTGCCAAGGTCAAGATTAAGCGACTGCGCGAATGAATCCGGCGCGTAAAACAATATCAACGCGGCAAAGATAATCAGGAATCTATTTAAATAATTACGCATTTGGATTTTCAGTGGTAATTTTAGTAGTAATTTTTAGTAGTAATTTTACTGGTAATTTTTTCAATAACCATTTCACGATCAGGCGCAAGCAGCAACAGATATTCCTGCTCATCGCATTTTATCAAAGCCAATCGCCGCCGCGCATCAAGCATTCGGCTTTCAACTATTTGCAAGCGGCCCTCTGCTTTGCCGGCAGAAATCCACGAAGGATTTTTACGAATCCACCAGCGAAGTCCGGCTGCCATAATTCCGATAAGCCCTAAAACAAGAGCAAAGGAAAGAACAATTCGCAATATATTTATTTCTTCCATGGTGGTGTGCTTTGAGATTTTCTATTACTGACGATTCTTGTATCTATAACGATTCTTGTATCTATTTGTTGTAGTTTATTTATTGCTTATTTATTGCTCATTTTTTATTGCTCATTTATTTCTAATTATTTCTAATTATTTCGTACTAATTCTTATTATTCAGAACTTATTAT
>CAZFJN010000006.1:43511-46506 GCA_964519595.1 uncultured Rickettsiales bacterium
TTTTCACGCTTGCCAAAATTATCTCTACTGTCAGCGGTTTTGTAAGCTACGCTGGCTTTGTGGAAAACAGGAATATCTTTTATCATGCCAATTTTCTTTTCCATTTCAATTCCGAATGCTGAAAGATTTGCCAATAAATCGCGCAATCTTTCTGTATATGAATTACGTTCATTAGGAGCAAGAGAAGCTATGCTGTTGCAAAGATCAGCAACTGAATTTTCCATTCCGCGCATATCGAGTGTTTCCATATCTGCATCGTCTTTAAGCGCCGCTGAGCATCTGGCAATAAACTCTTCCAGCGCGGAGAATTTTCCGGCTATTTTCTCGCAAGATTGATGGTTTTTTATATCAGACATTTTCTGGTAGTTATTTTGTTTTATCTGTTTTGCTTATTTTATTTGCTTTGCGTATTTTATCTTTTTTACGCAGAATTTGAATTCGCACGATATACATAAGCAAGAATTTCTGCAACTGCTGCGTAAGCTTCCAGCGGAATTGGCGAATCTATATCAATTTTTTCCAGCATCTGAGCCAGATCGCGATCTTCGCGTATTTCAATATTATAATTCCTGGCCAGCTCTATAATTTGCTGCGCCATATAGCCTTTACCTTTGGCGGAAAGAATTGGCGCGGAATCTTTGTCGCGCTCATATTTCAATGCCACGGCGAGCTTATTGCGATCGACTATTGCTTTTGTTTCTTCAACCATGTGCAAAATTGTAGCATCTAATCTAAAATTTAATACAGAATTTAATACAGCGCTTTTTAATGCCGCTTTTAATGCTCAGTATTATCAGGCTTTACGCCAAGTCCTTGCAGATCAAAATCAACATCAGAAAAATCAGCATCGCCAGCTCCGGCAGCTTCTATATTCTGCTGCATGATTTTTTCATATAATTCCTTACGCAATATGCTTGCTTCTTTTGGAAAGACAAAACCGAGCTTTACTGATTTACCGCGCACCTCGACAACCGTCATTTCAATATCATTATTGATGATAATTGATTCGCCGATTTTTCTGGTTAAATAAAGCATGTTTTCTTAGCTTCCTGCTAAAATGGCATAAATATTGAATACATAAATATTGAATAGATAAACACTGAATAGATAAATACTGAATAGATAAATACTGAATAGATAAATACTGAATAGATAAACACTGAATAGCTGAACATTAAATATGTAAATATTGAATATAAGGCGATTAATGACACGGTAAGAAGGCTCTGCACGTCAGAATAATGACAAGCAATAACCAGAGGCAATAACCAGAAACAATAATCAGAAACTGATTAACTTATCAACAGTGAATTTTTTATAAATTTTGATAAATTTCTCTGGATTTTATTTGTTGATAATGGTAATGTAGGAAAATATTGCCTATATTGCAGAAATATAAAATAGCTAGGAAATCAGGGTTTTATTTTATGGATTTTGGCCAGATACCACTTTTCCAATTGATGAAACAGAAAATGGATTATCATTCCGCGCAACAGGCGGTTCTGGCGCAGAATGTCGCTAATTCTGATACGCCCGGCTATCTGGCGCGGGAAATTAAAGCGCCTGATTTCGCGGAAATGATTAAACATCGCGGCATGGCGCAATCTTTAGTTACAACTGATTCTAAACATATAAAAACCGGACTTGGCAATGGCGGCGGCGCGAATGTTTCCATGCGGGAAAATACTTATGAGCTTAATCCAATTGGCAATAATGTTGTGATTGAAGAAGAGGTAATGCGCGTTGCGGAAAATCAGGCTGAATATCAGAAAATGTTAGGAATATATCGTAAAACCATAGAAATGTTCAGAATAGCACTTGGCAAAGCGGGAGGAGCTTAGTTAAGGGGTTGCTGGTTGGTTAAGTAAGGGGTTGTTGGTTGCCTTGTCATCCGAAGCCTTGGCGTAGGATGATGGTAAGAAGGAGTAGTTGCATCTTGCTTGCTTAACCATGCACCATTAACCATGCACTATGCACCACCTTGCTTAACCAGCAACTAGCAACCAGCAACCACTTACTTAACAAACCAGCAACCAAATTGTAAAACAGGAAACCAAATATATGCAAATAAACGATTCATTGAAAATAGCCGCTGCTGGAATGACCGCGCAAAGTGAACGTCTGCGCGCTGTTGCGGAAAATATCGCCAATGCTGATTCAACTGGCAGAATGCCTGGAGATGCTCCTTATCGCCGCAAGATGGTGGTTTTTCAGAATGTGCTTGATAAGGAATTAGGCATTGAAACGGTAAAAGTTGCCAGAAGAACTACTGATCCTTCACCTTTTGTTCAGAAATATGAGCCATATCATCCGGCAGCTAATGAACAAGGCTATGTTCTGTATCCTAATGTGAATACCATAGTTGAAACAGTTGATATGCGCGAGGCGCGGCGCAGTTATGAAGCTAATCTTGGCGTTGTCGAAGTTTCAAAAGCAATGATGGCAAGAACACTTGATTTACTGAGATAGATTTTTATCACAAAAATTACAGCAAGAAATAAAAGCACAAAAATATAAATTAAAAACCAGATGGAAAATATATGACAAACATGCTTTCCGGCTTAAATGCTTATAATAATCAACTCAAGCTGGCTTCCGGTAAATCCGAACAGCCGGATATGGACAATCAGGCAGAAGGAGCAAGCTTTTCCAAGCTGCTGGAAGCGCAGTTTGATGATGTGGTAAGCTCACAGCACATGGCCGAAAGCGCCAAGCTTGGCGCAATAACCGGAACTGGCAATATAACTGATCTGGTAACCGCAATTGCCAATGCCGAGCTTGCTCTTAATACCATAGTCACAATCCGCGACCGCGCTATATCAGCTTATCAGGATATTATTAGAATGCCGATTTAGCTATTGGTTGATGGTAAATTAAGAGGTTGCTAGTTAAGTAAGGGGTTGCTAGTTGTTGGTTGCTGGTTTCTGGTTAAGTAAGCAAGATGAAACAATTACTTTTACCATCATAATATGCCAAGGCTTCGGATGACAAGGCA
>CAZFJN010000006.1:46606-48785 GCA_964519595.1 uncultured Rickettsiales bacterium
CAACCTCTTAACCAACAAGTTTATAAAAATGGAATCAGCAGAAGTAATAGATATTGGCCGCGAGGCTATTTATCTGCTTATTGTCACTGCCGCGCCGGCAATGGTGGCATCGCTGGTTGTCGGCCTTATAATTTCGCTTTTTCAGGCTCTCACTCAGATTCAGGAATCAACTCTTACCTTTGTTCCTAAAATGCTTGCCATGCTGCTGGTGCTTGGTTTGTCAATGCCTTTCATGCTTCGTCATCTAACTGATTTTACGCATAAGCTCAATGATCGAATAGTTCATATTGAATGACGCTCAATGACCATCAATGATTTCATGCTAACGGAGATATTCTCCTTCCTGCTTATTTTATGCCGTGTCGGCAGCGCGATCATGCTGTTGCCAGGATTTGGCGAATCATATATCAGCGCGCGCGTTCGCCTGCTGTTGGCGGCAATGTTTGCTCTTGTTTTAGTTCCTGCTCTTGGCGATTTTCCAGCTCCTCCTGATAATGTTCCAACGCTTTTAAAGATGGTTATTGGCGAAATAATCATAGGAATTTTCCTTGGCGTCATAACGCGCATGTTAATTGCCACAATCAGCACTGCCGGAATGATAATAGCTTATCAATCAAGCCTCGCCTCCGCTTTAGTACAAGACGTAACTCTCTCCGGCGGTCAGGGCAGCAGCCTCGGCAATCTTCTGGGAATTACCGCTCTTACTCTGCTTTTTGTAACTGACATGCACCATCTTATGCTTGGCGCAATAGTTGACAGTTACCAGCTTTTTCATGTCGGAATTTTTCCAGCTATCGAAGGCATGAATATGCAAGTCGTCCGCGTAATGAACGCCTCTTTCCTTATGGCTTTGCAACTTGCCGCGCCACATATCGCCATTGGCATTATATTATATCTCGCTGCCGGCATAATCGCCCGCCTGATGCCTAATCTTCAGGTTTTCTTCATTCTCGTTCCACCGCAATTACTGCTTAGTTTCTTCCTGCTCTTTACGGTTTTTAATGCCATGATGATCTGGTATATGGAATATTTCCAAAGCAACATAACGCAACTGACTGGCCAGTAGCTTATGGCAGAAGGCGACGATCAGGATCAGGAACAGAAAACCGAAGAACCAACATCCCGAAAATTGCAGGATGCGGTTGAAAAAGGTAATGTGCCATTCTCGCGCGAAATCGGCAGCTTCCTGATGCTACTATTACTGGCGCTGATTGTCGCCTGGCACGCCTCAGCAATATTAAGCTCCTCGCGCAATCTGTTAATCAGCTTTATCGCCGGAGCAGATTCAATCGCCGTTGACGGTGTTGGCGTTGGCATAATGTTCAAAGATATCGCCGTTCAATCTGTGGCAATTATCATTGTTCCGTTGCTTGGTTCATTGCTTGTTGCCCTCGCCGCCGGAGTTCTGCAAAACGGCCTGATTATCTCCTGGGAAAGCGTTTCGCCTAAATTATCCAAAATATCACCATTGGCCGGCTTTAAACGCCTGTTTTCCATGCGAACAGTGGTTGAATTCATCAAAAATCTGATCAAAATAAGCATCGTTGCTATCGTTGCCTTCATGGCCGTATATCCGCAACTTACTCATGTCCAGCAATTGCCCAATGATTCAGCGGAAGCAATGCTGCTGTTCATTGCCCTGCTGGCTACTAAACTCACTATCGGCGTAGCAATCGCCATGTTTTTTATCGCCCTTTTTGACCTGCTTTATCAGCGTTTCCAATATACAAAATCCCTGCGCATGACCAAACAGGAAATAAAAGACGAATATAAACAAAGCGAAGGCGATCCAGTCATAAAACAACGCCTGCGCGCGCTGCGTCAGGAAAAAGCCCGCCAGCGCATGATGTCGGAAGTGGCAAAATCAGACGTGGTAATAACTAATCCGACACATTTCGCCGTAGCCCTAAGCTACCGCCCGAAAGAACATAAAGCGCCAATAGTCGTCGCTAAAGGCCAAGACCTTATCGCATTGAAAATAAAAGAAATTGCCGAGGAAAACGACGTCGCCGTCATCCAAAACCCGCCCCTTGCCCGCGCACTGTTCGCCTCAACCGAGCTGGAACAGGAAATCCCCCTCGCACATTACGAAGCCGTAGCCAAAATCATCTCCTACGTCTACCAGCTAAAAGGAAGAAAACTGTAAAACAAACTGTAAAATAACAAAAAATAACCACAA
>CAZFJN010000006.1:48885-50990 GCA_964519595.1 uncultured Rickettsiales bacterium
AACAATATTCACAGAATTGTAACATAACAAAAAGACCAGATATGCTAAACTAAAACCATAAATAAACAAAAAGTCACAAAAAGGCATCGTTATGGCTGAATCTGTAAAACAAAAAACTGAAGCTCCTTCATTGTTTTCAACAGTAGTAAGTTGGTTCAAAGCTGAGCAAAAAACTGAAAAACCAAAAGAAACAAAAAAACAAGCTGAAGAGCCAAATACGGCAGAAATGATTAGAGAGGTGTTATATACGATAGATCAAATTAATTAATAACCAAAAAGTCACCAAAAGGCATCGTTATGGCTGAATCTGAACAACAACAAACTGTAATTACTACAATACTTTCATCATTAGGAAGCTTGTTAGGCGCTGCACAAAACACTAAAAGCCAGAAAAAAGCCAAACAACAAGCTGAAGAGCCAACTGCTGAACAAGAGATTGATGCTGCCTTAGATAAGGCAAAAAAGGCAAAAAAGATAAAGGTTGTAACAGAAGAGGATGATTTACATCGTAAAAACATGATTGAAATAGAGAATAGAACCAGCGCAGAAAGAGTGCGCCTTGAAGAAGAGCATGAACAAATTAAGCAAGATGTTTTAAATATAGAAAAAAGAATACAAGGCAGCAAAAAGGATCAAGAAAAATTACTGGAATCACTTAGAAAAGCGGAAAAAGAATATCAGGACGATAAAGCAAAAGTGGAAGCTTTAAAAGAACTTCCTGCACCAAAAGAAGAAGAAAAACGTAAGAATGAAGAAAAACGTCTAAAAACAATACTAGCAGCTTCCGAAGAAGAATTAAAAGAAGCCAGAAAAAACCTGGCTGATAAAAATGCAGCCATAATGCAAGAACAAGAAAAACTAAGCAAAAAACGCGAACAGGAAGAAAAAATCAATCAAGGTCTTGCGGCGATTAATGGTGAATTATTGAACGAGAAAATTAGGCACAACAGCAAGGTAGAAGAAATTAAAAACAACAACGAAATGACAGGAGCAGATGCAGACAAAATAAAGAGTTTTACTGAGCATTATACAGACAAGATTCTGCACGAAGTGCCTGATAATATGCGTGCCAAAGCAATTGTCACTCTGGCAGATGCAAGTGTTTCTGCAACCGCCAATGAATTTATGGATAAAATTAGAAATGGTGATGGATTCTCACCTAACACAGCACCTCAAAGAATTGAAGAAGATAAAATTGCAGGAGTTGCTGGTAGTGGCGATATTATTATTCGTGTTCGTACCAATGAGGAGGGAAAACGAGTAGCTGTGCTGAATAGAGGATTTATAAAAGACAATCAAGAGGGCAAGAAGAAGGAAGAGGAAATAAAGATAAATGATTCCGGCATTATTGATCTGTCTGGCCTGCCGGCTGGTTCTAATGTAAAATTAATGGCATACGGAGAATTTGATAAGCCTATTTTACTTGCCGGCATTGAAAGATTAAATGTTAATTTTTCAGGACCAAAGCCAGGACGTGAAGGCAGTGACACTCTCCAGTTGCACGGCACTAGCCCAACCAAAGCCTTTGAAATATTAGGCGACGAAGACGGCATTACTAAAACACGCCTGCTGGCCGCCGGAATGGCCGCAGATAATGAAATATCGCGCAGAGAAGCAAAGCGTATTGCACACACTTTAAAAGGAGTGAAAGAAGCAAATATAGAAACAGCTAAATTGGAACATGAAAATAATGTGTTAATGAAAGAACTAGCCTATTCTCATGATTTTGTTGCTCATCGTTCTAATACTCCAACTGTAACATCTGAAAGTAGTAAAGTTCTCGGCGCTTAAAAACGCCTACAAAAGATAAAAAATGACCGAGCAACCGCCAAAACAGGAAAATAGTGAGCCTCATCTGCCCGAAGGAGTGCAAGATTTAATAGAAGAGCTTGTAAAAAATATATCCGATGAAATCGACAAGCAAAAACCAGCGACCGGGGAACAACCGAACTAACAGCAAGAAACGCCAACTCGTCGCGGATTAGATGATTTGCTGAGTAACCAAATAAAAAATCTCAACATTATAAGACAACCTCCCCAAGAGCTATCAAGATAATACCAATCACCGCCATAGTCGTGATAACCAGCTTCTTTTAAGCAAGTTT
>CAZFJN010000007.1:0-45618 GCA_964519595.1 uncultured Rickettsiales bacterium
CCATTGGCATTGTTGAAACTTCGATGATGATGCTGGCGCAGAATTTAATGGAAAGTGCAACCTTCGTTGCCTCGCGCCTTGGAAAAACCGGATATTCCGAAGAAGGAATGTCCCGCGAGGAAACAATAATAGAAGCTTTAAACGATACAACAGTTGGTTTAATGGACACCACTCAGATTTCAATTGAAAGCCAGTCTTACAATCAGTTTGGCGATATCGGACAGCCGGAACCATTTATTGATGCCAACGGCAACGGCCAGCGTGACAGTGGCGAAAACTACACTGACGCCAATGGCAATGGTCAATATGATACTGATATGGGCGAGGCCGGAGAAGGTGATGCCGGACAAATAGTTGTCTACACGGTCACATATCCATGGCCGCTATTTACGCCATTAATGGACAGCATGATCGGCGATGATGGCGTTTTTCTTCTCACTGCGCGAACTGTAGTAAAAAACGAACCTTTTTAAATTTAGATGGTTATCTGGAGATGGTTATTTGAAGATGGTTATTTGAAGATGGTTATTTGAAGATGGTTATTTGAAACAGATTGTTAAAAGAGGCGATGATGCAGAGTCTTTTTTACATTGTACTGAGATTATATATAGCGCGGATGATGCGGCGTCTGGTGCGTGGTATCTTCACAAAAACCTTATTGCCGGCATTGCAATTAGTGCGTTGCCGGCGCGGTGTGGCGGCGACGGAGCTGGCAATCGCTTTGCCGATGTTAATGTTGCTGATGTTAGGAGGCGCAGAGCTTAGCCGCTATGTTTCAACACATCTCAAGCTGGAAAAAATTTCTTACACTATCGCCGACGTAACCAGCCAGGAAGACAGCGCCACCATTGCCGGACTTGATCAAACACTTCTTGCCGCTTCAACAATCATGGAGCCGTTCGAGTTTCCGCCAAATGGCGTGGTGTTTATAACTTCCGTGGCCAGAACAGGCAGCGGCGCGGCAACAGTCATGTGGCAATATAGCGGCGGCGGCACGCTTGAACAGGAAAGCAATATCGGCAATGTCGGCGAAGTAGCCAGCCTGCCGGGGAACTTCACTCTCAACGCTTCAGAGAATGTTATAATTTCCGAAGTCTTTTATCTTTATCAACCGCTGATAAGCGACAGTGATAACGACATTATCGAAAGCAGCGTCTTATACAAAGTAAACATCTTCAAACCAAGGTTAGGAGCGCTTACCACTCCACCAACCTGAGCGAATTATAGCTGATCATTTATGATCAGAGGGGGCGTTATGACAACCGCAAAATCAAAAATAGCGCAATTACTTCTTTCTAAAGAAGGTTCAGTAATTCCGGTTATCGGCGTGGTCGTTGCAACTTTAGTCGGCTCAACCGGCGCGGCAGTTGATACCGGACGTGCGGAGCTGGTAAAAGCCAAGCTTTCCAGCTCACTGGATGCAGCAGGACTTGCCGCCGGAGCAACAGTCAACACCATTGATCTTGATAGCGAGGCAGCAAAATATTTAGATGTCAATTTCGGCAATTATCTTAATTCAGAAATAACCGAGTTACACATTACACCAAATGAAGACAACACAGTCTTCACTCTTAGCGCCAGCGCCGAAATGCAAACAACTTTCATGCGCGTTCTTGGCGTTGATACTATAACCGTCTCGGCCACTTCCGAAATAACTCGCGCTAATTCCGGCCTTGAGCTGGTTATGGTTCTCGACAATACCGGCTCAATGAGCGGCACAAAATTAACTAACCTGAAAACTGCTGCTAATAGTCTGGTTGATATTTTATATGGCGATAATGAAACAGTGGAAAATTTATGGATTGGACTTGTGCCATTCTCGCAAGCAGTCAATGTCGGCTCATCACGAACCAGCTGGCTTGCCAGCAATAGCTTCAATTGGCATGGTGTTGCCTGGGCAGGTTGTGTTGATGCGCGTGAAACCAGCAACCGCGACGTAACCGACGATCCGCCTTCAGTGGCAACATTTCCACAATATTACTGGCCGGATGACAGTAATAATGACTGGCTGACCAGCGGCGGCAGCCTTCGTTCAGGAATTGGCTCAAGCAAAGGCCCTAATAAATATTGTCCACAAACAGTAACGCCGATGACCGCCAGCAAAACCACCATCCTTGACGGAATAGATGACATGCAGGCGCGTGGCAATACACATATTGGCCTTGGCGCAGTCTGGGGTTGGCGGATGATCTCACCGCGCTGGCGTGGTTTGTGGGGAGGTGAAATGAATACAGATGAGCTGCCTCTTGATTATAATACGCCAAAAATGAACAAGGCGGTAATTATCATGACTGACGGTGATAACACTATTGATAACGGCAGTCGTGGCGCATATTGGTATCTCTCCAACGGCAAGCTCGGCACTACTAATCAGTCAACAGCGGAATCACGGCTTGATACAAGGCTTGGCCAGGTATGCACTTCGATGAAAAATAATAATATAATCGTCTATACCATCTCCTTTGGCTCAATAAGCAGCTCCAGCCAGACAATGCTCAGAAACTGTGCAACACAATCAAGCTTCTATTTTGCCTCGCCAGACAACGCAACATTGCAACTGGCCTTCAAAGCAATAGGAGACTCCCTCGCCAACCTCCGAGTCAGTAAATAAGCTCAGCTATCAATCTCTAAAGAAGGGCAGGGAAGGGCAATCGTCGAAATGCCTTAGCAATCCATGAATTTTACTGTTGGGGACTGGTTATAATACTCAATAACACGCTCAACGGGAAATGGCTTGGCCAGGAAGCCTTTAGCGCCTTTGAATTTAGTTTGCAGCACGTTGTCTTTGCTGCTATCGGCACTTAGCATAATTATATAGGCTTGCGGGTCGAATTCCAGAAGCTTGTTCAGAAGTTCCAAACCTGAAATATTGGGCAAATGTATATCTAAAAGCACCATATCTGGTGTATGTTCCTTATATTTACTAAGTACCTCGCTTCCATCCTTCACCACAACAATTTCCGCCAAATCCTTAAGTCCGACGCTGATGACTTTGTTGATGAACAGGTCATCATCTACCACCATGACGATATTTTTTTTATTTTTTCCTCGCATATTTCATTCCTATAATTAATCCAATAATCCTTCTTTTTTAAGTAAGGCCATGACGTTTTCAAAAGCATACTGGATACGCTCAAACATAGCGCGTCGCGATATTGCCGAAGCCTCCAGCATTTCCTGCGCCTCGGCACAAATGGCACGCATTTGCATAGCTCCAATCGTTGCCGCGCCGCCTTTTAGAAGATGAGCTGCTTCTTTCCATTCCTGCGATATGCCATCTATACATGCTGCGGAAAGCCTGCCGATATGTTTTTTACTTTCTACGACGAAAACCGTAGCGAATTCATGATCTACCGCTTTATCGCCCTTTGAATAGGTGCGTAGTATGCTCATATCCAGCAGCTGTTCCTGAGGTTTATCTTCTGGTAGCGTGGCAATTGTCGCTTTTTCTATCGTGCAAACCCATTTTGAGATAATGGTGATCAGTTTATTTTTGTCGATTGGTTTGCTGATATATTCATCCATGCCGGATTCTAAACAACGCTCTCGCTCACCTGGCATCGCGTTGGCGGTCATGGCGATAATCGGTATATGCCGCAGCGTGACTTTTTCTGCTTCCCGAATGGCTTTGGCGGCGTCATAACCATTCATTTCCGGCATATGGCAATCCATGAACACCATATTAACCTCACCTTTAGTCGCTATTTCCACTGCCTGCGTGCCGGTATCAACAATGGTGAAGTGGTGGATGCCGATGGAGGGCAGCAGTAGCTTCATAAATGCCTTATTGAGTAAATGATCTTCGGCCACCAGCAAACGCACATCTGCCAAAGGCAGGCATCCGGTTTTTTCTGTCAGCATTTCCGGCGTGGTTTTCGTATTTTCTGTGATATCGGCAAGCGCAAACGGTATGCGTGCCGTGAATATACTGCCTTTGCCCAGCGTGCTTTCAACGGCGATGGTGCCGCTCATCATCTCCACCAGTTGCTTGGTTATGGTGAGACCAAGACCGCTGCCGCCGTATTTTCGTGTGGTAGTGGTATCAGCTTGTGAGAATTTTTCGAATATCTTGTTCAGCTTATGTTCTGCAATGCCGATGCCACTGTCTTTGATTGTAAGGCACATGGCGATTCTGCCGTCGTCCATTTCCTCAGAAGACAAGGTAACTACCACGCTGCCTTTTTCAGTATATTTGATTGCATTACCGATCAGGTTGGTAGCGATGCGGCTATAGCGCACGGGATCACCCTGTAATGCCTGCATGGTTGATGATTCTGCATTGAATTGCAGGGTCAGCCCTTTTTTACTGCTTAATGGCAGCAGCATATTGACCACCGAGGCTACACTTTGCCTTGGATGGAAGGGAATCAATTCAAGCTCAAGCTTTCCCGCCTCTATTTTGGAAACGTCTAGTATATCATCGACGATTTCGAGTAAATTATGCGATGATTCATTTAGGGTTTCCAGCATTTCCTGCTGATCGGCGGATAAAGTGTCTTCCAGAAGAAGTTGCGACATGCCGATGATGCTGTTGAGCGGGGTGCGTAATTCATGCGACATATTGGCAAGGAAGTCCGATTTGATCGCATTTGCTTTTTCTGCTTCATCTTTGGCGCTTTGCAGCATTTCTGCCTGTTCCTGCAATTCCTTATTTTTCTGCGCCATTTCATCCGACATCAGGCGTATGCTGCGCTCAATCATCTGATTGGTGTTTTCATATTCAGTGTAGGCTCTGCTGATAAGTCCGAGCAATGTATCATAATCAATAGTTCCATTCTCAGCAGATGCCTTGCGGATCTGTCGGTTAAGCAGGCGATGTAATTTTTCTGGATGGTTATTTTTCATGCAACACGCTTACAGTCATTGTTTGGTTATGCAGACTGCACTCTCTGGTAAATTGCTGGTGGCATATTTCTCCGTAAGAATAAAAACCGATGGTTGGAATTTGACGATTGAATACTTCAGAAACTGCCTCTGTCTCATCCGAGATTGATTGGCCGAGCAATAATTTGCGCCCGATACAGCTGACCAGAATCGCCAGACTATCCTGATGCACACTATCATTTATAGCAAGGCTGGCAGCTTGCAATGCGCCGTCGACGAGATTGTTAAAATCACCTCGCATAAGCTGGGCTACATACCCTTCCGGCATATCGCCCGCGAATGTCATGCTTTGTTCTTTCTCATCTACACCAACAATGGTGCGTACTGTAATATTTTCTGATCCTTGAGTGGGGCGGATACTCAACGGAAAAAGCAATGCGCTTCCGGGCAGCTTCGCCGCATCATCGCCGAGATATTCCTTGTAAAGTTTAAGCGCAGGCTTGCCATCTAGCTCATATAATACATTATCTCTGGATTTGGTGATGCGCCGCTCAGGGCCAAAATTATTCCAGCCGCCGACGCTGCCGTAGCCGACATTGATAGCGTCTCCGTAAAAACCTACAGCAGCAATCAATTTTTCCTGCGGCTGAGCATCAAGTCCCACTAGCGTTTTCTTAAAATCCGCCGCATCGCCAGCCAAGCCTCCCGTAATGATAACGCTACGTGGCAGTACGTCATATAAGCCATGGATAAGATCGCTGCCGTTTACATTCGTACCGTCCGAGAGCAAAAACACATAACGCAAGTCAGGATTTGCAAGTTGCTGGGCAATTCTTTTGCCGGCCGCAAATGAATCCGTAGTGCCTGAGACTTGTGTTGAAGCAGCTTTCAGAGAGGTTTTCTTTAATTGAAGTGCAGCAATGGAAATGCTCGAATCTAACACCTCCATGCCATAAATTTCGCCACCTGTGCTGCACCCAAGCAGATGCGCGCGAGGATAAAACTGTCGTAATTCATGGTAACGCTCACCGGAATCCAAAATGCCTTGCCCAGCAAAATAAATAACAAGATCCGCATCAACCAGTTGCGGCGACTTGCCCCAGCCTGATTTTTTTTGCCATTGACGTGTTTCAACCTGCATAAACTATCCTCACTACAAACGGTGGAAAATGGATTGTGTCACGATTGAGTTGAATAAGTATTAAAAAAATCCCCTAAAAATACATTTTTCCATAAGTTTTTTTCTTTTTGTTGTTGGAGATTTCTTATAAAAATCAGTGCAGGAAGCGGATTTTTCTGATTTTTTTTCTTATCAGGGCGGTTTTTATTCTAAGCAGCAATATGCAGAAAAAGATAAGGTGAAAAGATATTGCCATAATGAATAGCGGTACAAGCATTGATTCATGAATTGCTACTCCGCCGGCGCGGATTATGCTGGCTGGTTGATGCAGCGTGTTCCACCATTCAACGGAGAATTTGATTATCGGAATATT
Organism: uncultured Rickettsiales bacterium; assembly: GCA_964519595.1. Taxonomy (GTDB): domain Bacteria; phylum Pseudomonadota; class Alphaproteobacteria; order Rickettsiales; family SXRF01; genus JANRKF01. The sequence goes on from CAZFJN010000007.1 coordinate 6,318, forward strand.
TACAACGCCGATCAGCGCCATTATCGCGCAGATTTTGCTGCCGCGCTCACTATTTTCCAGGCTATTAGCCAGCGCAATATAGCCGACATAAAGAAAAAACAGCACTAAAACCGAGGTTAAACGCGCATCCCAAGCCCACCATGTTCCCCACATTGGCTTTCCCCACAATGATCCGGTAATCAGCGTTATCAAGGTAAAAGCCGCGCCGAGAGGGGCAGTTTCACGCGCGATTATATCTGCCAGATTATGTCGCCAGATTAAGAAGCTGGCGCTGGAAATGGCCATAATCAGGTAGGCGGCCATTGCCATCCAGGCGGCAGGAACATGAATATACATTATGCGGACAAAATCGCCTTGCTGGTAGTCAGGAGGAGAGATTAAAAGCGCCTGCCATAATCCGGCCAGCAGTGAGATAACAGCCAAAACCGCGAGCCAGGGCAGAGTTTTATCTGCCAGTTTTATAAAATTTGCCGGATTTGCAAAACGATGCATATTTTTATCTTTCTGAATTATAAATCTATGTATTCAATCTATGTACAATCTATGTACAATCTATGTATTATATTATTACTATCTATGATTTATGCAGGAATTTGACAATATTGTTTATATTTAGAGTTTATATTTAGAGGTTATATTTAGAGGTTATATTTAGAATTTATATTTAGAATTTATATGAGGTGGTGCAAGGCATGAATTATATATATGTAAGAAATGAATTTATAGCTGATAATTTGCCGTTTTTGACGATCTATGATCGTTCTTTTCGTTTTGGCGATGGAATTTTTGAGACAATTCTGGTGCATGATCAAGCTATGTATAATTTTGCCGCGCATCGACAGCGGCTTGAAAATGGTTTGAAATTTTTTCGCATTAATCTTGATATTGCCGAGCTGGAAGAAAAATGCGTTGCGCTGCTTAAGAAAAATAATTGCCGTAGTGGCTATTTGCGGATTATTGTTTCGCGTGGTGCTAATGGCGTTGCTGCTACTGGTTATGCGCCTTCTGCTGATGGTAATGAGGCTTGTGAGCCTTATTATGTTTTGCAAACCATAGACAAAGAATTTCCGCAATTTCGCGCGCAGAAAATTATGATCAGCAAATGGCGTGCGAATTTGTCGCTGCCTTGTAAGGTAAATAGCGCGCTGCTTTATACCATGTCGGCTTTTGAAGCGCGTGAAGCTGGTTTTGATAATGCGCTGTTGCTTGATGATGCTGGCAATGTCTGCGAGGCTGCTTCTGGTAATATTTTCTGGATTAAGAAGCAGATTTTATATACGCCGGAATTATCATTGCCGCTTATTCCGGGAATTATTCGCCGGCGGATTATTGAGCTTTCGCCCTTGCCGGTTGTTGAAGGAAGTTACAATATTTCCGAGCTTATGGCGGCGGATGAGATATTTATTTCCAATGTCGGCGGTTTAGTGACTATTGTTTCTGAGCTTGGCAAAGGCGATTTTCTGGCGAAGGGCAGTAGCGCGACAAAGCATATTCGTGAAATTATTGAAGCTGATATTCTAGCATATTCTAAGCAAAAAAATTAAGCAGCGCGGTGATTTCTTCTGTGGTCATCAAGGCCGGAGCATGTCCGGCATTGGCGACATTATAGCGCGTAAGCTGATTATGTGTTGCCTGCATGAGCTGTGCTGTTTCTTCGCTGAGCAAATCAGATTGTTCACCGCGAATAAGCAGCGTTGGAATGAGTTTAACCGCTTCCCATAACGGCCATAATTGCAGATCAAGCGGCGCAGATTCAGAAGCAGGAACAGTAAGGCCGTAAGCGATTGCCGGATCATAAGCAAGGCGAAAACCGCCAGCGCTGCTTTCGATGCTGTTTTTGGCAAAATTCTGCCATTCATTATCAGGAATGGCAAAGCCTTGCGTTCTCTGGCGGAGTAGATTTTCTGCTTCTGAGAATGTTGCAAAGTTTGGCGACTGACTTACATAAGAGCTGATTTTTGCCAGCGCCATGTGGCTTATGATACAACCAACATCATTTAAAACCATTTTTCTGATTATTCCAGGAAGCTGGTTGGCGATTAACATGCCAACTATGCCGCCCATTGATGTACCAAGCCAGAAAACATTATTAATTGCTAATTTTGCCAGCAATTGAATGCAAAGGATGGCATTGACAGCATTATTATAAAAAACCGGATTAGAAAGGCGAGGGCTTTTGCCGCGTCCTGGCATGTCAACAGAGATGATGGTAAAGCCTTTTTCTGCGGCTGAAATTGCGAATTTTTCAAAATCCGCGCCATTGCGCGTCAGGCCGTGAACGCAGAATATATGCTGATCGCTTTGTTGATTATTGTGCTGATTATTTTGCGAATCAGACAAGCTCCATTTGCGGCAATATATTTCGCAACTGCTTGTATCAGGAAGCGTGAGATTGACCAGAAACTCGCTTAACATTTTATTTTAAATATTTTGTTCATTGCTGAATAGATAATTGCGCGGACAATCATTATCAGCGGCACGGTTATAGTTACTGACGCTAAGGTATCTGCCGGAAAATGCATTCCCAGAGAAATACGCGACCATGCCATTAAGGCAATAAAAAACATTCCGGCTCTGAGCATTTCCTTGCTCATCAGCGGCGCAAGCGCGACAACTAAAAATGTAACAAAGGCGACATGTCCGCTGGGAAAACTTTTATAATCTTTTTCAGCTTCTATTGTTTCAATTTTATAAACTTGTCCAGTGCTGGCCAGAGCAACATAAGGCCTTGGATATGAGAAATGATCTTTAACCACAGAAATCGCCGCGACATTGACCAGAAATCCTACGCCAAGAACCACAAATACGCCTAGCCAGCTGGTTATATAAGGCCATTTTATCGGATGTTTGGCAATGAGGCGGCGAAACAGAGATAACAGTAACAGCGCGAATATAGCGGCAAAATAATAAGGAAAATGCCTGCTTTCTCCAAGGAAGGATATTTTCAGCATAATATCATCATAAACCGGATTTCTGATGCTGTTTATCGCGACAAAAAGCCAGTCATTAAATCCAATCCAGTCATACCATATTGATTTAAAATCTACTGCTTCAAAATAGTTCATAAGAACCTCTCTATTGTCAGTCCAGCGGTGATTATTTTAGGAATTTCTCCGCTCATTATGTCAGCGAGTAAAGCGGCGCTGCCGGCGGCTTGTGTCCAGCCGAGAGTACCGTGTCCGGTGTTTAAGAACAGATTGTTATAAGGAGTTTTGCCGATAATTGGCGGACCATCAGGAGTTGAAGGGCGAAGGCAAGCCCAGCGCTGAATATCCGCCTGCCAGTTGGCTTTCGGAAAAAGGCTGGTTGCGGCTTTGATTATTGGCTTAATGCGCCGTTCGCTGATTTTATCATTATGTCCGGCAAATTCAGCAGTTCCGGCGACGCGCAATCTGTTGCCAAGGCGGCTATAGACAAGTTTGCAACTGCCGTCTGTGATGCTGACTTCCGGAGAATATTCATTAGCTGGCAAGGTGATACTGTAGCCTTTCATTGGATAAATCGGCAGATTTATTCCCAGCGGCGCAAGCAGCAAAGGGCTGTATGAACCGAGCGCGACTACGAAACCGTCTGCTGGCATTTCTCCTTGTGATGTTTTTACTGCCTTGATCTGAGAATTTTCGGCAATTAATTTTTCCACGCTGAGATTATAGATAAAATTAACGCCAAAGCTTTTGCTAATATGTTCTGCCAGAGCGTTGCAGAATTTGTAAGCATCGCCGCTTTCGTCAAGCGGCGAGAATAATCCGCCAATTATGTTCCGCGTGGAATATGCAAGTGCCGGCTCGATGTTCAGCGCGTCATCTCTTGATAATATGCGCTCTTCACAACCAAGTCGGGCTTGAAATTCGGCATGTTGTCTGGCATGAGCGAAATCTTTCTCCTTGCTGAAGATATGCAATATTCCTTTAGCGGCGAAGTCAAAGTCAATTTTGCTGTCTTCGCGCAGTTTTGCCATTTCAAGGCGGCTGTAAAGACCAAGGCGCAATATATTAACGCAATGCGCGCGCGCGCGTTCCGGCAGGCAATTATGCAGAAACTTGGCAATCCATTTGCACATTGCCAGATCAGCGCGTGGACGAAATACCAGCGGCGAATCAGGATCAAAAAGATATTTAGGCAGATTTGGAATAACGCTTGGATTTGCCCACGGCTCAGCATGGCTATAGCTTAATTGTCCGCCATTGGCATAGCTGGTTTCCGCGCCGCTTTCGGCCTTGCGGTCAATGACGCTGACCTTAAAACCGCGCTTAGCCAGCTGATAAGCGGAAGTTACACCAAGAAGCCCTGAGCCTAATACAATAATATGCATAAATATCAAAACATTAACGTTATCAATATCAAAACATTAACAGCAAAAATATCGAAGTATTAACAGCAATATATTTCCATTTCCGGACATAATCTGAAACAACATGTTGCCACGATTATAGTCAACAGAGTCAATAGCTATGACTTAATATCGTCATAACTATGACTTATATGTAGACAAGTCTACATAAAACCTCATTACAATCTACAATGTTTTCAAGTTGCCACAAAACTGTAACAGTGTGGTGTTAATATTGTTCATGTGCGGTGAGGTTATATACTCGTTACATTTGAAGAATTGGAATTTCTTCACTTCGTCTTTATTTGTTCGCTATATGAGATTTATAAATTTAACATTTGCTGATTTGTGGTTTTGTTCTTTCGTTCTTTTGCTAAGCGACAAAATTTCATTCTTTATTAAACATAGTGGAATAGGAAAAAACAATGGCTGGAAGATTACAATCTGATCCTCTGTTTCAGGGGCTTACTCGTCCGACGATGATTCTCGGCGTGAGCTATATGTATTTTGTGATTAATGCGGTTATCAGCATGATAACTTTTATCAATCTGCAAAGTTTTCAAATTCTCTTGGTAGTAGCGCCGACTGTTCATCTTATTGGCTATTTAATCTGCCTGAAAGAGCCGCGCGCTATTGAATTAATGATCTTAAAAATCAATAAAGGATATCGCTGTTTGAATCGCGGCTTTCATGGTTACACAAATTCTTATGATCCTTTTTAGTAATTTAGTTTAGTAAATTTTGTCAGTAGTTTAGTCAGTAAATTTTCTCAGTAAATTTTGTATTCGCAAGTAATTTTCTATGATTAAATTTTCCAAAAGACGCACCAAGAAAGCCTCTTATGCCAAGAACGAGGTTCTGGAATCTTTTTTTATTCCTTATGAATGCCACTGGGACAAGGAAACAATCATCACCAAGAAAAAAGAATTTCTGCAAATTATAAAAATAGAAGGTTTTTCTTTCGAAACGGCAGATGACGAAGATGTTGATATGAAAAAGCTGGTGCGTAATTCGCTGATGAAAAGCCTTGCTGACGGAACTTTTGCCGTCTGGTTTCATACTATTCGCCGTAAACAAAGCGCCTATCCAGGCGGCAAACAACCGCCCGGCTTCGCGCAATATGTTGATGCTTTATGGCGCGACAAACATGATCATAAAGATTCCTTCATCAATGAATTATACATCACAATATTGCGTAAACCGGATACTAAAGGCGCGGCGAAAGTTCATTATTTCCTTAAACGCGCAACTGAAGCCAGCAACAAAGCAGCGCAGATTCAGTCTATGCGTGATACTCAGAAAGAGCTGGCAGAAGCAACCAACCGCCTTATCGCCACTTTAAAAGATTACGGCGCGCGACTTCTTTCAACATATGAAAATGAAGATGGTGTTTTTTCCGAGCCAATGGAGTTTCTATCGCGCTTGGTTAATTGCGGATTATCGCAGCCGGTTCGTTATTCAGCAGGAAATATTGCGGAATTACTGCCGGCGTATCGTCTTTATTTCGGCGATCGCGCTATTGAAGTAAGCGGCGCGCCAACTCCGCGCTTTGCCGGCTTGGTAAGCGTCAAGGAATATGCTCCGGCAACCGCCGCTGGCTTGCTGGACGGCTTCCTGCAGCTGCCTTTTGAATTCATAATCGCGCAGTCTTTTAATTTTTATAATCGCAGCGTCAATATCAACAGAATGCAGATTCGTCAGCGGCGAATGATGGCGGCGGAAGATGCGGCAATTTCTCAAATCGCTGAAATCAGCGACGCTCTGGATATGGCAATGAGCGGCCACGTCGCCTTCGGACCACATCATTTGTCAGTATTGTGTTTTTCTGAAGAATTAGAAGAGCTGGAGCGTAATTTATCGCTGGCTTTAGCGGAATTAGTCAATTTAGGCATTAATCCAGTTCGTGAAAAATTTGTTATGGAACAAGTTTACTGGGCGCAGCTTCCTGGCAATTTTGAATATATTGCGCGCGGCGCTGATATTAACACGATGAATCTGGCCGGATTTTCTTCGCTGCATAATTTCCCAACTGGCCGTATTCGTGGCAATCATTGGGGAGATGCGGTTACTGTTTTTGATACTTCTTCAGGCACTCCTTTCTTCTTTAATTTCCATTCACGCGATGTCGGACATACTACAGTTATCGGCCCTACTGGTTCAGGAAAAACAGTGCTGCTTAATTTTCTCTGCACGCAGGCGCAGAAATTCAATTGCCGGATTTTCTTTTTTGATAAAGATCGCGGCGCGGAAATCTTCATGCGCGCAATTGGCGGCAAATACACCATAATCGAGCCGGGCAAAACTTGTAACTTTAATCCGCTACAACTTCCTGACACTCCGGAAAATCGCACACATATCGCCGAATGGCTTCATTCTCTGGTTACAGTTAATGACGAACCTTTCACCGCTGATGATATGGAAAGAATCAACGAAGCGGTAATAGGCAATTACAAGCTCGCTAAAGCTGATCGTATTTTGCGTAATATCGCGCCTTTCCTTGGCATAGAAGGTCCGGCAACTCTCGCCGGCCGCCTTAAAATGTGGCATAGTGGCGGCGCTTACAGCGGCCTTTTTGATAATGAAAATGATGTGATTGATTTTTCCAACGGCAATGCTTTTGGTTTCGAAATGGGCGAAATATTGCGTGAACGCGCTAGCCTCGCGCCAACTCTGCTTTATCTTTTTCACCGTATTAGCTTGTCGCTTGATGGAACGCCGACCATCATAGTGCTTGATGAAGCCTGGGCGCTTATTGACAATAAAATATTCGCCAGCCGAATACGCGACTGGCTGAAAACTCTAAGAAAACTAAACGGCATGGTAGTATTTGCCACGCAAAGCGTTGAAGATGCAACGGAAAGCGCAATTTCTGAAACTCTGGTTCAGCAGACGGCAACGCAGATCTTTCTGCCTAATCCAAAAGCAACGGAGGCTTATAAAAAAGCTTTCATGGTCAGTGACCGTGAATTTAATCTGCTGAAAACAACAGATCCGGGCAGCCGCTATTTTCTGGTCAAGCAGGGCAAGGATGTAGCAGTTGCGCGGATTGATCTCTCCGGCATGGACGATATTATTAATGTACTTTCAGCACGCGCGGAAACAGTTGCTATACTTGATCAAGTACGCGCTGAAGTTGGTGATATGCCGGAAATATGGATGCCGATTTTTCAGGAACGAGTAAGAGCCGAACGGGAAAAAATAACTGCCAATGAAGGAAAAAAATAATATTCACCGCGCAATTTTCTCTGCCGTAATTTTTCTCTCTGTGGCAGTGGCGGGAATTTTATTGCCTTTTTCTCAAGCCAAAGCGCAGGAGGTAGGAATCAGAGATTCTTTTCCGGCAATAGTTAATGAAACAATGACCGTTGCGCCAAACGGTCAGCAATTCGGACGTCAGATTTGTCCGATTAGAAATTATGATGCTACTAATCCAGCGGCGGTAATGCGTAATCGCGCTGAATTTGGCCTCGTAAAACGCATGGTTTATTGCGTTAAAATGCTGGTTATTCCAGCTGGCTATACTATGCTTCAAAATATTTCCATTTATCTGGCGTCAGCAGTGGCGGCGGCTTGCACATTAGCTGTGGCTTTCTGGGGAGTGCTAATGGCAGTTGGAAAAAACTCCGCGCCAATGCGCGATGCTTTTGTGGTGGCGATTAAAATCGGCGCAGTTTCGCTGTTTACTTTCACGCTTGGCAGCTCAACCATCTGGCCGGACGGTCTTTTTCCGATAATAATAGCAATTACTGACGAGTTTATCAACATAGTAACCAGCTATATCGGCTATTCCAGCACAATGCCTTGCGCGCGCGGTTTTGCCGTTTATGATGTCTGGGGACGTATTGATTGCGCTCTTAATGCGCTTTTTGGAGGAATTTTTAATCCGGCGCATCTGGCAACCGGACTTGTTGGCTTCTTTGTCTCTGCTTTTATCTCAGGCACTTTCGGATTATTTATCGCTCTAGCTGGATTCTTTATTATTTTCTTCCTGATGTTTGCAATAATTCGCGCTACTTATATCACCATAACTGCCTATATCGCTCTGGCATTAATGGCAATTATTTCGCCTGTTTTCATCACTCTGCTGCTCTTTAATTCAACACGCGGCTATTTTGAGAAATGGCTGAAGCTGACAATCGGCTTTATGCTGCAGCCAATGTTTCTTTTTGCTTATCTGGCGATGATGCTGGCGGCCTTTGACACAGTTCTTTACGATGGTCAATATTCAGTATATCGCGCCATAGTTCCTAAAAACGTAATCGGCTCTTATCCTGATTCGCTTACTCCTTATCCGAATAATCCGGCAACAAATCCAACTCGGGATTTTTTTATCGGCACATGGCTTATTGATCAGGATATTTATAGAGAAGCTGAAGCCGCCTCAGTCGGAGTAAGCACTAATCCACGGCTGGAAGAACATGTGAAAAAACACAATGTCGGCATTTTAGGCACAACCGGCTCTTTATCTCTGCCTGATAAAGATTTTGAACAACAGAATGCTTCCGGAATGGCGGTTAATGTTCTTGATGCTTTTGAGCAGATTAATGTTTACAAAGTATTCGTTCCGGTTGATCAGATATCATGGCTTGATCTGGCGTTGGCGCATTTATGTCCGGCTACGGACCGCTTTTGCACTGCCGGACAGATGGAAGATGAGATAATAGCAAGAAGCTGTCCAAGCGCCGACGCGGCATGTCTGGAAAGCAAGAATGAAGAAATCAGAGCAGCTCTTGACCGTGCGCGCATTGATTTCCTTATTCAGCTTTTTCTCTCGATGCTGATCGCTGTAATCACCATGTATTTCTTCTATATAATGCTTGATCTGATGCCGTTTATCGGCTCCGGAATAGTTGGCGAAAAATATTCAATGCCAACACTGGGCGGCGGCAATCTAGGAGTTCCAGGCAACAGTATTATTAGCAAAATGAAAGACGGACTTGGCAGCCTGGCCGGAGGTGGAAAATGAACATTACTTCCTCTGATTTACGCATAAAAAAACATAATTCATTTCCAGAGAATTCATTGATAAAGAATTCAAATATAGATGATTCACATATAGATAATTCACATATAGATGATTCTGTTCTAAAGCATTCACTTACAGGAAATTCATTTTTACAGAAATCCTTTCCGCTTAAGCATAATTTATTGTGCAAATTACTGTTTATTGCCTTGCTATTTGTAATTTTAATTCAAGCAACAGAGTCGGCTTTTGCACAATCAGCGCCTAATAACTGTCCGGCAACAACTGTCGCACAACCAAGTAAAAATACCAGCTTCTTTGAATTTGGCCGCTGCGCCAGCAGATTCACCAGAATCCCTTATCCTGAATATCAATTAACCACCAAGCTGGTTATCTGTCTGGAAGGAACTATCCAATCTGCCGTAACCAGAATGCTGGCGGTTATCAGCAATGAATTCGGCTGGGTTACTGGCGTTGTTGCCACTTTAGTCCTCATCTTTTTTGGAGTTCGCATGGTTTCCGGCGAACGTGATTTATTAAAGCGCGGCGCTACCTTGTTTGTTAAGCTGGCCTTTATCGTTGTTTTCATGAATATGTTGCCGGAAATTGTTGATGCGACCTTTGCCATATTACGCGATTTCATGCGAATGGTAAGTGGCGGCGTTACGCCATGGAACAGTATCGACAGAATAATTGGCAATCTCCTAGGTTTTGGTCCGGCAATTACTATAATAAACGGCCTTGTTGGCATTGTCGGCGCGGCGATTTTTTCTTCCACAGTCGGACTTGTGATGTTTTTCTTTGGAATGCTGGCGATTGTCAATCTGCTTATTTTCATAATGGAACTGATATATACTTACATGCTGGCATTTTTCATCATCGGTTTTATGCTGATGCTTGCGCCGGTTATGATTCCACTGGCGCTGTTCTTTTCTACAGAAAGAATGTTCCGAAAATGGGTTGATATTATGGTCTCGGCAATGATCACGCCAGTTTTGCTATTTGCCTTTGTTGGCGTATTTGCCGGAGTTTTTGATATTTTACTGCAGAATATTTTTGATATTCTCGGCGGCAATGATTTCCGCGCTTACTGGCGTACTAACATTTCTCTATTTTCATGGTTGATGCCTTCTGACGCGAATACTAATAATTTCATGCAGAATTTGCCGACTAATGAAGATATAAACTGTGTAAACAGAAATATAACCGCGCCAGTTCAAGGCAATATTGATCCTATGCAGCAAAACAGTTTTGATGCCGGAGGAGCGAAAGTTGCCTCGCTTGATTTTGGCGCAGATGAGGTTTCGATAATTCAGCGTTTAAGTTTTGCTTTTGCATCATTATGGATTTTTGCCTCGCTGATGAAATCAATGGTGCATTTAATTCCGGAAGTAGCCGCCAGTATCGCTAATACCGCTAATCACATAACTTTCGGCGCTGGCTCAGAGCTGGTTGGCAAACTTAAAGGCGGAGTAGATCAAACTCGCTCGAATTTATTAAGCGGCATGGCTAATGATGGAAAAAAATTCGATAATCTTAAGAATATATCAAAACAAATGGCTAATATGGTTGGCGTAAGGGATAAGTAGAATATGAAAAGATCGCAGCTATTTCATCTATGTCATGTTATTATCATGCTGGCTTTTCTGCTGATAAGCGACAATGCTTTCGCGCAATCAAGCTCTCCTGCCGCCGCGCCGCATGGAACTTGCACAACTGATCCGCCTTTTACTATTCCGCCGCCTTCTCCGGGCTATGGTGTAATTTCCACAGTGATTACCGGAGTTCAGGGAATTCTCAATAGCATCTCCTCGGCGATGTTTCTGACCATAGTTTCTGATGACGGTTTTATTGACGCAATCAGAGGTTTGCTGACTATTTATATCGCCTTTTACGGCATTATGTTCACGCTCGGCATGGTGCAGCTTACCTTATTTGATTTTCTCATTCGCATGATAAAAATAGGCGTAATAACTATTCTGCTATCGCCTGACGCCTGGAATTTCTTTAATTTCTATGTGGTGCAGTTTTTTAATGCCGGAACTGATGGCTGGATAAACAGAGTGTCTTTTGCCGTTTTGAATGTTCCTGGTGCAACTTTGCCGTCTGGACCTCTGCCGCCGTTCTGGGTAATTGATCAGGCTCTTTCCAAGGCCATATCAGCGAAAATGGCGGTTACTTTAATGGCAATGTTTTTTGCTCCTCCTTATGGTCCGATTTTTGGTTTATTGTTGGTTCTTGGTCTTGGAACTTTTGTGCGCGCTATTTTAACTGCGACCTGGGTTTATCTGATGTCGCTGATTCTTAAAGCTCTGCTGTTTGGAATTGCGCCAATTTTTCTTTCGTTCCTGCTTTTTGTCAGAACAAAACATTTATTCGATGGTTGGCTTAATCAGGTTATCAGCGCAACCTTGCAACCAATTCTGCTCTTTACCTTTCTGGCGTTCTTTGTGGCGCTTCTTGATGTGGCGCTTGATAATGTTTTCCTTACGCCTGTATGTTGGACAGAATGGTCGGAAAGTTTGCGCGGTTCGCCTTTCAGCATACATTACTGGCGTTTCGCCTTGTGCAACGGCGCAAATTGCGAACCATATTCCGGCTCGTGGAATTTTACCGGACCGCAATCCGGCAGTGGTCCTATTTTTCCAATTGATATTCTCGGAATTCTGGTGGTGGTTATGCTTGCTGATCTTGCCTCGCGCTTTAATTCTATAGTTGCGATGATTGCCAGCGATTTAGCCGGAGCAGCAACTAATCTGGCGACAATGCAAGGCGCTTTCGGCGACTGGTTTAAAGGCTCTTCTGGTAAGGAAGCTGGAGGCGACAGTAATAACGCTCAGAAATTGCTGCCAGCGCAGCGTCCTGTTCCTGGCGCTGCGCCTGATAAAAACAATAACCAGAATCAGCAGAATGCGAATGATTTAGCTAACAATGCTGATAAAAATGCCGCGCAGAATGCTACAGATAATCCTAATTTGAAATCTCCCGGAGTTGGCCATAGAGAATAAATTAACAAACAAAAAACCAACAAACAAAAAAGCAACTGGCAAAAAACACTCAAAAATAATCAACAAAAAATAATCAACAAAAACAATTAATGAAAAATTTTTCCTTTCTCAAATTCACAATCGGCAGTTTCCTAGGCCTTACGCTGGCGGCGCTGGTTGCTTTTAATGTGCTTTTAATCTGGGTTGCTAGTGGACCGCGATCTTTGGATAAATTTGCGCCTTATATAGAAATGGCGCTTACCGGAGAAAGCGGTGTAAAAGTAAAAATAGGAAAAACCTTTCTGTTGTGGGATGGTTGGCGCAATCCTTTGGATTTACATTTGCGCGATGTTGAGCTTATAAATGAAAATGGCGAGGTGTTTTCCAGATTTCCGGAATTGTCACTTGGCGTTGATGTAATTGCCTTGCCATTTGGCGAGATTCTGCCGACTTCGCTTTCAGTAACAAATCCGCAGATAAATATTCGCCAGAATGAGGATTTATCTTTTAGAGTAAATGGCAGCGTGAAAACAGCAGAACAAGGCGATAATAATAAAGGCGATAATAATATAGCAAGCGCGGCAGATGCTCTGGCCGCTTTGGTTGAATCGCTTATAAATCCGCGCAGTAAAAGCAGCTTGCGTAAACTCAGATTCATAGAATGCGTAGACGCTGATTTCACTATCAGCGATTTTAATAACAATATTATCATATCTGCGCCGCGCAGCAGTTTGATTATCAGCAAAGAATCAAGCTCTGATATAAGAGCTTCCTTGCGCGGCGCAGTTAATTATGAAGGCAGGACTTCTCCTGTTGAAGGCAAATTTTCGTATAATAAACGTAAAAAACGTTTTGAAGGAGTAGTTGAGACAAGCAAAATAAATCCGGCGGAATTGTCACGTCTGCTTTTTGGCAAACACTGGCTTTCCGGTTTTGATATTCCAATCAGCGGCAAAATAGGCTTTGCCTTCGCCAAAGACGGAACGCTTGATACATTGCAATTTGCCTTAAATGGCAATGCAGGAAAAATAATTCATCAGGATATTGCAGCACCTTTAGAAATAAAAAATCTCCGTTTAAACGGTTCATTGACAGACGGTTTAAATACTCTGTCTATTGATAATTTTCAGGCAAATGTTGCCGGCAGTAATCTGCGCGCTGATGGCAGAGTCAGTTTTCCTAAAGCAGCAACAGAAGATAATGCAGCAGATAAAACCAGCGCGGTAATAGATTCCGCTGCAATCAGCAGGGCAGAAATAAAAGGCAAAATTTCTATAAATGACGTGCCGACAGACAAGGCGGCAATATTCTGGCCACCTTCGTTAGCGCCAATTTCACGCGACTGGATAGTTGATAATATCAAAGGCGGAAAAATTGAAAAAGCCTCAGCGATAATTAACATTAAAAGCGGCGATTTAGCTCTGGCCGCTTTGCCGCGTGAGGCTGTTGATGCCACAATCTCCTTGAAAGGAGCGCAAATACGCTATCTGCCGTCACATCCGGAAATACGCTCAGTTGATGCTGAGATTAAAATAGACGGTGTTGCTCTGAAGGCGCAGATTGCCAAGGCTGAGGCGTTTGCTGATTCACTTCTTTCCAAAGGAGAAGTTGTTATCGCTGATCTTAATCAGAATAATCCTTTTATTGAAATAGCGCTTCATGCTGACGCGGCAGCTTCTGATATTGCAAAATTACTTGCTTTGCCAATGCTGGAACATGCCGGACGCTTGAACATTGCCGCGGCTAAAACAACAGGACGCGCAACTGGCAGCGCTAAAATTGGCCTTTACTTCTTTGCAAAAGATGAAAGCGGCGCAGAAACGCCAATAGCTTACGATATAAAATCATCTCTGCATGATGTTTCATTGCCGGAATTTTTGAAACGTTTTGACATAAAAAATGCCACTGGCGAATTAACGGTAAATGAACAGGAAATTGCTTATAAAGGCACCGCCAGCGTGAATAACAGCATAATTACTAATGGCGATATAAGTTACCGGATGTTGCCGCAGGATGATGTTGATACAATTATAAAAGCCAACACAACTATTGATAATGAAGCTTTGGAAAGATTTGGCCTTTCTTTGCCAGTTGAAATTGGCAAATATCGTAATTCTGATATTGATCTGGCTATTTCCACGCAGCGCGATGCGGTGCTGATCAAGCAGTTTAAAATCTCCGGAAATGATGTGGTAGCTAAGGAAAATCAGCAATTATCAGAAAAAAATGCTGTTTCAGAAAACAGCAATGGAAATAATGTGCAAGTTGCAAATGATATTTCCGCAAAAACAATTTCCACAAAAACTATCAATTTAAACGGCAATGCTGAATTCACAAAAGATGGAAATGACATTGCTTATCTGACCATGAACCGCATTGAATATGGCAAAAGCAAACTCTCTAATCTTGAATATAAAAAACATTCTGACAATAGCTATAGCTTGCGTATTGCTGGCCACAGCCTCGACTTAAGCGAAACACTTGGCGCGCCGGCAAATAATATAAACAATATAGCTGAAAACAATATAGTTAAGAACAGTTCAATTGGAAAAACTACAAATGATAAAACTACAAATGAGAAAAATGCAATTGCGAAAAATATCACTGAAAACAGCACTACATCAGAAAAATCAACTCCGGAAAATCAGCGTCGGAAAAATAAATTCTCATTTGCTGATTTTCCGCCTCTTACCATCGAGCTTGATATTGCCAAGGTTTTTGCAGCTTATGGTCAGGAACTAAGCAATGTTAAAGGCAGTTTGCAATGCCGTAAATATTGTGAAAAAGCTGATCTGCAAGCTGCAATAGGCGACAAAAAAATCACCTTCTCAATAAAGCCGGAAGGAAAAAACCGCAAAGTTACAATAGTTTCTGATGATGCTGGAAAATTGCTGCGCGCAATAGGAATAACTGACAGTATGGAAGGCGGAAACTTGTCAATTTCCGGACAATTCACTAATAATGACGCTAATTCCTCTCTTCTGCGCGGCGAATTATTGATTCGTGATTACACACTTAAAAATACTCCGCTATTGGCAAAAATTCTCTCGCTCGCCTCTTTAACCGGATTTTTTGATACTCTCTCCGGAAATGGCATAAGTTTCAAAAAATTATCTGCGCCTTTTACTATTCAGCGCGATATTATAACTACAAAAGAAGCAAGAACATATGGTTCAGCAATAGGAATTACCGCCGACGGCACAATAGTTTTTCCAGCGCGAACGCTTAATATAGAAGGAACTATTGTGCCTTCTTATACTCTTAACAACGTGGTTGGCAAAGTTCCTGTTCTTGGCGACATTCTAACCGGCGGCGAAGGGCAGGGCGTATTTGCCGCAAGATATACGGTCAAGGGAGATAGCGAAGAGCCGGAAGTTATGGTAAATCCTCTTTCCTTCCTAACGCCAGGCTTTTTAAGACATTTATTTGATGCTTTCTGAAAGAATTATCCTTCTGAAATAGTTATTCGACAACTTTCTAAAACAGATAAAGCAGATGAAGATGTTTTCCTTTGTTAGTATTGTTATTTGTTATTATTTGCCTTCTGCTACTATTGTTGCTATATCCCTCGCATGTCTGACTTTATACATTCAATTTCTGCTTTAAATAAGGCCAACAGGGATTTTTCCGGAGGCCGTATCGCCGTTGTTGATATAGGCTCTAATTCAATCCGCATGGTGGTTTATGACCGCAAAAAACGTTCGCCAGTTTCAATATATAATGAAAAGGTAATGTGCGGACTTGGCAAAGGCCTTGCCGGAAGCGGAAAACTTAATGCAGAAGGAGTTGCACAGGCAAAAATCGCTCTGGCGCGCTTTCTGGCGCTGGGAAAAAACATGGAAATTCAGGAATTGTCAGTAATGGCCACTGCCGCCGTTCGTGACGCTTCTGACGGTAGCGAGTTTGTAAATTTCCTGCAAAACAAACATAATATAAAAATAGACGTTATTTCCGGCGCAAGAGAAGCAAGGCTCGGCGCTTACGGCGTTTGTTCTTCTATTCATAATCCGGCTGGAATTACCGGAGATCTTGGCGGCGGCAGTCTTGAATTAGTCGCGGTTAATAATGGCGAAATAACTAAACATGCCAGCCTTCCGCTTGGCGCATTGCGTATGGTTGATGAAACTCGCGGCGATCGCCTCAAAATGCGAAAAATAATCAACAGTAATATTGAAAAAGTAAAATGGCTTGATGAAAAGAAATTTGCTGGTTTCTACGCAGTAGGCGGTAGCTTCCGCGCCCTTGCCAAGATTTACATGGCAAGCACAAACTATCCGCTGCGGATTTTACATGAATTCACCATTGATGCTGATGATTTCCTCGCTTTTGTGCGTAAACTTGCCGCAATGTCTGATGAGAAGCTTGAAAAACATCCCGGAGTTGCGACAAAACGAATCCCTCAGCTACCAGGCGCTGCTATGCTGATTGAAGCAATATTGCCGCGCATAAAAGCCGAGCAGGTGGTTTTTTCCGCTAGTGGTATTCGTGAAGGTTATGTTTATGAAATGCTTCCGGAAGAGGTAAAATCCGAAGACGGCTTAATCAGCTCGTGCTGCGAACTTGCCTCACGTGGCGGTAGAACGGTTGCTTATGGCAGCGATTTATATAGCTGGATGTCTGATATAGTCGGCAAGGAAAGCGAACAAAACCGCCGTCTGCGCCTGGCCTTCTGCCTTCTTTCTGAAATAGCGCTGCCAATTCATCCGGAATATCGCTCAGAATGGGCTTTTGATCGCGTGATGTTTTCAGCACTTAATTGCCTTACACATAGCGAGCGCGTGAAACTTGCGGTAGCTTTATATCATCGTTACAAATATAAATTTGACTATTTTCGTCCGGAAATGAAGCTAATATCTGAATCAGATAAGCTCTGGGCGCGGCTTATCGGCACGGCGGCTAATCTTGCGTATCATCTTTCCGGCGGCATTTCCGGAAATTTGCATAAAATTCCGCTGCAATTTTCCTCCTCAGGCGTTTCATTGAATGTTTCCACCGCAATGAGCGATTTAGTAGGCGAGGCAATAACTCGCCGTTTAAGCGGCGTTAATGAGGCTTATGAAGCATATCATGATTATCTTTCCTCTGAAAAATTATAAAAGCTGTCACAAAAAATTCATTTATCGCCATTTGCTATTGATATTATTTCTGCTGTAAAATCACAACATGGCAAATTCTGAACAGAACAAAAATGCATTAGAGCAGCTGCGATCATTGCTTGATGAAAACAAGCAATTCCTAAGCAGCGAGCAGTCGGAACGCGCAGCTTCAGAGCTGGAGGCAACGGAAAAAAGCCTTGAACAGCGTGATATTGCCGCCGCCAATAGCCGCCTGCTTTCCGCTCGCAATGAAATTGAGCTGGCGCTCCGCAGCGCCGCGCCGAATTCAGCGGCAAAAGGTGATCTGGAAGCAGCTTTGCAGTCTCTTTCAACTATCACCATAAATTCCGGAAAAGACGCTTCTAACGCTACTACAACTATTGACACAGCGCGACAATCAGCCGCCGCCGCTGAAGGCGCAAATCTGCAAGCAACTCTCTCCGGCGCAGCGCTTGGCCTTTCCGGCTTAGCAGCAATTATATCCTCACCGGAAAACGCCGAAATATTCAATCAATTCAAAAATCACGTTTCTTCCGGCTGGCAGGAGATCAAAGATGCCGACTGGATAACGCCGCAAACAGCCGCCTTAACCGCGCAATCCCTCAATCTTCCAAACATAACCGCAAATAAAAACCATAAATCTCCATTTATCACTGCATCATAAATTGCTGTGTCATGCCAGCGTAGGCTGGCATCCAGCATTACTCGCGGTAGCGAGGAAAATAATTATCATGATTATAACCGGTAGGTTAATAGAATTTTTATTACGGTTTATTACAGTTTCGTGACATAGTCGCACAAGGTTGCAGATCGTCACAAAAGCTTCATTTGAGCGCCAGCGCTGATTAGGCTATAATATCTCATAGATAAGAAAAATGCCTGTAAAAAAAATGCCTGTAAAACAGCAATATGTACTTTAAAACAGCAATATAGACAATGGCCGAAGAATTTAAAGATGAGGAAGAGCAGAACCATCCAGCCCTTAAAGGCTTTAATGCCACTTGGGAAAGGATCAAGCATGTTGTAAAAAACACCGCGATTGTTGCCCTTAAAGGCGCGGTTATTGGCGGTTTGGTCCTTGGCGCAATTGGCCTTATTCCGGCAGCTCCTTTAGGTTTATTCGATATGGCGACCAAGTTCTTAAGCTTTGGCATGATCACGCCAGCAACTGGAAGCACTGCTTTATTGGCAATGGCAACACAAGGTTTGTTTTTAGGAGGAGTTGCCGGCGCGGCAATTGGCCTGGCGCAAGGCGTCGGCGAAGCTGAGGATATCGCCGAAGATCGCCAGCAAACTCTGATAACACAATATAATCAGTCACAGCAATTATCCGCACAGCGCCAGATGCTGCAAGCTAGAATGCAAAATATGAATATTCCACAAACAGCAGCGCAAATGCCACAGCAACCGCCAATGAGTGGATTATTTGCCGGAACAACTCCGAATATGAATCAAAATACCGCTCAAAACAAGCAATGGGGAATGCCAACGCCATAGAACAAATGGCAAAAAAACCGCAAAAAACACAAAATGGTTAATTGTCACAAAAGCTTCATTTTTATTTTTGGTGTTTTTAGTGCAGAATAGAACCATGAAATTAGTAGAACTGGAAGGTTATTATGGATAAACCAATTAAACGTGACTCATTTGAGGTAATGGAAGAATCCGGCTACAGCGCAATCAAAGGCGCAGCAGGTGGAGCTGCACTTTCATTTCTAGCTGGCGCTGCGGCGATAACGGCAGTTATGGTTGTTGGCGCTGCTATTGTTGGTAGTTTCGTAGGCGCTCCTCTGGCAGCCGCTGCGGCAGTATTTAGTGGTGGAGCATTATCCGGTATTACCGCTGTTGCTGCCGTTGCAGTTGGTGGTTTATCAGCATGGTATACCGCCGCTGTAACAGTAGCAGGTGGTGCGTTATTTGGTTTGGCGAAAGGGGCGAGCAAGGCAGAGCGTGAGAATGCTGCCTATAATGCCAAAGTCAGAAATAAATTAGCCGGAAAAGATGCGGAAATGGCGGAAGTGCATAATCAAGCGATGACGCTTGGTTATCAAACAGCAATCCAGCAATTAAAGCCGCAAGTGGAACAATATGGCCAGCAAGCTTTTGAAGCGGGCAAACAGTCAGTGCTTGCCGAGTTGCAACAACATGCTGCTGCTGAACATTCCGCGCCGCATAAATCACATAATGATCACAAACCACACGAACATCATCACGATCACGCGCACGCTGCACACAGTTCAGATGATAAATCAGCAAAATCCTTCGCCGCCGCTGAATCAAATCGCAGAGCTACCGCCGCCGCTGCCGGAGCGACATTAGGGGTTTAATATGTCGACTATTAATGGTTATGAGATCACTGATGTACATACTGAATATAAAAATTACAAAGAATACACAGAATATAAAGAGGCAATAGCAGAAATATTAAAAGGTAAAGAAGGTAACTTATCGCCAGTGCATTATAAATTTTTGCAACAAGATACGGTTTTGACAATATTCCTGACATTATTGATAAAAGAGGCTTGTTTTCTAGTGGTTCTATTGAATTACATGGCCAAGAAGGCGAGAAACCAAAAACAGTTATTTTAGATTCGCAAGGTCGATATAGTGGAATATGCTATGACAGATTATCTGATACTTCTAAATATGTAAAAGCAGAAAGGCTGTTATCTGATAGAGAGAAAGATAGAGCGGAGTTTTTGTCAAGAATAAGTGGAAGCGAAAAAGAATCTTCATATACTCGAGCTTAGTAATTTCCAGAATGTGAAGTAACGACTTAGGTGTTTAATATGAATTTGAGAAATATATTTAAAAAACTAGCAACTGCTTCAGTGCTTGGCGCTGGAGTTATTGGCGTTGGCGCTTATCTGGCGATGAGTCCGCGTGGACAAGCATTTCGTGAAGGTCGTGACGAGCAGGTTGCACAAATACCGCCGCTTTTAACGCCGCAGGATTTAATGGCTGGTTATTCGCAATCGATGGTGGCAAATGGTCCGGCGGAAGGACGCGGCGAATATGATTTCCGCAATATGGTCAATGCCGGACGAGGACGTTCTCTTGAGCAAGGCAATCCAGCGCAACCAAATATTGATCCTGCTTTGGCCTTCCAGCAGATCTGATGATAAAAATCCCACTGTAAAATAATTTCCTTAAAACAGCGCGTCATGTTTAATCATGCTGCTTGATTCAGATAACTTATCTGATATGTTTCTTTCTTAATAATCTTTGAACTAGTTCTGTGTCATACCAGCGAAAGCTGGTATCCAGTGATAGTTACAAGCAACGAAAGATAACTATTTTCCTCGCTGCCGCGAGTAAATCTGGATGCCAGCCGATGCTGGCATGACACGGAGATGCAAATCAATGTCTGAATTTTCCAAAAAATCTTATGCCAACTGGCAGAAACTTGCTGACAAGGATGTTGGCGAAGGAAAAAACGCTGCTGATCTGACGTGGAAAACTCCGGAAGGTTTTGCTGTTAAAATATTATACACGGCGGAAGATCTGGAAAATATTGAGCATGTAGATAGTTTTCCAGGATTTCCGCCTTTTATGCGCGGACCGCGGGCGACGATGTATGCGGTGCGGCCTTGGACAGTACGGCAATATGCCGGTTTTTCAACTGCTGAAGAATCAAATGCTTTTTACAAGCGCAACCTTGCCGGAGGTCAGAAGGGGCTTTCTGTAGCTTTTGATCTGGCGACTCACCGTGGTTATGATTCTGATCATCCGCGTGTGGTTGGTGATGTCGGAAAAGCCGGAGTGGCGATTGATTCTGTTGAGGATATGAAAATTCTTTTCGACGGAATTCCACTTGCTGAGATGAGCGTTTCCATGACTATGAACGGCGCGGTTTTGCCGATTCTGGCAAGTTACATAGTAGCCGGACTAGAGCAGGGCGCAAGCCTCAGCCAGCTTTCTGGAACTATTCAGAATGATATTCTGAAGGAATTCATGGTGCGTAATACATATATTTATCCGCCAGAAGCAAGCATGAGAATCGTTGCTGATATTATAGAATATACGGCAAAGAACATGCCTAAATTTAATTCTATTTCCATTTCCGGTTATCATATGCACGAAGCCGGAGCAACCGCAGTTCAGGAGCTGGCATATACTATCGCTGATGGCGAGGAATATGTAAAAGCCGCGCTTGCCAAAGGTTTGAATGTTGATGATTTCGCGCCGCGCCTTTCATTCTTTTTCGGAATTGGCATGAATTTTTTCATGGAAATCGCCAAGCTGCGAGCTGCGCGTTTGCTGTGGGCGAAGACAATGGCAAAATATAAACCACAAAATCCAATGAGCAGCGCTTTGCGAACACATTGTCAGACGTCCGGCGTTTCTCTGGCGGAAAAAGATCCTTATAACAACATAATACGCACAACTATCGAGGCAATGGCGGCAGTGCTTGGCGGCACGCAAAGCCTTCATACAAACGCCCTTGACGAGGCAATAGCGCTGCCTACTGATTTTTCCGCCAGAATAGCGCGTAATACGCAGCTGATAATACAACATGAATCAGCAATAACCAGAGTGGTTGATCCGCTTGGCGGTAGTTTTTATATTGAATCATTAACTGATAGCCTTGTTAAACATGCGGAAATCCTGATTGCTGAAGTAGAAAAACTTGGCGGAATGACAAAAGCCATTGAAAGCGGAATGCCAAAAATGCGAATTGAAGAAGCCGCCGCGCGCAAACAGGCCAGAATAGACCGCGCCGAGGAGGTTATTGTTGGCGTGAATAAATACAAACTCAAGGAAGAGGCGGCGCTTGAGATTCTGGAAGTTGATAACAGCAAAGTACGCGAGGCGCAGATAAAACGTTTACAGGAAATTCGTACAAAACGTGATGAAGCTTCTGTTCAGGCGGCGCTGGCGGCTCTTAGCGAAGCGGCGGTCAGGAAAAACGGCAATCTTCTGGCGTTGGCGGTAGAGGCGGCTAAGCTACGCGCAACAGTTGGCGAAATATCCTTCGCGCTTGAAAAAATATATGGTCGTTATGATGCTACAATCAGGACAATTTCCGGAGTTTACGGTTCGTTATTTGATCATGATAACGGCTTAAAGCCAGCACGTGATAAGCTGGAATTATTTGCTAAAGATGAAGGTAAAAAACCAAGCCTTTATGTTGCCAAAATGGGGCAAGATGGTCATGATCGCGGCGCGAAAGTAATCGCCACTGCCTTTGCCGATATAGGATTTGCGGTACATGTCGGACCTTTATTTGCAACTCCGGCAGAAGTAGCTAAAGAGGCGATTGCCAAGGATGTTGACGTAATCGGAGTGTCAAGCCATGCTGCCGGACATAAAACTCTTGTTCCGCAGCTTATTGCGGAAATTGAAAAAAACGGCCGCAGCGATATAACGGTTGTTTGCGGTGGAGTAATTCCGGCGCAGGATTATGATTTTCTGCTCGAATCAGGAGTGGCGGCAATATATGGTCCTGGAACTAATATACCAGAAGCGGCATGTGATCTGCTTGATATACTGAAAAAACGCCATAACCTCAGAAAGAAATAATTTCTGCCTTGGTTTTTTCTGTATATTATTTCTGTATATTATTTCTGTTTATTCTTTTCTTGTTTATTTCTTCTGGCCGCCGGAAGTTGCTTCACGATATGAATCAACAATTGTCGGACATGTGGCAGCGTCATAATTTCTTAAACATTGCGATTGTATTCCGTCGCATAACAGTCCGAGTTTAATTTCCGCGCGCGCGTAATGCTGACTTTCCCTGCTGTTTGGCGCAGCACTATTACGCAACCGCGCCATATCGCGCCGTTTACGAACGCAATCCTGAAAAACTGATATATATTGCTTGCCGTGATCTTCCTCAGCTTTCTTTGGCGAAATTTGCTTGAGGCGACTATCAACATTTTCGCGCAATGGCCGCAACAGCTCTGTTTGATTATAAACATATCCGAAAGCGCATAATGCCAGAATTATATAAAGCCAGCGCATAGTTGTTTCCTTGTTAAAATTTTTTTTAATTTCTAACACAAAATCCAGCAACTGTCTAATCAGGAATCTGGTATCAGGGATCAGGAATCAAGTGCTTGCTTGATACCAGATTCCTGATCCCTGATTCCTGATACCAGATTCCTGGTAGATTGACAGTCATGCTTTAACATGTTTATATGACTTTTTACGCAGAAGGGCGCTGTATTTATGGAGAAAAATATTACACATCATATTCACAAAGGTGATTTGCCGAACGGTTTTGTTTTAAATGGTGATTTGGCAGTTGATACTGAGGCTTTAGGGCTTAGTAATCAGCGTGATCGTTTATGTGTTGTGCAATTGTCAGACGGAAATGGTCAGGCGCATCTGGTGCAGTTTGCGCCGGGAATTTATAATGCGCCGAATTTATGCGCGCTGCTTAGTGATGAGAAGCGTGTTAAAATATTTCATTTTGCGCGTTTTGACGTGGCAATAATCAAACGTTATTTGAACATTTTGCCGTCACCTCTTTACTGCACACGCACTGCCTCGCGCTTAGCCAGAACATATAGCGACAAGCATGGTTATAAGGAAATCTGCAAGGAATTATTAGGAGTTGATATTTCAAAACAACAGCAATCTTCCTACTGGGGAATTGAAAATCTCTCAGCAGATCAGGTTGAATACGCTGCCAGTGATGTTTTATATCTTCATAAGCTGCGTGAGAAGTTAAATAGCATATTGTCAAGAGAAGGACGTCTTAAGCTGGCGGAAGCGTGTTTTGATTTTATTCCGCAGCGGGCGCTGCTTGATCTTGCCGGCTGGGAAAACGAAGATATATTCGCGCATAGTTGAGATATTACATCTTCATTACTTATCTTCATTATTTTATGTCCTCATTAAGCTTACAATCTGATGATATAGAAGCCGGCAAAGAGGTTCTGGCGCAGGAAATAAAAGGCCTGCAAGCGTTGGAATCATCATTGGGCGAGGAGTTCTTTCGCGCCGTTGATTGCATGGCGAAAATAAAGGGGCGGATTATTGTCACCGGAATGGGAAAAAGCGGACATGTAGCGCGGAAAATCGCCGCAACTTTTTCATCAACAGGAACGCCAGCGCATTTTGTTCATCCGGGCGAGGCGAGTCATGGTGATTTAGGAATGATTACTGCTGCTGATGCGGTTTTAGCTTTGTCAAATAGCGGCGAAACTGCGGAATTATCAGACATCATAACTTTCGCCAAAAGATTTTCGATAAAGCTAATTGGAATCGCCAGACGTTCCGGATCAATGTTAGCAGAAGCAGCAGACATTCCTTTGCTATTGCCAGATACGCCGGAAGCTTCTCCGGTTGGCGCGCCGACAACTTCCACTACCATGATGATTGCTTTAGGCGATGCAATGGCAGTGGCGCTGATGAGAAGGCGCGGTTTCACGCGTGAGGATTTTTCTGTTTTTCATCCGGGCGGCAAGCTGGGAAAATCCTTCACACGCGTCGCAGAAATTATGCATAGCGGCGAGGAAGTTCCTCTCGCTGCGGAAAAAACGCCAATGAGCGAGGCCTTGCTGTTAATGACTGGAAAACGCTTCGGCTGCATAGGAATTGTCAGTAATTCAGGAAAATTACTGGGAATTTTAACTGACGGTGATTTGCGTCGCCATATGCAGCCGGATCTGCTGGCGATGAATGTTGATGAAGTTATGACCAGAAATCCTCTCTCGATTCGTCCACAGGCTTTGGCAGCGGAGGCTCTGGCTTTAATGAATGAGCAGCGCATTACCGTTTTATTTGTGGTTGAGAATTCTCAGCCGGTTGGAATTTTACATATTCATGATTGTCTACGAGCAGGAGTTGCCTAATAGTGCCGCAATTGATATCGCAAAATACTATCGCCAGAAAAGTAGCCGGATATACGCGGTTTGTTGTTCTAGGACGTGGTTTGTTGTGGTTGTTAATAGCCGCGCTGGTTTTTCTGATTATTTATATCGCCATCGGCAATCGCACTTCTGACAAGGTTCGTCTGGTTTTTTCCGACATAAAGCAGATGGAAGATTTACAGAATGTGATGAAAAATCCTGACTATCAAGGTTTTGATAATAATAATATGCCATATCGTGTTTTAGCTGATCAGGCTACGCAATATGACGCTGATACGGTTTTATTAAATAATATTCGCGCTGATCTGATGACTAAAAAAGGCAACTGGCTGGCTTTATATTCCGGCGCCGGCAAGCTGCATAACACAGATAAAACATTGCAGCTTACAAAAGGCGTGAACATGTTCTATGATGGTGGTTATGAATTTCGTAGTGAAATGGCTTTTGTTGATATAGCAAAAGGATCAGCAAGCGGCAATCAGCCGGTAAATGGTCAAGGTCCTGTTGGCACTATTGAAGCACAGCGTTTTTCAGTATATGATCGTGGCGATATTCTTATTTTTGAAGGCTCTGTAAAGGTGGTGATTTATCGTGAATAGATTTTATATTTTTGCAATATTCTTTATTTTTGTCACCGCGCTGATTAGCAGCGGCGACAGCTTCGCGCAGAATGATAAAAAAACCGCCTCTCCTGCGCCGCAGAAACAGGAAAAATCTTCACAACAAACGCAATCGCGCTTCAACAGCAATGAGCCTATAGAAATAACCTCTGATCAATTGCAGGTTGATCAGTTACAGAATATCGCCATTTTTACCGGAAATGTGGTAGCCATTCAAGGCGACGTACGCCTTAAATCGGACATTATGACTGTATATTATATAAGTCAGAATAAAAATAATCAGAACAGCAACAATCAGAACAGCAACAATCATAAAACTGATAATCAAAGCAACAACAATCAAAGCAACAACAATCAGAACAGCAATAATCAAAGCAGCAATAATCAGGAAAATAATAAGCCGGAAAAAACCGCAACAGCTTCAACTACACAATCAATCAAAAAAATTGATGTTGAAGGAAATGTTTTTCTAACTACGCCGGAAGAAACCGCCAGCGGCGCGCGCGGTAATTATGATGTAGTGAATAACGAAATTCATCTTTACGATAATGTGGTACTTACTCGTGAGCAGAATGTCCTCAAAGGCAGCCGGCTTGATTATAATTTCCAAAGCGGACGTAGTGTTATAAGCGGCGGCGCTGTCGCAACCGGAGGCGCTAGCCAAGGCAAAGAGCGCGTCAGAGCTTTATTCGTTCCAAAAAATTCTAAAACTGATAACGCCGCGCCGCAAAATTCTGCGCCACAAAACCCTGCTTCACAAACTGGAGCAGTAAAACAATGAGCGACAAAGACACAAATGAAAAACCAATTACACCAGCTGATGAGCAAAATTTTGTTCCTAAATTAGTTGCGGCAAGCAGCGGCTTAGAGGTAAGGCATATCGCCAAACGTTACGCCGGAAGGCCGGTAGTGCGTGATGTCAGCCTTCGCTTGCAGCGTGGTGAAGCGGTAGGATTACTCGGACCAAATGGCGCAGGAAAAACCACCAGCTTTTATATGATTACCGGCTTGGTTCGTCCTGATGTTGGCGAGATATTATTAGATGGTGAGAATATAACAAAACTTCCGATGTATCGTCGCGCCAGGCTTGGCATTGGCTATTTGCCGCAAGAGGCTTCTATTTTTCGCGGCCTGACGGTTGAGCAGAATATTCTTTCAGTTCTGGAAATCACTGAAAATGACGTATCGCAACGTCAGCATATGCTTGATGAATTGCTTGCCGAATTTTCGATTACGCATTTGCGCCTTGCGCTGGGAATAACTCTTTCCGGCGGAGAAAGGCGGCGCGTGGAAATCGCGCGCGCTTTAGCCAGCAAACCTTCCTTCATTCTGCTTGATGAACCGCTCGCCGGAATTGATCCGATTGCGGTTGATGATGTTCGCAAGCTGGTTAAACATTTAAAAGACCGCGGAATCGGCGTTTTAATAACTGACCATAATGTTCGTGAAACTCTCGATATTATTGACCGCGCTTATATAATGCATGACGGTTCTGTATTAATGGAAGGAACGCCAAAAGAAATTGTCAATGATATGAATGTAAGACGCTTATATCTCGGAGACAGATTCAGCCTTTAATACCAGGAATCAGGAATCAGGGATCAGGAATCAAGTGCCTGCTTGATACCAGATTCCTGATTCCTGGTATCTATTGCCTTAATTGCAAATATTGTCTAAAAGAAAGACATATGAATGTCATGTCGCTAATTTATGTCAGCCTTGGCGGCGCTTTCGGCGCGCTGATGCGTTATGCTCTGACTGATCTGATAGCGCGCTTTAACAATAGCTATTTTCCGGTTGGAACGCTGGCAGTTAATGTAGTCGGCTGTTTTTTAATTGGCATCTGGATTGCAACCGCGACTTTGCTGCCGCCGGCAAAAATTAAAGATCTGCATCTATTGCTGGCAGTTGGCGCGCTTGGCGGCTTTACTACTTTCTCAGCCTTTGCGCTTGATGTGTTTTTACTTGGTGAACGTGAATTATATATGGCAATGGCTTTTTATATCAGCGCTTCAGTTATTTTATCTTTAGCGGCATTACTGCTCGGAATATTCATGATCAGAATGGTTGTCGCTTGATGAGCATTCATATTATTTCCAAGGACGATGATGAGATACGCCTTGATCGTTGGTTTAAGCGGCATTTCCCAAATGTAACACACGGAATGCTGGAAAAATTTCTGCGTAAGGGCGATGTTCGCATCAACGGCGCAAAAGCGAAATCCTCGCAGCGCCTCTCCAGCGGACAAAGCCTTGAAATTCACTTTAATACCGCAAACATAAAAACCATTGCCAGAGAAAAGCCGGAAAAGCGCTCTATTTCCGCGGAAGATGCGCTGCTGATGCAACGTGCGGTGCTTTACCGTGACGCTAATATCATCATAATCAACAAACCGTTCGGACTTGCCTCGCAAGGAGGAACTGGTATTTCCAAAAGCGTTGATGATTTGCTTGGCGCTTTGCTGTTTGATTCTAAAGACCGTCCAAAGCTGGTTCATCGCCTTGATAAAGATACTAGCGGCGTTATGGCGCTGGCACGCAGCTCCAAAGCCGCAACAATATTAATGCGCGGCTTTTCCGATAAAACCATAAAAAAAACTTATATCGCTCTGGTTAATAATCAGCCATTGCCGCTTAAAGGCACAATAGATAAGCCAATTGCTAAATGCTCATCAGCAGGAGAAGAGGGCGGTTTTGAACTGATGTCAGTTGATGATGCCGGAAAACGCGCAATCACTGAATATAAAGTTTTAGAAACACTCGGCGGCAAGTTTTCAGTCGTTGAGCTGTCGCCACTTACTGGAAGAACTCACCAGCTGCGCGTTCATATGGCGGAAATAGGCTGCCCGATTGTTGGTGATGGCAAATATGGTGGCCGACTTGCTGAAACGGCAATGGACGTTGAAAATAAACTTCATCTCCACGCGGCAAGATTACAAATTCCAGCAATGCTTGGCGCAAAAAAAATTGATGTACGCGCAGAATTGCCAAAACATATGCAAAAAAGCTTTAACTCGCTTGGTATTTACGCGAAGTAGAAAAACCCCTATAGAGCTTTTCTAGTTGACAATTCCAGCTGGGAATAAGTCAATTGTCAATAATTGACAATAGGATATCAATTACTGTATAATCAGCGCCTAGCAATGGAGGGTTTATGAACGTGAATCTTGGCGAATATTTTGAAAATTATGTGGTTAATCTGGTGGAATCTGGTCATTACCAGTCGCAGAGCGAGGTAGTGCGCGAAGGATTGCGGCTACTTGAGCAGCAGCAGAAATTCTATGACCAGAAACTGAAAAATCTTCGCGAGGCGATTGATTCCGGCATGAACTCATTCAAAAAGAAAAAAACCACAATCCTGCGTAATGAAGAGGAAATTGATGATTTTTTTGATCAGCTGATGCAGCATAAAATATCATCAAATTAAAAAAAATATTATGAAATTAAAACTTTCTCCGCGCGCGAAGAATGATCTTGCTGAGATTTATGATTATATAGCGCAAGATAATGCGGCAGCAGCAAAACGTGTCGCCAAGCGCCTTCGTGAGCAAATGAAATATATAATGCGCCATCCGAAAATAGCGCCTGGCCGCGATTATATCATAAAAGGCTTGCGTGCTTTACCAGTAGATAGCTATATGATTTATTATCTGCTAGAAAATTCTGAGATCAAGATTATTCGTGTACTACACGCTACACAAGATGTTCAAAATAAATTACCATGACAAATCACCTTGAAACATTATGAAAATTCCACAATACACTCCGGCAAAAAAAGAATTTATCATAGATTCAGCAGAGCTTAATGCCGCCATTGCCGCAGAATGGAACAATGCTTATAAATTTTCCTCTTCCGCAATGCCGCTTACCGCGCTGGCTTTTACCGCAATTGACCGTATCGAACCGCAAAAAGCTGCTATTATAGAAGCTTTGCTGGTTTACGCAGACACTGATACTTTATGTTATCGCGCGCCTGAGGAAGAGCTTAAAACATTGCAAAATGCTAAATGGAATATTATCCTCAGCTGGGCTTCTTTGCGGCTTGGCAGTAAATGGCAAGTTGTTGAAGGAATTATGCCTCTTGATCAGCCGGAAAATATTCATAAAGCCTTGCGTGAATATTTCGAAAAACAAAGCTCTTTTGCGCTGGCGGCGATTTGCGTTCTGGCTGGCGGTTTTTCGTCACTGATTCTGGCGATTGCGGTCTGTGAAAAACATTTAAGCGCCGCTGATGCTTTTAACTTATCAAGACTTGAAGAAGAATATAACATCGCCAAATGGGGAAGTGATGAAGAAGTAAAAACACGAACCGAGCGGTTGAGGAAGGAAATGTTATCAGCAGGAGAATTTCTAAATCTTCTTTAATTTTTAAAGCTTCTTGACGCATAGTAGATCAGCATTTATTGATAGCTTATATTTTTTATTACCTCTTCTTATTACGTCTTTTTATTACCTCTTCTAATCTGCTGTTATTAACATTGCCTTTTATCAAGAAATTACTATGTTCAAAGAAACAGGAAAGAAGCTTATGAATCTAGCGCGAAAATCACGTATTAATCCGGATTTGCTGCCGGAAGATAAACAAGGAAAAAACGCTAAAACCAATTCTGTAATTGCCGAGCTTGAACATAAGCGCGACCGCGCGCGCGAAGGCGGCGGGCAAACGCGCATAGAAGCGCAACATTCCAAAGGCAAACTAACCGCCCGCGAGCGCATTGAGGTTTTGCTTGATCCTGATTCTTTTGAAGAATTCGACATGTTCGTTGAACATCGCTGCACCAATTTTGGCATGGAAAAAAATCACATTCCAGGTGATGGTTGCGTAACCGGACATGGAACTATCAATGGCCGGATTGTTTATCTCTATAGTCAGGATTTTACCGTAATGGGCGGCTCTCTTTCCGAGACAAATGCTCTTAAAATCTGCAAAATTCTTGACATGGCAATGAAAGTCGGCGCGCCGGTAATTGGCTTGCTTGATTCAGGCGGAGCGCGTATTCAGGAAGGCGTTGATTCTCTGGCCGGATTTGCAGAAATTTTCCAGCGTAATGTTCTTGCCAGCGGCGTTGTGCCACAAATTTCCGTGATTATGGGGCCATGCGCTGGCGGCGCTGTTTACTCTCCGGCGCTTACGGATTTCATCGTGATGGTTCGCGGCTCTTCTTACATGTTCGTTACCGGACCGGATGTGGTAAAAACCGTAACGCATGAGATAGTAACTCAGGAAGATTTAGGCGGCGCAGATACACATACGCATAAAACTGGAGTTGCTGATTTAGCTTATGACAATGACATAGAAACCTTGCTGCAAGTGCGGAGGATGTTTAATTTCCTGCCTCTTTCCAATATTTCCGGCGTTCCGGTTCGTCCGACAACTGATCCGGCTGATCGTGTGGAAATGTCGCTTAATACTCTCGTTCCGGAAAATACTAATCGGCCTTATAATATGAAGGAATTGCTTGAGCGCGTGGTCGATGAAGGCGATTTTTTTGAATTACAGCCTGATTACGCAAAAAATATCATTATCGGCTTTGGCCGCATGGAAGGACACACAGTAGGTTTTGTCGCTAATCAGCCAATGCATATGGCCGGCTGCCTTGATATTGACGCTAGCCGCAAAGCTGCTCGTTTTATACGTTTTTGTGATGCTTTTAATATCCCTCTAGTTACCTTTGTTGACGTTCCGGGATTTTTGCCAGGAACGCATCAGGAGCATAGCGGCATTATCAAACACGGCGCAAAATTGCTGTATGCTTATGCTGAGGCCACTGTGCCAAAAATAACTATAATTACTCGCAAGGCTTATGGCGGTGCTTATGATGTGATGAGCAGTAAACATCTGCGTGGTGATGTGAATTATGCCTGGCCGAGTGCGGAAATTGCAGTTATGGGACCTAAGGGTGCGGTGGAAATTATATTCCGTGGCAAGTTTGCCAATGAAGAGGAAGAGCAGAAATTAATTGATGATTATCGCGCTAAATTCGCCTCGCCATTTGTCGCCGCCTCACGCGGATTTATTGATGATATAATTCGTCCGCAAAATACACGCTGGAGAATCTGCCGCTCACTTTCAATATTGCGAGCAAAGAAAATACAAAATCCGTGGAAAAAACACGACAATCTTCCTCTCTAGATATTCATTTAATTATAGATATTCATTTAATCAGCTGTAAACTATGCGCCTTGTTATTCTACTTGCCTTGCTGGTTATTGTGGTGATTGTGGTTATACGTCTGCAAGGAAATGCTTATAAGCGTTTTATGAGAAATGCCGGCGAGGCTTCTGGACATATTGAAAAAAAAGAAACGCGCATTGACAATACAAAAAATCAACGCGCGGACAATTTCGTGCTTTATCGCTACGAAATAGACGGAATATCATACCAAGGCGAAGATAGGGTGGAATATGATGATCTGTGGCATGATGCCAGCGCAGGAATGGAAATAAAAATATATTACGACAAAAATAATCCAAAAAAAAGCTATCCAGCCGCATTGCTGGAAAGAAGGCTAAAAATCGCCTCCAAACTGGATTTATAAATATACCATTTTGCGATATATTGATCGCAAAATGGTATGAGGACTCTAAAACCGCAATGCTTTTACTTGTCGTACATTGGCTATTGAGGCAATTTCTTTCAGCAGTTCCGGCTTGATGTCCTGATCAACTTCGATCAGGGCGACTGCTTCGCCGTTTTCTTCATTGCGGCCAAGATGAAAATAAGCGATATTGACGTTGTTTTTGCCTAATAACGAGCCGATAGCGCCAATAAATCCTGGTTTATCGTCATTATTCACATAAAGCATTCTAGCGCCAAGTCCGGCTTCTAATTTGATACCGCCAACTTCGACAATACGAGTTTGACCGCCGAAAAGAGTCGCCGCAACGCTGCGCGCGCGTTTCTCAGTGGTGACGGTAAGCTTAATCAAGGTTGAATAATCGCCAGCGCGTTCATGGCTGGTGGTTGATACTTCAATACCGCGCTCTTTGGCGATTATAGGAGCATTAACCATATTAACATCTGCTACCAGCGGCGCTAATAATCCTTTGATTAAAACCGCAGTTAAAGGCTTGGAATTGAGCAGACTAGCTTTGCCGTCATATTCTATTTCTATTTTTTTCAATCCGGTTTCCGTAAGCTGTCCGGCAAAACTGCCCAGCTGCTCAACCAGCATTAAATATGGTTTCAGCTGCTGAGCATCTTCTGCTGACATTGAAGGCACATTCAGAGCATTAGTAACCGCGCCAGTGGTCAGATAATCAGCCATTTGCTCGGCAACTTGAACTGCTACGTTTTCCTGCGCCTCGCTGGTTGAAGCGCCAAGATGCGGCGTGCAGATTACGTTGTTCATTGTAAAGAGAATATTATCCTTAGCCGGCTCTTCTTCAAATACGTCCAGAGCCGCCGCAGCTACATGCGAGCTTTCCAGTGCGGCTTTCAGATCAGCTTCATTAATCAAACCGCCGCGCGCGCAATTGATTATTCGCACGCCTTTTTTGCACATGGCGAGAGTGTTTTTATTAAGAATATTGCGCGTTGTTTCAGTAAGCGGCGTATGCAGAGAAATGAAATCAGAGCGTTCCAGCAAAGTATCAAGCTCGACTTTTTCCAGATTCATGCTGTCAGCGCGTTCTTTTGACAAGAAAGGATCATAAGCAATAACGCGCATTTTAAGACCCTGAGCGCGGTTTGCAACTATGCTGCCAATATTGCCGCAGCCAATAAGTCCTAGTGTTTTCCCTGCCAGCTCAACGCCCATAAAGGCATTTTTTTCCCACTTTCCGGCATGAGTAGAAGCATTAGCCTGAGGAATTTGCCGCGCCATTGACATCATCATCGCCAGCGCATGTTCAGCAGTAGTAACGGAATTGCCAAAAGGCGTATTCATAACCACCACGCCATGCGCGGTAGCCGCCGGAACATCTACATTGTCAACTCCGATTCCGGCGCGTCCGACTATTTTAAGTTTTACCGCCGCCGCCAGCAATTCCTTGGTGATTTTCGTAGCGGAACGAACGGCAATTCCTTCATAATCAGCGACAATTTTAAGCAATTCATCAGCTGATAAACCAGTTTTTACATCCGCCTGAACGCCGCGCTGTTTAAAAACATCAATTGCCTGTGGCGATAATTTATCAGCAATAAGAACTTTAGGCATTATTTTTTCCTTGTTTATCATAATTTAAGATAAGAATCTCAGATAATCAGATGATCAGATAATCAGAATCTCAGATAATTATAATTTAAGATGGTCATAGTTTAAGTTTAAGATGATATAAATTAAGTAAATTGCTATTTAGGGCCTAGTAGCATGACAATCTGCTTGCCTTCGCTGCGTGGCGATTGCTCTATCTTTGCTTTGTCAATCATCTGTTCCTGAACGCGAATAAGAACTTGCATTCCTATTTCCGTATGGTCCATTTCGCGGCCACGGAAACGCATGGAGACACGAACTTTGTCGCCTTCTTCGATGAATTCAGTGATATGACGTAATTTTACTTCCAGATCATGCTTGTCAATAGTAGGACGCAGCTTGATCTCCTTGATTTGAATAACTTTTTGTTTTTTGCGCGCGTCATGCGCTTTTTTCTGCGCTTCGTAGCGATATTTTCCATAATCAAGGATCTTACAAACTGGCGGAACGGCATTTGGCGAAACCTCAACCAGATCAAGGCCTGCAGCCTCTGCAAGACGCAGAGCCTCAGCAATGGCTACAACTCCAAGCATGTTTCCTTTATGGTCAACCAGACGAACGGATAGCTCACGTATCTGCTGATTGATTCTCGGTTCATTCGATTTGCTCATAGGCGAGCGATAACCAGGCTAATCAAAGGGTCCTCCGTAATTATTGTAAAATAAGTCAGGCATTATGCACATATCTCATATAATAATCAAGCACTAATCAGCAGTAATAATCAAGCATTAAGCAGCAAAAAACTGGAATCTGCCTAATGCTTCATCTAGTTTCATAATTTCGTTTTTATCGCTGCCCAGAGCGCGAATGGCAACTTGTCCTGATTCAGCTTCTTTTTCTCCGACCACGAATAGCAGTGGAATTTTCTGCAAGCTATGTTCTCTGACTTTATAATTTATTTTTTCATTACGAATATCAAGTTCTGAACGAATATTATGAGCGCATAATTTTTTGTGAACTTCCTGCGCGTAGGAAGAGGCGGCCTCAGTTATAGTAGCAACCACAACTTGAACAGGCGATAACCAGAGCGGAAATTTGCCGGAATATTCCTCGATTAATATGCCGATAAAACGCTCCAGAGAGCCTAAAATAGCGCGATGCAGCATAACCGGCCTTCGTTTATTACCATCTTCTGCGACATAAGAAGCATCAAGCCGCTGTGGCAGCACAAAATCAACTTGCAATGTTCCGCATTGCCAGTCGCGTCCTATAGCATCGCGCAACACAAATTCCAATTTAGGACCATAAAAAGCTCCTTCGCCAGGATTTAACGTCCAATCAAGTCCCGCCGCATCAACCGCTTTTTTAAGAGCATCTTCCGCCTTGTTCCACACTTCATCTTCACCAGCTCTAACAGGCGGACGATCAGAGAATTTAACCTTAACTTCGTTAAATCCGAAAGCAGCATATATTTCTTTTAATAAAGCGCAGAAAGCGATTGTTTCTGAGGTTATCTGTTCTTCCGTGCAGAAAATATGCGCGTCGTCTTGAGTGAAGCCACGAATTCGCATAATTCCATGCATAGAGCCGCTTGATTCGTTGCGATGACATGTTCCGAATTCAGCCATTCGCAGCGGCAGATCGCGGTAGCTTTTAATGCCTTGGCGAAAAATCTGCACATGGCAAGGACAGTTCATCGGCTTTACGGCAAGCGTTTTTTCATCTTCAATATTCGCCGTGAACATGTTTTCGCGGAATTTTTCCCAATGTCCGCTCATTTCCCAGAGGCTTTTATCAACCAGAATTGGCGTTTTAACTTCGATATAGCCACAGGCGCGAATTTTAGCGCGAATGAAATTCTCAAGCAGGCGGTATATTGTCCAGCCTTTATCATGCCAGAAAATCATGCCCGGAGAATGATCCTCAATATGAAATAAATCAAGCTCACGGCCAAGTTTCCTGTGGTCACGCTTGTTCGCTTCTTCCAGCATATTCAGATATTGTTTCAGCTCTTTTTCTCCGGCAAACTGCACGCCATAAATGCGAGTAAGCTGTTTGTTTTTTGAATCACCGCGCCAATATGCTCCGGAAACTTTGGTTAGCTTAAAAGCTGTTGAGATATGAGAAAAGTCCGGCACATGCGGTCCGCGGCAAAGATCAACAAATTCGCGGCCATTTGCGCTGTTATTTTCGTTGTTATTTTCGCTGTTTTTTGCATTATTTTTTGTGGAAATTATCTGGCGGTAAATAGAGATTTTTCCGGCTTCGCTGGTATCATCAGCGGCGGCGTTTTCAATAATCTCAACCTTGTAATTCTCGCCGCGTTTCCTGAATAATTCAATCGCCTCATTTTTTGGAAGCATCTCACGCCGCACGGAATTACCTTGTGCAATTATTTCGCGCATTCTTGCTTCAATTGCCGGTAAATCTTCCTCAGAAATAGGAGATTTTGTTTCCACATCGTAATAAAAACCATTGTCAATAGTAGGGCCAATAGCCAGCAACGCATCAGGATAAAGCTCTTTCACCGCTCGTGCTAAAATCTGCGCGGTGGTGGTATGACGCAATATATCAAGCCCTTCTTCCTGCCGCGCAGTTAATATTTCCACGCGCGCATCATTATAAATCGGCAGATAAACATCACGTTGTACGCCGTCAACCTTCATAGCCAGCGCCGCTTTGGCCAGACCAGCTCCGATAGAGGCGGCAATTTCCAAACCAGTAACCGGATTATCAAATTGACGAGTTGAACCGTCAGGCAAAGTAATTACAGGCATTACAAATAATCTCTCTATAGCTTATAAGAATTGAGGAACTTAGGAATTGAAGAACTTAGGAATTGAAGAACTTAGGAATTGATGAAAACTGATAATTGCAGAGAGAATAAAGCACTTACTCGGCTATAGGCAAGAGATTATTTTATAAATTATTTTATAATATCTTGTTTATTCTGCATAAATAAGCAGGTTATTTTTTTTCATGTCCCTACTTCCCTGACAAGCGCATTGTGTGAGAGTCTCTAAATGTAGGCTAAAACAAGTGTGAGGGAAGGCAAGATGAAATTATTCAGCAAAACAATATTTCAGAAAACATTTCAGAAAACAGCAAAAAATAATTCGCATAAATCGCTGCCTAATAACTATCTGGCAGGAAGCGCCATTCGTTCATATATGGTCATGCCTGGTCAGCCAGTGTGGAGTCAGCGCGATTATTATCAATTTGCCAATGAAGCATACGCCAAGAACGTAATTGCCTATCGCTCGATGCAGATGATCGCTTCCAGCGCTGCTTCCGTTCCTTTCATCCTTTATTACATGGAAAAATCCGGCGTAAAGCGTGAGATTGAAAACCATCCACTGCTCAGGCTGTTATCGCGCCCTAATCCGATGCAGTCGGGCAATGAGTTTCTGCAGGCTTTGTTTAATTTTAAAATGATTTCCGGCAATGCTTATGTGCAAAGCGTTTCCGCGAAAGATTCGCCGCCTTCCGAGCTGTATCTGCTGCGTCCTGACCGAGTGCAGATTATTGCCGGAAGAAACGCTATTCCCGCCGCATATCGCTATAATGTCGATGATAAAACCATTGATTTTCCGGTCGATAGAATCAGCGGTCGTTCACGCATTCTGCATCTTAAGAATTTTCATCCTACCAATGACTGGTACGGTCTTTCGCCGATTGAAGCTGCTGCTTACAGCATTGATCAGCATAATCAATCAAGCCAGTGGAATCAGTCATTAATGCAAAATGGCGCACGTCCGAGCGGGGCGCTGGTAGTTCGTGGTGATCAAGGGGCAGGGGTTCTGTCTGAAGATCAATATAACCGTATGAAATTGCAGATTGATGAACAATTCTCAGGGCCGGCAAATGCCGGACGTCCGTTGCTGCTCGAAGGCGGCCTCGAATGGAAAGAAATGAGCCTTTCTCCTAAAGACATGGATTTTATCCAAAGCAAAAATTCCAGCGCGCGTGATATAGCCCTCGCTTTCGGCGTGCCACCGCAATTACTGGGAATTCCCGGCGATAATACTTACAGCAATTTTCAGGAAGCGCGCGCGGCATTGTGGGAACAGACTATTCTGCCGCTTGCTGAATCTACTGTTGATTCTTTGAATCATTGGCTGTTGCCGATGTTTGGCGAAAGTCTGAAACTTTGCATCAATGTTGATAATATCTTGCCATTGGCAACCAGAAATCAGATCATCTGGGATAGAATAGAAAGAGCCAGCTTCCTAACTGACAATGAAAAACGCGCCGCAGTTGGCTATGATCCGCTGGAGGAAGTGGAAAAAGTGGAAGAAGATGAAAGCTTGATGGAACTTTCTCCATTAACTCCCTCTACCATAGTGAAAAGCATGAAATACAGCTCTGACCAACCGCGAGTCTCGTCCGGAAATAGCGACGGTGGACAATGGACTAGTGATGGTGGTGATAGCAATTCTTCTAGTGAAAGAGGGGCAGGAGAGTCTTCAAGCAGCATGAGAGATATTTCAGAAGCAAAACCTCGTTCATATTCGCACACTGCTAAAGCTCCTGCCTTAACCGTACATAGCAACACACATATATCCATTAGCCATGTTGACGGTACGGTTGAAACACGCCAAGGAGGTTCGCGCGCATGGCGTAATAATAATCCTGGCAATATCGTGGCGGGGAAATTTGCAAATACGCACGGTGCTATCGGCAATAATAACGGATTTGCAGTATTCCCTGATGAAGAAACAGGTCAAAGAGCGTCTGCTGCTTTACTAAGAACATCAACCTATTCAAAACTATCTATTGATCAGGCCATTGCACGCCGCTCGCCTCCTAATGAAAATGACACTCCGCAATTGCAACAGTTAGTGAGGAAGTTAGGAAATTTTTCAGGCAATGAAGTTATAGGACAGTTGGACGATCAGCAGATGAGTAAGCTAACGGATATAATCAAACGTACAGAAGGATGGAAGGTAGGCAAAATCAACCGTTCCAAAACGCCGTTATAAATTGTCGTGAGTTAGAGCAATAAATCTGCTATAACTGCCTACTATGCTTACTCGTGCATTTCTAAAATTATTTGTATTGTTATACCTCACATTTCCTCAAAATGTGTGGTCATCGCCAATGGTGCAAAAAATACATTCACTCAAGCCGCTATCTGTTGCTTATGGCGTTACTCGTTTGATGGTAAGTGATAAGGAAGTTATGATTATGCGTGGCGTATTAGCCACGGAAACAGCCTCAGGCGGTGATGGCTTTAACGTATTAGTGCGTGAAAATAATAACTGGCAGTTCGCCCAGCTGGAGATTGATAAACCGCGCCAAATAACATTATGGACAGCTCCTCACACAGGAGAAGATGTTATTACTTCCCT
>CAZFJN010000007.1:45718-48927 GCA_964519595.1 uncultured Rickettsiales bacterium
AAGAACTCGGTATCGCACCACCAAGCGAGGCGCACGAGCTTCCTTCACAAGCAGAAGAAAGTTGCCTTGAAACAGCCATGACGCAGAGTGAAATGAATGAATGTTCATTTAAAGATGCCAAGCGTGCGGAAATCAAGCTTGATGAAACGTATAATCGTTTGCTGAAACAAACAAGCCATGAAAATCGCCACAAATTGAAAGAAGCAAGGCGTGCATGGACAGAATATAGAAAGCTGCAATGTGAGTTTAATACGCTGGGAAGCAGCACTGGTAGCGTTCATCCAATGGTTGTCAATCTATGTTACGAAGGACAAGCAATTGAATACACAAAACTACTTGAACAGCAACTAAATTGCGAAGAAGGCAACTTATC
Organism: uncultured Rickettsiales bacterium; assembly: GCA_964519595.1. Classification (GTDB taxonomy): domain Bacteria; phylum Pseudomonadota; class Alphaproteobacteria; order Rickettsiales; family SXRF01; genus JANRKF01. The sequence goes on from CAZFJN010000007.1 coordinate 46,092, forward strand.
TTGCGGAGGGCAGTAATGCACTGTCATCAGCGAGCTAAATCACCAGCAATTCTGTTTTTGTTACAGTCCTGATGGAAATTTATTTCTATTTTCTTTCGTCTATTTATGTTTTATAAATGGTTTTTAGGAATAACTTTCGGGAGCTTGGTCATGGCGCTTAAAAACACTTCTGATTCTTTCGGCTGGCTGGCAAAAACCTTTCACTGGCTTATTGGACTGGCGATTATCACGCTGTGGATTGTCGGCACGTTGATGATTGACATGGAAAATAATCCGACCAAATTCACCATCTACGGAATTCATAAAGCAACTGGAATAGTAGTGCTGACACTGGCTGTTCTGGCCTTCACATGGCGGACGGTTAATGCCAAGCCAGACCTGCCGGAAACTATTCCAAACTGGCAGAAACATGCCGCATCTTTGATTAAATACGCGCTTTATGGCTGTATGTTGCTGATGCCTCTTTCCGGCTGGGCAATGAGTTCTGCTGCCGGTTATCCGGTAAGTATCTATGGATTATTCGAAATTCCGGCGCTGGTTGAAAAAGACGAAGCAGCAAAAGATTTATACAAATATCTCCACGGATTACTGGGCAATATAACCCTGCTGCTGGTAACGCTGCACGTCGCCGCAGCTTTGAAACACCATTTTATAAATAAAGATGGTGTACTGCGCCGGATGCTTCCTTAAAGGCTATAAATCATAAACTTTAGTTAGCGAGAAAAAATCATGTATAACAAGAAAATCAGCGCTTCCATGCGGGAGCGCAAGCGGATGGCTTTTGCCCTGGAGGTGAAATCCATTGATGAAAGCGGACATTTTGCAGGCTATGCAAGCGTTTTCGATATTGTCGATAATCAAAAAGATATAATGATAAAGGGCGCGTTCGCGTCAACGCTTAAAAAAGGCATCAGCGCAATCAAGCTGCTGTGGCAACATCGGCAAGACGAGCCAATTGGCGTTTTTGAAAAAATCTTTGAAGATGCAGTAGGGCTTTATGTCGAAGGCCGTATTTTACTGGAGGTAAAAAAAGGCAAAGAGGCTTTTATGCTGCTGAAATCAGGAGCAGTTACCGGACTTTCTATCGGCTATTCGCCAGTGCGTTACAAAATCGACGCAGCAACCGGAGTCAGAATGCTCGCTGAAGTCGATCTATTCGAAGTGAGCATAGTAACCTTCCCAGCCAACGAAAAATCCAAGGTGACGGTGGTGAAATCTTCCTCGCCACATAGAGGAGAGGGATTGATTAAACTCCAAAACGCACTCGATCGGGCGATTGATACTCTTTACATTTAGGAATAGCATTTAGGAATCGTTTTTATGAGAAACGTAGAGCATCATCTGCGTGCAAAAACCATTGCTATTTTGCATGACATACAAGGTTGGCTGATTGGCAGGCAACTGCGCGAACTTGAACACTCCCTCAGGGTCTATAAAGCCGTTGTTGGCGGCGGAGGCAGCACCGGCGGTTCTGGTAGAACAGCAACCGGCAGCGGCGGCACTGCGGATACCGGCACGAGCAATCCCAACCATAAACCAACCGGCAGTAGTGGTTTCGGCAGTGGGCATTATAACCCCAACCAACCACGCGTTCCCGCCGGGCAATCCACCGGTGGGCAGTGGACGAGCGATGGAAGTAATGGGGGAGTTCCTATCAGCAGAGACTCTGTCTATCGCGGTCAATCATTATCCGCTCGGTCAGGCGATTCTACTGGCACGTGGGGACGTCCAAGCACTCTAGATGATCATGTTAGAAGACACGGAAAAGATTTTGGCACAAATTCTCCGCAGGAATATACCAAAAAAGCCAATGAGTTTTATAAACGCGGAAAAGTACAGAAATTGCCTACCATAAAGACCAAGTATGGTGTGACAAAAATCTATGATCCTAAAACAAATACCTTTGGATCATATAATAAAAATGGTACAACAAAAACCTTCTATAAACCAAAACGAGGTGCTAAATATTTTGACAAAGAGATAAGAAAAGAATTGGGTCGAGGTGGCAGGGTTTCCAACATGCATAATCTAAATGGATCGCCCGAGCATACTCCACATAGAGGAACGCGTTTAAATCCAACACCTTACACACACGGAGTGGGCGGTGGAGGCGGCAGTGGGAAACTGCCAACCAAACCTGGCTTAGGACCATTTAAAGAGTAGAAGAATTGAAAGGATTTTTTATGGTGACTGGTTATATTTGTCCTGTCTGTGGGTACGATGATTTGGATGAGCAGGCATATGATGGTATTCCTATTATTGAAGATGATGCAATTGGGTCGTTAGAAATTTGTCCATCGTGCGGTTTTCAGTTTGGTAAAACAGATGATGATGAGGGCATCACTTTTGAGCAATGGCGCGAGCGTTGGATTGCAGGGGGAATGCCATGGGATGGGATTGGCATTCATGCTCCCCCCAACTGGAATCCACGCGAGCAGTTGAAAAACATAGGGGTGGTCGTGTAAAATGGTTGCAAATTATATTTGCCCCGTCTGTGGTTATCCAGATTTATATGAAGAGGCATATCGACCAAGTGGTGAGCCTTCTTATGAGATATGTTCTTCGTGTGGCTATGAATTTGGCAAAACGGATATGGACGAACATATTACTTTTGAACAATGGAGAGAATATTGGATTGAAAATGGCATGACCTGGAATGGCGTTAGTTTGCCGCCTGCCAATTGGAGTCCGCGCGAACAATTGCTTAATATTAGCCTAAATAGTGTAGTAGAATATAGGGCAGATTTTGCTGAGATTAATGTTTATTCGCCTGATGTACAAGGAGATGCATGGCAACCTGTAAATGCGCGCATTGACAACTATAGATAGATATTAG
>CAZFJN010000008.1:0-6964 GCA_964519595.1 uncultured Rickettsiales bacterium
AACAATAAAAAATTGACATCAGGCGGATGTTTACGTTAGACTCCTGCGATGAAGCATGAAAATAACATAGGAAATCAGCCTGCAAGCGGTGTATCTGGCGGAGATTCCGGCGCGAAATCGTGGAACTTAGACAGCTGGCGTGATTTTCCAATAAAACAGCAGCCTGAATATAAAAACAAAACCGCCTTGCAGGAGGTTGAAGCTCAGCTGCGTAAACTTCCAGCTCTGGCCTCTTCCGGCGAAGCAAGGGCGCTTAAAGCTGAGCTGGCTGATGCTGCCAATGGCAAGGCTTTTTTGCTGCAAGGCGGTGATTGTGCGGAAAGTTTTGCTGAATTTTCTGAGGAAAATTTAAAACGTTTTTTCCGTGTTATTCTGCAGATGACCATGGCTTTGATGTATGGTTCAGGCACTCCGGTAGTGAAAGTTGGCCGCATTGCCGGACAATTTGCCAAGCCACGCAGCGAATCTTCCGAGAAGAAAAACGGTATTGAGCTGCCGGCTTATCGCGGCGATATGGTAAACGGCATGGAATTTGACGCGGCAAGCCGCCTGCCTGATCCGGAAAGGCTGTTGCGCGTTTATTATCAGGGCGCGGCGACGATGAATTTTCTGCGTACTTTGGCGCGCGGCGGTTATGCCTCGCTGGCACGGATAAATCGCTGGAATATGGAATTTGCGGCCAGTTCCGCACAAGGCAAGCGCTTTGAGGAGCTGACACAACGGATTAATGAATGTGTTGATTTTATCCGCGCCTGCCGCCTGCCAATTGATGAAGTTGAGCAATTTTCTGAAGCCAGCTTCTACAGCTCGCATGAGGCTTTGCTGCTTGGTTATGAATCGTCACTTGTCAGGCTTGATAAAAGCGACGGAAAATATTACGCCGGATCAGCGCATATGCTCTGGATAGGCGATCGAACGCGCTCTCCTGATGAAGCACATGTTGAGTTCTTGCGCGGTATTGAGAACCCTATTGCCTTCAAAGCCGGACCAAGCATGAATCGTGATGAGATTTTACGGTTGATTGATATTCTGAATCCGCAAAATGAAGACGGACGCCTTACTATAATTTGCCGAATGGGCGCACAGAAAATCGGCGATATTCTGCCACCATTGATCCGCTCGGTTAAAGAATCAGGAAAAAGCGTTGTCTGGTCGTGTGATCCAATGCATGGCAATACCATAAAATCACCAAGCGGCATAAAAACTCGTAAATTCACAGATATATTATCAGAAGTAAGACAATTTTTTGCTATTCATAAAGCCGAAGGAACTTTCGCCGGCGGAGTGCATTTTGAAATGACCGGACAAGATGTAACGGAATGTTTAGGCGGCGCACAGGCAATTTCCGAGATTAACCTCTCTGATCGCTATCACACACACTGCGATCCAAGACTAAACGGCAATCAGGCACTTGAACTGGCCTTCTTAATAGCCGAAACGCTGAAGAAGCAGTAGTTATAAGCTACAACTAAAAACCCGGAGTTGATGGCTCGTCCCCTTGCTTTTTACGACTATTTTGTACTCTAACAACATGTACTGAAGCAGGCTCTCGATTAACTCTTCCTACAGCTTCTATTGCTTCATCAAATAATTGATCGGTTCTGTTCTGATGCTTTCTAAATGCATCCAACATATTGTTATAATCACTAGTGCTACCTTTAGTTTGCTCGACTATATCATGATAAGGCCTGCTTTTATTATGAAATTTTTTTTCTTTCGTAGTATCATTGAATTTAGTTATATCAGATTTTTGCTCCTCACTACGGAGTTGCATTATGTCAAGTCTTTGCTTGCCAACACTCAAATATTCAGTAGCGTCAATATACTTTGCAATACGTGTCTTACCGTCTGAAGGGATCATAATGTCAATATATTTATGTTTCTCTTTTGTGGTTATGGGAGAAATTGACAATTTTTCTCCATTAGATTGCAATAGTTCATTCAAGTTGCTGACACCATCCTGTATTTCTTTATTATCACTCTGATTATAATAATAAATGCGAATATTTACACCACTAGCACCTTCCTCTATTTCATAGGTTATGAAGGGGGGAATAACTTTATTAAGAACTTTTTCCAGAAGATCTGTGATTCTGTCTGATAAAATTTTATCTTTACTATGTCCCTTAATAAAGCTACTAGATTCGTCAATCTTACGCAGATCATCAAGCATTTTTAACTGTAATTCTTTATCAGTTGATATATGTTCTTCTATCATATTTTCCAGGGCGTCGTACCAGGATTCCTGCACAAAACTATACTCATTATGCTCTTTATTCGTTGCCATATTCTCTACCTTCTATTAATAAATATAATTTTTATTAACTAATTATGTAGCACTAATTACATTTTTATTTATTTATGTCAATTATCAATCTTTCATTTATTAAGATTAGATATGTTTGTATTTTATAATGTTCTGGCGCGAAAGGTTAAATGTGATAAAAAACGCAAATCAGCCAGCAGAAAAATCGTTAATAACAAAACCATATTCCAGGGCAATTTGCTTGCGTATTTTGTCTGAGGGATATTTACCAAAACCACTGGCTACCACATAACCGTGATTTTCTGGTTTTACTTGCGCTTTAGCTGACTGCATCTTCCGCAATTCGGAATATGGACAAATGAATACATACCAGCATTCACGTCCCTCGGCATCTCTTCCAGTGGTTAAATGTATAGGAACTGCCCGCTTTCTTACTGCAGCTTTTATATGTTCAAAGATATTATTAACTGTCACTGCCGCGCCCTAACCCAATATCACGAGCAGTATTGCTTGATTGAGTATGTCCACTACTAACATCAATCGAAGTAGGAATATCATCAACAACAGAGCCATGATATATATATTTCTCTCGCTTTGTTCGTAAAATTTTTGACTTAAAATATACGCCTAATGAATGAAATAAATTACTCGGTATTTCCCTGTAAAACACTTTTCCTGCTTTACTATCATTTTCAGCATGGTAAAGTATTTTGCTAATTAATGAGCTTGCCACTAACTTATATTTATCACTATTTATTTCCTCTTTGCTTTTTGTACTTCCATTAGGTTTATGAGTTTTTACTTTTTTATCGCTTACAGATTCCTGACAATATGATAAAAAACTATCCTGATACACTAATGCTTCACTGTCAATCAAGTCATCTACAAAATTTTTAATGAGTTTATCCTTCTCATCTTCGGTTTTACATAAGAAGGAGAAAAGTATCCCTAATAAATGATGAGCTGTTTCTCTGTTGGCAGGTCTTTTAATTGTAGGTTGTTGAGCATTTTTGTTCGTTTTGATCGAAAGGTCGTGGCGGTTAAATAAGCTACAAAGCACGTTATACTTTTTATGATGCTGATTTCTTAATCTTGTTATTTCATGCTTTTGCTTACCTTGTACCATAGACTCAAATTCATCTGGAAATAATCGAAGCACTTTGTAAGCAGCATTGTCTCCAAGGCCTCTCTTTACGTCATTTATTATATTTGAAAAGCATTTTTCACCAGCCTCTCCAATATCAGGATTTATTTTATTTTTCTTCTCAGATTGTTTTTGATACTGCCAGTTTGGTTTATTTCTTATTTTTTCATCCAGAAAATCAGTCACGCAATTTGCTATTGTTGCTAAATCTTCTTGTATTCTGGAAGAAGCGTGATGAGCTCTTCTCCATCCTAAAACAATTCCATCTTTATTACGATACTCTGATGTTGTATAAGTACTAAGATCAGCTGGAATTGATTGCATAGCTTTATCTAAAATATCACAACCTTGCAAATGTCCCCTTGAAAAGCCCACGGTATCATTTGTTTGAAGAATTATATTAATAAGAAATTTTCTTAGTTCTTCAGAATCCTTTACAATAAGGTCTTCAATTTTTTCGTTTGCAAAATGAATTTCATAAGATTTCAAAACTTCTCTAAAGAACCTAAGAATTTTATTAAATTCCGAAGAATTTATTAGCGTAACATCTGGCACCAAAACATTTTTCACGGTAAGCATAACATAATCTCATTTACATATAATAAGGAGAAGTACATCTATCTAATTCTTCAATAATCTTAATCGCAGGGCATTTAGCTTAATGAAGCCGGCGGCGTCTTTCTGGTCATATGCTCCGGCGTCATCTTCGAATGTTACATGTTGCTGGCTGTATAAGGAGCGTGGTGATTTTCTGCCGTCAACGCTTACTGCGCCTTTGAATAGTTTCAGGCGTACAGTTCCTTCAACATTTTTCTGTGATTCATCAATAAGAGCCTGAAGCATTTTCCGCTCCGGCGACCACCAGTAACCGTTATATATCAGCTCGGCGTAGCGCGGCATTATATCATCTTTTAAATGCATTGCGCCGCGATCGAGAGTGATGCTTTCAATCGCGCGATGAGCGGCCAGCAGAACAGTTCCGCCTGGTGTTTCATAAACGCCGCGTGATTTCATGCCGACATAGCGATTTTCGACCAGATCAAGGCGGCCAATTCCATGCGCGCCGGCGATTTTATTCAGATCAGCCAGCAAAACTGCCGGCGATTTTTTAACGCCGTTAATTGCCACAGCATCACCATTTTTAAATTCCACTTCAATGAATTCCGCCTTATCTGGCGCATTTTCCGGCGCGACGCTGCGTGTGAACATATCCTCATCCGGCGCAATCCAAGGATCTTCAAGAACTTTTCCTTCATAGGAAATATGCAGAAGATTCGCATCAGTTGAGTAAGGAGCTTCGCCGCGCTTGTCCTTGGCGATTGGAATCTGATGATTTTCGGCATATTCAATCAGCTTGCTGCGTGAAGTGAGATCCCATTCGCGCCAAGGAGCAATTACCTTAATATCCGGCTTCAGCGCATAATAACCAAGCTCAAAACGCACCTGATCATTGCCTTTGCCAGTTGCGCCATGCGCTACTGCATCTGCGCCAGTGGCAATGGCGATTTCAATCTGCCGCTTGGCGATTAATGGCCGGGCAATTGATGTTCCCAGCAGATAAACTCCTTCGTAAAGAGCATTCGCGCGAAACATCGGAAACACAAAATCACGCACGAATTCCTCGCGCAGATCTTCAATGAAAATTTCGCGTGCGCCCATTGCTTGCGCCTTCGCCCGCGCCGGTTCTATCTCCTCGCCCTGCCCTAGATCGGCGGTAAATGTCACCACCTCACAACCATAATTTTCCTGAAGCCAGCGGAGAATTATCGAAGTGTCAAGACCGCCGGAATAAGCCAGAACAACTTTTTTGATTTTTTTTGACATATTTGATGACATATTTTTCGACATATTGTTGGTTATATTTTTAGTTATATTCCGCGCCAGCGCGCTCCCCTCTCCCGCAAGCGGGAGAGGGTAAGGGAGAGGGCTTTTACGTTAAGCGCTATACAATTAGTCAGGCACAAATCTTTTGCAACATTTTTGTTTTACATTGTGCAATATCAGTGTTATGCTCATAGTTCATCCTCTGAGAAAAGAGGTTTTTTAGATTTATAACAAAGCGCAGAATAAATATTATTCAGACTTTGAATATTTGTGATATTCTGTTGTTTATACAATGTCTTAAAGGGGGTATATTTACTTGGTTGAAGTTGTCGTTCGTGATAATAATGTCGATCAGGCTTTGCGCGCGCTTAAGAAAAAAATGCAGCGTGAAGGTTTGTTTCGTGAGATGAAAATGCGTCGCCACTATGAGAAACCATCTGAGGCGCGTGTTCGTGAAGCCGCAGAATCTCAGCGCCGCGCCCGCAAACTTGCCCGCAAAAATGCGGATAAGAATGATTGATTTAAATAAATCATTCAAATAAATCATTATATCCCTCTCCCTAACCCTCTCCCGCAAGCGGGAGAGGGAATCTTTTTTTTGCTGCGCTTGTCGCTGTAATTCCTGCATTTACCGCTGTCAATCCCGCGCTTGTCGCGGGATCTGGTTTGTAATAAATTATAGCAGGATCCGCATAGATGCGGGCTGGCCAGATTCTGAACTGCTGATGTTTAATATTTTGTCAGGTGGTGAATCAAAACGGTATTTCGTCGTCTATTAATTCAGCTTTGTTTTCTGTTTGATTATTTTGTGATGATGGTTGGTTGTAGGATTGCTGGTTGTTGTAGCCGCCGCCGGTATCGTCGCGTTTTCCATCGAGCATGGTTAGTGTGCCGTTGAAATTCTGCAGCACTACTTCCGTTGAATATTTTTCCGCGCCGGATTGATCAGTCCATTTGCGTGTTTGCAATGCGCCTTCTATGTAGATTTTAGAGCCTTTTTTGAGATAGTTTTTGGCAACGCGCACTAGATTTTCATTAAAAACCACCACCCGATGCCATTCGGTTTTTTCGCGTTTTTCGCCGGTATTTTTGTCTTTCCATGTTTCGGAAGTAGCGATATTAAGGTTGGCGATTTCTCTGCCGTCCTGAGTTGAACGTATTTCCGGATCACGTCCGAGATTTCCAATCAGAATAACCTTATTAACACTTCCAGCCATAACAAATTCTCCATATTTAAATTACCGCCATTATCAGGCTACAACATATCCAGCTATATAACTCACTTGTTAACTTGGCAATTAATTATTTTTTTATTTTTTCCATTTGTGTTTATTGATTTGTGGCAAAAATTTCATGTCGCACAATATCGCCAACCGCAATGCGTTTTTTGTGGCATGTTCCGGCCAGTAATTCCAGCACTGCTTTTACCGGAATTTTGCTGCTGATATTATCTTCGGAAAGCGGCGTGGTCGAAGGTATTATCTGAACTATGCGGCCTTTTTCATCAATAAACAACATATCAAGAGAGAGGAAAGTATTTTTCATCCACATGCTGGCTTGCTGAGGTTTTTGATAGACAAATAACATGCCGTGATCAGCAGGCATTTCGCGGCGGTTCATCAGCCCTTGCGCCATTTGCTGATAGTTGCTGGCGATTTCTATGGTGAATTTCTGTTTGTTGATTTGAATTGCTGATTTCTCGAAAACAACTGGCGAGCTGGTTGAGGTGG
>CAZFJN010000008.1:7064-45130 GCA_964519595.1 uncultured Rickettsiales bacterium
CATTGAGATTATGGCAATTATGACAGTTTTGTTAAATCTGCGTTCGCCTACTGGATTTAATGAAAAAAATGGCATAGAATAATCCTTATGGAAACAATCAGACATTTCAGCGGTAGCAGAGGAGCGGCTAAACCTTCAGTCGCTAAAGAGATACTTAAAATCGAAATTCAGAAAAAAGGCAAGCTTCCAGCGCAGATGCGTTATAAAATGATTTTCAAGCGCCGTCAGGAAGAGATGAAGGAAAAGGCCGTAAAAGAATCTACGCAAGCTAATTTAAACTCAGCCAGCAGCATGGTATCACGGCGCAAAATGTCGAGCAAAGCTGAGCAGGCTCTTAAAGAAGTCGCCATGAAAAAAGCCGCCAAAGAAGCAAAGGCGCTGCGGCAGATGGTAGTTATTCAGCCGCGCAATTTTTATAATGGTTCATTGAATAAAAAAGGCTTTATTTATGATATTGCCGGCAATGTGATCGGCAAAGTAAATAGCAAAAACGGCGCGATGACTACCAATATGGGCTGGGCGATTGGCAAATATAAGCCTAAATCATACATGACCAGGCTGTTGATCGAACAGGCAATTGACAAACATAGCCCTTATTTTATCCGCCAGCGTCTGCTCCTTGCACAGCAACAGGCTTTAGCGGGCGGAGTTCATGGCGCGCCGTTTGATCCGAATGTGATGAATGTTCATGGTATTTCCGCGCAGGCTTCCATGCTTGGCGGCGGGGCATATGGCCATCACGAACATAACGATAATTACGGAGTTCATGGCCGCGACGACATAAACTCGCCGAATCTGGGCAGTAATGCGGCGTTTACCGCCTGGGGAGGAGTTAGCAATAACGTATGGGGAGGTATGAGCGGCAACGTTCATGGCACCATGGCGGATAACGTGTTTGGAACGGCAAATGCCGATGTCTGGGGAGCGGTCGGCGGCGGTGGAATGTGGGGAGTTAAGAGCGTGCGCCTTTATGGAACAGGCAGCGGCGAGAATCACTTAACCGGAATTACCAAATGGATACTTGGAATATTTGGTTATCAAAGCAAGGCCGCGCGTGAGGCGGTAAGGCAATCAAGGGCATTACGAGCGGCGCTGGCGCAAGGAGGTGCTACGTCTTCACGCAGTTCCGGCGGCGGTAGTGGCGGCTCTGCAGTAGCAGGACGGCGTAGATAGTCGATGGTTGGTACGTTAAATCGTCAAGCGTTACATAAGAACGCTGCTTTTTATCGACGTTTTGTAGCAATGTCGCCTTTCCAACCTGCCGTGGCCCTGTAAGGAGCAGAACCTTAAAACCGTTGCTTACACGAGAAATAGGCTTGGAAAGAGTACGTTTGATTGATTGTGTCATATGGTGCTAATCTAAAGTTGTACTTTAGATTAGCACCACTATATACCGGAAGTCAATCATCATACATTTTGCAATCAACATATCTCCATAAAACTCCATAACATAACAGTTGACATATTAGACATATTTGTCATAAAATCTTCTTATGAAACACAGTGAATTCAAGAAATGGCTCAAGCAACAAGGATGCACATTTGAAGAAGGTCGCGGCAAAGGAGGTCATATCACAGTGTACTACAATGGACGCAAAACTGTAATGCCCTTTCACGGCAGCAAAGAAATTGGAAAAGGCTTGGTAAATGCAATTAAAAAACAACTTGGTTTGAAATAGGAGGCTGGTATGAAATATCCTGTAACTATTGAGAAAGTGGACAAAAATTATGTTGCAAGTATCTCACACAAAAATGGCCGATTTCAGGGCGCATGTGAAGGATCTTCGCGCAAAGACACCATCGAAGAGCTTGCTAAATTGGTAGCTGCTATGGTGGCTTCTGCCATTAACGACGGTGAAGAAGTTCCTACGCCAGCAAGTTGTGATTCTGGCAATTTCTATATCACTTTACCACTTATGATCTCTGCCAAAGCTATGCTGCATAATGAATGGCTTAAAAGCGGCAAACGCAAAGCCGACATTGCACGAGCTATGCACATGAACCAACGGCAGGTTGACCGTATTTTCGATCCGGCGCATCGCTCTACCATCGGCCAGCTGGAGCAAGCAGCTCTTGTCTTTGGAAAACGTATGAATTTAGGGTTTGCTTAGAGCCTGTGATGAATTATCATTTTGGTGTCTTTTTGGTTATTTTGCTGCTGTTTGTCTTAAAACATCACCAAAATCTCTCAAAAATACCCTCAAAAGATAAATCGTCACAGGCTCTTAATTACGAACTTCCTGCCATGCCCAGTCGAGCCATTTGGTTAGTATTTCGATATCAGCAGTTTCAACAGTAGCTCCTCCCCAGATGCGTAGTCCGGCTGGCGCGTCGCGGTATGAGCCGATATCGTAAGCTACTTGCTCTTTTTCCAACAGCGCGGCGAGTTTTTTGGCGATTTCCGCTTGTGCTTCACTATTCAACGCTAAATAAGCCGGATCAACTATTTTCAGGCAGATTGAGGTGCAGCTGCGTGTGGTTTTATCTTCCGCCAGAAAATCTATCCAGGCGGATTTTTCAATCCAGCTTTCCATAACACTGAGATTAGCTTGTGAGCGTTTAACCAGACCATCAATACCGCCGACTGATTCTGCCCAGTTCAGGCCGTCGAGAGCATCTTCAACACATAACATTGAGGGAGTATTTATTGTTTCGCCTTTAAAAATTCCATCAATTAATTTTCCGCCTTTACTGAGTTGAAAAATCTTCGGCAATGGCCAGGAAGGAGTGTAACTGAGCAGGCGCGTGGCCGCGCGCGGTGACAGAGCGATCATGCCATGCGCGCCCTCGCCCCCTAATACTTTCTGCCATGACCAGGTGACCACATCGAGCTTTTGCCAAGGTAGATTCATGGCAAAAACGGCGCTGGTTGCGTCACATATTACTAAAGCCTCGCGTGAATCAGCAAGCCAGTTGCCATCAGGAACACGCACGCCGGAAGTTGTGCCGTTCCAGGTAAAAATAGTGTCACGCGCCGGATTATAGCGGGAAAGATCAGGCAATTTGCCGTAAGGCGCTTCGTAAATATTTAAATCGGCGATTTTAAGCTGTTTCTTGCAATCAGCCGCCCAGGTCGAGCCAAAACTTTCCCAGGCGAATACGTCAACCCCTCGCCCGCCAAGCAAAGACCACATGGCCATTTCAATTGCGCCAGTATCAGAAGCTGGAACAATTCCCAGCAGCCAGTCTGGCGGCATTTTCAGGATTTCTTTGCTTTTATCAATAACTTCCTGCAATTTGTTTTTGCCGATTTTAGCGCGGTGCGAACGTCCTAAAGTCGCATTTTGCAAAGCCGCCAGCGACCAGCCGGGACGCTTGGCGCAAGGCCCTGAAGAAAAACAGGGATTTGAAGGTTTTGCTGATGGTTTTTCTGACGTTGTTGGCGATGTTTTATTGATAGCTGAATGCATAAAAATTCCGATTACTAACGATTACTAAAGACGATAAATATAAGGACAATCTGGTAAACGACAAAATCCATAGCGTCAATATTTTTACCTAAAACATTTGTATTTCATTTAATCGGATGATCAGATTATCAGATGATCGGATGATCAGATAAACAGAGTATCATGCGATATGACAATTTTTGAGATGTAATAAATACAACAATCAAGAACTATAAAAACCATTTTTCTTGAGGCGTTTACGTTTTGGCGAGGCTGGAATGTCCAGTGCTTCACGGTATTTGGCCACTGTTCTTCTTGCTACGGTTATATTGCGGTCTTTTAGTAGTTCTACTATGTCGTCGTCGGATAATATGCTGTCGATTGATTCTTTGCTGATAAATTCGGCGATATAGTTTTTAACTGCCATGCTGGAGACATCATCACCATCGCCAATTGTTCTTTGCAATGCTGAGGTGAAGAAATATTTAAGCTCAAAAGTTCCGCGTGTGCAGAGCAGATATTTGCCGTTAGTAACGCGGCTGATGGTGCTTTCGTGATAATCTGTAGCGGCGGCGATATCTTTAAGGGTCATTGGCTTGAGATAACGAACGCCGAGGCGGAAAAAAGCGTCCTGCTGCTTGACCAGCTCGCTGGCGACTTTCAGCATTGTTTCTGCGCGTTGTTCGAGCGCTCTGATTAGCCAGTTAGCTGAAGCGAATTGCTCTGATAGATATTTTTTATCCTGAGAATTGCGTGATTCAGCGCTGACTTTTTTATAATAACGCTTATTAACCATAACACGTGGGAAATTTCCCATATTAAGCTCGACATGCCAGTTTGCATCAGGCAGGCGGCGGACAAAAACATCCGGCTGCATATGTTGTGAAATTTCATGGAGAAAACTGCTGCCCGGCTTTGGATTAAGCGCCTTTATTTCCGCGATCATCTGCTTTAAATCATCACGATCGACCGCGCATTTTTTCTGCAACTCCTCAAAACGGCCATCGCCAAGGAGGCTAAGATTGTCCAGCAAAGCCTCCATTGCCGGATCAAGGCGGTTTTTTTCGCGTAGCTGAATTGCCAGACATTCACGCAGATTCCGCGCGCAGATTCCGCTCGGATCAAAATTATGCAAGCGTTGCAGAGTTTCTTCAACTTCACTGGCGCTTACTCCAAGAGCAGAAATAATTGGCTCAAAATTTGGCGATATATATCCTGCTTCATCAATTGTATCTATAATATGCGCGCCAATCATGCGCTGCGCCGGATCAGCTATTTCCACGTTAAGTTGCGCGAATAAATGTTCGCGCAGGCTTATATCAGGAGAAGGATTATCATCAATTCCCAGCTCATCATCGCCGTTTGCTGCGTTATTTGATTGCGAAGAGCTGGTTCTTAGCGAGCTGTCAGCGCGTATATAATCTGTTTCCGCCTCGGAATTTTCATCAAAATTTCCCTCAAATTCTGAATTAAAGCCTGCTTCAAGGCTGGAATCATAATCGCCATCATCAGCGAAATCTGTTTCCTTAGGCTCTTCCGATTCGTTAGCGGCAGTGGTGGCGGCAGGCGCTTCATCATATTCCCGTTCCTGATCAGCGACATCAGCGGCGCTTTCTTCCTCAGATTGCAGCAGCGGATTTTTTTCCAGCTCAGCGTCAATAAATTCCCGCAGCTCAACGCTGTTTAATTGCAGCAATTTTATAGATTGCTGCAAGGCTTGCGTCATGACGAGCGATTGCCCTTGACGAAGTTCCAGACGCGGTGCATTCATAGCGGTACATTCATAAGGTTAAACCGCTGATAATTATACAAAAAACAAATAAATTCTACGGAAATCACATTAACTTCACGCAAAACACGCTAATTTTACGAAAAAACGTAAATTTTACGCACAGCAAGTAAAATTATGCAGCTTCCATTTATGCAGCTTCCATTTCGTCTTCATCAACTTCATCAAGTTCCGGCAACATGCCAAGCGCGCGGCGGTAAGTATCAAGAATTGTTTCCTGCTCTTCGAGTTCTGAAGCATCAAGCTTACGCAGTTTTATAATCTGGCGAATTGCTTTTACATCAAATCCGCTGCCTTTTGCCTCGGCGAAAACATCTCTTATATCTGCGGAAATGCCGGATTTTTCCTCTTCCAGCTTTTCCACGCGGCCAATTATTGATTTAAGCTGATCAACGGCAACTCCGCCAACGCGGTTTGGTTTTTTAGGCATGATTTATTTCCCTATTATCTGGTTTTATTTGGTTTTTTATGAGTTTTTAGCAATCTGTACTACCATGACGATAGCGCAGATTTTACCATCAGAGCAAGAAGATTTTAAAATCTTATCTCACCTTTTGCGAACATTTTGTGAAAGCTTTTTGTCACCACATGCTAAAGGCATATTATCTCTCGATAAATAGTTGGATAAGGCAAATTTAAGGCATATTTAAAGGCTAATTGCGAATTTATTAAGATAAAGTAAAATATTCATTGCTTTTTACTGAAATATTCGTTAGTAAACTTACCTGAATATTAAATATAGTTTAAGTTTTAATCTCAGAAAACTGTAAAAGAAAACTGTAAACAAGCGGTGCGATCATGCTTCATATTATCTACAACATAATAATAACGCTGATTATAATATACACCATCAGGCACTATATCTTTACTTATAATCGCCTTTACGGAAAACAGCGTCATCCTTATATCGACATTGATACTGCTGTGTGGCCAAGTGTTACAGTCCTTGTTCCAGCTCATAATGAAGAAGCGGTTATAGCACATTCCCTTGACTCTCTGGTCGCGGTTAATTATCCGCGTGATAAATTGCGGATTATTGTTGTTAATGATCGTAGTAAGGACAGAACTGGCGAAATAGTAGATATGTACGCCGCAAAATATCCTGGATTTATTTACCATTTCCAGCGCGTTCAGGGAAAATCAGGAAAAGCCGCTGCCCTTAAAGACGTAATGCACATGGTAACCAGCGAAGTAATTATGGTTTTTGATGCTGATTACACGCCGGGAAAAGGTTTGATAAAGCAGTTAGCCGCGCCGTTTTTTGATCCGGAAATTGGTTTAGTTATGGGAAGAGTTGTGCCAATGAATACTGGCAGCAATTTATTGACCAGACTTCTTGATATGGAGCGTTCCGGCGGTTATCAGGTTGACCAGCAGGCGCGGATGAATATGGAATTATTGCCGCAATATGGCGGCACAGTCGGCGGCGTAAGGCGGGCAACTCTGGAAGAAATTGGCGGCTGGCGTGATGATACCTTATCAGAGGACACAGACATAACTTACCGCGCATTGCTTAAAGGCTGGAAAACTGTTTATCAGAATCGCTCTGAATGTTATGAAGAAGTTCCGGAAACATGGTCAGCGCGCATTCGCCAGATAATCCGTTGGGCAAAGGGGCATAATCAATCATTATATCGTTATTTTGCTTATGTTGCCGGCAATCGCTCATTACGCCTTGCGGAAAGAGTAGATGCGCTGTTGCTGCTTGGCGTTTTTATAATGTCGCCTCTTGTTCTAATTGGCTGGACAATCGGCATCATACTTTTCTATCAAGGCGATATGCTGCTTTACGGCAGTTATCTTCCGCTGCTGGCGATTATTTCCTATTCGGCAGTTGGCAATAGCGCAGCATTTTTCGAAATAGCTTCAGCGGTTTATTTAGACGGCGGACGTCGCCGCCTGCTGTTATTGCCATTTAATTTCTTTAACTTTGTGATCAGCATTCTGTCAATCACTTGCGGAATGATAACTCACGCTTGTTCAAGGCCGGAAAAACGCGAGAAGTGGGATAAAACAATGCGCTTCCGGGTAGCTTCAATTCCGCTGTCTCTGTAGCTTATTTGTCGTATTTGTCGTATTTGTTAAAATATTTTGCTGAAATAATTTTTGCTTAGATAATTTTTGCTGAAATAATTTTTTAAATTTTTTTAAAGAATCTGCTTATGTCATTTGAAATAATTATTCTTGTCGCTGTTACTGCCTTCCTTTTCCTGCTGCCCTTATTGCCAGGATTGCTGGAATGGTTGCGTCCAACAGACGTTGCGCGGCTTAAGGTTCTCAGTGATTATGATAATAATCCGCTTTATTTCGCAGAAGGATTTCGCAACTATATCAATAATCAGATTGGCAATGTACGCCGTGAACAAAACATCAATGGCCAATGTGCCGACGGTAGCGAATATCAGCTTATTGGCGAAAAGGGCTTGCCAAATATAGATTCTCTGGCGGCGAATGGTAAATTGCTGCTTTCAGCTCATTCCATAACTTTGCCAGCAGATACGGTTTTTGAAAAAGAAATATATAGCGAGCAGACAATCTTTGCCGGAGAACGCAGTAAATTTCGCAGCATTCTCGCTGGCGGAAGATTGCAACTGCGTGAGCAATGTTCATTACTGCGCTGGGGACACGCTAATGGCGAAGTTGCAGTTGGCAAAAACAGCCGGATTTTTGGCCGTTTAACGTCGAATCATTCAATAATTCTGGCCAGCGGCGTAAGTTTTGAGCGGCTTTATGCGCCAAAAATCATGATTGCTTCGCAACGGCCGCAATCGCCGGAAATAAATTCGCCGCTTTCTGGCGCTAATGATCAAAGATTGCCAATGCTGGAATCTGTAAAAGGCGTTCGCGTTCGCTATGGACGTCGTTTGCTTATGAAAAATAATCTGAATTTTCCGGCGCGACATTATTTTGACGGCGATATAGTAGCGCCAGGATCAATAACAATCGGCGAAGGAGTGCATATTCGCGGCAGCCTTAAAAGCAACGCTAAAACTGACTTAACTGATGCCAGAATCGACAAAGAAGGCATAAAACACGGCGGTTTATTAATCGGAAATAATTCATCTGTTGAAGGCAGTATAGTAAGCGCGCATGATATTGAAATAGGCACTAATTGCCGCATTTCTGGTCAGGTTATTGCTGAGAATCTGCTGATAATTGGCGCTGGCACAGTAATCGGAACTATCGACGAGCAGGTAACAGTAACCGCTGATAACATCATAGTCGAAGAAGGCTGCATTATTCATGGTAGCCTGATTGCGCGTAAAGGCGGCGTGGTAGGCGGTAGTGCCAGTAGCTCCTTGGCAATAAGCGAGGCGGCATGATCTTATCATCAGCATATCATGCTTCTTCTGTAATTAACGCCGCCAACAGCGCAGAAAGCGTTGAAGCAATAGCGAACAGAAATTCGCCATTAAAACGGACTATCCTGCTGTCAATGGGAACACGTCCGGAGATCATAAAAATGGCGCCAATTTATCTTGAACTGAAAAAACGCGGCGCAGATGTATTGCTTTTACATACCGGACAACACAATGAATTAGCTGACAGCGCGTATGAGATGTTCGACATAAAACCTGATCACAGCATCGAGCTGAATCGTCAGCCGCTTAACCATGATTACAGAAAAACAGCCGCCGGATTTGATAAAACAACGAATCATGCAAAAGCTAACAATGATAATTCGTTAATTAACGCCGCTTCTTCTGCCAATAGCAGAGCCGCTGCTGATCTGGCGAATTTAAGCAGCCGCCTGCTTGCTGAATGTTCGCTTATATTATCTATAATTAATCCGCATATTGTTATGGTTCACGGTGATACTAGTAGCGCCTTGATGATGAGCCTTGCCGCTTATTATCATCGTTGCAAAATAGTTCATATCGAAGCCGGATTACGTTCTCATAACGAATATCATCCTTATCCGGAAGAAAAAAACCGCGTCTTAATCGGCAAATTAGCACATCTTCATTTTGCGCCAACTGCCCGCGCGCGTGATAATCTACTAGCTGAAGGCGTTTCTGAAGATAGCATTCATGTAGTCGGCAACACTATAGTAAAAGCCGCGCAAATCGGCGTTGAACTGTTTGATATGCAAAAATCGCAGTTGCAAAACAGCGCCGACGAAAAAGAAAAGCAGAATAATAATAATAACAACAACACCACCACAGATCGCGTCACAAAAGATTCCGCCACAAAAGATCTCGGTTTTGATCTGGTTGAGAAAATAACCGCAGCCAGAAAAGATAAAGACGGAAAAGAGCCGCGCATTGTTCTTATCACCACACATCGCCGCGAGAATCATGAAACAGGAATAAAATCAATCGCCGAAGCCGCTATCTCGCTGCTTGCCGCTCATCCTGATATGTTAATAGTCTGGCCTTTGCATCCTAATCCGCTGGTAACAGAAACTGTTTATAAAACCCTTGCAAATGCTGATAAGGCACTAATGGAACGGCTTATTCTGAGTCGTCCATTACCATATCCAGTTCTGTTGTGGATTTTAAAACAATCCTGGATAACGCTCACTGATTCCGGCGGCATTCAGGAAGAAGCAATATCTCTGCAAACTCCGGTTCTGGTTTTAAGAAAAACCACTGAACGTCAGGAATTAATTGAATCAGGCGGCGGAATTTTAGTTGGAACTAATAAAGAAACAATATTTTCAACAGTTAAAAGCTTAAGCGAAAACAACGCGCAATATCTGGCAATGAAAAATTCGCCTAATCCATTTGGCGATGCTTACGTTGTTCATCGTATTTGCAATATATTATCAGGGGCTGATTACAATGGTTAAGCAAATTTTCAGGAAAATTTCTGTGCAAATCTCTGTGCAAATTTCTAATAAAATAAAACAATATTATTCTGTAGATCGCAAGCTGGCATTATGTATGTTCAGCGCGATTATGACGGCAATTCCTGATCTGGCAATGGCTTCAGCAGAAGGCGCTAAGAATAATATCACTAATAAGAACAATATTGCTAAATTTGCTGATTCTGAAAATATGGTTTTAGTTGATTTCCCTGAAGAAAATATGGTGATGATTCCGGATTTTGCGCCCTCTTCCACTTTGGCAAAACCATCTGTTTTTTCCGGAGCAACTGCCAATAAAACCGCCAATTCCAGCAGTGGATATGTTGAAAGCGGAATAAATGCACATAAGGTCAGCAATAATCAAGGCAACTGGTTTGGACAATTCGTACAAGGCGAAATAAAAACTGATGAACAGAACATCTGGCGCGGTTACGTTCAGCATCAGCGTGCATTTGATGATGAAGGAGCTTATGCTTCAGTCGGCAATGTGCATAATTTTGATGATCGCTGGTTCAGCGATGTAACTGTCGGCGGCGGTTCTTCAGTATCTTTCCTGCCTAAATATCGCGGCGATGCGGCGCTTAACCATCGTTTCCTTCCTGAAAAAAATCTGGTTGGAACATTCGGCGCAACCTTCGCCAAAGCTAATCAAACTTACAAAACAACAGGACTTTTCCTAGGCACAACTTATTATTTTGTTGAACCATGGATTTTGCAGCTTGGCGTTCGTTCAGAATTAAGCAATCCGGGCGATAAAATCGGCACATCAGGATTCGGCGCAGTAACTTACGGTCATAATAAAGATTTTTATCTAACAACACGCGCCGGCTACGCGCATGAAGCATATCAGCTGCTTGGCAATAACCGCAATATCACTAATTCCTTCAACAGCCACAATGTCGGCGTTAACTGGCGGCAATGGCTTGATGATGACTGGGGATTTAATCTCGGCGGCGAATATTACAAAAATCCAACTTATAAACGTTTTGGCGGTATTGTCAGCGTGTTTAAGGAATTCGATTAGGAAAAAATTATGCAACAAGAAAATTTCAAAGATTATCGAATTGAAAAGCTGCGTTTCAGCAACACGCGCGGCGCGATTATTCCTTTGCACCATGCCTTCTTAACCGCCCCTTTCGGAAAATTCACGCGCTATGGAATCATCTCAATTCCACTGCTGTTTATGACGGCAATATGGTTTGCCATGCCGCTTATTGTGCAGTTCTGGAATGAAATAATCAGCTTCTGGACAAATGCTATCTACAAAACCAGCGTTAATTACAGCTCAATGCAGATTCTCGGACAAGTTCTGGAAATTCCAACTCCGGCTTTAGAAGCAGCGCTTCCTTCTGATATTCTGGTTTATGGTAGTTTGCTGATCTGCTGTTTTGGCTTTTTCCTCTGTTTTTTCATGCCTTCACAATGGTCGCCACTTAGTTATCTGCTTCGCGCCGCGCTGATAATTCAAGCCAGCGCCTCAATTGATCGCATATTATCGCCGGATTATTTTCCGTATACTCTGCAAGCCTATATCGCTGATGCTATTGCGCTGTCGCTATATCTGATCTTCCTGCTTCCGGCTCTGCTTGGCATGGTTTATTATATTTTTCCGATTTCATGGTGGAGAAAAATCACCATGAGCATAGTCATGATTGCTTATTTCATTATCATTGTGCCGTTTCAATATATGCTGCATTCCGTGCTGATCTATGAATGGACGCTGCTGTTTTTGCCGTTATTTTATCTGCTCTTTGGCGTTTTGCTTGAGGTTTTGATGTTTATCTGCCTCTATTCAATAGGAATAAGCTGGCGCGGCGATGATAAAAAAGCCATGAGCGGCCGCGATATTTAAGAATTCCTGAATAGTTCCTGAAGAATTCAAACCACGCATTTCTTGCAAAAATAAAGTTTGCCTTTTGTAATTATAAATGTAATCTTTATAATTACAAAATAATTACCACGATAATTACCAGATATTGCAAGGAATAGCTGTGAAAACCACGCCGCGCAAATTAACAGGCAGAGTGCTGTTTGCTCTTAAAAATCATCCGGTGGTGTTTGTAAATGGTCCACGTCAGGCTGGCAAAAGCACCCTTGTGCAGTATTTAAATAAAACAGATTTTTCAGCCGCCTATGTCAGCTTTGATAATGCCACGCAAATGGCTGCGGCAGCAAATTCGCCGGAGAGTTTTTTAAAGCAGCGTAAAGGCGCGATGATAATTGACGAAGTGCAAATCGTGCCGGAAATATTCCGCGCCTTAAAGCTGGTGGTTGATGAAATAAGGCTTAAGGATAAAAAACACAGCAATGGACGCTTCTTGCTTACCGGCTCATCTAACATCATGGCCTTGCCAAAACTATCTGATCCACTAGTTGGACGTATGAGCGTAAAAACCCTTTATCCATTCAGCGGTTGTGAAATATCAGGCGGCAAAGGAGATTTTCTCACTCGCCTGTTTGCCTTGGAATTCAAGCCTTCTGCAAAAAAGACCACTCTTAATGAAATAATTGCCCGCGCAACATTTCCGGAAATTTCCGGCGCTGATATAGCGGATCGAGTTGAATGGTTTGACAGCTACCTCACTACCATTTTACAACGTGATGTGCGGCTGCTTTCCGAAATTGAAAAAATCTCCATGTTGCCAAATCTGCTGCGTGTTGTCGCCTCTCGCGCCGGAAAGCTGATGAATGATGCTGAAATTTCTCGCGATTTAGGGTTAAATCCTGTTACCAGCAAAGCCTATCGCGGTATATTACAGGCAATGTTCCTGCAATTTGATGTTGAACCATGGTATCGTAATATCGGCAAGCGGCTGGTTAAATCTCCGAAAGGCTTTCTGGTTGATACGCTGTTGCTCTGTCATCTGCTTGGTTTACGCCTTGAAGATATACGCGAGCGTAAGCCGGAAATTTATGGTCATGTGCTGGAAAATTTTGTGGCAACTGAACTTACCAAGCTGCTGTCATTTGGCGATGTACGCGCCAAGCTGCTGCATTTTAGAACCAGCGACGATAAAGAAGTTGATTTTGTGTTGGAACGTCCTGACGGCACACTTGCAGGCATTGAGGTAAAATCCGCAGACCGCGTTGATAATGGCGATTTTAAAGGAATGCGCGTGCTACAGCAAGTCGCCAAGGATGATTTTGTCTGCGGAGTTGTGCTGTACAGTGGACGCGAGATTGTTCCCTTTGCTGACAAGCTGTTTGCTGTGCCTATTTCCTGCTTGTGGAGCTGATTTTCTCTCTATATTGGCAAATTGTCACAAAACAATCATACAAGCGTCATCATATTGTCACATTTCCTCTCTATGATCTGATTAAGGAGCGTAACTGCCCTTTTCAGACTCAGAAAGGAGTCGCAATATGAAAAACCGTCACATAAAAAACCGTAAAATATTGGCGCTTTCAGTGATAGCCGCCGCATCAATAATGTCGCAAATAATGCCTCAGTCCGCATATGCCACATATATGCCGCCAATGCCGCCAATTACAGGCAGCGTAGGAACAACAGGCACATCAGGAGCAACCACGCCAGCAACCATAGGCGGCGCGCCTTTGCCTGTTGTAAACACCACAACAACAATTCCAACCACACCGTCTAAATTAGCGGCAATTCATATTATTTTTAATACGACTTCCTCTAATTTAAATAATGTCTCAGCAACATTTATTGCTACCGCCTCAAATAATCCGGCTGCTATTGGTAATCCACTAGCGGTAGGAACAGCGAATTTTCCTGTGTCATATTCCGGTTATCCTAATAATGGCGGTTTCTCTCTACGGCCAACTAATGATCCTATTCTGAGTGGAGTTAGTGAAATAATCCAGAATGTCATCTCTACATCATGCGGTCAGCAAGGCGAAGTACGCACTATTATTTCCGGTTTAATGCCAGTGCCGCCAGTGCCGCCAATTGCCATGTCTATGCAATTTTATAATAATTTACAGGCTTCAATAATAAAATTCCTGCCTCAATATTGCGGCGGATCAGGCGGCGGTGGAACTGGCTGTAAAGGTGTTTGCAGCTAATTATGCAGATTATATTTTTAGCAAATTTGTCACAATAACATAACCAAACTGTCATCAGATTGTCACATTGATATGGTATGCTTAGTTAATAAAAATAAATATATTGAATTAATCAATAAATTTATCAACAAATTCAGGAGAATACCATGAAGAACCTTAGCAAAAAATTCATTATCGCCGCTGCCGCTGCTGCCTCAATCTGCGCCAGCACTGCCTATGCAACGGCATTTCCCTGCCCAATAGGCGCACCATGCATGTTCACTGGAAATACGATCGTCGTCCAGCCAACCGGCGGAACTGGCGGCGGCTTCCAATGCCCTCCAGGAATTATGATAAACGGCCAAATATGCGGCGGCGGATCACAAACTGGCAGCGGAAATGGTGGAAATGGCAGCGGAGGAAATAACAATATATTCGATCAACTAATGAGCAATGGTCCAAAAGCTTTCTTCAGCTTTCATCAGGTAAAATCTAACAATCTCACTTGGCGTTATAGGCTGAATATAAACGGCGTTAATTTCTCTTTTACAACAAACGAAACATTCAGCACTGCTGATCACCTTGTACAAGGAATGAAACAAATAAAGGATGTGATTTGTAGTAAAAATAGTAGTGTTCAATTCAAAAGTGGATATATTGATATTGGAATTCCAGCGAATGATGATGCTATCCAATATTTCCTGAGAAATATAAAAGACCAACCATGCCCAAATTCCAGCAATGGCGGAAATACTGGAACTAAATGATAGCTAAAATATAATGCAGTAGAAGAGAGTTTTTAAAAGAAGCGCCGGACTTGATTGTCCGGCGTTTTTTATTCCACCTTGCCTTTTACGCGGTCGGCGAGGGCGGCGGTGATGAACGGATCGAGTTTTCCGTCGAGGACTCCTTGCGTGTCGCTGGTTTCGTAGTCAGTTCTTAAATCTTTGACCAGCTGGTAAGGATGCAGCACATAAGAGCGAATCTGATGTCCCCAGGCATTGTCGGTTTTCTGTGCATTCAGCGCATCGGCTTTTTCCTCGCGCATTCGCAATTCACGCTCATAAAGTCGTGATTTCAGCATTTTCATTGCCTCAGCGCGGTTAGCATGTTGAGAGCGCGATGACTGGCATTTAACCACAATTCCAGTCGGCATATGCGTAAAACGCACCGCGGATTCGGTTTTATTGACATGCTGGCCGCCTGCGCCGCCGGAGCGCATCGTATCAACCTGAATGTCTTTTTCATTCACCTGAATATCTATTTCATCATCAATAATCGGATAAACCCAGACACCGGCAAAGCTGGTATGCCTGCGCGCATTTGAGTCGAACGGCGAAATACGCACCAGACGATGCACGCCTGATTCAGTCTTCGCCCAGCCATAGGCATTATGGCCGGAAATTTTTATTGTTGTTGATTTTATTCCCGCTTCCTCGCCGGCATTTTCATCAACAATCTCGGTTTTAAAATCCCTAAGCGCCGCCCAGCGCAGATACATACGCTGCAACATGCTCGCCCAATCCTGCGATTCAGTGCCGCCCGCGCCGGAATTTATTTCCAGAAAACAATCATAACCATCCGCCTCGCCGGAAAGCAAACTCTCTGCCTCCAGTCGCGCTAGCTCTTCTGCAACAACCAGCAGCGCCGCCTCAGCTTCAGATAATACCGCCGCGTCATTCTCCGCTTCCGCCATTTCCGCCAGCTCAAACTGAGCGCGATATTCAGCGTCAAGGCGGCGATAATTTCCCAACACATTTTCCAGCTGATTTTTTTCGCGCATGAGAAGCTGCGCTTTTTTTGCATCTTGCCACAGATCAGGATTTTCAGAAAGTGCTGTCAACTCCTCCAGACGGCGCAGAGACTTCTCCCAGTCAAAGATACCTCCTCAGAAGTTCCTGCGACTTCTGAATTTGCTTGGCTAGAGATTCAATTTCTGCTTTCATAAATCAAAACCAATCTTGCGCGATGGCAAAAATGTAAAATTATTGGCAATTGACTGCATCTGCCGTGAACACAACTTGATATCACAAATTGTGATATCAAGTTTAGAGATATCTGAAGATATTTGCTTGGCTAGAGATTCAATTTCTGCTTTCATATGTTGCAGTGATAATATATCGGAGTGAGTTGTCAAATGTCATATTTCAAGAAGAACTCTATGCAAACTCATAAAAAATCCGCAAAAGACGGTTTTTCGCTGATTCAGCTCAGTATCGTGTTGATTATCGGCGGGCTGGTTGTTGCTTCTTCGCTGCCCGGCGGCGGCGTTGGCGATGATCTTTCCAAGGAAAAAATCACCCTCGATCGCATGGAGAAAATTGAAACGGCAATGCAGGCATTCATGTCCGCCAACCAGCGCCGCCCTTACCCTTCTGACCTCACTGCTGCTTTTAGTGCTGCCGCCTATGGCGTTGAGCTTGCCGCTCCTTCCGATTACAGCTCAGTGCCAACCACACATTTCACCACTGCCGCCAGTGGCAATATTACAGTCACCACCACTGCTAACAACCCTTTAGTAACGATTACCTCTGGAACAACCGCAACAATCAGCAGCGCACTTACCAATGGTTGGATGATCAGCGGAACCAGCATTCCTACTTACAGCTGGGTTGAGTTTATCAACAGCACCACCACTTTCACCATGAATAATAATGCTGCCAGTGCTACTGCCGCTGCTGGAATTACTGATCTCAAACTCCGCAATCCGCTGGTTGCTGGCGGCGTTCCGACGCGTAGCCTTGGCTTGCCGGATGAATATGGAATTGATGGTTATGGACGGCGCATTGTTTATATGGTTGATCAGCGTGTAACCAGAGCGGAAGGCTGCACCGCTCTGCAGAATAACCATTTGCTCGGCGCGCTGGCGCTTTCCAATAGCTCAACTTTTAGCACCGGAACTTATGATTACACAATGTGGGCGCTGCTTTCTTATGGCAAAGATGGTCAGGGCGCGGTTGGTATTCAAGGATCAGCGCTAAACAGCCGCATTCAAACCGGAAATGCTAATGCCTCATCACTATCAAATGCTTTTTATGACAGCGCGGAAGCAACCAGCTACGCACCGCTTGGTCTGGTCAATAAGCTGGCCACTAACACTTATACCAGCGGCGCGCTTGACCAGTTTGACGATATAGTCTGGGTTGCCGAAAGAACCAAAAACACCTGCGCCCTAGGAGCAAGCTTCTCCTACCGCGATTTCAGGATTAGTGGCGGCGGAACTACTGACGGAAGCTATTCCGCTGCCACCTTCGCTGACGTAAACGGCGATACATGGCCGGATATGGTAATCGGCGTGCCGGATGCAACTGGCGGAGGATTAGTCAGAGTTATATTCGGCAAAAAATACGGCTGGCCTGATCCAGCTGGATCTACCACATCCTATGACAGCAGCACGGCGCTAGACGGCAAAACCGGATTTACGATTACGCACAACTTAACCGGACTAACAAATTTTGGCGCAACTATCGCCACCGGAAATATTAATGGTGATAATTATAATGATCTGGTGATTTGTGGTCAGAATACTGACGTAAGCGGGACTACTGTTTGCGCCGTGGTTTATGGCAAGGCCAGCTGGTCAAGCTCGCTGGCTATAACCTCCGGATTTGCCAGCGCAAGCAACGGATTCTTGATAAATCAATCTACACAACCATATTTCTCAGCACCACCACATGTCTCAGTTGGAGATATTAACTCAAATGGCGGAACGACTGTAACTCCAGTTACCAGATATGATGATATATCTTTAGCTTTTTATGACACTACTGCTACTGCTTCTTGGGTACAAGCCTTGATTTACGGTGGAACGTTATCAAGTGATGTGACATTGAGTAGTGCTATGACAGGATCAGGCAATACTTACATAAAAGTTGCTACACCAAGCGCGACATATCCTATGATTTCTTATGGGAACAATGCTTCAACATCAACTGATGTAAACAAGCGCCTGTCAGCGATATGCGATGTTAATCGTGATGGTTATAAAGACCTGCTATTTCCTGCTGTTAGTACTAGCTATAAACAAATAATATATTTAAAGCTTGGAGCAGGAAGCTCTGCGGCAGCAAGTTCATCAACCAACTGGCCAACAGATCGCTTGATAGATCCTTCAGCTGACGCTAGCATTCTAAGATTTTCATTCGATACTAAGGCCGCCGCCACCTCGCCAAACTATGACATAGATGCAATCGCCTGCAAAGATGTTGACAGCGATAATTATGAAGACATCCTTTTTTACATACGCGCTAATTCCGGCTCGCCTGCTCAGGAATATGTATATATGTATCCTGGAAGTGCGGCTCCGGCCACAACAAATCTTGATTCAGGAACACCGTACAAATTTTTTCTTGATCTAACTGCTAGCCGTCCATCGTGGCAAGATTCAAGCAGCATTCCACAAATAAATTTTGGTGATATTAATGGCGATGCGGCCACTGATATAATCATTTCCCGCAGCGGTGATGATCCTTATATTAACGCCCCTTTCAGTTTAGATGATGATATGGCAGGAGGTAGTTCACCGCGCAATAATGCCGGCACTGTTTATGTAATTAATCAGCCATCAACGTGCTATTCATCAACATGTTGGGATACTACTCCTGCAAGCGCAATAACCTTTCATACAAGCAAAAACTATTCAATCAGCGGCGGTATAGATGATGGTTCTGGAACTGACATGGTGTCTGTTGAAGCGGTTGGTGATATGAATAAGGATGGTCGTGATGATTTGCTGATAAGCACACGTGAGAGTCCGACTGGCGCATATCTAGTATTTGGCAAGGCGAGTTTTCCTAGTAGTTATGATCTGCACTGCACACGCAGCACTGGCGCGGCGCATTGTCCTACTCAGATAAATACCAGATAGAGGGAAGTGCAGGCAGCTTGGTGAAAGCAGCTGGGAAAAAGAAACTTGAAAAAAGAAGCTGGGAAAAAGATTTCTTACGCGCAGTTTTTGTAGGCTACTGGCAGTTTGGTTTTGGCGTCGATTGCCAGATCGCCATTTTCAAATGCGGCGGCCATGTAGCGCCCTACTCCGCTTTTTATGAACAAAACCGGCTTTACGGTTTTGCCGTTATATTTCCTGAGTTCGGTTACTTTGCCGCGTGCTTCAGGATTATTTTTACTACCTTTGCTCATGATGCTCTCTTGAATATATTAGCGTAAATTTATAAAAATAGCAGTTTCCAACAAGCGTGTATTCTAGTATTATGTGTCGTTCTTGCAAGAAGTTTTTGCAAAAAAAGCTACGGCATAATTATGTATAAAAAACAACATAAAACACAATATAAACCACAATATATAATGGCGATGATAGCCAGCGCGGCAGTTGCGCTGCTAATGGCGGCTGTTCCGGCAATGGCGGATAATTCCGGCCTTGCGGAAGGTTCGGCGGGCAGTTTTCTGTCCAGCCGTTTTGCGCGGCAAAGCGGTGATATTGATCAGGCGGCGGATTTTCTGAACAGAACTGTCGGCAATAATCCAAAAAATGCGGCGATGCTTTCGCAGCTTCTGGCGTTGCAAATATCAGTTGGCGATATGAAGGCGGCGCTGGCCACTGCCGAGCGGTTACGGAAGCTGAAATCAGCTGATCCTTTATCTGGCCTGCTGCTTACTATTGAGAAAGTTCATGGCGGCCAGTTTGATGAGGCTTATAAAACACTTTCCGAATCTTTTGACGGAAGCGGCGGGCAGCTGTGGTTGCCGCTGGTTGAAGGATGGATAGAAGCCGGAGCGAAAAAACCGGCGCAGGCAATGTCGCTGGAGGAAATGCCGATTGCCGTCGGACGCACGGCGGCGATAATCAGCTACCATCTGGCGCTGATCAACGAATATAACGGCTTTCATGACGCGGCGGCGCTGGCCTTTGCCGAAGCGGCGGCGGATCAGGCGGCTACTTCACAAAGGGTTATTCAGCATCTTAAAAAATTTCTGGCCGCGCATCCTGGCAAATACAATAAAAAAGAAACCTCGCCGGTTGATCTGGAAACTATAATCGCCGAATATTCAGAATTATTTTCTGAAGAATTGCCGCCGCTTGAATCGGCTGTTGCAACGCCTGCTGATGGAATAGCGGAAATATTATACACAATGGGCGTGGTCATGCAGATGGCCGGAATCACTCAGGATGCCACTGCCTATTTGCAAATGGCGCATTATCTGCGGCCGGATTTTTACAGCGCGACATATAGCCTTGCTGAGCTGCTGGCGGACGGCAAATCTTATGTCCGCGCGGATGCCTTGCTTAAATCAATTCCAAAAAACAGCCGTTATAGTTTGAAGGCAGAGCTTAAACGCGGTTCGTTTTTAAATCGCGCCGGACGGCATCAGGAGGCGGTTTCTCTCTTTAACCAGCTTGTTGTTGCTTATCCGACGGCGGCTGAACCGTGGATTGCAAAAGGTGATTCCTTACGCGCGCGTAAATTATTTACTGAAGCGGCAGAAGCTTATAGCGAGGCGATTGCCCTAAGCGGCGTTGCTTCCGGCAAGGACTGGCCGGTTTTTTATGCGCGCGGCGCTTGTTATGAGCGGCTTGGCAAATGGAATCAGGCGCGTGAAGATTTGAAGAAGGCTTTGGAGCTTAATCCAAATCAACCGGATGTGCTGAATTATCTGGCATATGGTATGATAATTCGCGGCGAAGATCTGCTTGCCGCCTCGGAAATGCTGGAAAAAGCTATCGCGCAGAAACCGGATGATCCGCAGATTGTTGACAGTATGGGCTGGGCGTTGCATCTGCTTGGCCAGTATGACGCGGCGCTGAATCACCTTGAACGCGCCGTTGAAATGCTGCCAAATGACGCGACGGTGAATGATCATTTAGGCGATAATTACTGGCGGCTTGGCCGTAAAAAAGAAGCTGTTTTTCAATGGAAAAAGGCTTTAAGCTATCGTCCTGACGAGGCGGAATTAAAAAAAATAAACGCCAAATTATCATCAGGACTGCCGGAAATAACCACAAAAACCACGCAATCTCCGCAAACGGGCGAAAATTCCTCGTCAGGCGCGAATGAAATTTCCGCCTCCTTGCCTAAAAAAACGATAAATCAGTGATTGCTTCATGATTGCGTCGGCAAAAATAAATCTGATGCTTCATATTGTCGGCAGACGAGCAGATAATTATCATCTGCTGCAAAGCCTGATAATGTTCGCTGAATATGGCGATGAAATAGCTCTGCCGGAACAAGAACTGCAAACGCCGGAAAACAAGCTGCAAATCGGCGGAGAATTTGCCGCTGATCTCGAAAATCTGGATCAGCAGGATAATCTGATAACTAAGGCCGCCTTGCTTATTGGCAAGGAGAAAACGCCGCTGCTGCTTAATAAAAAATTGCCAGTAAGCGCCGGATTAGGCGGCGGCTCTGCTGATGCTGCGGCGGTTTTGCGGCTGTTAGGAGGTGAGAATTCGCCGCAACAGCTAATGAATTTTGCTTCCATGCTGGGCAGTGATGTTCCGGCTTGCCTGCTTGGTAAAAGCCTATGGTTAGAAGGCGCTGGCGAGCAATTACAGCCGGTTGCAGTTAAATTCACTGTGCCGATTCTGCTGGTTAATCATGGTCAGAAACTGGCAACTGCTGAGGTTTTTAAACAATTCCATAAATCTGCTTATCGTTTCTGCGCGCCAATTGCCGCTCCTTTGCGCTTTGCAAACTATCATGAATTATTGCATTTCATAAACAGCACCTCTAATATGCTGGAAGAACCAGCAAAACAGATCGCGCCGGAAATAGCTATGGTAATTGGCGAAATAAAAAAACTGCCTGATTGTGCAATCGCCAGAATGTCCGGCAGCGGCGCAAGCTGTTTTGGAATTTTTCCTGATATGATTTCATGCCGCAAAGCTGAGGAAATTCTAAGTAATAAACACAAAAAATGGTGGATTAAAGCAACCACTCTGCTTAGTGATTGAACAATGACAAAACGTAACAAAATTCGCTATACCTCTTCGCCAAAAGCGCATAAACCGCTGCCAATAAGCGGCCGCGTCTATTTGCAATATTATGATGATGAGGAAATATTATCCGCGCAAAAAGGCGATATGCTGGTTTTTGCCGAATGCCGCGCCTTGCATACTAACCATCTTGGTGAATATGAACGCACCGGACTTAGTGGATATTTTAAAGTTGATATTTTTGATGGTAAAGAATGGCGTCCGGTTATTTTAAACGAAATATTCAACGATAAAGAACATCATTTCAACCGCCGCGACCGCCCTCTTGATACATATCTGCTCTGCAAGGAAAAGCTGGAAAAATTACGCGATAAAAACCTGCAAAGAACATATCGCGAACATTACGAGCTGGATCATGAGCTGTAATAAACATTATAGCTGATTTACCTTCCGCCATAGCCGGAAACACCCTGCTCATTCAACCATAAACCAGCCGGCGGCTTGCCAGTCTGGTAAAATACGTCAATCGGAATTCCGCCTCTGGGATACCAGTAGCCGCCAATTCGCAACCATTGCGGCTTGATCTCTTTGATAATCCTTAAAGCAATTCCAACCGTGCAATCTTCATGAAAAGCGCCATGATTGCGAAAAGAAGCAAGAAATAATTTCAGCGATTTGCTCTCCAGCAAATAAGAATTCGGCACATAATCTATAACCAGCCGCGCAAAATCCGGCTGCAAAGTCACTGGACAAAGCGAAGTAAACTCCGGACAGGAAAAACGCACAGCATATAAAACACCCTTGTGAGGATTAGGAATTTTCTCCAGCCGCGCCTGCTCAGGACTAGAAGGAATAACGCTGTTGCCGCCAAGATGAGTGATGTTTTTCATAATTTAACAAGATAAAACTGGATAATCAGATGATCGGATAATCAGATGATCAGATAATCAGATGATCCGATCATCCGAATGCAAGAGTTTATGTAATATTCAAAATCTATATAAATTTTTCCTTGTGTTATGCAATTATTTTGTTAGGTTTCCCGCCTGCGTCAATAATATAGCATATTTGCTGATTATTGTCTTATTTATTATCTTGTTTATTACCTTTTTTATCACGCTAAGCATTTAATAAATATAATCAAAGCAGAAATATAAGCACCCGTAGCTCAGCTGGATAGAGCATTTGACTACGAATCAAAAGGTCGGGCGTTCGAATCGCTCCGGGTGCGCCATTTTCAGGCAGTGTATCATATTGATATATAATAATATTCACCACAAAACGCAATTAAACTTATAATCAATCACTATCTATTTCCGCATGACAAATTTGTTAGCAAAATGTGTCTATTTAACTAGAATACGCCCTAGAATATACTCTAAATGCGGAGAATAATCCCCTTATTCACCGCATAATATGCGGTGAATAATATTGTTTTCGCTGATTTATGCTGATTTATGCTGATTTATGGCTTGCTTCATTAGGATTTTTTTATATAATCCGCGCCTTATGAATCATGGCATAGCTTTAAAAATATCTACAAAACCTTTAAGTATATATTCAAGTATATATTCAAAAATGTTTTTAAATAGAATTTATTCAAATTCTCTTTGGCTGATTTTTTCCGGATTTTTGCTTAGTCTGGCGTGGTTGGTTTTTGTTTCTTTTCCTGTTCGTCCTGCTCAGCATATGGCGGCGGCTGCCTCTTCTTCTGCGGCTGCTTCTTCTGCGCCTGCGGCTGCTGAGGCCATTGTTCCTGCTGTTGCATCTTCTTCATCTGTTGCCCCTTCTTATATTGGCGGAATGCCGCCGGTTCTTAATTCAATTGATGCTGTTTTATATGCTGAGATTTTCAAAGCGCAGAGCGTTCATGACTGGAAAAAAGCTGATGAATTGCTGGCAAAAACCGCTAGTGATTCTCTGCGCGGCATCGTGCTGGCGGAACGTTATTTAAACCGCCATTACAAGGCTGAGGCAGCGGAATTGGCGGCATGGCTTGATAAATACAGCTCTTTACCGCAAGCGCATGGAATTTTCCGGCTGGCTGGAAAAACGGCTGATATCAGGAATTATCAGCTTAAAGCAGTTGCCAAACCTTCAATTTTGCCATTGCGCGGCGACGATAACGGACTGGCGGCAAATTTCCGCGATTCTGAGCATTATGATGACTGGAAGGCAGCGATTGCTTATTACCGCGCAGGAAATTACGCGCAGGCGGCGGAGATTTTTGATCAGCTGCTTGCTGAGCGCGAAAAATTGCCGACATGGAAAATATCAGCGGCCGGTTTCTGGTCATGGCGAACACATAAACAATTAGGCAATGATGGAAAAGCTCTCGAATCATTGCAGATTGCCGCGCGCGCGCCGCGCAGTTTTTACGGAATGCTTGCTTATAAACAGCTTGGCCGGAAACTTGATGTAATCAATCCTGATTTGCCGTTTGATAATGGGAAAATGCAGCTATTGCTGCCTTATCCGGCAATAGCAAGGGCAACGGCGCTGATGCAATCAGGGCGGAATGATCTGGCGGAATATGAGTTGCGCGCTTTGGCGGTTACTTTGCCGGCGGAAGCAGGTCATGCGCTGTTGTCATTGTCGCAACAATGGTCGCTGCCGGCTTTGCAGATTGCGCTGGCGGCGCGGTTTAACACTGATTCGGGAAGCCTTGATATGGCCAAATTTCCGATTCCGCAATGGCAGCCGGTTGGCGGCTTTAATATTGATCCAGCTTTGATCTATGCGTTGATTCGTCAGGAATCAGGGTTTAAAAACGGCGCGATCAGTCCGGCTGGAGCAATGGGCTTAATGCAGCTGATGCCTTCTACTGCCTCAATGATGATCAACAAGCTGGGCGCTTATCATATTCACGCAGCTAGCGAGGCGGAACAGAATATCACCCTTGGCCAGAGTTATGTCGCGCATTTACTGGAAAATAATCTGGTCAGACATAATGTGATTTATATGCTGGTTGCTTATAATGCCGGAATAGCTCGTTTGCAGGAATGGAAAAATGCCGGGAATTTCCGCGATGATCCACTGCTGTTTATTGAAACAATTCCCTATGCGGAAACACGTTATTATGTTATGCAGGTTATGACTAATTACTGGATTTACAGCGATATTTTAGGCGTTTCTGCGCCGACTCTGGCCGCGCTGGCTGCTAATAAATGGCCATTATATGGCAAGGCAGCGTAGTTACAAAACATATATAAATCTGAATATATAATAATCATAAAACTATGCCGCCTGATTTTGCTCATGAGCTTAACTATGGAAAATCTGGCCGGATAATTGCCGGAATTGATGAAGCAGGGCGTGGTCCCTGGGCTGGTCCGGTTGTTGCGGCGGCGGTTATATTTGCTCATGATAATGATAAAATTCCTGCCGGAATTGATGATTCAAAGAAATTATCTCCGCAGCGACGTAAGATTGTTTATCAACAAATAATAGCACAGACAAAATGGTCAGTTGGCATAGCCAGCGTCGAGGAAATAGACAAGCTGAATATCCTCGCGGCAACTAAGCTGGCCATGCGCCGCGCTGTTGAAAGCTTGCCATTAAAGCCAGATGTCGCGCTGGTTGATGGAAATAGCGCGCCTGGCCTTGACTGCGAGACAATAACCATAATCGGCGGCGACAGGAAAAGCTTGTCAATAGCTGCCGCCAGTATAATCGCCAAGGTCACTCGCGATGAGATAATGCACTTGCTGGCTTTAGAATTTCCCAATTACGGCTGGGAAAAAAATTCCGGCTATGGCACCGCGCTTCATCAGAAAGGATTAGACGAATTCGGCATAACGCCTTATCATCGCCGCAGCTTTGCGCCAATTCGGAAATTATTGACAGAAAATCTTCCAGTTAAATTTCCGATTAAAGAAAATGAATTAGAAATGAATTAGAAATGCAGTAGAAATACTTCAGAAATATAGTAAAAATATGTCAGTAAATGCAAAAAGCAACAAGCGGCGCAATGCTTATTTTGCCAAACCATTGCAGCAATTTGTCGAGCCGCTGCTGCGGCCTTTATTCAAAGACAGAGGCGCTGCCGCGGTTAAAATAATCAAAGAATGGGAAAATATTGTCGGCAAGGAATTATCGCAACATTGCCTTCCTGACAAAATAACTTTTCCTAAAAATAAAAACAATTGCGGTACTTTAAGAATAATGTGCGAAGGAGTATATGCGCTTACCTTGCAACATATGCAGCCAGTTATAATCGAAAGAATTGCCGGATATTTTGGCTACAGAGCAGTGGAAAGAATTGTAATAGAGCAGTCACGCTCTTTTATTTCTGCGCCCTCTCCTGCTGATTCTGAGCGCTTATCTAAGAAAATTTCCGCCTCTTTGCTAAATAAAACAGATTATTTATCAGCAATAGAAAAAAATAAAATTGCCGATAGTGAATTAGAAGCAGCATTATCATCTCTTGCAAAAACCATCAGCTTATGTAGAGTAAATGCCGTTGCAAATGAAACTTCATAGATAAATTGCAAATAAAAAAGGATGAAATTTATGCACTACCGCCTTTTGTCATTTTCCGGTAAATATTCTGCAATTAGAAATTCTATTATTAGAAATTTTGCGATTGGAATCAGCGCTTTTATAATAATAGCTTTAAGCGGTTTGCAGATAAATATACAAGATGTCGCCGCTGCTGATGAAGCGAAGGCAATTCCACCGCAAAGCGCGCCAGCAAATTCCGCTCCGCCTGATCCTACAATTAAAACTACTGGCGATAAATCCGGCGCTGCTCGCTCGCATTTGATTCAAAAAGCGCCTCTTGACTCTGATTATGTTCTTGGCAATCGCAAAGCGCCTGTGCTGATGATTGAATATGCTTCTTTATCATGTCCGCATTGCGCGCATTTTTCCGTTAATATCCTTGGCAAGCTTGAAGAAAAATACATAAAAACCGGAAAATTAGCTTATATTCTACGCCAGTTTCCTTTGAATGAACCGGCAATGCGCGGCGCAATGCTCACTGACTGTGTAGGGCAAAGATCAGCAGAACAATATTACACTTTCTCGCGCGTTTTATTTGAAGCGCAAAAAAGCTGGGCTTTTGATAGCAACTTCATATCCGGATTGGAAACAATCGCCGGAGTCGGCGGCTTAAGCAAACAACAATTTGCCAGTTGCATAAATGACAAAGAGCGCGAAATGAAAATATTAAGCGCCAAAAAACTAACAAATGACGAATTAAAAATTCCGCACACTCCTTATTTCTTTATAGATAAAGAAAAATACGAAGGAGAAATGTCATTCGAAGCAATGGCAAAAATTATTGAAGAAAAACTTGCAAAAAATAACAAGCAAAAGAACTAATACTATATTTTGCAATCAACATGTTGATTGCAAAATAGCACAAGAAAAATTGCCTGTTTAATCAATAATATCGAACTGTTGCAGCATTTTTAACAGATTACTACGCTGCTTCTTTTACAGAGGCGGCGACTTTTGCGCGCAGCAGTTTCATCAACTTATCATACGCGATTTTTGTGTCAGTTCCTTCTGCGGCGGCAACTTCACCAACCACGCGATTTAGAGCGTTTTCATAAATCATCCGCTCAGAATAAGAACGCTCAGATTGATCAACATTCTGATGCAAATCACGCACTACTTCTGCAATCAGCAGAATATTGCCGGAATTGATTTTCGCTTCATATTCCTGCGCGCGTCTGCTCCACATTCCGCGAGATATTTTGGCTTTGCTTTTAAGAGTTGCGTACATTTCCTTGATTTTGTCATTATTGCTTATCGGACGTAAACCGGCAGCAGCGGCGCGATGCATAGGAACACGCAGAGTCATTTTATCGCGGTCAAAATGAATCACCAGCATTCTGATTTCAATTTCGCCAATATTTTGTGTTTCCTCGGCGAGGATTTTGCCAACGCCATGCGTAGGATAAACAACAAAATTACCAACTTTATAAAGCATTTTCTGCTCTTTGGCGGTATGCAGTTTAACTGGCTGATTTTTTATTGCCTGCTGCGCCTGAATATGTTTTGCGCGCGCGGCAGAGCGAGCGGAAAAACGGTCAGTTGGAACATTTACAGCTGGTTTGCTGCTGCTTTGAACAGGCGAGGTTTTTGCCGCGCTTTGCGTTGGAGAATTGACAATTTTCTTAAGCAAAGATGCCTTTACAGCAGGTTTAGCGGAAGATTTGATAGCCAGTTTCTTTGCTGGAATTTTCTTAATTACCGCCTTATTCACAGCTTTTTTATTAGAACCAGCTTTGCTAGAACTAGCCTTTTGCGAATTTCCTGCTGATTTCAGAGCGGATTTTTTGTCATTTTTAACAAGCTTCTTCGCAGATACAGATTTTTTATTCGTCAATAACCGCAAAGCAGAAGGTTTCTTGCTTGCAGATTTTCCCGACGACTGATTCTGAGCTTTACGTTTTACATTATTTATTTTCTTTTTCAGGCTTGTATTGCTTGCCATATTCCAGAACCTTATTTTATATATTTTCCAATATGTTGTGCGATCAGCTTAAACTTAATATGCTCGTTATTTCCACAATCATGCAGCCAGATTTACCGCGGCTACATATAGCAAGAAACAATAACGAAACCACAACCTCTAGCGATACAACACCACAGACGAACGGACAGTAGCACAATTTTAACAGAAAAGAAATAGTTTATTTAACAAAATGTCAACTATACAGACTATCAGCCCTTTTTTTAAAGGCCGTTATCATTTCTTCTGTCGCTTTACTGAAGAATCCGCCGAGCATTTTTTCCATTATTTTCGAGCGGAATTTGAAATCAATGGCAAAATCAATTTGCGTTTTGCCATTTTCCAGCGCCAGAAAGCGCCAGCTATTGCGAAGATGCTCAAATGGTCCTTCTGTCATTACCGCCTCTATATTTTCATATGGCACAAGCGTTACACGCGAAACATATGACTCACTAAGGCCTTTATAGGAAATAAACAGCTCGCCGAAAAAGCCATTGTCAAAATGTCCGACAATTCGCGCCGCTTTACACCATGGCAAAAATTCCGGATAACGCGCTACATCAGCGACTAAGGCAAATAATTGCTGCGCTGTATAAGGAAAAATTTGTGTTTCATAATGAGAAGGCATCACAATTATCCGCCAACTAATTTTGCAATCAGAAAAGCAGCGCCAGCAGCGGCTGCTCCTATTATTGTCGTATTAAAGGCTGATTTTAGCCATTTTTGTCCAGTATAATGACCTTTGAAAGCGCCGAAAGCAAACAGCGCGATTATGCTTACCACACAGGAAACAGGAAGCGCTTCATGCACATTATTCAGCAGAATATACGGCGCAAGTGGCACTATGCCGCCGGCAACATACGCGCCGCCAATAATCAGCGGACTTTTATACAACCGCGCAGCATCAGGCTTTTCAAGTCCTAGCTCAAAGCGCATCATAAAATCTGCCCACTTTTTCGGATTTTTTTTCAGCCCTTCAATGATAAGCGGTGCATCCTGTTCAGAAACGCCAAAATCAACCAGAATATCGTGTGTTTCTTTTACCTCAATATGTGTCAGCTCTTTTATTTCATAAAGCTCGCGTGAATATTCTGAATTATAATGTTCGCTCTCAGTGCGTGCCGCCATATAGCCGCCTAATCCCATGGCGATACATCCAGCAGCTATTTCCGCCATTCCGGCTGTTACGATAAGGTCTGTTGAATCAATAACGCCAGTAAGTCCGGCTACTAGCGCAAATGGCACAGTAAGACCATCAGCCATTCCTATTACGAAATCGCGCAGTGATTCTGATGATTTATTGTGATGTTCGTGGTGGTGGTGATTGCTCATTAGTGATTCTTGGTAATTCTTAGTAATTCTCGATAAATTTTACCACTTCTTTTCTTTGCCAATCCAGCGGTCCGCGCGCAATTGCTATTATCTGGTTTTTGTTATTTATAAATAAAGTTCCTGGCAATCCTTTAAGTCCGGCGGTTTTACTGGTTTTTGCCGTTGGATCGAGCAAAATCGGCAGATTATTTATTTTATGTTCCTTGAAGAATTTGCCTACTTTGGCGGAATTATTGCCATCCAGCGCTATTGGCAACACAATAATTTTTTTGCCAAAAATCTCCGCCGCATAATCAATCTGCGGTAATTCATCAACGCAAGGAACACACCATGTCGCCCAGAAATGAAGGATAGTCAGGCGATTTCCGGAAGAATTTTTGTTAATATCATTGATATTTAGCGCAATAGTACGACCATTTTCATCATTATATTTAATTTCCGGAGCTGCGCCAAAATTTCCTGTTTCCAGCTCAACAGTTTCCATTTCTCCGGCAATGCTTGTTGTGGAGAAAAAAACATTTCCTAAATAAAATGCCGAGGAAATAAAAAAAACTGTAACAACAATTGCAAAATGCGCTAGGCAAATTGAGGATATGCGGTTAATAATGCTGCCAGTTACGCGACTAATAATCATAAATAATGCTCAACAAATAAATTGGATAATCGGATGATCAGATAATCAGATGATCGGATAATCGGATGATCAGATAATCAGATGATCGGATTATCAGATGATCAGATAATCGGATGACCAGATGATCGGATGATCAGATAATCGGATGAATTAGATAATCTAATAATCTAATAATCTGATCATCTGATTATCTGATCATCCCTTAACTTCTGGTCATCCCCTTAACTTCTGATCATCTGATTATCATTAATCATGTTTGCATATCTTATCTGAATATATTATCTTTTGAATATAAAAATATTGCGATATATTCTGATGATTACAATTATAATGGCAACAAGATAATGGCAAATAGTAAGAAAAATAAAAACATAAAAAGCAAAAAAAGCAAAAAGGATGATCTCGCAAATCCAATGTGGGGAGGTCAATTTGAGCTTTCTGCTGATGATTTGCTGCGCGAAATTAATAGCTCAATAGAGTTTGATAAAGAACTTTACCGTCAAGACATAGAAGGTTCAATAGCTCATGCCAGAATGCTTACTAAACAGAAGATAATTTCTTCTGCTGAAAGCGCGCAGATTATCTCCGGACTTAAAGAAATATTTGTAGAAATAGAAGAAGGGAAATTTACTTTCAAGGAAGAGCTGGAAGATATTCATATGAATATTGAAGCTGCTCTTGCCGAGAAAATCGGCAAGATGGCAGGAAAACTACACACAGCGCGTTCACGCAATGATCAGGTTGCCACGGATTTTCGTCTTTATGTTCGTAGTGCGTTTGATGCTATGATTGCGGCGCTTAAAGAATTGCAATCTGCGCTGCTGGCGCGAGCTGCTGAACATTCAGCCAGCGCAATGCCTGGTTTTACACATCTGCAAACCGCGCAGCCGGTAACGCTCGGACATCATCTGCTTGCTTATGTTGAGATGTTTGGTCGTGATGCAAGCAGAGCGCAAGATGCGAGATCGCGCCTTAATGAATCGCCTTTAGGAGCGGCGGCGCTGGCTGGAACATCTTTTCCTATTGATCGTGATTTTACGGCAAAAGAGCTTGGTTTTTCCGCGCCGATGAGCAATTCTATTGACGCGGTTTCTGACCGTGATTTTGCGCTGGAATATTTATCGTCAGCCAGCATTTGCGCGATGCATTTGTCACGGCTTGCTGAGGAGCTGATAATCTGGTCAAGCGCGCAGTTTGGTTTTATGAAATTTTCCGACCGTTTTTCAACAGGCAGCTCGATTATGCCGCAAAAACGTAATCCTGATGCTGCCGAGCTTGTGCGTGGAAAATCAGGGCGTGTTTTTGGACATTTTATCAGCCTTATAACCACCATGAAGGCGTTGCCGCTGGCTTATAACAAAGATATGCAGGAAGATAAAGAGGCGTTGTTTGACGCAGCGCGGACAATTACAATTTCAATAAATGTTATGCGCGCAATGATTCTTGACGCGA
The DNA here is from genome assembly GCA_964519595.1 of uncultured Rickettsiales bacterium. Classification (GTDB taxonomy): domain Bacteria; phylum Pseudomonadota; class Alphaproteobacteria; order Rickettsiales; family SXRF01; genus JANRKF01. Next base: position 38,833 of record CAZFJN010000008.1, read on the forward strand.
GTTTTAACGTAGAAAAAATGCGCGAAGCGGCAAATTCTGGTTATTCCACGGCAACAGATCTGGCGGATTTTATCGTGCAGAATCTTGATATGCCTTTCCGGCAAGCACATCATACAGTTGCGCGTATTGTAAAACTGGCGGTTGATAAGAGAAAAAATCTCGATCAGCTGAGCCTTGCGGAAATTCAGTCAGTTGAGCCGCGTATTACCAAGGCAGCTTTGGCGGTGCTTGCTGTTGATTCTTCGCTGGCCAGCCGCAAGAGCTATGGCGGAACTGCGCCGGCAAATGTTAAACAGGCGATTGTGGCGGCAAGAAAAAGGTGGAAATTATGATTTCCTCATTTTCAGCGTGGCAAAGAAATTTTGCCAGTTCTTTAAACTATTGCGCTGTGTATTCGCGGCGCTTTTGTTTGCTTTTGCTTGTGTTGTCCGGCTTGTTGATTGTGGCAGCTTGCGCTCATCAGACTTCGCTTAAAACTCCTTCGGAAATAATTGCCGAGCAGAATAAAGCAAAAACAAAGAAAAATTAAAACTGCAAATGGACCATTTTACTTATAAATCTGGAATATATCACGCTGAAGATGTTTCTATTGCCGCGCTGGCTGAGACAATTGGCACGCCTTTTTACTGCTATTCCAGCGCCACTTTAACGCGGCATTATAAAGTTTTTTCCGGACATTTTCCAAATGCCAAAATTTGTTTTGCGGTTAAGGCAAATGGCAATGTTGCGCTGCTTAAAACTCTGGCAAAACTTGGTTGCGGCGCTGATGTTGTTTCTGAAGGAGAAATTCGCTTAGCTATTGCCGCCGGAATAGCGCCGCAGAATATTGTATTTTCCGGAGTTGGCAAAAGCGCTGAGGAAATGCGCTTTGCGCTGCTTAATGACATTTTCCAGTTCAATATTGAATCAGAGCCGGAATTGGAATTATTAAACTCTGTAGCCTTGTCGCTTGGCAAAAAAGCGCCTGTTGCCGTTCGTGTTAATCCTGATGTTGATCCTAAAACTCATGCGAAAATTTCAACCGGACAGAAAACCAGCAAATTTGGCGTTTCCATGCAGGACGCTATGAATGTTTACCGTAAAGCTGCTGTTATGGAGGGAATAAAATTACAAGGAGTTTCTGTTCATATAGGCTCACAACTTACTGATCTTGCTCCTTTTGATCAGGCTTTTGCCAGAATTCGCGTCTTTATAGAAGAGTTAAATAAAGCCGGAATAAAGATTAAAACCGTTGATTTTGGCGGCGGCCTTGGAATTCCTTACGGCAAGGAAGAGCCGCCAGTTCCTGATCATTATGCGGAAATAGTAAAAAACAACATGCAAGGCCTTGATATTGATATGATCTTCGAACCAGGACGGTTGCTGGTTGGCAATGCCGGAATTCTGGTAACTCGCGTTCTTTATGTAAAACGCAGTGCTGAGAAAATTTTTGTGGTCGTTGATGCGGCGATGAATGATCTGATTCGTCCGGCATTATACGAAGCTTATCATGAGATATTGCCGGTAGTTGAAAATAGCCGCGCAGAAATGGCAAAAGTTGATATAGTAGGCCCTGTATGCGAAACAGGTGATGTTTTTGCCGAGGAAAGGTTAATGAAAATTCCAAATTCCGGCGATATTCTGGTTATGCGCTCGGCCGGAGCTTACGGCGCGGTTATGGCTTCGACTTATAATGCCAGATTATTAGCGCCGGAAATTCTGGTTAACGGCAATAAACAGGCGATTATTCGCAAAAGACAAAGTTATGAAGAGCTTTTAGCGCAAAGCCTGCTGCCGGAATGGTTGTAAATACTGTTCATTGTGCTTTAAATATATATCGCTATGAATCGCTGTGCGCTGCTGTAGATAAGATGTCGCGCGATTGTTACAGTTTTATGACAGTTTGATGACAGTGCTGTAACAATCATGTTGCGCTGCAATCTGCACTGAGAGCTGATTACAACAACATTACGTTTGCGTAATGATTTGTTTTGTGCTATGATGTAATCATGAAAAGAAATATATCAATAGCTATCTCAACAGCTCTTATCTTTTCTGCATTAGCTCTGAAAAGCGCTGCTGCTGCCGAGATTTCTCGTAGTTCTGATTCTGAATATTCAGCGCGCAAAACTGAAAAAATCAACTCTTATCTTGATTCAATCGGAATTAATAATCCGGCAATTATAACTCTGGCGAATAATGTTACTGCGCGTATGGAAAAAGGCCATTTGCGTTTTGTTGACGAGCCGCTAGCTGGAGGTAGAGTCATGCTTCACTATCAAATGCAATCTGGAATCAAAGCTGATAATTTACAGCTTAAATTCCGCATCGACGGCGCAAATGGAGAGTTTGTCGCAACGCCAAAAGCGGTAATGTATAATTACCAGATGCGCTTTTAGAGATAATTTCAGAAGCAATTCCAGAAGTAATTCCAGATATAATTAAAGACATAATTCCAGATATAATCGCCATTTAAGCGACAAAATTATCATAAGCCAGCATCGGCGCTACATAATCCGGCTTTAAACCAAGATTACGGCATATTTCCATTATTTTTTCCGTGGTTTTTCCGGCAAGAATTCCGCCAGTAATCAGCAAAGTATCAATTCCGTAATTATGTCCGCCTGGAATGTCAGTGTCCAGACTATCTCCTACTGCTAATATGCGAGATTTATCAATATTGCGCTCGCGCAGACAATGTGCATAAATTTCCTGATAAGGCTTGCCAAACCATTTTACACAGCCAGAAATTGCCTCATATTGCTCGCCTATTATTCCCGCGCAGGCATAACGTTCGCCAGTTATTTTGACCACCTCCTTATCAGGATTAAGGCACAGCATTGGCAAATTCCTTAGCTGCGCTGCTTGTAAAAGCGCAGAATAATCATCAGCACTGCTTTCTTCACTGCCAAATCCGACATTCAACAGAAAATCAGCTTCTTTTATGTCATAAACTCGGCAATAGCTAAGTCCTCTTAGAATATCCTCATCACGAGAAGGTCCTATATAGTAGTAATTATTTCCCCAGTTGCTGCCTCCGGAAGCAAGCCAGTGATAACCGACTTCTCCGGAAGAAACTACTTCCAGATATAAAGATTCATCAATGCCAAGGGCTGATAAAACTGTTTTAACTCTACTAGCGCGGCGCGGCGCATTGGAAATAAAAATAACCTGTTTGCCGTCTTTACCAAATTTTTGCAAAGCTTGTTTAACGCCTGGATAAAGTGAAGTTCCGTCATGCACAACTCCCCAGAGATCAAGCAGGAACAAATCATATTTATCAGCAACGGAAAAAATATTTTCTACAAAACTCCACTTTTCTGCCTTGTGAATCATCTATGTTTCTCGCCTCTTTAAACAGCGTATAATGCTAATATTTTTCTTGTTATTCGATTATCAAACTATTTATTTTATATATTTATTTTATATATTTATTTTATCTCTTGATTTCTAACTTATTACTTTTTGTATAAGTTTAATAGTAGCAGCTCGTCCGTAGAGCTTAATGAAACCGCCCATTCGTGGCCCTTGTTTCTGGCCAAGCAATATTTCGTAAAGCGCCGAAAACCACGCTTTTAGATTGTCAGCGAAATGGCGTTTGCCAATTTCATAAATTTCCGTTTGCATTTCTTCAGGAGTTGCTTCGTCAGCTATTGTTTCAAGATAAGCGGCAAGCTCCGACAAGGCTTGTTTCTCAATTGCGCTTGGCGCACGAAACTGCCGTGTTGGCTTAACAAAATCCTGATAATAATTCAAAGCGCCTTGTACCAGCTTATCAAGGAAAGGATGCGATTGAGGAGTTACGCCTTTTACATAGTTTCCGATAAATCCCCACAATAAAGAAGCTTCCTCAGCGCCGGAAACACTAACCAGATTAAGCAGCAGGTTAAAGCTAGGAGTTCCTTGTGGTGAAGGCGGATTGCCGGAATGAATATGCCATGCCGGATTTATAAGCCTTGCCTCTGCCGCCTCGCCTGAGAATTTTTCAATATAAGTCTGATATTCATCAACAGCTTTCGGAATAACGTCAAAATATAGTTTTTTGGCTTTTTTAGGCGACTGATACATGTAAAGCGCCAGCGACTCAGGAGGTGCATAACGCAACCATTCTTCAATGCTTATGCCATTGCCTTTTGATTTGGAAATTTTCTCGCCCTTATCATCAAGAAACAGCTCATAATTAAACTGAACCGGAGGAGTTCCGCCAAGAACGCGGCAAATATCTGAATAAATCTTGCCATTTACCAGATGATCTTTTCCGTACATCTCAAAATCAACGTCAAGAGCTGCCCAGCGCATTCCGAAATCAGGCTTCCATTGTAATTTACAATTTCCTTTTGTTACGGAAAGCTCAGTTTCACTGCCGTCTTCGTCATCAAAAATAATCGTGCCTTTTTGCGCGTCAATTCTTTTCATTGGCACATACAGAACATTGCCGCTTTTAGGAGAAATCGGCAGAAAAGGACTGTAAGTTTTTTGTCTTTCTGCGCCAAGAGTCGGCAGCATTATCGCCATTATTTCATCGTATTTTTGAAGAGCAAGCAGCAGCTTATCGTCAAAAGCGCCGCTTTTATACAGTTCGCTGGCGCTTTTAAATTCATATTCAAAGGCAAAAGAATCAAGAAAATCACACAGCCGCGCATTCATGTGATGACCATAGCTGGCATGTGTTCCAAAAGGATCAGGAACAGCGGTAAGCGGTTTATTGAGATATTGCGCGATTAACTCCTGCTGCGGAATATTATCTGGAACTTTCCGCAAACCGTCCATATCATCGGAAATACAAAAAAGCCTGGTTGGAATGTCAGAGAGTTGTGAAAAAGCGTGACGCACCATTGCTGTGCGCGCAACTTCTCCAAAAGTTCCTATATGCGGTAATCCGGAAGGACCATATCCGGTTTCAAACAGCACATAACCCTTAGCAGGCGGAGATTTTTCATAACGCTGCACAAGTTTAAGAGCCTCTTCAAAAGGCCAGGAATTGAGCTTTGTATAATCAATGGTAATTGTCATAGCTTGCAAGGATAATAGAAAGAGCGACTTAGAACAAGCTTAAGATGCTAATTTTTAAGATGCTAATTATTTTTCAAATATAATATATCTATAATATATCATTTCCGGCAATATTCTGTTCTATAGAAAACTCATCTGCCAGCAGCTCCTCTCCTTTTTTATGTGCATATTGGCGACGTAGATTTTCTTCTTCCTTACCATGAAAAAAGCCAAGCAAAATAAAGCGTTCGCCGGAAGTAACCGGCAGCGCTTCATGCATTATTCCAGCCGGAAAGGCAATGATACTGCCGCGCGATGGTTTGTAAACGCGATTATCATATTCAGGAAATCTAAGCCCTCCTCCCTGGTAATTATCTGATAAATTAATAGTCATGGCGATGCGGCGATAGGCAGTTTCCTTAATATAATTATCACGATGCGGTTTGAAAAATCCCTGATTTTCGCCGCTATATAGTCCGATTTTATAATTTTCTCTGCCTGCTACTTTAAAACCATAGATTTTTTCTATTTCCGGAAAAAGATTGCGCGATAATTTTTTATCTATAATCAAGCGCAGTTCTTTTGATATTATAAGATCTGAGCGTTTTTTTGCCGTTGGCGAATAAATTCCTTCTGCTCCTACTGCGCCGTTAAATATTTCTGACGAATTAAAAACGGCAATTAAATGCTCGCAGAAATCATCAGAAAGAACCTTAGGAATAATCAGTGTCGGCGCAGAAGCGGCAACTGAATCAGCGGCTTGTGAATTATAATTTTTTAATAAATCTGCCAGATCAGCAACAGCCAAATCAGCAATAGAAAGTGATGCTGTATTATTACTACTGCTATTAGCGGCGTTATATATTTTTTTAATCTGCAAATTTTTCCCTAGCAGAAGCACATAAGGAAATGAATTAGCGCCAATTGCTCTGGCAATTTTCTTGTCTGAATCTGACCAGAAAATAAAATTAATTTTCGCAGCTTTTTTCCAGTAATCTATAACATCATAATCAGCGTCTGTGATAAATATAATTGTGCAATCAAGCTTTTCCTGCTGCTTAAGCAAGAGTCGTAATTCCTCAATAAATTCGAAATTAGCGCGCTTATTGGCAAATGATAAAAATATCAGCAAAGAGGGCTTTCCTGCTATTGCTTCAATTCCTGCCTTATTGCCGGAACTGTCTGTGGTTATGAAATGCGGCAACAAATCTCCTTCTTCAAAAACATTGCTGATAGTTATTTCTGCAAGTTTCTTTGTGTTTTTTTCAGAAGAATTATTTTCTGAATTATTTTCTGAATTATTTTTCTGCACAGATAATTCTGCTGA
>CAZFJN010000008.1:45230-48363 GCA_964519595.1 uncultured Rickettsiales bacterium
CTGTGATCATTTGAAGCGACAATATTTGTATCTGCAATAGGAGAAAAACGGTAACGTCTCAGATCAGGAATAAAGCCACATTGCAAGGCTTTGTCGGAAACAGTTTTATTCTTGAAATCAACTCCGGAGAATTCTTCAAACTGCCTGATGCTGCGAATATTTCCAGGAGCATATTTTTCTATTTCCACAAGAGTTCTCGGATCGTTGCTTTGCCGGTAACCGCTATAGTGATCAAAGCGCGCCAGACCTCGCGCGGAAAGAAATTTTATTTTCTGTGCATCTGTTTCCTGTAAATCCTTCCAATGAAAGGGATGTGCCGGCTGTTCAATAGTGTGATAATAGTGATAAGCAAGCTGGCGGCTTGGACTGAACAAATTCCAGCCTTTTGTGTAAATACGCAAGGAATACATTATTTCTTCCTGATCAAAATAAAGATAAGGATCATAAGGCACTTCATGCAGTAATTCTGATCGTGAAAAAACAAATCCGGCAGCGACAAAAGCCGCTGGCAGTGGCGAATCAGGCGCGACATCAAGCATTTCTCCGCGTCCGCGCAGATTGCCGCTGCTTAAAAAAGGTTGCAGACGGCGAATTGTCGCGCGCGGATCAGGCTCAAGATTATCCGGCGGCGTATATTGCGCCGGACAGCAGGAAAGAACTGGTTTTTCTGCATTACATGCCGCAAGCTCGGCGATTGCCAGCTCGTCCCAGCCGGGAACAAAACGCATATGCGCGTCAATTTGCAGCGTATAATCTTCTCCGGCGAATAGTTTTTCCGTCTGCGCCCTCGCCCAGCAAACTCCCTCGGAATCTTGCCAATTTGCGGTAATTATTTTTACCTGATCAGGACGTGTTACTTGCAGGAAACAATGCGCGTCTTTCTTCGCGTCAAATTGCCAGCAGATTCCAACTGTTATGCGCTCAGGATATGTAGCCTTGTCAAACAGATCTTTAACTGTCCATTGACATTCGCTATCGCGGTAGCTGGCGATACGTACAAAAATTGTTTTATCTGCTGAATCTTTTGCTGTTGCTGAATGATTTATTATTGAATGATTTTCTGTTATTGAATGTGATAAATTTGTTGAATTATTTTCCAACAGATTATCTTTAAACAAGCCATTTCTTGCCGCTTGCGAGATTGTTTTTTCTGTTATGTCTATTCCAGAAAATTTCCAGAAATCGCTCATTTTCCTAACATTGCCTAGAGAATAACTGTTAATATCAACAAGCGCTTCATTATCAGCTTTTTCTTCTAAACCTAGTAAATAGCTGACACGCGCGCGATTTAAGCGATTAATTTCCGCAGCAGGCTTGCGATAATGATGTTTTGCCAGCTGATCGTGACGCGCCCAGTAGTGATATGCGACTATTTTATCCGGCTGATAAATATCAATGCCATTTGTCCATAAGCGTGCGGAAAGACTTATTTCATCGCCGTAAAAGAAAATATAAGGATCAATTGGAATTTTGTTCCAGATTTCAGCATGTGCAAACATGAAATTGGCGATTACAAAAGGGCTGCGATAAAGGCGTGAATGCTCGCTTTTCAAAGGAACAAATATGCCTGTAAGATGTACCAGCTGCGGAGTTTTCTCATTGCCAATAGCGCGAACTGCCAGTCGCAATATATGCCCTGGTGATTCATCTTTTAAATCCGGCGGCGTGTAATTCGGCAAATATCCTGAAATCATCACATCTTTTCCAGTAATACGCCTGGACATTGTTATAAGCGTCTCATCCCAGCCGGAAACAAAACGCATATGACTGTCAATTTGCAGCACATATTCCTCATCTTCGCGCAGAGAATGTGCCTTCGCTCTTGCAACGCCAGCGCCGTGATTTAACCGCGCATCAACTACAATATTTTTGATGTTTAAATGCTCCGGCATTTCGCGCAGATCATCATTATCTTCCTGCGGAATCAGTTGCTGACAAACTCCAATAGTAATACGCGCCGGATAAGTGGCATTAGCAAATAGATTCTCGATTGTTGCTCTTAATTCCGGATCACGATAGCTGGCGATTGCCACAAAGATTCTCGCGCGGCGATTAACCGGAAAATGGCCAGTTCGCGCATGAGGAGCGATAATTCCTTGTTTAAGATTAATTCCTGCAAAATCAAAAAAATCAACCAGACGACGTTTCCTGCCAAGAGAATAACGCGGTAAATCCTCTAATATTTCATGGTCAGAAAATTGTTCAATTCCTAATAAATGCCGATTACGCGCCAGTGATTTCTGATTACGCGGATTAGATAAATCGCGGTAATTTTTACCGTCCTTGACCTCAGCGCGATTCCAGTAATGATAAAGTACCACCTTATTTAAATGATAAATATCATAACCATGTGTCCATAGTCGCGCGGAAAAATTTATCTCCTCGCCAAAGAAATAAATATGCTTATCAAAAGGAACTTCTTGCAGAACTTCCGCTCTACAGAACATGAAATTGCCAATCCAGAATGCCGTTAAAAATGGTTTTGGAAAAAGAATTTGCGGTTTAAGAATGCCAATTAAATGAACCATCTGCGCGTCATTTTTATCGCCAAGACGATTTACTATTGCAACCGGCAGCATATCTTGGAAATTCTGCCGCGAATCGCCAGGAACATATCCGGGCAGAAAAGCAGTAAGAATTGCGCGGCGAGTTGGCAGATTTTCCAGCATTTCAATCAGCGTTTCATCCCAGTTCTGTTCAAAACGCATATGCGCCTGAATTTGCAGAATATACTCTTCATTTTCCCACAATTTCTGCGCCTCGCAACGCGCCCAGCCGGCGCCTTGCGCTTCATGTAAATTATAAGAAACTACCCTTACCTGCTCGCGGCGCGGATAATCAACAGCCAGCATTTCAGAATCAGCATCAGGATCATATTGCCAGCATAATCCTACAAATATTCGCTCCGGACGCGCCGCTTTAGCGAATAAATCAGCAATAGTATGATGACATTCCGGATCACGATAACTAACCATTTGCACAAAAATTCGCGGCATTTTGTAAGACACTTGCTGGTTTATTGAATTGGCAATTACAGGATGTATATTATACCTATTGCGCCTCAAGAGTTGAAATTTATTCACTTCGTCTTTATTGTTCACTATATGAGATAAAAATCTTGAAATATCAATAA
>CAZFJN010000009.1:0-46621 GCA_964519595.1 uncultured Rickettsiales bacterium
CAGCTTTTTTTGTCAAAACCACAGCAAGTGCTGTGGTTTTGGCTGGAGCTTGTGGCACGGCAAAAGCAATATTTGCAACAATATGCCTAATGCACGTCAAGAGTTGTATTTATGCTTTTAAAAATTATCGCGCAGCCAGCCGGCCAGGCGGTCAAATCCGAAGCTGAAGCCGGCGCGGCGGCGATGAACATCAAAAATATGTTCTTCTGCCGGTTTTTTAGTAACATATTGCAACATGCCAAGAGCAGTTGCAAAAGCCGGACCGCTGACTGATTCGGCAAGGCCGGGAAGCGAACGAGGACGTCCGAGCCGAGCCTGTTTGCCGAGAATTGTTGAAGACATTTCGCGAACGCCTAGTAGCTGGCTGGCGCCGCCAGTTAGAACCACTCTTTTTCCGGCCTGAGAGCCAACGCCGCTCATTTCCAGCTTACTGCGAATAATTTCGAATATTTCCTCAAGGCGCGGACGAATAACGCCAACCAGCATCGAACGAGGAACAATATTGACCTCCTCGCTTTCCTCTTCACCAAGAGGAGTTACCTCAAGCATAGCGCGATCATCACTGGTAGTTGCGATCGCGCTGCCGTGAAGAGTTTTAAGCCGCTCAGCGTGAGATAAAGAGGTGGAAAGTCCACGCGCAATGTCGCTGGTAACGTGCGTTCCGCCAATAGGAACTGAATCAGTATAAACATTTTTTCCGGCGCTGAACACACAAAAGCTGGTAACGCCGCCGCCCATGTCGATCACAGTAACGCCAAGCTGTTTTTCATCATCATCAAGAACTGACAACGCTGAGGCATAAGGCGCTGCTATATATTCATCAACATTAAGATGACAGCGCCCTACGCAATGCGCCAGATTGCGCGTAATGGAAGTCTGCGCGGTTATAACATGCAAATCAGCGCCGAGTTTTTTGCCGAACATCCGGCGCGGATCGCTTATTCCGCGCGCGCCGTCTAAATAATAAGAAGTAGGAATGCAATGCACCACCTCATGTTCAGCATGACGTATGCTGGCACGTCCCTGCTCTACTATTTCCATTAAATCACGGTCGGAAACCTCTTCGCCAAGCATTGTCATTTCAACTGTGATGCTTCGCGAGGTAAGATTGCCGCCGGAAAGGCCAACCAGGACATTTTCTATAGTTTCTCCGGCCATTTGCTCAGCGGCATGAACAGCGGCGATGATTGATGTCTCCGCTTCGGAAAAATCAGTAATAATTCCGCCGCGAATTCCTTTGGAAAGCTGATGTCCGATTCCGGTTATCCGCAATTCTCCGGCTGAATCAGTCTGAGCAATAAAACAAGCGATTTTACTTGTGCCAATGTCTAAAACCGCAATAGCGCCAGCGCCGGTTTTACGAATGGTTTTATTTTTGTTTTGTCTTCTAAGCATTTTTATACTGATTCCTGATTCCTTATCCCTGATTCCTGGAAACTGATCCTTGATTCATTACTAAATTCGGAGCGAGTTTAATAAACATTTTTCCAGGAATCCGCAGATCAATTACTTTAACATCACGTTTTAGTAATTCACTATCTTTTTCAATCGCCGCAAATTTAGAAAATGCCGCCGCGGCGGATTTTTCAGGCAGCTTAATTTCAATATTGCGCGCCATGCGAATGTTCCAGCGTCTATTGCTTACATAAATCGCCGAGCGGAAATTTCCAGCCAAATCCGGCGCAACTGCTAAAATTGACATTAACTCGCCGACATGCTGAGGAGCAGCATCGCCGACTATAATCGGAAGATTGCCATATAGAGCGCTATCTACTCCTTGCATGACAACGCCCTGATCATCAACCGGAAATTGCCCTCCGCCATGCTGCCACAAGGCAACAGGCTCGCGCTCAACTATTCGCACATAAAGAGCATCAGGCAACACGCGCTCAACCGCCGCCTCACGAATGCTTTGCACAGATTTCAACTTCTCGCGCATTTCATCTAAAGAAAGGCCAAGAATCGGATCATTTTTTCTGACATTAAGGGCGCGCTCAATGTCTGCCATTGGCGTTCTGCTGCGTCCTTCAATATGTAAAGAGCGCACTATTAAACCGCTGCTGGCGGTCGCGGCAAAGAAGCTTTTTTCCAAGGAAGAGGAAATTGATAATAAATTTTTTGAATACCACAAAAATCCGCCAGCAAAAACGGCAATCACAACGGCAGAAAAAGTGACAATGAATTTTGCTCTACGACGTAAATTTTCCCGCCGTTTCTTGGCTATTTTATCGCGCATTATACGCTGCGACTGGCGCTGGCGAGAAGTTATATGGTCATTTTGACGTGGCATAATTTCTATAAAACAGCGTTTATTTCTTCAGTTATTTTCAAGAATATACAAGAATATATTGTTCGCAAATATTTTCCGAAAAACAGATATTTTTCCGAAAACATAACCTTCCGAGAACATAACCTTCCAAAAACTAACTTTCCGGAAATATTATTTCCCTAATCTGGCGCCTTCTAACAGTCTTTTTACCAGCTCGACAAAAGAAATTCCAGCCTGAGCAGCAATCTCAGGAGACAAGGAAAGATTTGTCATACCTGGTTGTGTATTTAACTCTAAAAGGTAAAATTTTCCTTTATCAGACTGAGTATCATCATAACGGAAATCAGAGCGGGAAAGGCCACGGCAACCAAGCGCCTTATGCGCCACAACCGCCATTTCCATTACTTCTGCATATTTATCCGCCGGCAACGGCGCTGGACAAAGATGCTCGGTTTTTCCGTTAATATATTTATTATCATAATCATAAAATCCAGTTTTAGGACGTAATTCAGTAACACCAAGAGCTACATCATCAAGCACAGCAACAGTAATTTCACGTCCGGCAATATATTCCTCAACCAGCAATAGCCGCGATTGGTCTTTTTTTAATTCCGGATCAGATTCAATAATCATCGCCAGCGAAGAATTATCCTCTCTTCTGATGATATGAACGCCAACGCTTGAGCCTTCACTGGCCGGTTTAATAACAAAAGGACGCGGCAGCGGATCGCCGGAATTTTGCAGCAATTTTTCTACAGACAAGGTAATTCCTCGCGGACAAACAAGTCCGCAAGATTCGAAAATATTTTTAGCCATTGGCTTGTCCATAGAAAGAGCAGAAGCAAGAACTCCGGAATGAGTATACGGAATTTTCATCAGCTCAAGCAGGCCTTGCACACAACCATCTTCACCATAATTGCCATGCAGAGCGTTAAATACCAGATCAGGATTTGCCGCCGCAAGAGTCTGTGCGATGTCAGATTGCACATCAATTTCCGTAACAATATAATCAAGTTCACGCGCCGCCGCTGCAACCGCCGCGCCGCTTTTTAGTGAAACCTCGCGCTCGGCGGAAAAACCACCTTTTAAAATCGCCACACGCTTTCCGGACATGTCAGACAACTCCCTTAACAATATTACAAACAAATAAAGGCTACATCTGATACATAAATCTTATGACTAAAATCTTATGACTAAAATCTTATGACTAAAATCTTATGACTAAAAATGGTATAAATTTGAATGAAATATAGTCAAACTTTAATGTTCGCTTTTTTAGCTAATATTACCATTGCAAATATTGCATATCTGTATTCAGCAAATAACATTCACACTTTACTGATATACACGTTTAGTCATTCGCCTTAAGAATTTTAATCGCCAACAGAATTAAGAGTATGCAGAATTAAGATATGATGGTGATTAAGATATAAGTGCGATTAAGAGATTAAGTGAGATAAGTACGAGCAGAGTATTCATAACTATAGCAGATAAGTACAAGCAAAGCTAACAGAATCAATAAACTCAATAAATACAGATCAATAATATAAATCAACAATGGAGTTTGATATGCGCCAACAAAATAATTTTATTAAGCGTAATTGTTCAGCTTCCGGATTTCTGGCGGCAGGGCTTGTTTCCACCACTATATTAGCTGGCGCATTTGTTTCATCCGCAGCACAAGCGCGTGAACAAATTCGCGTTGTTGGTTCTTCAACTGTATTTCCTTTTTCCTCAGCTGTTGCCGAGCAATTTGGCCAAGGCGGAAAATTTAAAACTCCGATCGTTGAATCAACCGGAACAGGCGGCGGCTTTAAATTATTCTGCTCCGGAATTGGCGAAACAACTCCTGACATAACCGGAGCTTCACGGCCAATTACAGATAGTGAGAAAAAAACCTGCCAGGATAATGGCGTTGATAAAACAACTGAAATTGCCGTCGGCTATGATGGAATAGTAGTTGCCAATGCCAAAGGTGCTACACAATTTAACCTCAGCAAAAAACAAATATTTCAGGCAATTGCCGCTAAAGTCCCTGCTGCAGATGGAACTCTGGTAGCCAATAGCTATAAACAATGGAATGAAATAGATGCTTCTCTTCCTGCTCAGGCAATCGAAGTTTACGGACCACCTCCTACTTCAGGAACACGTGATGCTTTTGTGGAAATGGTTATGGAAGCAGGATGTAAGGAATTTCCTGAATTCGCTAAAGCTATTCCTGATGAGAAAGAGCGCAAAAAATCCTGCGGCATGATGCGCGAAGACGGAAAATATATTGATTCCGGCGAAGATGACAACGTGATCGTGCAAAAACTAGTCAGCAATAAAAGTGCGCTGGGAATTTTCGGCTATAGCTTCCTTGAAGAAAATCGCGGTAAAGTTCAAGCCAGCAAAGTTGACGGCGTACTTCCGGAATCTGCTTCTATTGAAAGCGGCAGCTATAAAGTATCACGCAGTCTTTATATCTACGTTAAAAATGATCATATCGGAAAAATTCCGGGAATCGCCGAATTTGCTAATCAATTTGTAAGCAAGGAAGCTGTAGGCGCTGACGGTTATTTAATCGCCAGAGGCTTGTTGCCTTTGCATAAAAATGAGCTTGATAATTCAAGAAAAACAGCCTCTGGATTATTGAGTAAATAGTTATGCAAGTAATTTTCTAGTAATTATTCCGGTAATTATTCTGATTAATTATTCTGGTAATTATTTATTCTGGTAATTATTTGTTGAGCAGTAATTTAAACAACATTTCCTTATATATGGTTATTTCTATGGCAAAGCTGGCAGAATGCAGAAAAAATGCGAAGAAGAATAAAATAATTAATTATTGTAATTCTTTATTTTTGCCTGCTGCGGCGGCAATTATTTTTTCTGCATCATCAGCCAGCGCCATGGATGAAGCGGCAATGCTCAAGCAAATGCAGCAGATGCAACGGCAAATGCAGCAAATGCAGCAACAGATGAATGCTATGAAATCGGAGCTGGAAAAAGCGCGATCAGAGCAGAAAACTGTTGCCAAAATGGCAGAGAAAATTAACGCTCAGAAAATAGCCAGCACGCCGGAAAGTGATGTTAAAATCACCATGTCGCCTGCTCCTAAATTTGAAACGGCAGACGGCGCTTATAGCTTCAAAATTGGCGGCTTTGGCCAGGTTGATGCTTTTACTTCTGTTGATGATGTTCGTGATCATCCGGATGGAACGAATATTCGTCGCGCCAGACTTAACGCTTCCGGAACAATCGCCAAAAATTTCAAATATAAGCTGGAAAATGATTTCGCCGGAAATGCCAGCGCGCTTACTGATGTATATCTTGAATATTCCGCACTTGAGCCAGTTACAATAACTTTAGGACAATTTAAAGAACCATTCGGACTTGATACTCTGACCAGCGATTTATTTACCACTTTCAACGAACGCGCTCTTACCACCGCTTTCTCGCCTGATCGCCGCATTGGCGCTATGGTTAGTACATATGGAAATAATAATGATATTGGCGCATGGAGCGCGGCAATTGGCGGCTTTGGCTCAGGAAGCTCCAGCACCGCCAGCACTGATGATGAAGCGCGTGATTTAACCGCTCGCCTTACTCTTGCGCCTTTTTCAGGCAAAACAAAAGCTTTGCATTTTGGCGTTGCCGGTTCGCATCGTATTCCTGATGCTTCAAGCGACAGCTATTCAGTATCTTCACGCGCGGAAAACCAGATGACTTCCGCCGCTGCTGATCTGGCGGTTAATACAGGAACAATAAGCGGAGTTGATAATATAACTCTCCTAGGGCTTGAAGCAGCCGGAGTATATGGTCCTTTCTCGCTACAAGGAGAATATGTAAAGGCTGATGTAGATCGCCGCACCGCTGCTGATCAGCAATTTGACGGTTATTATGTCGAAGCATCATATTTCTTAACTGGCGAAAGCCGTAATTATCAGGCAAAAACAGGTAAATTTGATCGTGTGACTCCTAAATGGGCAATTAATCCGGCAGAAGGCAACTGGGGAGCATGGCAATTGGCTGCGCGCTATAGCCAACTTGATTTGAATGATACGGTTATTCGCGGCGGCCAGGTTGATGACATAACACTAGGACTACGCTGGATTCCGCAAAGCAACGTTTATATCACCGCAAACTATATAATCTCTAACACAGATAGCTTTGCAACCACTGCCAATGACGATCCGAAAATATGGTTGCTTCGCACTCAGTTTGATTTCTAGAGCTATTCCAGAGAATGCTCTAGAGAATGCTCTATGGAATGTTCTAGAGCATATTCTAGAGCATATTCTAGCCGCTTTTTCCAATCAGCTTAATTTCCCATTCGAGAGTAATTCCCGTTTTCTCTCTGACAATTTCTATAACTTTATTACCAAGATTTTCCAGATCAGCGGCGGTAGCGTTGCCAGTATTTATCATAAAATTGCAATGTTTCTCAGAAATCTGCGCGCCGCCAAGCGTCATGCCACGGCAACCAGCGCGATCAATTAATTCCCAGGCTTTGTGACCTTCCGGATTTTTGAAAGTGCTGCCGCCAGTGCGAGTTCTTATTGGCTGCGTTGCTTCACGCTGGTTTTGTATATCCTGAATGCGCTGCGCGATTGCCAGCCGATCTGCCGACGTGGTTTTAAGCAGAACTTGTGTCACTATCGCGCCTTCCGGCAAAGAGCTTCTGCGGTAGGAAAAACCGCATTCCGCCGCGCTGAGAGTTTTTATTTCTCCGCTGCGTAAAACAATTTCGCATTCAATAAGAACATCTTTTATTTCCGCGCCGTAAGCTCCGGCATTCATACGCACCGCGCCGCCAAGAGTTCCAGGAATTCCTGATAAAAACTCCAGCCCTGCCAAACCATGATCACAAGCAAAAAGCGCGGCATTAATATCAAGGCAAGCAGCTCCTGCCGCTAATTCGCAATTATTTACCGTCATCTGCGCGAAATTTCTGCCTAATTTTATCACCACTCCTTCAATGAAGCCGTCGCGAATAATCACATTACTGCCAACGCCAAGCGCCATAACCGGAATATCAGCAGGCAACTCGCGCAGAAAATCACTTAAATCTTTAGTGTTTTCAGGCTTGAATAACCACTGCGCCACGCCGCCAACACGAAACCAGTTTGTTCTGGAAAGATCAACATTACTACGCAAACGGCCGCTGAAAGAACCAGCATATTTTTCCAAAATATTTTTATGCAGTAATTCTGCTGTCATCCTGCGCCTTTTTCCATCTGATCAGGCAAAGCATATGCCCATTTGGTAATATTCCCAGCGCCAAGACAAACCACCATATCGCCTTTTGCCGCTTGTGAAAGAACCAGTCCGGCAAGCTCTGCCTCGGCATGAAGCCTCATTACATTTTTATGTCCGGCAGCGCGCAGACCAGCAACTAAAGAATCAGAGGAAACTCCCTCTATCGGCTCTTCTCCGGCAGAATAAACTTCCGCGACAATAACACAATCAGCATCATTAAAACAGCTGCAAAATTCGCCAAATAAATCATGCAGCCTGCTGTAGCGATGCGGCTGAACGACTGCAATCACCTTTCCTCCTCCAGCCGATTGCGCGGCGCGCGCGGCTTTAAGCGTTGCCGATATTTCCACCGGATGATGACCATAATCATCAATAACTATGATTCCTGCGCCAATTCCGGTTTTAGTAAAACGACGTTTTACGCCCTCAAATTCCGCCAGAGCTGACTTTATTTTTTCAGCATTCATGCCCAGTTCCAAAGCAATCGCAATTGTCGCCAGAGCATTCTTTATATTATGCTCACCATACATTGACAGAAAAATATCGCACAATAATTGATTGCCAGTCTGCACATCAAAGAGCTGCCCCTCGCCGGACGGCCTTATATTCAAAGCGCGCACGTCGGCTTGAGGATTTGTGCCATAAGTTATAATCCGGCGATCAAGAACTCTGGCCGCCAGCGCCTGAACCTCCTTATGATCAGTGCAAAGTACCGCAAAGCCGTAAAAGGGCAGATTAGTCAGAAAAGTGGCAAAAGCCGCCTTGGCCGCCTCAAAACTACCATAATGATCAAGATGCTCAGGATCAATATTAGTTATTACGCCAATAGCGGCAGGAAGTCGCGTGAATGTGCCGTCTGATTCATCCGCCTCAACAACCATCCATTCGCCTTTGCCAAGATAAGCATTAGTTCCGCGCGCGTTTATAATGCCGCCATTAATCACAGTCGGCGTAAAACCGCCCGCTTCAAGCATTGCGGCAGTAAGCGCCGTGGTGGTTGTTTTTCCGTGTGTTCCGGCAACGGCAATTGCTGTTTTAAAACGCATCAGCTCGGCTAACATTTCTGCACGTTTTACTATCGGAATACGATATTCACGCGCCGCGTCCAGCTCAGGATTTCCGGCCTTTATCGCCGAGGAAATAACCACCACCGCAGCATTCTTCACATGCTCAGAAGCATGGCCAATAAAAATATTAATTCCTAAATCAGCAAGACGCTGCGTATTATAGCCGGCAGCTTCATCAGATCCCTGAACCTGATAACCAAGATTATGCAAAACCTCGGCAATGCCGCTCATGCCAATACCGCCAATGCCAATAAAATGCAAAATACCAACATTAAGAGGCAAAAAATTGCCAATAGAATTGCCAATTGGCAGAGTATTAAAAACCTGTTTCATAATTATTTTGTAAAATATTACTGCTGTGAAAAATATTGCTGCCTTGAAAAATATTGCTGCTTGTAGATTATTGTACATTATTTCCTGTATATTACTGCTGCCGAACAATTGCAAATCCTTCCAGCACCTTGGCAAGTGCTGCCAGTTCGGATTGTATATCACGCGTTCCCTTGCTAAACCGGCGAAGATGAAAGCCAAAAGGATTATCTTGCCACAAAAATTCTTCCCATTGCAGCGCATTTACATCCGGCAAGTCTTTTGCAGCAAACCCTTTTTCTGAAAAATAGCCTGATTTCTTTGGTATATAGCTGAAACGATCAGGCATAAATGTTTCCAGCCATCGTCCTGCTGCATATTGTAGATGTCCATGGTTTAAAATATATCGCGGCATGATCGGCTGCAATAAACCTACCTTGTGTTTGAAATAATTATAATAACGGCGATAGATACGATATCCTGTATCACTAGCATTGCCGATATTCAGGCGATTTATCGTAAGCAAAGCTACAAAACGCAGCAGCGCACGTAATGAACGTTGCGTTGCTTTAAGCGAGGAAGTGGATAAAATAGGCTCTTTCAATTCAGGCGTGAAATCCAGCGTTGTAATGTCGATAGCGTGCGTATCAATAAACATGCAATGCACAGATGGAAAATAACGGTATTTATTGTACCATTGCGGATGCCATGGCGCGCCAAAAAATGCCCAGCCATGTTTAACCATTTCATGCGGAATATCTCTTAACCAGTCCGGAGCAACAATGTAAAAATCCGGATCAATAATCAACAAATAACGCGTGGTAATTTTCTGACTACTTAGAAAGTGGTTGAGCGCGCCTGAATGCTGATAAGATGCTCGATAATTAGCTGGCAGAGTTGTATCTTGCGGCACACCGTCAATTACAATCGCGTCCAGCGCACCACAAATGCCGTTGGCGCTCGGCGAGGTTTTACCATTATCTAAAACAAAAACTGGCGGTAACTGTCCGCCATTCATGCGCTGCATCAAAGCAATATTCGCGCGAATATATGGCTCATCTCCCGGGCCAGCGACAGTAACAATAGTTATATCTTCAGACATAAGAAGAAACTCAAACAGCGCAATGTTTTATGATTGTAAAGACAAACCTTGCAAAATCTCTTTGCGCCTGCCAACCAGATGACGATATTCTGTCGACGAAGGCTTGCCGAGAGCATGTTTGGTTTCCAGTAACTTCTTCACTATAATCCGCAGCAACTCTTTTGGATTACGTGGTAGTTCTGTGATCTTTTGTGTTGCACGTAGAACAGTATATGGCACGCGTAACATCTCAATCCTCTGGAGCGTATAACCATGTCCAAGAATATTATCAACGCTGGAAATCTGTGTATTATGCGGTGATTTTGCGCGATTATGACTATATATGTTCATACATCCCTGCTTCCAGAACCACTGCATATAACCGTAAACCTGCGCGTCAGTCATTTCCTGAAACGATACCATATTAATTCCTAAATCAAGTTTTGGCAGCTCATAAGCTTGCGTGACAAAATGCGGCAGAAAAACAAAATCATAAGACGTAATATTCTGCAAGGCATTCGCTACGGTATCATGTGAATAGATATATATCTTTGCCTCAGGAAAAAGCGTAGAAAGATACGTAGCTGAGAATATCAACGTAGGAGGAAGGTCAATAATCACATAAGTCATATTTGCTACAATTTTCTTTATCTGGTAAGCAAATCCTCCCCAGCCTGCGCCAATTTCCGCCACCACAGGCCGCGAAGGAGCTTGCTTCAACTCTGTTATCAGCCCGGCTTTATCCATCGCAATGAGTGATTCATAGAATTTCAGCGTATCCAGATTAACCAGCTCGCCGTCAATGTTATATCCAAAACCGCCAAGTTGCGGCGATTCAGGAATCCATAATCCTGTTTTATCAATGTTTTTTAAGGCAGCAAGCTTATCAACAAACGGCTGTTTTTTGTGGTCATGATGATGACGATACACATAGCTGTGCAAACCGGTAATGTGATAGCAATGCTCGCGCAGTTTATTTATAAGTCGCGGCGAAGCTTCAAAAAGATAGTCAAATCCATCAAGCTCTTCCTGCCAGTAATCACTCGGCGCAAATATTCCGGCCATACCCTGCGCCATCATATTACACACAGCATCACGGCTACGACAGTAATTAAGGTACGCTAAAGAATTTTCCATGACACTTTATCTTTTTAAATTATGCACAATTTTTGAAGCATAATTCCTGCAATCCCTGCTCCAGAACATCGGCGGCGACAAATCCAACTTCCCGCTTTAATCTTTCTACATCGGCAACCAGAATCGGCGGTTCATTCACAGAAGATTGCAGTGCGCCATATCGTACCTCGCCCTTGCCGATAATTGCACGAATAGTTTCTACTACATGTGCAAGTTTCACAGCCTCGCCGCTGGCTATATTTAATGTTCCATCAACATTTGACTGAAGCAACTGTGCAAAGGCGCGTCCGCAATCACGAGCTGACATCAGATCACGTATTTGCTGACAATGTGAAACTTGTGCAAGATTTCCAGCATTAAGTGCGCGAATCACAGACGGAACAAGCCGTCCTTGTGATTCACCTTCACCATAAAGCAGAAAAATGCGCCCCCAGGCGAAGGAAACGCCAGCATCATGACAATAAGACTGCGCGATACGGCGCAACGCATCTTTCGCCGTGCCGTAAAGAAACAGCGAGCCAAGTGGTGTTTGTTCATTGCATATACCAGAGCCAAGTTTCTGCCAATCATACTCGGCGCAACTGCCAGATACAACCAACCGCCTACCGCCAGCCTCGGCGAATGCGCGAATCAGCTTCAGGCTGGCAGCTACCCAGAATAGATTTTCCGGTGAACGCCAGAATTTTCCATGTTCAGTTATCCAGGCTAGATGCAATAACGCATCAGGTTTTATTTCTTGCATTAGCTGGCAAATATCGCCAGTGAGAATATCGCATTGATGCCAGAATACATTCGCAGGAAGAATGTCCGGTTTTTCAGCTTGTCGTCCCAGCGCATGAACCTCCATGCCATCAGCAAGCAACTCAGCCACTGCATGACGGCCAATAAATCCATGTCCTCCGGTTAACAGAACCTTTTTCATGAAACAAAATCCGGATAGTTGCCGTCGCGGTCGGAAATGACTTTAGGCTGTGCAGGCCAAGCAATAGAGAAGGCCGGATCATTCCAGCGCACACCACAGGCAGCAGAAGAAACATAATTTCCGCACATCAGATAAAGTAATTCTGATCCAGCTGTTAAGGTAATAAAGCCATGCGCGATACCAGGAGCGATGTACAGACTATCGCGGTTCTCATCGTCAAGCCTTATTCCGTACCATTGTTTGAATGTTGAAGATTGCGGCCGCAGATCAACTGCCACATCATAGATTGCGCCTTTCATACAGCGTACTATTTTTGATTCCGGCGCAGCTTGCGATTGATAGTGCATACCGCGCAATGTGCCAGCCTCTGTATTATAGGAAATGTTTATTTGCGTAAGATTTTCGTTAATCCCGTGCGCTGAAAATTCCTCTTTGCAATAGCTACGTGCGAAAAATCCTCGTGCATCTTCATGTTTATCAAGGCTGATTCGTAAAACCCCGTCAATGGTTGTAGCATGGAATTTCATATTAATTTCATATTATCTGCGCCGAGGGTTGTGGCGTAACAAAACGCCCTCCCCATTCCTTTATATAAGCATGTTCGGCAGTGATCTCACGCGTTAAGTTCCATGGCAAAATCAACACATAATCAGGTTTATTCTCACGCATATGTTCAGGCGCGACAATAGGAATATGCGAACCGGGCAGTAAATGCCCCTGTTTATGCGGATTTTTATCAACAGTATAAACAAGGTCATCTGTTGTAAGGCTGCAATAGTTCAGCAAGGTATTGCCTTTTGCCGCCGCGCCATAGGCCACCACCGTTTTTCCTTCAGTTTTTGCGTTGGCAAGAAATGCTCGCAGACTTTCACGCACCTGCCGAACCTTCTCATCGAAGGCCGTATAAGTTGCTTCATTCATAAGTCCGGCATCATGCTCCATCTGCAATATACGCTGCACTTCAGGGCTTATATCGCGCGGAGTTCCATCGTTTAAATGTGCATATACGCGCAAAGATCCACCATGTGAAGATAATTCTTCAACATCAAATACCACAAGACCATGCGCTTTGAACATGCGCTGTACAACTGCAAGACAGAGATAGGAAAAATGCTCATGATAGATAGTGTCAAATTGGCCATGCATAAGCAGCTGCAGTAGATGATGAAATTCCACCGTCAATACTCCGTAAGGCTTAAGCAGCAGACGAATGCCTCCGATAAAATCATTCAGATCAGGCACATGCGCCAAAACATTGTTAGCAGCAATCAGGTCGGCTTTAAATCCTTGCTCGACAAGTTCCTTGGCGCTTTCAATTCCCATAAAGCGATTGACGGTGCGAATGCCTTTTGCATTGGCATGTTCGGCAATGTTGGTTGCTGGTTCTATACCAAGAACAGGAATAGATTCTGCCACAAAATGCTGCAGTAGATAGCCATCATTGCTGGCAACCTCAATAACCAGCGAATCACGGCTTATCACAAAACGCTCAATCATACGCACGGCATAGCGGCGCGCATGTTCAACCCAGCTGGATGAGAATGATGAAAAATACGCATAGTGCGAGAAAATTTCCGTTGGCGCGACGATACGATCCACCTGACAGAGATGGCATTTTGCACATACGCGGGCAACCAGCGGATAGGCTTTTTCCCGCGCAATATCCTGTGATCCGCGTAGGTAGTTGTTAGCAAGCGGATGATTGCCAAGATTAGTCATTAACCATGATTCGCTGCTTGCACAGAAATTGCAGCTAAACGGCAATAATTCTTCTTCGTATGTGGTGTCTATTTCTTTTATATTAGGCAACATGTTTGTTCTCAATATCCCCGCATGATTTCTTTTCGTCCCAAATGCGCCATTTGGCCTCTTTCGATTCCCACAACGCGTTTAGCGTATTGGCATCTTTTAGCGTATCCATGCATGACCAGAATCCCTCATGCTCAAAGGCCATTAGCTCTTTGCGCGCTACCAGCGTCTCTAGTGGCTCATTTTCCCATACCGTTTCATCGCCATCGATAAGTTCAATCACTTTGCGGTTAAGCACGAAATAACCACCATTAATAAAACCACCATCGCCGCGTGGTTTCTCGACAAACCGTTGTACTTGTGCGCCGTCCATTTCAATAGCGCCGAAACGTCCGGAAGGACGAACTGCCAGAATTGTAGCGAGTTTGCCATGCGCGTGGTGAAATTTAATTTCATCTTGAATATTCACGTTGCACACGCCGTCACCATAGGTAAGGAGAAATGTGTCATCTTTACCAGGCTCCAGATAAGGGGCAACGCGCTTGAGGCGACCACCGGTCATAGTATGTTCACCGGTTTCTACCAGCGTAATGTTCCAGTCTTCACAAGCATTATTAAAAAACTTTACCTTGTTGTTTTTAAGATCCAGCGACATATCAGAGTTATGCATGAAATAATGGTAGAAATATTCCTTTATAACGTAACCTTTGTAGCCAAGGCAAATGATGAAGTCATTTATTCCGTATGCGGAATAAAATTTCATAATGTGCCACAAAATCGGGCGTCCACCTACCATCACCATTGGTTTAGGAATGCGTGCGCTTTCTTCCATGATGCGGGTGCCAAGCCCCCCTGCAAATATAACGGCTTTCACTGCTGGTTCTCCGTAGTACTAGGATGTTTCTTTACGCAGCCAATTGCGAACTTGATCATAACAATAGCGAAGTTCATGTGTTATGTTTTTCCTACCACGCGCATGATAGCTTTGGCAAGCATAATAAGTTAGCATAATCCTTGCTGGTCCTTGAGAAATAGCTGCTTTGATGCCGTCTTTCAGCAAACATAGCATGTGATAATAAACAGGCAGAAGATGCAGTCGTGGCGGGCTCTTTCCAGGTTGATAGATAACACGATACTGCCGCCGCAGAACATTTTGGTAAACGTTTGGATCAGAGTGAGGAATATGCTCATATAAACGATACCACAATGGTTGATTGACAGAGACGAAATCTCCCTGAAATGCCATGCGTGCCAGAAAAAGACTGTCCCAGCGTATAACAATTTCTATTGGACATTTTCGCATTGCCTCGGTGCGAAACAATCCATAAATCAACGTGCCAGCACCAGACATTTTACACAGATATTTTACTCGCTCCTTTGTGGTCATTTCGCGTGTATCAAGGGAAAGCTGGATGCTATTAAATATTAAAGAATCCGGAAGCAAGCAAAGGCTGAAAGGATATGCAAGGACAATTCTTTCGTCAGAAGAAATAACATCCAGCAAATCTGCCAACCAGTTAGGCTGGTAATAGTCATGCGCGCCTACCCAGGCAAAAAACTCGCCGCGAGCTTCTGCAAAGAGACGTTGAAAGTTCCATACCGCACCGCCATTATGTTCAGCAGGAAGGATACGAATACGGCTATCCATTTTCGCCAGGCGCTGCATAATAGCCATGGTGTTATCGGTTGAGCAATTATCGCCGAGCAGCAGCTCAAAATCAGTATATGTCTGGCCTAAAATCGTCAGCACAGTATGTTCAAGGCGCTTTTCTTCATTATAAGCAGGAAGAGCAAGCGTTACGGAAGGAGAGCGCATTCAATGACCACCCCCTACCGCAAAATGCCGGAAAAATGCCTGTATGCCGAAGTATTATTTGCCTCTTCTATGGTAGTTTTTGTTTTAGCTTTTAATTTTGTTCCTACAGTACAATACTCTGTTGGCAATACAGAAATCGGCGTGAGATCATAGCGAGTACGCATCAAATCAGAGACCAGCGATAATTCCGGATTATGATGTGAACGGTCGCGATTCAGGCTGTATAATTTCTTACATCCCACATTAGCCAGATGGTTAACATATCCGGCCACCTGTTCAGTAGTCATTTCCTGGAAAGAACACATATTTACCGCCAGATCCAATTGCAACGGCTTAAAATCCTCAAGTTTGTTGGCAGGAATAAACACAAAATCAAATTCCTGCCAACGTTTAAACAGCTCATCATTTGGCATATCGCCCAGAATGGCAATTTTCGCATCCGGACAAGCGCCGCGTATATATGTTGTCGAGAAAATCAATGTTGCCGGAAGATCAATACAGAAAAACGTGGTATTTTTAAAAAGCGTATTAAACTGATAAGCAAAACCGCCCCAACCAGAACCAATTTCCACCACCGCCTTACGTGAAGTCTGGTCATTTTTAAATTGAGCCAGAAAATTAGCGCGATCAAGGCCAATCAGAACTTCATAAAATTTCAGTGTGTCGAGATTAATTTTACCATACGGCGATTCATATCCAAAACCTCCGCACGCCTCTGACTCAGGAACGAAGAGATTGCTGTTATCAATGGCGCGTAGATCATTCAACCGCGCAATAAATGGCGGCGCTTTATGTGAATGATGTGTGCGGTATGTATAGCTGCGCTCGCCAGTGATATGATAGCAATGCTCCCGAATTTTTGAAACCAATATCGGTGAAGCATCAAAAAGATAATCAAATCCCATAACTTCTTCATACCAGTAGCGGCTCATTTTATAGCTGCTGACCATGGAAATAATTTTATCACGAGTGATTTTATAGAAATTATACAGTTCAGAGTTTTTTTCGCGCTCTACAGTTTGCGCGAAATTAGCAAGAACTGCTTCGATGGCGGTATCAGCTTTGTGATGACCTGCAGTTTTTGACTGTTTAGCTGACAGTGGCAGAATCTTTGCTTTTTTGGGAGATTTTCCATTCCATGGTTTAACCAGTAAAGCTGGCTTCTTAGCAGTAACTACGGCAAGTATTTCTTTAGTCACACGCGCGCCAGCGGATTTATCTATTCCACAAGGACGCACAAATTTCTCTATGAATGAACGGCGCTTTCCTGCAAGCGGATCATCGCCGGCGCTTAGTGCCGCTATATATTGAAGTATCTCTGCTACGTTTGCAGCAACATAAAGTGTATTATTATCGCGCATACGCATAAAATGCTCTGCTTTCTCCTGCGTCAAACGATAACGTTCGATGAGTGGAGAAATAACCGGTTTGTTCATAATTAGTGCATCAAGCATACCGGAAGTATTTAGCCCGACAACACAAGAAGCATGTGTAAGGCTATTATAGAAATCTTTGAATGTTTCTTCACTATCTGGCAGCGTACCTTCTCGTGGCCACACACCAATGCCATTATCAAGCAATTTCAGGCCATTTTGCCAGTTTGCCGGATGAGAACGGAATAATATCTGTGTGTTCTGCAGAGCAGAATTGCCACTGGATTTCAATGCATCATTCATATCACGTACCAGCCATGTTTCATCAGCAGCAATATTCGCTGAAGATCCCAAATACAGCACATAAGGACGAGCAGGATCAAGTCCAACCTGTTTACAGAACTCTTCTCGAGTTATGGCGTCTGATTGTTTGTCAAACCATTTATCAAAAAAAGGTGAGCCGACAATTACGATCTTTTTTTCTGGAATGCCATGATATTTGATGCAGTCATTACGATGACCATCATGCCATGCTAACACTCGAGTAGGATGAATATGGAACAGACCTTTAGTAGAAGTATTGTCCCAGGATAAGACCGGAATTACAGTAGGAATTCCCATTCTTTTTGCAGCTTTAACAAGCTCAAGTTCCTGACTGTAGCGCATATTGCAAGGACTGGCGACTAACACATCCGGTTGCTTGGAATGTAGCCAACCCATAATGTTTTGATCAGGAGGAGCAAGGCGCTCAATCAATGTAAGAAATTTCCGCAGCAAAGCAGACCCCATAATCGGACGGATTTTTTTTGCTGTAACAATGTTATGCAGCTTTTTAGGAAGTTTGAGGTAATTAGCCCAACGATTGCGATAAAACTCATAATCATCACCGCGTCGGCAGTAGCTATTGTAGCTACGCAACTCGCGCAAAAAAATCAGCGGATTGCGTAATCGCCCCTTACGACCTGGAAAATACTCAATATTTACTTCAGGGTTTTTACGACGCCAGTTATCAAGCGCCGTTGTATTAGGATGACCATAATTTGACCAGTATTCATCAAATACAATCAGCAAATCAGACTTTGAAGCTAGAATGGCATTAATGGAACTTTCGTGATAAGAAAAATGCGAGGTATTACGGATAGCGTAGATGATTTTTGGCATAGAACACTCAAATAAGTTAAACTGTAAATAATATCAAAATACTGCCCCCTCCTAACCTTTAGAAGAACTGTCTAGCAAATTATAAAACAGGAATAAGTAGCAGTTGAAAAATTTGTCGCTGCCCGGGAGTTTTGAAAATGCTGCCACGGTGGATACCATCAGGATTGAACAATAAAAGATCACCGCGATCTGTGCCGTAAATTTCTTCATGCGCTAGCAATTTTCTTGTTCTATCATCTGATGTGATAAGATCATTTCCAAAATTAGCCTTTTTCTGATATTCCTTTGGTAACGCTGCAAAAAATTTACGTCGCTCAACAACATTAATAGTATCCATTCCGCTTTTATCATTTGCTTTTCGAATAGCAAATTCCTCAGGATCACACATGCGATAACTACCCGGCAGGTAACGGAACGCACCAGTATTCTCATCGCAGTAATCAGAGCGGTAAATAATAACTTTCAGTGCCTCGATGGTCGAATCGACATGCATGTAAAAAGTTTCAGATCGTTTGCCGTCCTCAAAGCAGCATGTTGAAAGAATGCCTGCATCATCATCCTGATTAATTTGCAGAACGACAAATTTCATCTGATAGCCGATGCCTTTATAATCGCGACAAAGGTCGTATACGCCATGCTCTTGCAATAATGTATCAAAGAAACTATAAACAGAATCCTGTTTGTTATCAAATCGGCATAATATAGAGCAAACACCCTCTACGCCGCGATCTTCCGGCTTCATAGTAAGCCGCTTCGCAATTAAATCCTGTGCGGCTTTTTCAGTCAGATCAAGCATCCTTTTTCGCGTATCCGGGTTAAGCCGTATGCCAACAATTCCGTCTTCCTGTAAGTTATTAGCAAGCGGTCTTAATTTTCTGGAAAGCTGACCTTCGTCTTTTTTGATTTCTGAGAAACGTTTTTGCTGTGCCAACATCTTATTGTAATGCTCATTAAACATTGCCAACGCCTTCTGATTATCTTCCGGCGTCAGCTGCTTGGACAGCTCAACGTAATAAGGATGATTTTCATAGTCAATTTCAGGAAAAAGCGTTTCAACCACAGTAGGCTGAAACCATTTTCTGGCAAAATTAAGCATATACTAACTCGCTATTTTTAGTTTTTCTTCCAAATGCTTACGCTGTTTTAGCTTGCCGGCGATAATATCCTCCTGCATGTCTTTGGTAAATTCCTTAAATGGCGTATACTCTGCCTCATTACGGAAAAAACCGTTCAACTTAACAGCTACAAGATCAAATTGCTTGAGCGAACCATCACCGTCATGATAGTTGCGGTCAATAAAATCATATGGCACAAAACCATATTCACGCAATTGATCAATAACAGCCAGATATTGTGGCGCATTGGCGAATGGACGAATACGAGTTTCTAAAATCAGCAGTTCAGTTTCCTGCAATATACCTGTTGCACCAGCCAGCACATCCATTTCACCGCCTTCCACATCAACCTTAATAACATACGGACCACTGCAGCGATGCTTGCGCGCCAGCGTATCAACACGATACGCTGGAACTACGCGATCCACCCCCTGATTCTGCCTACCGACCACCTCAACAACAGAGCTTCCGCCAAAACTAGGATACACACTCATTGTGACAGAACCTTCTTTTGATGTGGCAGCGGCCAATTCATAATGAGCGTCTTTGAAGCGCGCTGCAATATTTTGCATGAAAGTTTCACTTTCAGCGATTGGATCAATCATGATAATTTTTGAATCAGGTGAAAATTCTAACAACCCAGGGGTGCCTGTGTTTACTCCTACATCTATAATAGTTGCAGGCTTAAAACCAAGCTCACAAACAAACCTCATCACATCGCCTATGCTGTCACGGATTGGCGTTTTTGATTTCTTTATTATGTAGCTGGCAAGACGTCGCGCCGGTTCTGGATCACCTGGATTACAGAGAATAGCTTTTGATAACATCTGCTGAGCTTTACGATCCATACGCAGTGCAAAATATGTAACCGAAAGGCTGACATAAAGCTGTGCACACGCAGGATATTTATTCACCATGGCTTCAAGCAATTGCAGTGCCGGAACAAGCTGGAATTTAGCGCGTAATTCTTCAGCGTCACGCAAAGCCTGTTTTGCTTCTTTTGGCAAAGGTGGTTGTGGATTCACTGAAGAAATGACGGTACTGCGGATTTTATTTTTTATTCTATTTTTTAGTCGTGGAATGAAGGCTTTGGCCATGGTTATGCCTCACTGATACATTAAAAATGTCCGTGTAACACGGTTTATAAAGTAGTGCAAGTCAATTCAAAATCTATAAATTCAAAATTTATCAAAATGCGCCGCGAATAAAATCAGCAATCTGGTTTTGCGTAAAGTCATTCATATCTTTGCCGGAAAGATATTCTTTATACCATTTTGCAGTTTCAGAAAGCATGTCCTCAGCGCTCATCTGACTTTTCCAACCTAATACACTTGCTGCCTTGCTGGAATCAATACGTAGCACTCCAGTTTCAGGATGAAGTGGGTTTTCATATTCAACAGGAATAGGCCGTTCCCACATTCTGGTAACATGCTCCACAATAGCACGAACCGGCATCGGCTTAGTATCAAGTGGTGCAAAATTAAAAGCTTCCGTTACACCTTCTTTTTTTTCTTTCAAGGCTGCAGCGAGCATAATATAGCCCCACAATACATCTAGAACATATTGCCATGGACGTATCGCATCAGGATAACGAAGGCGAATCGGCGTATTATTAACAGCGCAGCGGTAAAGATCAGGAACTAGGCGGTTGGCACCAAAATCACCTCCACCTAAAACATTGCCAGCGCGCGCAGTAGCAACAGCAATCTGACCTGATGAAAAAAACGCACTGCGATAAGCATGGCTTACAATTTCAGCACAGGCTTTACTGGCAGTATAAGGATCACTTCCGCCCAGATGAGAATCTTCACTGTAAGGCGTTTGGCTTTCGAGATTTTTATAACATTTGTCACTGGTTATCATAACCGCCGCAACTGGTTTATTCACACTGCGTAATGCGTCCAGCACATTCACCGTACCAATTATGTTAGAAGAAAATGTCCCAACCGGATCTCGGTATGATTCTAACACCAGAGGTTGTGACGCCATATGAAATACCATATCTGGCTGTATTTTCTCGATGCATGTACGCATTTTTTTTTCATCACGCACATCGATAATATTTGATCTCTCAAGCTTCGATTCTATGTTAAGTAGTTCAAACAGGCTGGGAGTAGTCGGTGGTGGCAAGGCAATACCAGTTACCCGCGCACCGAGGGCATTAAGCAGAAGGCAAAGCCAACTGCCTTTGAAACCAGTATGACCTGTAACAAGTACGCTAGCACCATGAAAAGATGTTTTAATCGACATAATAAAAGGCTGCGTAATGGCGAATAATGGTTTTGTCAAGCTACTAGAGAATATTAGCAATAAAATCGATAGGACACTGCCTGTGCATTTCGAAGGATGATAAATCTATAAGAGCCTGTAGCGATTTATCTTTTGAGTGGATTTTTGAGGAGTTTTTTGTCCTTATTTTACCAAAAATTTAGTGCGTAGTGGTTCTACGCACTAAATTTTTGGTAAAATAAGGGCGTAAAAGCACCAAAAAGACGCCAAAATGATAATTCGCTACAGGCTCTAAGACTATATAAACTACAATTTTATTTTTCTAGCCATTTAGTATTGTAAATAGTTTGCGCTAGAAACTGATTTCCAAGAGGTGACATATGCGCCCAATCACAATAATAACCAAGCCCTGCCCATATAGAATCATTTTTTGAGCGAAACTCATAAACCACATCACGACCATCAATAGTAAGAAAACCAGACTTTTTTGCAATGTTAACTACTGCATTGAATGGTTCTACAATCTGAGTGTATTGATCAGGAAGCGGACGAACAATATCAGGGTTAGAGATGTAAACCGACGGATGCGCTACATATACACTATGTTTGATTCGATTATCATGTAAAAGTTTTTTTATTGGCAACACGGCATTTTCCGGTTCTAGCAATACGCCAGAACGCATTCGACTGTTTAAATCATTCTCGTAATGTACATACACCACCCCAACCACCTTACCTTTATAACGCTCCAGAAGCATTTTCAGACGCAGGTAATTGTCATCAGCCTGTGAACTGGGAATTCCTGAATTGATTACGCGGTATTCAGGATATAGTTTTTGTAGGAAGGAAGGCAGAGTACTCTCATCCCCCATGCGTGCGCCATACACCATGCTATCGCCGATCACTAAAATAATGCGATCACTTTTAACCTCTGGCAATGTTAACCGATAACCTTCTTCCGTAATAGTAATTGGAACCATTCGTGTCACATAGTGATCAATAAAATATTGCGCTTCCTTGCTTGGTTTCCCTTCTGGACGTGGCCCGTAGAGATGAGGCTGTACCCACACACCATCAAAAAATCCCTGAATTGTACCATTCATACGACGTGCAGGCATCAGACCTGCTTTTTCATCCATATTGCCACGCTGTTCAATTATTTCAGCCTTTAAATTTAATCGTTTTTTTTGTATGGCTATTTCATCATCAATGATTTTATTGACATCACCACCAACAGTATAACCTGCCTCAGACAGAATTGGTATCCATGCCTTTAAATGCTCCCAGTTCTGAATGTAGCGCTGCGGTAGAATCTGCCATGGATAAGTTTCGGGACGATAGAGACTCGCATCCGGCATTGATCCTGCCGATTGCACTAATAAAGCATGATTATTCTCCGATGGAGTGTCAGCAATTCCTGCGGCATGATCGAATGAGAACCAACGCAAGGCAGTCAATAGCTGCGCGCTGATACTTTCATGTTTTTCAGTTCCTTTGTATAAAGAATAACCTCCCTCTAACGTCAACACAGTAATAGCAACTATAAGCACGCCAATCAAAAAATCAGTAACCTTAGACATATGATTCGATCTTGTGTTGGAGAATGACAAAGATTATGAACAAAAGTCTATCTAATACACAATAATATCTATTGCAATTGGTTTGGTGATACGTCTTATATGCTGTATTAACACTTAGTATCGTGCAAGGGGTTGCTATGAAAAAAAACATTGGCTTACACGAGCATTTTCAGCGCGAAGAAAAGCTAGACACCGCATCCGATCGCGGTTTCGGATTAGTAATGGCAGCGGTATTTTTGTTATTGGCAGCGTTTGCAAGTTATCACAACCATGTTACAAAAGCACTTATATTGCTCGTGGTGGCTGTTGTATTTTTATTTACAGCAATTATACATCCAGAGAGATTGTCGATGCTCAATCTTTTATGGACGCGCTTTGGCCTGCTTCTGCACAAAATAACCAATCCTATTTTAATGTTGCTTATTTATCTGACAGCCATTGTGCCAATGGGATTGTTGCTTAAATTATTTGGCAAAGATCCGCTGAACCGTAAATTCCAGCCTTACGCTGAAAGCTATTGGATTACGCGCCAGCCTGGGCCATTGCCGGAGACAATGCGTAATCAGTTTTAAAGAAAATCTTGAAGAACCTTAGAGGGTCTTATGGTTGATTTTATTCGTGAACTATGGCGTTTCATGCGCGCGCGCAAAAAATTCTGGCTGCTACCAGTAATGGTCATTATGATCATGTTAGGCGGTCTGCTAGTGCTTGTGAAAGGCTCCACGGTTGCACCGTTTATCTACGCTCTGTTTTAGTTTCACATGCGTATCCTAGGAATTTCCGCTTTTTACCACGATAGCGCCGCCGCTTTGCTTGCGGATGGCAAGATTGTTGCCGCCGCGCAGGAAGAGCGTTTTACGCGGAAAAAACATGATGCACGTTTTCCGTCCAGTGCAATTAGCTATTGTTTAAAGGAAGCAGGAATAACTCTTGCTGATATTGATTATGTCGCATTTCATGAAAAACCATTTATAAAATTTGAGCGGTTGGTTGAAACCTATCTGGCATGTATGCCGTATGGATTTACCTCTTTCCGCGCGGCAATACCATTGTGGCTAAAGGAAAAATTATTTCAGAAAAGCTTGCTGCGTGACGAGTTGCGCCGCTTTGATCCGGAGTTTGATCACACACGTAAATTGTTATTTGCCGAGCATCACCAAAGTCATGCGGCAAGCGCATTTTTCCCTTCTCCATTTGAAGAAGCAGCTGTGCTTACCATGGATGGCGTAGGCGAATGGGCAACTACCAGCGCTGGAATGGGAAGTGGAAATAAACTAACGCTGCATAAGGAAATCCATTTTCCGCATTCACTCGGCCTGCTTTATTCTGCTTTCACCTACTATCTTGGTTTTAAAGTCAATTCAGGTGAATATAAGGTTATGGGACTTGCTCCTTATGGCGAGGCAAAATACGCAGGTAAGATTCTCGATCACCTAATAGATCTCAAAGAAGATGGTAGCTTTCGGTTAGATCAACGTTATTTCAACTACGCCACTGGACTAACCATGACATCGCCAAGATTTGATAAACTGTTTGGCGGATTGCCACGCTCTGCAGAATCGCCACTGACTCAGCGCGATATGGATCTCGCCGCATCTATTCAGTTAGTCACGGAAGAAATTGTTTTACGCCTTTCCCGGTCATTAGCAAAGGAAACTGGCGCAAAGAATCTATGCTTAGCCGGTGGCGTTGCGCTTAATTGCGTGGCCAACGGAAAAATATTGCGCGACGGAGCTTTTGAGCGCATTTGGATTCAACCGGCGGCAGGTGATGCAGGATGTGCTCTAGGAGCGGCATTAGCTGTGCATTACGGTTTTCTAAACCAACCACGCACGCCACAACCACATGATGCTATGCACGGCAGCTATCTGGGGCCTGAGTTCACGCAGCCTGAAATTGAAGCGGCACTCAACGAGTGTGGAGCTAATTTTGAAACACTCGATGATGCAAAATTGCTGGATACAGTTGTGGATTATTTATCCGGCGGCAATGCCGTCGGCTGGTTTCAGGGAAGGATGGAATTTGGCCCACGCGCACTGGGAAATCGCTCTATTCTTGGCGATCCACGCTCATCTGTTATGCAGAAAACTCTCAATTTAAAAGTCAAATTCCGTGAAAGTTTTAGGCCATTTGCACCATCAGTACTAGCAGAACATGTAGCAGAATGGTTTGAACTGAACGAAGCAAGTCCCTACATGCTGCTGGTTGCTCCGGTTAAATCATCACGCTGTATGCCAATTAGCGAAGAAAATAAAAAACTATTCGGCATAGACAAGTTGAACCTTACACGCTCTGAAATTCCTGCCGTAACGCATGTTGATTATTCCGCTCGCGTTCAAACCGTGCATGAGCAAACAAATCCACGCTATTATCAATTGCTTAAAGCATTCGAGCGGCGCACAGGTTGCCCGATGCTGGTCAATACTAGCTTCAATGTACGCGGAGAGCCTATTGTTGCAACCCCGCAAGACGCTTTCCGCTGCTTCATGGGAAGCGGTATCGAGGTGCTGGTAATAGGCAATTGCCTGCTACGCAAAGAGCTTCAGAACACCGCGCTAGCAAATGACTATACCAGCGCATTTGAGTTAGATTAGCCACCCATAGAGCATATTCTACCTTTGATAAATAAACCATTCATTGAAAGCCTCTCCACCTGAACCTTCAAGTAATGGACAAGGCTCTTTTTCTACTGAAATCAATTTAAAGCCAGGAAGGTTATGATCTGTGTGTATCTTCGGTGCAGGAGTGGTGACATAATATCCTTCAGGCTCAATAATTTTTGCAAGTTTCTCTATATAAACTTCATATTTTTCTTCAGTCATATGAGCAGAAGAAAAACAGTCGACTACCCAGTTAAAGGTCACGCCAAAAATATCCAATGCCAAAGAAGAATCATGTGCAACACGTACTTTCTTTTGACTCAATCCATGCAATGGCAACTCGTACCCCATTAAAGCCTCGATGCTAGGAAGATACGCTTCTATGCCAAAATAATGTCCTTTTTCAAGATATGCCGCCAGCCATATAGCCAGACGCCCTGATCCACAGCCAAAATCCAGTACGCGTGCGGTTTTTGGAAGTCCTTTCTTCAGCAAATAATCGGCCTGATAGCGGCCCAATATCCACGGTCTTCCATAGGCTTGGTGATGTTCTTCTCTCAACAGCGCCGTATCAATTGAAAGCTCATTCCATTCGGTGCTGTCATACAAAACCGTATTTGTAGTTTGTGGTTTCATTCTCCAACCTGAATAAATGCTCATAATTTATAACCTTGTTGGAAAATTAAGATTGATAAGAATGAGATGTGATTTTCTGAGTAATGTTATACATGGAGTAGCATTTGTCCATAATGAACTTTCGAACATCAGGTAATACGTGTTCATGGCGATCACTGGCCGGCACAATAACGCCTGCCGGAGCTTGTATAAAGCTGGAATTCGCTTCTATCGGAATGTTATTAAATGTTGGAGTATTTTTTCGTGATGTCCTGAGATTTGCAAATTTATATATTTTCTTAAGAAGAAGAAGTGGCGATTGTAACATCTCCTCAAATGAGACCAGCAACACCTTGCCAGGACGCTTCTTAAATTGGTACATTGCAGATCCGGTTGATTCCATCCATAAATCAGTCGCCGCTACCACATCACCATAACGATCCGGCATATACCTGCTTGCAGATGCGTACCATGAAACAGGATCGCGTATAATGCTGATGAGAAGGCCGTCCTGATAGTCGCGAAAAAACCCCTTTATCTCAGCCGCATTGGCTGCCACACGCGCAGCAAACGCCACCCAATAGCGTATTTTATTAGGATCACGGTAGAGTGATTGATAATCCAACCATGCATTAAAATATGAGGTAATGTACGCATCAAGAATGGAACGCTGGGAATCTTTCCCATATAAAATCAAACATTCTGAGAAAATTTCCTGCTGTAACGATGTGCAGAAAATGAAGGGCAGCTTGCTTTGCTGCGCCACACCATCCTTGCTATAGCCTTGTATAGAATGTGTACGTGCAGGATGCTCGCAGAGCAAATCAAATAACTCCTGCGGCGATGATTTAATATCCAATTTTGGCCAGTAATATTTATTTGGCCTGCCAATATGTAGCTCTGAATGGTGAACGTGCAGTTGCGAATGTCCGTCCAACAGCTGACTTAATAGCGTTCCGCCACTGCGCTGAACCTGTGAAATTAGTAATAACGGCTGACGAATGGGAACAATAAATGATCTGCGCTGTCCGCGAATAATCTGGTTATTATCAAAAACATCTTCAATATTAGGAGGAGGCATCGGAATAAACATGCGATTATCTTTCTATGCTCCAATTATAATCCTCGACATACGCACCATAATAACTAGGAAGGATATGCCCTGTTCCATAATAGTCACCTTCGGTAACGAGCAATTGTAACGCCCCTGGAAACTTGTCTGCTATTTGTCTATTAAGGTGCAGGCCAATCTGCATGGCATAAATTCCTGGATATAATCGTATTTTATCTACAGTACAAACCAACGCTCCTTCGCGCGGAAGATCGGTTAAATCAGCGTTGATCGCATAGCTTGGTAACGAGAAAACAATCTCGCGCTTGTCATTTACGAATGAAATACTGATCATTGCATGAACAATTTTTTCAGAAAAATTTTCATCGAATACATAAGGAATTTTAATATGAATGCGCTGTCCTGTGCTGACGCGATCAATTGGAACACCTTGCTCATTTAGTATTACAACACAACCAATTTTTGCATTACCATTCCCCTTCCGAGTGCTTGGATCTTGAATAAGAATAGCTTCGCCGGTGATATTATCAACCTCCACCTCATCTCCTACAGCCTCAGATGGATTTTCTGCCAGATAGCGTTGTAGTACAGCCTCACAAGAACCATCGGCAATAAGCCTGCCTTCCTTCAGTAAAATTGCACGGTCACACAATGCCGTCACTCGCGCAGGGCTATGTGACACAAATAGCAGTGTCATCCCCTCGTCACACAGGCTTAACATAGCATCCATGCATTTTTGTCTGAAAGGCGCATCGCCGACAGCAAGAACTTCGTCAACCACCAGCACATCCG
This sequence comes from uncultured Rickettsiales bacterium, assembly GCA_964519595.1. GTDB lineage: Bacteria > Pseudomonadota > Alphaproteobacteria > Rickettsiales > SXRF01 > JANRKF01. Next base: position 28,129 of record CAZFJN010000009.1, read on the forward strand.
GTGCGAGGTTAAGGGCTACTGCCATTCCTAGCCTTGCGCGCATACCTTTGGAATAGCGTTTAAGCGGCGTGTCCATAAAATCAGCGATTTCGGCGAATTGTACGATTGCGTCGTAATGCTTGCGTATTTCGGCTGGGCTGACGCCGAGAATACCGCCATATAAAAATACATTTTCTTTGCCGCTTAGCTCAGGATTAAACCCTGCGCCAACGCCCATTAACGGCACAATGCGAACATTGGTCGAAACCTTGCCTTCGGTTGGCACCATGATGCCAACCAGAATTTTAAGCAGCGTACTTTTTCCGGCACCATTACGACCAATAATCGCTACGCGATCACCACGACGCAGCTCAAAATTAATATCACGTAGCGCCCATAAATAACGCTTGCCGTTTTTATCCTCAAAACGCGGCTGATTACTGGATGAGCTTTTTCGGCGCATCCATTCCAGCGGATTACACACCATCTGTTTTATCGAGCGCAGCGTAGAAGCAAGACTCACAAACTGACCAAGCTGGAAACGCTTGCTGACATGTTCGGCGCGGATAATAACGAATGGATCTACGGTTTTTATGTTCATAGAGGTCATAGACTATTACACCACATCTGCAAACGAACGCTCGAGAGCGTTAAAAAATATAAGTCCGCCAATCAGCATCACACATGTTACACCAGCGGCATAGGCAGAATAAATTGGATCAGGCGCAGGAACTCCAAGAATACACCAGCGAAATCCTTCAACGATTGCTGCCATCGGATTAATCTTGATAATCCAAGCGAATGACTCAGGAATATTTTGAGCGCCATAGCCAACCGGCGTAAGCAACATCAACAGCTGCATTAAATATGTCGTCATAAACTTCACATCATGCAGCCACACTGCCGCTGCCGCCAACCAAATCCCTAAAGACAGCCCAACCAGCAGCACCGCAAGAATCATCAGCGGCAACCATACTATATTTTCTGACACCCCTACCCCAAAAATCAGCATCAATACAGCTAAAATACAAGCTGCGATAACAAAGTCAAACAATGCTACCATTACTGAACTTAAAGGAAATAACAGGCGTGGACAGTAGATTTTCTGCACCACACTCTTATTAGTGGTTATGCTTGTCGCGCAGCCAACAACCACATTGGCAAACAAATCCCAGCCAATTAGCGCGGCAAATACATATACCGGATAAGCTATCCCCTCACCTGACAATTGCGCCATTGTGCCAAACAGGAAGGTGAACACTACCATCATCATTAATGGCCTGATAACTGCCCATGCGCCGCCCAATGCTGATTGCTTGTAGCGCACTTTAATCTCACGCACCATCAGCATCACAGCCAAATGACGCCTGACCCACAATTCCTTTGGATCAATTGATCTCCAGGCAGATGTTGTTGTATTAGCGCTCAGAAAAACCTCCATTTAATACAAACTCATACTGTTTCACAATCTATTGCGTAGCAATAGATTGTGAATCTCGCCCGCTTCCGCCTTCGCTTCGCTACAGCGAAACAAGACGCGGCGGGAAACCGGTGCTTTCGGCACACGATTCCATACCAATTCTACTTCATAGAAGTAGAATTGGTATCATAATCTGCCGATTATGAATTGCTATGACATATGGCCTTGCTTAGAGCCTGTTTACGAGCTTTGAAAAGATTGTAAAGAGGCTCTTATAAACTATCAAGATGGGAAACAGTAAATAACCTAATATTGTCTGATAAACAATGCAGAATTTTTTGATTAGAATATAGGCAATAAAATTCATATTGACTGCCAATTTCTTAAACTGTATTGATTTGGTTAAATAATTATTAACCATTAGCAAAGCGAAGTGAAGATATGGCAACTATCGACGAAAGATATGTAGATTTAGCTTTTAATGCAGCGAAGGATTATATTCAAGAGAATCAACTCAATGGCCGGTTGAATGGTAAGAATTCTCAAGAAACTGATGATATAAAACTTTTTCATAGTAGAATTAATAATGACGAAACTTATCTACGCGGAATAGTTGCGGAAACTATTGATAAATTGTTACAAACAAGTGGCATCAGAATTAGAATTGTAAAAAATTCTACAACTGCAGCCAAGTCTGATAGAAAAAGGAATGTCACTTATCTTGCTGGTGGGCTTGGTTCTAAGGATATATTGAGATATTTAATGCAAGTTTCTGAAGAAATACCAGAAATAGAGGAATTGAAAAATCTTGACCAAAATTCTGCATTGCTTGATTTTAAACAATTTAAGACAGAATTTAACAAACATAGTGCTATTCCTCTTGAGCCGTATGGAAAAATTCGTCCGCTTATGCACGGAATCAACATGGCCTTGCGGCAAATTGCTGAAGAAAATAATGTAGATACAATTCAAGATCGTAATTTGATTGCTGTTGAAAAAGAAGAATACGATACAATTAAACGTGATCTCGCAAGAGAGCAAAAAACTGGTGAATTGAATATATTCGCCATCGCATTAACGCCAGAACAAGCAATAAAGACTGCGGTGACTTATAATTATAGTCCTGAAGAAGCAGAAAATACCGTGCGGAAATTTTATGAAACATATCGAGATTTTTTGAAAGAAAATGCTAAGAATCTTACATTATTCGATGTGAATGGAAATGTGATCTTTAAAAAACGCGATGAAGAAGTTACAATTGATGCAGATGCACTAGGTAAATGGCAAAGAAGTTTTGAACCGCATGAAGTTTCTAAAGGGCGTGGCGCTGCTTCTCGCTGATAAACCGCCGCATGTTAAATCTGGTTTATTGCATGGTTTTTGTAACATGGTTTTGTAGCGTGGTTTTTGCGACGAACTTCTCCTTTTTCTCGCAAACATATTTCTTGACGAGGTCATGATAAAACCATATAGATCTTAACCGATTGAAGTATCTGCAACAAGCTTCTGAATAAGGTTAAAAACATGAATCGTGAACTGGTTATTGACGGTGTAAAGATAAATGACGCAAGTGATTGCTATGTTATCGCGGAAATAGGGCAGAACCATCAGGGTGATGTTGAAATCTGCAAAAAATTGTTTGATTCAGCCAAGGCCTGCGGCGCGAATGCGGTAAAAATCCAGAAGCGCAATAATTTCAAGCTCTACACAAAAGAAATGTTTGATAGTCCTTACAACAGCGAGAATGCCTTTGCAAATAGCTACGGCACACACCGCGAGGCGCTTGAATTTAACAAAGAGCAATATCAGGAACTTATCGCCTATGCGAAAAAAATTGGCATAATGTTTTTTGCCACCGCCTGGGATTTCGACAGCGCCGATTTTCTGGAAGCTCTTGATATGCCGGCTTATAAAATAGCCTCAGCTGATATTATTAATACGCCTTTGCTTAAATATGTAGCAAGCTTCGGCAAGCCAATTATTATCAGCACCGGCGGCGCGACAATGGAAGATGTGCGGCGCGCTTATAACGCGATTTATCCGATAAACAAACAATTGTCGATTCTGCAATGCACGGCTGGTTATCCGCCGGCCTGGGAAGAGTTAAATATCTCTGTTATTAGCACTCTGCGCGAAGAATTTCCGGAAATAGTTATTGGTTTTTCCTCGCATGATAACGGCATTGCAATGGCGGTTGCGAGCTATGTTCTCGGTGCGCGCGTTATTGAAAAACATTTTACGCTCAATCGCGCGATGAAAGGAACTGATCACGCTTTTTCACTGGAACATTCCGGCCTGGAAAAAATGATTCGCGATTTGAAACGTTGCCATATCGCTATGGGCGATGGTGTAAAAAAGCGTTATCCAAGTGAAGAAAAACCGCTCTTTAAAATGGGAAAAAAGCTGGTTATTGCACATGATTTGCCAGCCGGTCATATTCTTACTGAAAAGGATATCGCCTTTAAATCACCAAATGACGGCCTGCCTCCTTATGAAATAGAAAAATTTATCGGCAAGCGCATAAAAACTGCTCTGCGGGAAGATCATACTATCAGCCTCTCTGATGTTGAATCGTCGGCGGCAGGCAAAATAGCAGAAAAATCCAGCGAAGCGGCATAAGGAATTTCCATGCTGTTTGATTTAAGTGGTCGCGTGGTGGTTATAACTGGCGCACTTGGTCAGCTTGGCCGCGAATATACGAGCGCGATTATAAATGCCGGAGGAAGAGTGGTCGCTATTGATGTTGCGCTTCCTGATGTTGCCGGATTTGCCGATGATAAAGTTCTCTACATCAAATGCGATATCACCAAACGCCAAGACCTTGAGCAGGCGCTTGAGCGAATTTCTGCACATTGGGAAACGCCATTTGGCTTGATAAACAACGCCGCCATTGATTCTCCGCCTGATGCGCCGGCCTCAGAAAATGGCGCTTTTGAAAATTATCCTGAAAGCTCCTGGGATAAAATAATGGAAGTTAATGTAAAAGGCACCATGCTTTGCTGTCAGGTTTTTGGCGGCGCAATGGCAACAGCCGGGCGTGGCAGCATAATAAATATAAGCTCAATTTATGGTATTGTTTCTCCTGATCAATCTATTTACCAATATCGCAGAGATCGCGGCGAGACTTTTTTCAAGCCAATTGCATATAGTGTTTCTAAATCTGCATTATTTAACTTAACTCGCTATCTGGCTTCTTACTGGGCGAAATCTGGCGTGCGCGTTAATACGCTTACAATTGCCGGAGTTTTCCGCAATCAGGAGCAGAGTTTTCTGAACGCTTATAACTCACGAATTCCTGTTGGCCGCATGGCAAAAGCAAATGAATATAACGGCACAATAATTTATATGTTATCAGCAGCATCAGAATATATGACTGGCGCAACAATCACCGTTGATGGAGGCTGGACTTGCATATAAACAATCAAAAAACATCTGCTATTATTGCAAATATTCCGGACATCATTCCAAATATTATTGATGGTAACGATTGTCTGGCGATAAGCGGCAATACTATTGATAAATTCTCGCCGCATGATGGAAATCTGCTGTATAAAATCACCAGCTCAAATCATGATGATGTTGGCCGGGCAATTACAGTTGCAAAAAATGCTCAGACCGGCTGGGCAGATACTCCGCCGGTTCAGCGCGGCTTTATTTTGCATCAAATTTGCAACCATCTTGAGAAGAATGCTGATAAAATCGCAGAAATAGTAGCGAAAGAAACCGGCAAATCACTTAAAGACGCAAAAGGAGAAACATCCGGCGCGATTGCGCTTGGCCGTTTTTATGCCGGAGAAGGCCAGCGCCTGTACGGACGTACCACTACATCAGGAACTGCAAATAAATACGCAATGACCATCCGCCAACCGTGCGGAATTGCCGGCTTAATCGTTGCCGCTAATACGCCAATAGCAAATGTCGCCTGGAAAACATTTCCGGCGCTTATTTGCGGTAATGCGGCGATTTTAAAAGCTCCTGAAGATACGCCGGCAACGGCATGGATTTTTACAAAATTGCTGCATGAGGCAGGTTTGTCGTCCGGATTACTGAATCTGATACAAGGATCAGGTTTAGAAGCCGGAGCGCCAATTGTTGAATCAGCTGATATTGATGTAATCAGTTTTACCGGCTCAACCAAGGTTGGCAAATGGATTGCTGAAATTGCCGGAAAACGCCTCGCTAAAATATCCCTGGAACTAGGCGGAAAAAATCCACTCATTGTCTGCGAAGATGCCGACATCACTCGCGCGGTGAACTGGATATGCCTTTCTGCATTTAGTAACGCTGGTCAACGCTGTGCAGCAGGCAGCCGCATAATTATTGTAGAAACTGTTTATCAGAAACTGGTAGAGGCCTTGCTTGCTAAAGTCGCCACGCTTAAAGTTGGCAATAGCGATGACGATGATTTTGGCCCGGTTGTTAACGAGCGGCAGCTTAATAATATTTTAGAGGCTATACAGAGGGCTAAATCGCGCGGCGCTAATATTTTGTGTGGCGGCAACCGCTTGAGGGGAAAAAAACACGAAGGCGGCTATTATATAGCGCCAACGATAATGGACAACGTATCGCCAGATGATGAAATATCAACTCTTGAATTATTTGGTCCGGTTACCACACTTTACAAAGCGCGTAATTACGCCGAGGCACTGGCGCTCGCTAACCATTCGCCTTATGGACTTACTGCCTGCATTCATACCAGCAACTTTGATCGTGCGACGCATTTTACTCAGGCAATAAAATCCGGAGTTGCCGTTGTTAATGGCGGAACATTTGGCAGCGAACCACATATGCCTTTTGGTGGCTTAGGCTTCTCCGGCAACGGCAGTCGTGAACCAGGTACTGAAGCGCTTAATATTTACAGTGAATTAAAAACAATATATTTGAATGTTGATCCGACTAAATACTGATCCAGATAGATATTATACTGTTAAATTCATGCTGCTAAATTCATACTGTTAAATTCATACTGTTAAATTTATATTGCTAAATGTTAGGAAGAAATCATGGGCGATCTGATTGGCGAGGCAGTCGAAGGAAAACTGCATTATATAAGTGCAAACGAGTTTGATCGCCTACGCGCAATTAATGCTCCGGCAAGCGCAAAAGCAGCGCTCTTTGCCGATATGTGCCGCCTGAATGCGCTGTATATGATTGCTCGCGCCGGTTCTGGCCATATCGGCAGCAGCTTTTCCAGCATGGATATAATGAGCTGGCTGATGCTTGAAACATTACAGCTGGACGAATCTCCGGCACATCCGGACAACGATATTTTCTTTTCTTCCAAAGGTCATGACGCTCCTGCTTATTACAGCGTCCTCATTGCCACTGGTAAATTACCTTTTGAATATATCCACCAGCTACGCAGATTGAATGGTTTGCCAGGCCATCCTGACATTAATACACCGTGGATTCATACTAACACTGGCTCGCTCGGCATGGGAATTTCCAAAGCAAAAGGAATGCTCACGGCAAAAAAAATTGCCAACGCAAAAGGCCGCGTGTTCGTTCTTACCGGCGATGGAGAACTTCAGGAAGGACAATATTGGGAATCGCTTATTTCTGCAGCCAACCATAATTTAGATAAGCTCATAGTTATTGTTGATCATAACAAGCTTCAGTCTGATACGTTTGTGAAAAATGTCAGCGATCTGGGAGATTTAGACGCAAAATTCAGCGCATTCGGCTGGCATGTACAACGCATTGACGGTCATAATTTCACGGCAATTGAACAGGCGCTTGTCCAATGCGCTAAAACCAGCGGCAAACCACACATTATAATTGCTGATACGATTAAAGGTTGCGGCGTATCGTTCATGGAACATACATCGCTTGATTCCGATAATGACATGTACCGTTTTCATAGCGGCGCGCCGGATAAAACATCCTACGCCAGCGCTCTGAAAGAGCTGATTGAGCGCATCAATCGACAATTTACCGCACTTAAGCAAGCACCGCTCTCGCTGGAATCCGAAGAAAGACCAGCAGCGCCTGCTTCTTCCGATATATTGCAAAAACTTATTCCGGCCTATAGCAATGCCTTACTTGCTGAAGCCAGAAAACATAAAAATCTGGTCGCACTTGATGCCGATCTGGTACTCGATACCGGACTTATTCCATTTCGCAATCAATATCCTGATCGCTTCATCGAATGCGGTATCGCCGAACAGGACATGGTTTCACAAGCCGGCGGCATGGCGCTGAAAGGCCTGTTGCCGATTGTGCATTCATTCGCCTGCTTCTTGTCGACACGACCAAATGAACAGATTTATAACAATGCAACTGAAAAATTGCATGTTGTCTATGTAGCGTCACTGGCCGGAGTTATTCCCGGAGGGCCTGGTCATTCACATCAGGCGGTGCGCGATATTGCCGCGCTGAAAGGCACGCCCGGCATGGTGATGATCGAGCCGTCATGCGAAGCAGAAGTATCTATGGCGCTTGATTACTGCCTTAATCAGCATAAACGCAGCGCCTATATCAGGCTGTGTTCAGTGCCATGGCCGGTATCTTTTTCGTTGCCTGAAGGTTATAAGCTGAAATATGGTGAAGGCATTGCGCTCACCGAGGGCAGTGATGTTGCTATTTTTGCTTATGGACCAATTATGCTAAATAATGCGGTACTCGCTGCAAACAACCTGAAAAAATCCGGAATCAGCGCCAAAGTTATCAACCTGCCCTGGCTGAACATAATTGATGTTTCGTGGCTTACCGGAGAGCTGAAAAACATCAGAAGCATCGTCACGATTGATAATCACTATCTATCTGGCGGTCAGAATGAAACTATCCTTACTGCAGCAGCCGAAGCCGGCTTGCTTGCCGGAAAGAAAGTAATTCGCTTTGGACTAAGCGATGTTCCTGTATGTGGAAGCCCGGCGGAGGTGCTTTCTCATCACCATCTTGATACTGCAAGCATCTGTAACGCAGTGCAGAAATTGTTTGCTGAATCTTGTGCAGCCTAACACTGAATATTATGCAGACTAACACGCGTTTTTTTATCGCACGCTCACGTTATGGGAAACACGCCATACGCCTGCTAACCATGCGCTATATCAAAGGCATTTCCTGGATACATCCCTTGTATCGCCTACTTAGAATCAAACGCATGTGGTTCGGCGGACACATTAACTGGAATGCTCTACTACACAATAAACCACTGCCTGCGCGACAATCAAAATCACCGCGCATTCTGATCGCCACCAGCACCGGCGCGCATCTTGCCGCGTCACGCGTTGAACAAACTCTTGGCGTGGCGCTGCATTTACGTGATGCTAAACTATCATTCTTACTCTGTGATGGTTCGCTTCCAGCCTGCATGATGTGTGAGAGTTCCCTGCTATCTGATACGGTAAGTTTTGTTAAATCCGGTCCAAAAGAATTATTGTGCAATACATGTTTTGCGCCATCCGCCAGCTCCATAGCTCCGCTTGGCCTGCCATTGCATAGTTATAGCGATTGGCTTGATGCAACTACTAAAACCGCTATTGAATCAAGCGTTGCCAGGATTGGAAAAGATGAGCTGGCAAATTTCACTCAGGACGGAATTCGCCTCGGTGAACATGCCATGGCGGCTTCCTGCCGTTTCTTTGGCACAAGCGATGTTTTTGTAATGAATAACGGAGAAACTGTACTGCGTCGCTATCTGGTTGCCGCCTGGTTTACTTTGTGTGTATGCCAGAAATTATTCGCGCAAGAACGTCCGGATATTGTGGTGCTGCATCACGGTATTTATGTGCCGCAAGGAGTTATTGCCGATTACGCAAAACATAATGGCATCAGGGTGGTAACATGGCATCCGGCTTACCGCAAAGGCACTTTTATATTCAGCCATGACGATACATACCATCGCACTATGATCAATGAGCCAACTGATTATTGGAAAAATATGCCTTGGGATGCACAAAAAGAAGAAAAAATCATGCGCTATCTCGCCTCGCGTCAGACCGGAAGCAGCGACTGGATCTGGTTTCATGAAAGTCCGCTATTCGATAGCAGCAAAATTAAAAAAGAACTGGCTCTTGATGAAAATAAACCAGTAATAGGCCTGCTTACGAACGTTGTGTGGGACGCGCATTTGCATTATCCAAACAATGCCTACTCCAGCATGATGGAATGGTTGTTTGATACAATTGACCATTTTAAAACACGCAAAGATGTGCAGTTGGTGATTCGTATTCATCCGGCAGAGATATATGGCAATGTCCAGTCACGCCAAACTGTAATAGATGAAATATTCAGGCGCTATGAAACGCTACCGCCTTCTATAAAAATTATTCCGCCACTAAGCGACATTAGTACCTACAGCATTATGGCCTTGTGCGACAGCGTGCTAATTTACAGCACAAAAACCGGCATTGAGCTGGCAACAAACGGGATGCAAGTTATAGTCGCCGGAGAAGCATGGATACGCGGCAAAGGCTTTACGGTGGATGCTAATAGCCCGGAAGAGTTTAGAAATATTCTGGCACGCTTACCGCTTAGAACAAAATTAGACTCAGAAAAAATAACGCTGGCGCGGCGTTATGCTTATCATTTTTTCTTCCGGCGCATGATAGATATTGAACTATTTATTCCAACCAAGAGTCAGCCGCCTTTTAATCTTAATATACAATCGCTGGATGATCTACTGACTGGAGAATGTAAAGGTCTTGATGTGGTCTGCAATGGAATTATTAATGGAACGCCTTTTATTCAGTAAACATGGCGTCAGAAACATTAGAAATAGTGGCAGTAGAGATTTCCGGAAGCTGCGCTTGTCCTGATGCAATCATATGTTTGGCCAGCCACCAATCATCCGGCATATTAATATCAAAACCTTCCGCGCCTTCGGTGATAAAAGGAATGACGTTATTTCCGGCAATGGTGCGATATTGCTCTACCACGCGCGTCCAGGCAATTTCAAGGCTGGCATTTTGCACATAAATTTCCGGCAATGATGCCATCTGACAAGAATGCCACGGAACGCCGTCAATATTTTTCGGCATTAGCGGCTGCATCCGATTTTGATCAATTATCCACATTTTTCCCGGATGCTGGCTGCATTTTTCTACGGCACGCAATGAATCAGCCTCAGGATCATTACTGAACAAATTCCAAGCGCGGCGTATGGTATCTGCACTGCGGAATGGGCTGGTAGGACGCAAGATGCTGAAGCAATCAAAAACCCTGCCGGCTTTGGCAAGAGTAGATAATGTATATTCAATCCATTCAATATCCGGCGAAGTAGAAGTAGCAAACTGAAGCGGACGCAGATGTGGAACTTCCGCTCCATAATGTTTTGCGATTTCGGCATAGTAAGCATTGTCAGTAGAAACCATCACCATATCAAACAGCTTGCTCTGAATAGCCGCTGTAATGCTATAAGCAAGCAACGGATGACCATGCAGCACGCGGACATTCTTACCGGGAAGACGAACAGAGCCGCCGCGAGCAGGAATCATAGCAATGGTTTTGAGCTTTGACATAGCTGGATAATTAACGGAAAAAGCGGCAATCAGCAACTTTAAATTGTGCTGTTCTAAATTTTTCTACTTTAAATATACTCATTACACTTCAAGAGTTGGTATTTATTCCAAGTATTTTTGTTCACTATATCAGATAAAAATCGAAGGAATACTTATTGATATTTCAAGATTTTTATCTGATATAGTGAACAATAAAGACGAGAGCCGAAGAAATGCCAACTCTTGAAGTGTAATGAGTATATATTTCTAATAAAGATTGCAATAATTATACAAATTAGCAATATTTTAATTTAGTTTGTATAAAGGTCAGGTTAACATCATCAACATCAATAATTTATAGGAAGCAATGTATGCGTAATAATGGACCAGTTAGCGGGCGTGAAGTTCTGATGAAAGATGGCTCAGTCATCGTATCAAGCACTGATGAAAAGGGCAAGATACGCTTTGTCAATGAGGATTTTGTACAGATTTCCGGCTTTACGCGTGACGAGCTGATTGGCCAGCCGCATAATCTGATTCGCCATTGCGATATGCCGCCGGAAGCTTTTGAGGATATGTGGCGCGATCTGAAAGCCGGAAAATCATGGAGCGGCTATGTAAAAAACCGCATTAAAAATGGCGATCATTACTGGGTTCAGGCAAATGCGATGCCTTGTCTGGAAAATGGCAACATCACTGGCTATATTTCCATTCGCAGCAAGCCTGATTCGGCAATTACGCAGGAAGTTGATAAAATATACAAACAGTTTATTGCTGGAAAAGCTGGCTCTGTGCGGATTGAACATGGCAGATTTATTGATCATTCAACCATGGCGACCGTCAGACGCTGGTTTAAAAAATTTGGCGCGAAAATTACCGCAATGGGCGTAGCATTGTGCGTTCTGGTTGCTGTTGTAAGCGGCGTTGGCATTTATTTTAAAAACAAAACAACTCAATCGCTGAAAACAGTTTATGAAGATCGCACAATACCAGCCGGACAGCTGGCAGAAACAGATGCTCTGCTTTACACTACCATGCTGAATTTCAGTTTAATAGCTTCCGGAGAAGAAGAATCAGCAAAGCTGATTAAAGAAACAGAAGAAGCAATTGTTGAAATTGACAAAATATGGTCGGCATACATGGCGACATATCTGACGCCGGAAGAAAAAATTCTCGCTGATCAATATGCCGATCAGAAAAAGAAATATGTTGAATCTGGCGTTATTCCGGCATTGGAAATGGCTAAATCCGCGCAGAATTCCGGCCATAATCCGGAGCTGGCAAAATTCCTGCTCGGAGCACACAAGCTGTTTGATGAAACTCAGGGAACTAATAAGAAACTTATTCAGCTCCAGCTTGATGTATCAAAAGAAGCTTATGAGCAAGCGCAAAAAGATTCAGTTACAGGGCTAATTACAACTCTCGCAGTAACATTGGCGGCGATAGGAATTGCCTTCTTTACTGCCAGCTATATCAGGCGCGCTCTTAATGCCAGAATGGCGGAGATTGATTCAAACCTCAATTCTATTGCCAGCGGCAAATATGATAACCAGATTGAAGTTGGTGATGATGAATTGCAAAACACGCTTACTTTGGTAAAAGCGCTGCAGGCAAAGCTGGCTTATGGTGAACTTGAGAAGAAAGAGCTAGAGCAGCAGAAAAAACAGCTACAAGCGCAAATGGCTGCTGATTTTGAGCAAAGTGTAAAATCTATTGTGAATATTTTAGCGGCGGCGGCAACCGAGCTGTCGCAAACGGCAGAAAGCATGGTAGACAGCGCCAAAGACAGCGCCAATAAAGCTGCAACCGCCAGCGGCGCGGCAGCAAGCACCACGGCGAATGTGCAATCTGTGGCAGCGGCATCAGAAGAGCTTTCCGCCACTGTGAAAGAAATTTCCGCACAATTGCAGAAAACCACACATCTGGTTTCTGATTCCAGAGAAAAAGCAAAAAATGCTGACGGTGTTGCTAATGTGTTAAATGAAGCAACAAATAAAGTCGCTGCCGCTATGGATATGATTGCGAATATCGCCGGACAGATTAATCTGCTGGCTTTGAATGCAACCATTGAATCAGCGCGCGCCGGAGATGCTGGAAAAGGATTTGCGGTAGTTGCCAGCGAAGTGAAAAATCTGGCTAGTCAGGCTGATAAAACTTCCGGAGAAATTCAGCTTATTGTCACAGAAATGCGGCAGGCAGCACAGGCAATTATTGCAGCGTTAACAGAAATTGGCGGTTCAGTAGGATCAATTTCCGAGGCCGCTTCCAGCGTTGCTTCTGCCGTTGAAGAGCAATCAGCAACAACCGGAGAAATATCCAGAAACATGCAAACCGCCGCGCAAAGCACGCAATCAATCGCCGATAGCCTTACTGATGTTCAATCATCTTCTTCTCATGCCGGAGCAGCATCGGAACAAATGCTAATGGCGTCCAGAGAGCTTTCAAAACAAGCTGAGGAATTAAATACACAAGTAGATAATTTCCTGCGCCGTATCAGAGCGGCTTAATCTGACGATTAAACATATTATGTAATCAACAGATTTATCAGATTAAGTAATCTATTGCAGAAATTTCAATTGTAATATTGCCGATTGTCAGTGGGGTGGTGAGGTTTTCCAGCTTTTCGCTATTAAGCACGGCCAGTGCGGTTTTGCCGCTAACGCTGCGTAGTTCGCCGATTTCTTCTGTTCCAGCGGTTATTATTGAGCCGATTTCCGGCAACGGACAATCTGCCGCAACACGATATAACGCCTTACGCAGCTTGCCACGGAATTTGCTGCGCGCAGTAACTTCCTGTCCGACATAACAGCCTTTGGAAAAACTGATTGCGGCAAATTTATCAAGGCCGAATTCCAGCGGCAATGATTTATCAATATGCATATCTTTCGCGCCATCCGGAACGCCAAGCGCAATACGATGCGCTTCGTAATCAGCACGCTGATAATTTTCCGATGATTTCTGGTAAGAATTATCAGAAGAATTATAAAAGCTGTAAATACGATAGCCAAGCGCGCTCAGGCGCGGATCACGCAGATATGGTAAATTGTCGCTGCCGAATAGCGCTTTTACTTCTATATCAGTGGCCTCAATTTTTACCTGAGCGCGCAGCTTATATATATTAAATCTGGCGATTAAATCTGCTGCTCTGTCTTTATTCACATCAAGCAATATTCTTTGCGAATCGGAAATGAGAAAAAAATCATGCAAAAACTTGCCCTGCGGCGATAAAAGCGCAGCATACATTATACTGCCTTGCGCCAGAGTGGTTACATCATTAGTTACTAATCCTTGCAGAAAAGAACTAACATCCGCGCCGGACAAAGCGATAATTTTTCTATCATGGAGAATATCGAAAAACATCGAAAAACATGTAAGTTTTATTGATCAAGTATAAAAACCAGCGAGCAGTTTATTCCGGTTGAATCAATGCGGTAAGCAGTGCCGTTTTCACAAGTTTGATACGCTGCCGAATCATTATATTGACCGCGTATTTTTCCGGTTGCCGGCAGACCATCATCATTTTTAAGATCAAGCGTATAAGCCTCCTCGCCGTCTAAAACCGGAATCTGCGATCTGGCACAGCTTAAGTCAAGATCAATATCATCCTGTAGACTGCCGCCTAACCATAAGGAATTAACAGTCGGCAAATCGGCAGTACTCATTGGAAAATAAGTGTATGTTCCATTAGCGCCGCCAGTATAAGAGCTGGCGCTATAGCTGTTTGCTTCAAGATTCCAGCCAGCGCCTTTCAGCTTGGAGGCAGGAATATTATTGCCCGGCTGAACATCAGTATCACAGGAAGAGGTAAACCTTGTTCCCGGCATATTCTGGCTGATAAATCCGGAAATACCGAGATGCCGCCAGGCGGTTATATGTTCATAAGTTGCGCCATTTATATAACCGTCACCATTACCATTGCAAGTTTCAGTGCTTTCTCCAGCTCCAACTCCTCCAGGATCATATGTACAACTACCGCTGACCTCGCCCCAGAGTGCAGTAGCGCCAGCAAAATCTCCCGGCAGAGCGCGATATTTGCTCATGAAATTACGAACCGCGCCGCTATAAGCCTGATATTCCGACATCACCGCCTGAATCTGCGAAGTGCGAACCATAGATTGCGAAACCACCACTCCGGCAGCGATCAAAGACACTACCAGCACAACAACAACAACCTCTATCAATGAGAAACCAGCTTTATTTTTCATCATTACTCTCAAAAATTACTCAAAAATTACATTCCCATTAGAAACATCAATTGGCAAGCTTGTGTTTCTGATGTCAATAGATAATCGGATGTTACAGCGTTTGATACAGCGCACGTTGTCGCTGTATTTCTTTTCACTCTGGTTGAGCCGCGGAAAGGCATTCCGTCATCAGTTTTTATATCAATATCCTTGGCACTTATCGGCGATATTATCGCCGTGTCAGTGAAATAACTGGCAGTTGCCGCGCCATATACTAATACGTGCGAGGAGATTGGAGATGTTGCATAAGAAAAATTATTGTCCGTATTGCTTACCATCCACAGCAAAGTCCAGCCGCCTTTGCCGCTTTTGGAAGCTGGAACATTTGTGCCGATTACTGCATCAGAAGCTCCACCACCTCCTGCTGTTCCGCTATACTGACCATCAATAAGTCCGGCATTAGCCAGATGTTGCCAAGCTCCGAACCATTCACTCTGACTGCCTACTGCTGCATTTGTCCAACTGCCAATCATGCCATTTCCGCCGCCATTAGAAACGCCTGACCATATAGAGGTGGCATTATTCATATCTCCAGGAATAGCCTGATATTTATCAACGAATTCCTTGTAAGCGCCAATGAAGCTGCTGCGTTCGCTGATGATGGTTCGTAATTCGGCGGTTTGTATCATATCGCGGCTGATCAAAACGCCGGAAATAAGCAGGCCGATAATGATCATCACAATTGAAATCTCAGCAAGGGTAAAGCCGCTGCGCCTGCCTGCGCCAGCGCCGCTATCTTTAAATCCTGATTCTAAACAATTAAATGATCGCAACATAAAAACCTGCATTGCTTTTTTTAGAACATATTACAAATATTACAGATAATATAGTGAACGAATGATGAATTTGCTGGAAATTGTAGTAATTTTTTGCTATAATGATGCTGCTTTTGTAAGAAATATTGAATAATATCAAGTATTTATCTTGTATTTTATCTGTTATTTTTATTTTGTTTTATCTTATTTTATCTGTTTTATTTTATCTATTCCGTATCTGCCCTGCTGCTGAAGCTGAGAATATATCCAGCGCCGCAGTATAATGCAGCATGATAATGCAGGAAACGCCTAACGAGGTTGCGCCATGAACGAAGAACTGATGCTTGAGAAAAAACTTGATTTTCTGCGCCGCAAGAAAAAAGAACTGGAAGCTATGTTAAGTGGAGTTATTGATGACTTCACGCGAATGCGCTTAAAAAAAGAAAAACTCTCACTGAATGATCAGATTTTTCAGATCGAGAAGCTTGTCTATCCTGATGTTATAGCATAATGCATGACAAGGCTGAACGTCCCTATTTGTTAGTAAATTGTCCTTTTTCACCATAAAAATTGACCGAATTGGCGGTCTTGGCGACGGCTACGGCGAATTTGCCGGAGAGAAAATTTTTGTTGCCAAATCATGCGCTGGCGATGTTCTGAAAGTTAAAGAAATAAGCCGCAGGAAAGATTCCGCGCGCGCGGAAATAGTTGAAATTATCAGCGGCGGAGAAGATCGAATAAAAGCCCCCTGCCCGCATTATTCCGAATGTGGCGGTTGCGCTTTGCAACATATTACGCCAGCTGCTTATCAGCAATTCAAACGCGAAGTTGTAAGCTCGGCGCTCGGCTATGCCGGATTTTCCGAAATAACTCCGCTGTTTCATTTCCTGCCGGCAAATGTCCGCCGCCGTGTTGATTTTAAAGTCGCCGCTGGCAAGCTGGCTTATGTCGCCGCCAAATCACATGACAAGGTTGCGATAAATTCCTGCCTGATTCTGCTGCCGGAACTGGCAGAGCTGATCGCGCCGATTAATAAAATGCTGCCGGATTTTCCCAATATCTCAGCATTGTCAATGACCAGAGCCGATAGCGGTATTGATATTTTGCTGCAATTGACCAGCTCGGAAGGCGGTTTGTCGAGCTATAAGGCTTTTGCGGAATCTTTGCCAATCGCCAGACTTTCCGCGCAATTTCCGGGAAAATCCATGCAAATGCTTGCTCAGAAAGATATGGTGCTGATGAAAATCGCTGAGCATGATGTTCCGATTCCGGCCGACAGCTTCCTGCAAGCATCTGCGGCGGCGCAGAAAATTATAACGGAAATTGTGCTAAAGGCCACCAGCGGCGCTTCGCCAATTGCCGATTTATTTTGCGGAATCGGCACCTACAGCTTCGCGATAAGCGCAAAAGCCAGAGTTCATGCGGTTGATAATAACGGCGCGATGATTGACCATATACGCGGCATTTCGCCAAAAGTAAGCGTGCAGAAACGTGATTTATTCCTGAGTCCGCTGAGCAGCGCCGAGCTTGGAAAATTCAAAGCGGCAGTTATAAACCCACCACGCATGGGCGCAGAGGCGCAGATAAAACAGCTGGCTGCCAGCTCAATTCCCAAAATCACCATGATCTCCTGCAACCACGCCACCTGGTCACGCGATGCAAAAACTCTGAAAAATGCAGGCTATCGCTTAGTCTCTCTTGATGTAATAGATCAATTCGTCTATAGCCCTCATGTTGAACTGGTTAGCGTATTTTTAAAATGACTGATTTGAATCTTATTCGTAATTTCTCGATAATCGCGCATATCGACCATGGAAAATCCACTCTGGCCGACCGCCTGATCGAATTCTGCGGCGCTTTAGATAAGCGCGAGATGACCGAGCAGGTGCTTGATTCAATGGACATTGAAAAAGAACGCGGCATCACCATCAAAGCGCAAACCGTGCGCCTGCAATACAAAGCCAAAGACGGAAAAAACTATATTCTCAATTTAATGGACACGCCCGGACATGTCGATTTCGGCTATGAAGTATCGCGCTGTCTGGCCGCCTGTGAAGGATCGCTGCTGGTAGTCGATGCCAGCCAGGGCGTAGAAGCGCAGACGCTGGCCAATGTCTATAAAGCTCTCGATGCCGGACATGAGCTGATTCCGGTTCTTAATAAAATAGACCTCCCCGCCGCCGATATTGACCGCGCCAAAGCCCAAATAGAAGAAGTAATAGGAATTGATGCCTCAGAAGCAATAGCCATCTCCGCCAAAAGCGGAATAGGAATAGAAGATGTGCTGGAAGCAATAGTAAAAACCCTCCCCCCACCAAAGATATTGTGATAGCAGCTCTTGATCTATAGCCACTCAGATGTCGGATGCCAGAATACAGATGTCAAGAAATTGACATCTGATATCTGACCTCTGACATCAATATAGAATGTACATTTGTACATTTGTACATAGCATGGCCTTAGCCACGCAGATGTCGGATGCCAGAATACAGATGTCAAGAAATTGACATCTGAAATTGACATCTGAAATTGACATCTGATATCTGACCTCTGACCTCTGACATCTGCGTGGCTAACGCCACGCTATGTACATTTGTACATTTGGCTGGAGCTTGTGGAACGGCAAAAGTTTTATTACAGCTTGATCTTTCAAAA